>CAVUIJ010000020.1:0-8914 GCA_963741505.1 uncultured Alphaproteobacteria bacterium | reverse complement strand
AGGATCGGCGCGAAGATCGGAATGACGACGAGGCAGATCTCGATCCAATCGAAGAAGAAACCCATGAAGAACACCAGCACCATGACGAAGGTGAGCATCTCCCAGCCGGTGTTTATACCCATGTGCTTCAGCAATTCGGCCACCACGTCGTCGCCGCCGAGTGCGCGGAAAACGTAGGAGAACAGCGTTGCGCCGAACACGATGAAGAACACCAGCGCATTGGTCGTCGCCGACTCGAACATCACCTGCTGCAGTATATTGAAATTGAACTGGCGGTTGAGGATGGCAAGCAGGATGGCGCCGAAGCAGCCGACGCCGGCAGCCTCCGTCGGTGTCGCCCAGCCGGCGAAGATGGAGCCGAGCACCAGCGTGATTAGAAATGCGGCGGGAGCAAAGCTCCATGTGACCAGCGTGATCAGCTCGGCACGGTTCTGGGGCCCTTCGTGGGCGCCAAGCGGCGGCGCCAGCGACGGCCTGAACGTACACAAGGCGACTATGTAGACCACGTAAGGCTCGACATGAGGAGGCCGGGAAGGATGGCGCCGGCGAACAAAGTGCCGACCGGGACGGTCATCAGGTCGCCCATGATGACCAACATGATCGACGGCGGGATTAGGATGCCGAGCGTGCCGGCCGAGGCGATGGTGCCGACCGCAAGCTCCTTCTGGTAGCCGGACTTCATCATCACCGGCAGGGCGATCAGCGTCAGCATGACGACCGAAGCACCGACAATGCCGGTGGTCGCCGCCATGATGGTGCCAAGCAGCGTCACGGCAATGGCAAGCCCACCTGGCACCCGGCGCAACAGCACCTGCAAAGCATAGAGCAACTGTTCGGCGACCTTGGATTTCTCCAGCATCGTTCCCATGAAGATGAACATTGGGATTGCCACCAGTGCCTGGTTCTCGACCGCCTGCGCATAGATGCGCGGAAGCAGCGAGGCGAACTGTGCCGGCTTGAACACGCCAGCCCAGATGCCCAGCAGAGCGAAGAATACACCCGTGGCGCCAAGCACGAAGGCGACCGGATAGCCGACGAACATGATGACCGTCAGCACTAGGAACATGATGACTGCGAGATGATCGATGAACCAGTCCAACATCACTCGATCCCCTCAATGGGCCTTGTTGTACCAGTAGGCATAGCCGCCTCGGCAAGCCCGGGGTCACCGAACAGATAGACGATGCGCCGGCACATCACGGAGATGACCGCAAGCAGCACGGACCAGAAGGCAAAATAAAGAAACCCCTTGATGATCCAGCGCATGGCGAGCCCGTTGGGCGCGGGCGAACCCTCGTTCTGGAAGAAGGAGACGAGGAAGAATTCATGGGCGTGGGGCAGCGCCACCAGCAAGTAGGGCAAGGCGAAGACCACGCAGCCGAACAGCTCGAACCAGGCCTGCCGCCGCGGTGACATCCCGGCCGTGAACACGTCGATGCGCACGTGGCTGTCACGCACGTAGGCATATCCGAGCCAGGTCAGAAAAAGCATGCCATGGAAATGCCATTCGAGCTCCTGCAGGCGCGTCGAGCCGAGATCTACGCCGGCGATGTTCAATTGGAAGCCGAATTTGCGCGAAATGACATCGAAGCAGATCGTGATGATGCAGGCCAGGAAGAACCAGGCGCCGATCTGGGCGATCCTTCGCAGCACGGTATTGATGGCATTGCTCAAGACAAGGAGAGAGCGCACGCGTCACCTCTGAAAGCTCTGCGAGGGCAGTCGGCCCGACGCTGTAACCATACCGAGACGGCCTGGCTGACGGCCAGTCCGCTTCAGCTGAAGCGCAACTGACCGTCGACCATGCTGATCTGAGCCTGAATGCAGTATCGGCGCCCCCGGGGCACCCGCCGGATCCCCGACACAAGGCTATTCTTTGAGGTAGCCGTAGTCCTTCCAGACCTTGTAATCGGCACGGAAGGCCGAGTAGCTGTCCCAGGCCTTCTTGAATTCCGGGCTTTTCTCGGTCTGCTCCTTGGCGACCTCGATCCAGGCCTTGCGATAGAGCTCGATCATCTCTTTCGGCCAGTAATGAAGCGTGACGCCCTTCGATTCGATCTCTTTGATCGCTTTGCCCTGCACTAACTCGCCTTCGACGAACTGCCGCAGCATGGTCGAGTCACAGGCGACGCGAACCTGCTCTTTCTGCGTATCGGAGAACTCGGCCCATTTCGCCTTCGACACGTAGAGCGAATTGATCGTCGACATCTGGTGCCAGCCGGGGAAGTAGTAGTGTTTGGCGACTTGGTGGAAGCCGAGCGTCAAGTCCATCACCGGCATCGAGAATTCGGTGGCATCGATGGTGCCAAGCTGGAGGGCCTGGAAGATCTCACCGGCCTGCAGCAGTTGAGTGGCGACGCCGAGTTTCTGCATGACGTTGGCGCCAAGCCCGAAAAAGCGCATTTTAAGGCCCTTCAGATCCTCCGGCCCCTTGATCTCCTTGCGGAACCAGCCCGAGGCCTCGGGCGCGATCAGTCCGCAGGGAAGCGCCACGATATTGTACTTGGCATGCAACTCGTCATAGAGCTGGCGGCCGCCGCCGTGGTTCATCCACCCCATGTACTCGCCGGCTTCAGGGCCGAACGGCACCGATGCGTACATGGCGAAGGCGATGTCCTTGCCGGTGAAGAAGCCGGTGACGGTCCATGCCGAGTCGAGCGAGCCGTTGGCTACGGCATCGAAGTATTGGCTGGCCGGAACGAGTGCTCCAGGCTCGAAGAACTTGGCATCGATTGAGCCGCCGGACACCTTGCGCAGCGTATCGACGAGATAAGTCTGAGTCGGTCCGAGCAAGCCCGTGCTCGACGGGAATGCACCGGCGACCTGCAAGCGGACTTTCTTATCCTGGGCGATCGATGCGCTTGCTGAGACGAACAACCCGACGGCGGCTGCCGCAGTGGCGGCAACCCAAGTTCTTGCTGGCATCTATCACCCTCCTTTTTGCGTCCTCAAGATGGCGTGAGACGAAAGTCACGTCGCCGATGTCGCCCGTGCGCGACCTTCTCAAATTGGGGCTAACTGTCACAGGACTTGAAAAGCGTGCCACGAGGGGAGCTACTCTGTCAAAATCGTTTCTTATGGCAGCTATTAGAAAATTTAAGCAATGCCGACGGATCAACTGTTGCGAGCGTGCAGCCGCACCAACCTTGCCGACGGCCAGACCGGTGACGGCTGCGGTTAGTGTTTGTCTCGTGGGGGTAGACTGTCTCGACGCGCACAGCTCACGCAGAACGCCACCCCGTCGAGCAGGCAAAGCTTCGGCTGGCGTGGCGGAGAAGATCGCCAAAGCATCGTTGGCGATCGAGCCGTAGGTGGGTTAGGTTTCGCCGAGCATATCCGCTATTCTTCCAATGAGCTGACGACAAATCGTCTGGTTGAAGTTTACTGCCGACGACCGCTACGGTGCAGGTTTCTTGAACGTCGGCATGGATGTGGGTGCGGCGGTCTCGGGCCGACGTTCGAGAAGCGCCCAGGCACGAAGTCGCGGGAGGTTTGGCAGAGTGGTGCCGCGGGCTCTATGGGGATTTGAGCTTGCGCTCTCGCCTGTTGCGGAGCGCGCCGGCCAGCGGTGAGGCTGCTTGCGGCGGCGGATGGCAGGCCAGGTGGTGCCTGACAGGCGTCGCAGCCGTGATCGAAGGTGGCTGATCAAGTATCGGGGCGGTTCTGATGATCGGATGCGGCCGAGCGGGTTCCACGCCGGCGGCTTGCCAGCCGATCACGAGGCCGAAGTTGTCGTCGCGGGTGTGGCCGGTACTCATGACGTGTCAATCCGGATCACGATCGGCGTCGGCCGATGACGCGGCATCTCTCCCCGCGCGAAGACCTCGATGATGAGCATCGTCGAGCCGCAGCACGGACAGGCGCGCGGGTGCACGCGCTCTGCCGGATCATCGGAGCTGTTCGGCTCGGGCTCGGCTGCCTCGACGGGCGCTGGCACCGCGAGCAGCTTTCTGGCATTGGCGACATTGTCGGCGCGCTGGCCATTGGCGAGAAGGCCGTAGTGCCGGATGCGATGGAAGCCTTTCGGGAGCACGTGTGAGAGGAAGCGCCGGATGAACTCGGCTGTCGCTAGCGTCATGGTCTTGAAGCGCGCGTCGCCATCGAGGCGATAGTCTTTGTATTTGAACGAGACCGCGGTTGCATCGGCGGCAACGAGACGCCGGTTCGAGATGGCGATGCGGTGCGTGTAGCGCGAGAGGTAGGCCAGGACCTGCTCGGGCCCGGCGAACGGTTGCTTGGCGTAAACGACCCATTCGCAGCGTTTCAGGGGTGCAAGGAAGGCGGCGAACGCTTGCGCGTCAACGAGCCCGGCGTGCGCGCCGAAGAAGGCGAGCTTGCCGCTCGCATGGGCCGCGCCGAGCATCTCGACGACGAGGCGGCGGAACAGCCGCGA
Organism: uncultured Alphaproteobacteria bacterium; assembly: GCA_963741505.1. Taxonomy (GTDB): domain Bacteria; phylum Pseudomonadota; class Alphaproteobacteria; order Rhizobiales; family Hyphomicrobiaceae; genus JAKFWF01. The sequence continues at coordinate 4,521 of CAVUIJ010000020.1, read as the reverse complement.
GAGCACGCGCACGGGCAGGAAGAAGTCGGACCGGCACGCGATCCAACGCGTGCCATCCTCCGATAGGCCGCCGCCCGGCACGATCATGTGCACGTGCGGATGATGCGTCATGGCCGAGCCCCAAGTGTGCAGCACCGAGGTGATGCCGATCCTGGCGCCGAGCCGCTTCTTGTCGGCAGCAATCGTCAGCGTTGCTTCAGCCGAAGCCTTGAACAGGATGTCGTAGATCACCGCCTTGTTGGTGTAGGCGAAGTCGGCGATCGGAGCTGGCAACGTGTAGACGACGTGGAAGTAGGGCACGGGCAGCAACTCGGCCCGGCGGTCATCGAGCCATCGGCGCGCGGCCGCACCTTGGCACTTCGGGCAGCTGCGATTGCGGCAACTGTTGAATGCGATCGTCGTGTGGCCGCAGGCCGCGTTCTCGCAACGCGCAACATGGCCGCCGAGCGCTGCGGTTCTGCAACGCTCGATGGCACTCATCACCTTCAACTGGGCAAGACTGACGTGGCCGCGGTTGCAATCACGCCAAGCAGCACCATGGTCGCGGAATATGTCCGCGACCTCCAGAGCGGGCCTTGACATTCGGCGGCTCTACGCCGCCGTGTCATCCGTGGGCTTACGCTTGCCGCGCCGGCGCCGCGCACCGTGCGGCATCGCCAGCTGATCGAGCGGGCTTTCGACCGCCGTGATCAAGCCGGTGGCAACCCGCGTGTAGCGCGCAGTAGTTTCCAACTTCTCGTGTCCGAGAAGTGCCTGGATCGTCCGGATATCAACGCCGCGGTCGAACAGATGCGTCGCGAACGAGTGCCGCAGCGCATGCAGGGTCACGTGCTTCTTGATGCCGGCGGCGGCAAGCGACTGCTGGAAGAGGCGCGTCACCTGCCGCGCCGTCAGATGTGTGTTGTCGCCGCGGCCGGGGAACAGCCAGCGCTCGGCTGACGGCACGCCCTCGTCATTGTGCGTGCTCCGCTCCGGCCACCATTCGCGCAGCAGGGCGTAAAGCTCCGGCGACAGCATCACTTGCCGGTCCTTGCGGCCTTTGCCCTGCTCGACGCGGATGATCTCGAGCGAGCGATCGATATGCTTGACCTTGAGCTTGACCGCCTCGCTGACGCGCAAGCCGGCGCCATAGCCGATCGATAGCAGCACGCGGGCCTGCAGGTTGTCGGCCATCGAGAGCAACCGAGCCGCCTCCTCGGCGCTGAGAATCTGCGGGATCCGCGTCGGCTCCTTGATGTGATGGATCTCGTTGGCGAGATCGAGCCGGCGCATGGTGACGCGGAACAGGAACCTGAGCCCCGTCATGGTGCGGTTGCGCGTCTGGATCGACGTGCCGTTCTCCATCAGGTGCAGCTGGAAGAGCCGCACTTCATCGACGGTCGCAGTGTCGGGGGAGCGCTTGAGCCACGCCGCGAAGCGCCTGCAGGCGCGGACGTGGCCGATCTGGGTGCCCTTGGCGAGTTGCCTGGAAGTCATATCCTCCAGCATGCGCTGGCGGAGCGGCGTGACGGTGATAGTGTCGGTCATGGGGAGACTTGTCCTGAGTGAGGTTGCCAAACACCTCGATCCTCAGGACGGGGCTCCCCACCCCGTTACACATCTCGTCTCGACTGGTTACCGGCTTGTCGGCCAAAGCGCCCGCCTCAGCGGGCTGTCGCGCAGCGACTTAGTGCATGGGTCAGCATGAGCCCTTAACAACGTTCAATCGACTCCCGCACCGCCTCCGTTACCGACTATTGCAGGCGGCAGTGGTGACCGGCAACGCGATAAGTCAGATAGCGGCCATCGTGCTGCGTCGCAGCGAGATTTCGAGGTGGGCCAAATTGCAGACTCATGCACCGCAACAAAAAATTTGTTGAGGTCAAAGGCCGGCATTCTTGTCCCCGGTCAACTGCGGCCGTACCAGTTCTCGCCGACCGGTCTCACGGTGGCGGCAAAAACGAGTGCAAATTTTTTCTAGAAAGCATCTCGGCTTTATGAGCAAAAGCGCAGCGCGGTTTCGGCCGCGACTGCGCTTGAGATGTACGTCAGGCGATGGGTGCGGCGGACGACTAGCGGACGCCTAATCCTCCAAATGCCGCGCTATGCCGAGGGATGGGGATCGGTCCTACACGTTTTCCTCACGATGAGTACCGGGGCTAATAACCTGTTGCACAGCCATGGACCGCGCGACAAGTATTCCTGCACGCCGCCATGTAATCTCTTTTGATGATTCTGACCTTGTCCCATCTGGCCGAGTGGTATCGCGCTTCGCATTGTCGATAGCAGCGCTTTATTCCGGTCTTATTGCACGCGATCGTCATTATCACGCTGCCCCGGGGTGCCGATCTGTCGATATAATATGTGGGGGTGTTGGTGGCACGTGCCTGGGGTGGCAGCGCGAAGAGTAAGGCCGCCGTCAGCAATAGCATCACGGCTGCCGAAAACCGGACCGCATTGGCATGACCGTTTCGGGTGGGGCGTGGGTTCATCGTAGGGGGTCTTTTTTGGATGCATGGGCCGATGACGCGTCGGCGTGCCGAGCAGCGCTTCCGCGGGTTGACCCACTGGAATAACGCGCCCACCGATGGCGCTCTCTGCTGTTGTGTTTGCTCGGAGGCGGTCTCGGTCAATCGCCATCTCATGAGCAGTTCATATAATAGTCGCCCGGCGGAAGTGGGCCTGTCAAACACAAAAGTGCGAGGCTCTGATTCTTGTGTGCATCAGAACACGTCGCCGATTGCGCTTGGACAGTCGCGCACCCCACGACGCACTGCAAAAAGGCTTGGCCACGAAAGTCGGGACTGGGTCAACCTCAACCGGCGACGGTGTAAAGTCGATATACGCGGTGATGGTCGGTGATCATCCGAGACCGACCGTCTGACGCCACAAAGGCTATAATTCCGTTGCGGTGCAGCAAAAATTGCTCGCCAGCATCATCTGCTGGCATGAACGAAAAACACACGCTGTCTGATGATCCGTGTCTGTGTGCGGCCGGTTTTGGCCCGTCACGTTGGCCGGTCAAAGGAGGCTATCGGATCACCGCGATCGTTTGCAAGCGGTGGTGGGTGGTACTCATGGCTTGATCCCAAATGCGGAAGTCGCGCACTGACACGGATCTTGAGGTTTCCACGTCGGCGATGACGGTCGGTATCGGAGGTCCAACCGACACTGGCGGTCAATCCCATTAGCGGTCATCGGCACCACCGCACTCGACGACGCGAGAAGCGCCGTCGACCACGTCCGGTCTTAGGGTATCGCGTCAAAGGGATCAGAGCTCGATTTTCTCCGAAGAACGCTCACCCTTGTATTGCGGTAAGCGGGCGGGCAGGGGACCTCCATCCGCCGGTCGCTCGCAGGCTCCCGTTGGGTGAACGCCTGCGAAGCGCCACGGCTCCGGAAAACATCATCCCCTCCCGTCAAGCGTAAGTCGCGATCACGCGAGAGGATATGGCGTTCGTCAAATCGCGCCTCACCTCGGTAGGCAGCCACCTCGGAATTTTCCACTCCGATTTAGCGGCCGTGTCAGAGCACAGGGATCGCCTCGAAAGCCACATGTCACGGGTCGACCGGTGTCTCGACATCGGCGATGCCGGGTAGCGTCTGTCTTTCGGAGGCGCAATTGGCGGTGCAGTGATCGGTATCGCTGGCGCCTCTGCTTAGGTCTGTACGGCTGGCAGAAAATCGGCCGTCCAAGCACTAATAGCAAGAATTGACGTTGCTACTTGTGCTGGCCCTTGTTTGTCGCTTAGTGTGATGTGCGCTGACGAGTATTGACAACCAGATATTTTTTGAGGTCGAATATGTCCGTTCGTTTCTGGTGCCGCCTTATGCTCGCGGCCGCTGGTTTCGTTGTGCTCTTGACGTTCGTTGGTTCGTTCGAGGTTCGCGCACAAGCTGATTGTCAACGCCGGAGCAATTTTCCATCGGCGGGCCGGAGTAATAATGCATCAGTCATGAACGCAAGAAGGCCCCCGCGCGCGGGGGCCTTCTTGCGTTCGCGGCCTCTTTTTCAGTTCTGATCTTCGGCCGCTGGCGTGTCGGTTTTGATCTTAGGGGCGCGGCGTTTGGAGTGGGCCAGTCGATAGCTCTCGCCGTTCATCTCGAGGATGTGCACGTGATGGGTCAGCCGGTCGAGCAGCGCGCCGGTCAGGCGTTCGGAGCCGAACACGGAGGTCCATTCGTCGAACGGCAGATTGCTGGTGACGATCGTGCTGCACAATACCCAGTTAAGAATACTCCCCCATAAAAATACTCAGTTACGGGAAGGCCTTGAAAGGCACTTTGAAAAAGGCCGGACCCATTGACTACCTGTGAATTGCATGTCGTGATTTTGTGGTCTGAATTTGCCGTCATCAACACCCACTGCCGACATTGCGCGGCCGTCGGCGGATGTCTCCAGGCCGGCCGCATTTTCGGGTCTCACGGCGGCAGAACGTCACGGTGTATGACCGACCATTTTGCACGCAGAGCGGGAAGCGGGCGGTGGTTCGAGTCCTCGTGCAGGCTAAAATTCGCGAGGGTACGAATGCGGGTACGCTC
>CAVUIJ010000019.1:0-190514 GCA_963741505.1 uncultured Alphaproteobacteria bacterium | reverse complement strand
GCCACCTGCAATCAACTTGATTACTTGCGCCGTTTTTGAAGCGTTATACTTCGGTGCGCGGCGGACGCGCGCTCTCTGGCGGCGCATCGTGAGTGACCAGCGGCGAGGCTGGACAGAGGCATCGGCGAAAGTGTCGACGGTCCGCCAGCGGGGACAACTGTCGACGATCTCGCGGAGTGCGCAGGCTTTGATTCGCCTAACCTGCAACGCGAAGACGAAAAAACCAATAGAATCAAACGGGGCCCTTGCGTGTTTCATCCCTCCGGCTGCCGCGAAGCGAACGGAAACTCACTTGTGCCTGTTGCCAACTCGCCTATGACTAACTGATGTCCGAGCAAGTCAAAGTCGGGTACGACCTCGCCACTCTGCGCGCCATCCCTCCGGGTATTTGGGCGCTCGGCTTGGTCTCCCTGCTGATGGATGTCTCCTCGGAGATGATTCATGCTCTCCTGCCCATCTACCTGGTGACGGTAATGGGCACCTCAACCCTGACCGTGGGCATCATCGAGGGCATCGCAGAAGCAACCTCGGCCATCGTCAAGATCTTCTCGGGGGCACTCAGCGACAAGCTCGGTAAGCGCAAGCTCCTGGCCGTGATCGGCTATGGTCTGGCCGCCTTCACGAAGCCCGTGTTCCCGCTGGCTTCCACGATGGGATGGCTGATAGCGGCACGGTTTATCGACCGCATCGGCAAGGGTATTCGCGGGGCGCCACGTGACGCGCTGATAGCCGACATAAGCCCCGAGCACTTGCGCGGCGCGAGCTTCGGTCTGCGTCAGTCGCTGGACACGATCGGCGCGTTTGCCGGGCCGCTGCTCGCGATCCTGCTCATGTGGCTGTTCGCCAGCAACATTACGGCGGTGTTCTGGTTTGCCACCATTCCGGCTTTCCTGGCGATGGCCTTTATGATCTTCGGCGTGCAGGAGCCGGATCGACCGCCGGGCCTGCGGCAAGTCCGATCGCCGCTGAGCCGGGACGAACTCAAGCGCCTGGGCGGTGGATACTGGTCTGTCGTCGCCGTTTCCATGGTGTTCACGCTGGCGCGCTTCAGCGAGGCTTTCCTGCTACTCAAAGCCCAGTCGACGGGACTGCCTGTGATGCTTGTTCCGGCCGTAATGGTCGTCATGAACCTCGTCTATGCTCTCGCCGCCTATCCCGCTGGCGTGCTGTCCGACAACGGCAGTCGGCTGAAGGTCCTTGTCGTCGGCCTCGCCTTCCTGGTCATTGCCGACCTCGTTCTGGCGCTCTCGTCCGGCGTGGGCGGCGTAATGATCGGCGTAGCACTATGGGGCCTGCACATGGGCTTCACCCAGGGTCTGCTGACCGCGCTCATCGCCGACGCCGCACCCGCCGAGCTGCGCGGTACCGCTTTCGGAATGTACAATATGCTGACCGGGCTGGCGCTGCTTGCCGCGAGCATCATCGCCGGCGCCTTATGGGATTGGATCGGCCCGCAAGCGACGTTCCTTACCGGGGCTGCGTTCACCGCCGTATCTCTCGTCGGCTTCGTCGTGCTCGGCGGCCGCGCTCTTGCGCGACCGGAGCCGTCCCGTTGACAGAGCCGCGGGCGAGCAGCTTGCCCATCCCATGCGAGTTACGTGCCGCGCGACACGCATGTCGGCCTCGACCTTCGCCTGCTTGTGCAGCACCGCCGGGTGTGATCGGGTCGGATCTCGAGTGCCGGTATCCTGCCCTCCATCTAACCGATGCAGGGAAGTAGTCACGATCCAACTGGGGTCTGCAAATGGGTCTCACACAGGGACTGCTGTCGGCACTGCTCGCTGATACCGCGATGGCCGAATTGCCAAGGACCGCTTTTGGCGTGGTCAATCTAGTTTCCGGCTCGGCGCTTCTTGGAATTGGCGGGGCGCGGCGTCAGGGACTTCAGGGTGGTGCTGAGGCCAAGACCACGGGAGCGAAAGGCGACATCGCCTGAGCATTACGAGAGGGCCCGCTTGCCATGCACGCTGTGGAACCGACACCGGATTGGCTTGGGCCGATCAGAACCTATCTGGCCCTCTCGGCGATGCTCCATTTTCTTTGGGAAATGGTGCAACTACCACTTTTCACAATCTGGCGGTCAGGCACATGGCCAGACATCGCCTTCGCGGTGGTCCATTGCACGGCTGGCGACGTATTGATCGCAGCCCTTGCGCTTCTCGCTGGGCTCCTGCTGTTCGCCGATCCGGTTTGGCCAGCGAAACGGTATGCTATCGTGGCAATAGGCGCTGTCCTGATTGGTGTCACCTACACCGTCTACAGTGAATGGCTGAACACGGCCGTGCGAAAGAGCTGGACCTATTCGGAATTGATGCCAATCGCTCCGTGGCTCGGAACCGGCGCATCGCCGCTCGCACAATGGCTCATAGTGCCGGCAACGGCCTTCGGGATCGTTTGGCACCGTATCCGCGCGCGAACACAACGATAACCTGCGATCAGATGACATGTCCGCGACGCCCCACGACGAGCGCCAATTCACCGGCTCCGAATCCGTCCATGATGTCGTCATTGGCATGGTGGATTGCCGCGCAATGCCAATGCACGATGATCACCTCCATTGCGATCCGATTGCCACTAGCAGACAAGGTCTAAATGGGAAACGATCCACTGTCGGCTGCTTCAATGCTCGGCCTCAGCGACGCAGACGTTCGAGTTAGGCAGAAGAATGAAGGTTACAACGAGCTGCCTAGGCCCGATCAGCGGACAACGCTCCGTATCACCCTTGAGGTTTTGCGTGAACCAATGCTCGCCCTGCTGCTCGGCGGCGGTCTGGTGTACCTGTTACTGGGCGACCTCGCGGAAGCGCTGATCCTGCTCGCCTTTGCGACAATGTCTGTCACGATCACGGTCGTTCAAGAAAGCCGCACCGAGAGAGTTCTCGAGGCGCTACGCGACCTCACGAGTCCGCGAGCACTCGTCATACGTGATGGTAAGCGCAAACGTATCGCTGGACGGGAAGTTGTGCGCGGCGATTTCGTCGTGCTCGGCGAGGGAGACCGGGTACCGGCCGACGCTGTGCTCGTTCAAAGTCACGACTTGCAGACGGACGAATCGCTGCTTACGGGTGAGTCCGTACCCGTCCGCAAGGTAGCTGCGGAATCGCCGAGATTGTCGGGCGACTATCGACCAGGTGGCGACGACCTTCCGTGCGTATTTTCCGGCTCGCTGGTCGTGCGCGGGTCCGCAATAGGCGAAGTGACCGCGATCGGCCCCCTGAGCGAGATCGGCAAGATCGGCCAGTCGCTCAGCACATTGGAGACGGAGGCGCCGCGGCTGCGGGCCCAGACCCAACGGCTCGTGCGGGTATTCGCCATGGTCGGGGGCACCGTGAGCGTCCTGGCAGTCTTGCTCTATGGCTCCCTGCGTGGCGGTTGGCTCGAGGCCATGCTGGCCGGCATCGCGCTTGGCATGTCGATGCTGCCCGAAGAGTTTCCAGTCGTACTGGCTGTATTCATGGCGATGGGGGCATGGCGGATCTCGCGGGCGCGTGTCCTGACGAGGCGAGCCGCAGCAATTGAAACGCTGGGCTCCGCAACCGTATTGTGCACCGACAAGACCGGTACGCTGACCGAGAACCGAATGTCCGTTGCGGAGCTGCGGCTCAAGAGCGGAGCAGTGCTCCGACCCCGCGAGGCGTCAGGCGCAAAGATACCCGATGAGTTCCACGGGTTGGTCGAGTTCGGCGTACTTGCCAGCTCTCCCGATCCCTTCGACCCCATGGAGAAGGCGTTTCACGAACTCGGCCGGGAGCGTCTTGGCGCGACCGGGCATCTGCATGGACCGGACTGGAAGCTCGTTCACACCTATGGACTTCGCCCGGATCTCCTCGCCATGTCGCATGTCTGGCAGTCAGCTGCGTCGCCACAGAAATTCGTTGTCGCAACCAAAGGCGCCCCCGAGGCAATCGCCGATCTTTGTCGTCTCGACACCGCCGATCGCGCCGCGTTGAATAAGGCGGCCGACACCATGGCGGCCGAGGGACTTCGCGTATTGGGCGTTGCCCGCGCCAATTTCACTGGAACCGCTTGGCCGGAGTTGCGGCACGATTTCGCCTTCGAGCTCTTGGGCCTCATTGGCTTGGCCGATCCGCTGCGCGCGAGTGTGCCTGCTGCTGTGCGCGAATGCCACACCGCCGGCATCAAATTGGTCATGATTACCGGCGACTACCCGGCAACCGCCAGAGCCATCGCCCGCCAAGCCGGCATCGATTCAGAAGACCTCGTGACAGGCGAGGAACTCAAGCACATGAGCGAAGCCGAGTTGGCTTTCCGCCTGCGCACTGCGACCGTGTTTGCGCGCATCATGCCAGAGCAGAAGCTGCGCATCGTCAATGCTCTCAAGGCGAATGGCGAGATCGTGGCGATGACGGGTGACGGCGTCAATGACGCACCTTCTCTCAAGGCAGCTCATATCGGCATAGCTATGGGTGGACGCGGGACGGACGTGGCCCGCGAGGCATCCTCGATCGTGCTCCTCGACGACGATTTCGGCTCGATTGTGACCGCCGTCCGGCTTGGCCGCCGGATCTACGACAACCTGCGCAAGGCAATGGGCTTCATATTCGCGGTGCACGTGCCAATCGCAGGCTTGGCTCTGCTGCCTCTGCTCTTCGGCCTGCCCATTCTGTTCGGGCCGGTGCACATCGCGTTTCTGGAGATGGTCATCGATCCGACGTGCTCCCTCGTGTTCGAGGCGGAGACCGAGGAGGATGATATCATGGGGCGCCGACCAAGATCCCCCGATGAGCCGCTGTTCTCGAGGCACCTGATAGGTTGGAGCCTTCTGCAAGGCGCTTTCGCGTTTGCTCTCGTCGCGACCATCTTCGTGATTGGCAACCGGCGAGGCATGCCGGACCCGGAATTACGTGCCCTCGCCTTCTTTTCTTTGGTCATGACTATTGTCAGCCTAATATTCATAAACCGCTCATTCAGCGCCTCCCTGCTTGCGGCAATCCGCCGACCAAATCCGGCACTGGCATGGGTGCTCCTTTTCGTCGTCTTGATGTTGGGCGTGTCTCTGCTTTGGCCGCTCGCCAGCGGGTTCTTTCGTTTCGGGCCTCTGCACTGGGACGACCTGGCGGTGACGCTTGCAGCCGGCGCGCTGGTGCTCGTTGTGCTCGAATGGCTAAAGCCCATATGGCACGACCGGCTCACGGCTTGACCGCTCAAGAGGTGCGCTTGGTATGGGTGGTATGCTCACGGGCTGCGGCGAGACCTCGGCGTTGAGCTGCCAGTTGCGTTAGTGTCGAGCTTGCCAGCGGCGGGCACCGCGACAAGTCCGGGTGAGATCGCCTGCCAACCAATGACGACAACCCCGTCGATCAGGCCGGAGACTTTTTCGACGACATCGGTCAACTTCGACGAAGAGGTCGCCACGGGCGCGCCGACAGTTCCAGCCCCCGATAGCTGTCGATCAAGGAACACTTGCCGAACCGTGACGCGATAGGTTCGATAGCCGGCGATCGACGCTCGGCGGAACGTTGAGAGACTGGGTGCCTGTTCGGCGCCCAATGTGATGGTTGTCGCCACGTAACTTCTGACTTGGCTGCGATGACACTGCAAGACGGCTGATCGGATACTACAACGCGACAGTCCGGGCGAGAACGCCCTCGCACATTAATTGTCGCGCCGCAGGGTACGCTGTCGGGGCATCAGCAGAACACCAATTTTTGCATATGTCGGTCCCTGTCAGCGAGTTTGAGCGCGGAGTTCTTCAAGACGCCCATTGTGACGGCAGCGTTGATGAACTGTTTGCTTCTTATCCGGACAGCAAACGAGAGACCTAGTGATTCGGTGGCGTTTCTGACGGAAGGTTTGGGTCAAGTTCTTGGGTCGCTCGGTAGTCGGATTAACTCTTGGGTACCCTGGATAGCTGAGTTGATCCAGTCCAAAGTTCGGGACCTGGAAGTCCGGCAGCAATTGCGGGTCGGCGGATGAGGCTGAGCGCAATTATCCGTCTCGGGCGGATGTCGCCGGCAGAGTGTGCCTGGACGAGCGTCCAACATGGTGGGACTATGTTTTGATGACGCGACAAGGGATGGGAACCGGAGCGGTGAGCGAGACAGTAGCGGGCCAGCGTGAGGATCGGCTACTGCTGGAAGCCGTCGGCGCACAGCTTCGTGCGCTGCGCCAGGCTGTCAGTATGACCGCGTCCGAGTTGGCGCAGGCCGCCGGTTTGTCGATCGCCATGCTGTCCAAGATCGAGAACGGCCAGACCTCGCCGTCGCTGGCGACGCTGCAGTCGCTGGCGACCGCGCTCAACGTGCCTATGACGGCTCTATTTGCGCGCTACGACCGCAAGTTCGATGCGACGTATGTCAGGAAAGGGCGCGGGCTGGTGATCGATCGGCGCGGCACGCGGGCCGGACACCGCTACGAGCTGCTTGGCCACTCCCTGCGCAGCCCGCTCAAGATCGAGCCGTTCTTGATAACTCTCGATGAGACTTCAGATTCCTACCCCGTGTTCCAGCATGCCGGCTATGAGTTCATCTATATGCTGGCTGGCGAAGTCGCTTACCGTCACGCCGACCGCAGCTACGTCCTGAAACCCGGCGACAGTCTGTTCTTCGATGCCGAGGCGCCGCACGGTCCGGAGGAGCTGCGCCGTTTGCCAGCGCGCTATATCTCGGTGATCGTCTCCTATCAGGCCGAGGAAGCCTCGAGCCCGTGATTTGCGTATTTTCCTGTAGAGAAAAATATTTGAAATCGGATTGACAGCTTCCGGCCCCATGCGCACATTCGCGCGGCTATCTGACTTCGGAGGGCAACGCACATGTGCGGGATCGTCGGACTGTTCCTGAAGAATCCCGCGTTGGAGGAACGGCTTGGTGCGCTGACGGCGACCATGTTGTCGGAGATGTGCAGCCGCGGGCCCGATAGCGCGGGCTTTGCCGTCTATGGCGACGTGGAAGCGGGCACGACAAAAGTCTGTGCCGCACCGAGCGGTGACGACCTGGACTGGGACCAGGTAGCCGAACGGCTGTCCAAGGCCATGGGCGTTGCCGTTCACGTCGAGCGCAACGGCGATCACGCGGTGTTCAAGATCGCAGGCGACGGCGAGGCGGCACGGCGCTGGCTGATCGACAATGTCGACGGTGCCAACATTCTTTCTCAGGGCTCGGCGATCGAGATCTTCAAGGGCATCGGCGATCCCGACAGGATCGCCCGGGACCTGGGCCTGGCGAAACGAGCCGGCACACATGCGATCGGCCATACCCGCATGGCAACCGAATTCTGCGGTCACGGTGGCCGGTTCGCACCCCTTCTCCACCGGCAATGACACCTGTCTCGTGCACAATGGATCGTTGTCCAATCACAACCGATTGCGTGAGGCCTTGAAGCGTCGGGGTGAGCGCTTCCAGACCGAGAACGACAGCGAGGTGGCGGCCGCCTATCTGGCCTGGCGCATGCGCGAGGGCGACAGCCTGAAGGAGGCGCTGGAACATGCCCTCGACGACCTCGACGGATTCTACACCTTCGTCGTCGGCACGCGGGACGGCTTCGCGGTGCTGCGCGATCCGATCGCCTGCAAGCCGGCAGTGATGGCCGAGACCGATGATTGGGTGGCTTTCGGTTCCGAGTTTCGCGCCCTCTCGGGTCTGCCGGGGATCGATGGCGCCAAGATCTGGGAGCCTGCGCCGGCCACCGTTTACGCCTGGACGCGGAGCTGAAGTATGGCCGCTGACAGCAAGGCCAGCAAGCTTCAGCCACACTTGCCGAACACGATCGCGCTCGATTGCACAAAGCTCAGCGTGCGCTCGATCAACGAGCAGCTGCACGCCGCGACCAGCGGACACTACCAGATCATCCATCCCAACGGCGCGCATGCGCTGGCGGCCGGCCTGAAGAGCAAGCTTGACGTTACGATCGACGGTCACGTCGGCTACTACTGCGCCGGCATGAACATGCACGCGCATGTCACGATCAACGGCAATGCCTCGACCGGCGTCGCCGAGAACATGATGTCCGGGTGCGTGCATGTGACGGGCGATGCGTCGCAGGCGGCCGGCGCCACCGGCTGCGGCGGGCTATTGATCATCGACGGCAATGCGTCGTCGCGCCTCGGCATCTCGCTGCGCGGGCTTGACATCGTGGTGAAAGGATCGATCGGCCACATGGCGGCCTTCATGGCGCAAGCCGGAACGATTGTCGTGCTGGGTGACGCCGGCGACGCGCTCGGCGATTCAATTTATGAAGCCAAGCTGTTCGTGCGCGGCAAGGTGAAAAGCCTCGGCACCGACTGCATCAAGAAGGACATGCGCGACAATCATCGGGTGAAGCTGCGCCGGTTGCTCGACGCGGCCGGCATCGGGCCCGAGGTGTCGGTCGACCAGTTCACGCGGTATGGTTCGGCCCGTAAGCTGTACAATTTCCACATCGACAATCTGGGATCTTACTGACACCCTGAGCATCATGCTGAAATCGAAGTCACGCACTGCAACCTATGCTGATCTCGAGGCGCTGCCGGCCAATATGGTCGGTGAGATCATTTTCGGCGTGCTGCATGCTCATCCGCGCCCGGCGCCAAGGCATAGTGTCGCCGCCAACCAGCTCGGTTCAGAAATCACAATGCCCTTCGGGCGTGGCCGCGGTGGACCGGGTGGTTGGATCTTCATGGTCGAACCCGAGTTGCATCTTGGACCGAATGTTGTCGTCCCCGATCTTGCGGGTTGGCGGAAGGAGCGGCTCACACCCTTTCCGTCGACGGCCTACATCGAAACGCCGCCTGACTGGATCGCCGAGATCATTTCGCCTTCGACCCAGGCCATCGACCGGACCGACAAGCTCGCGGTTTACGCCCAGTTCGGTGTCGGTCATTGTTGGTATGTCGACCCTATTGCAAAGACGCTCGAGGTCCTTCAGCTGACGAATGGCAAGTGGCTTCTGGCGGCGGCGTTCAAGGATGACCAGTCGATTGCGGCACCACCATTCGAGGCTCATACATTCAGGCTCGACGTGCTTTGGGCGCCCGATTCTCCCGACCCCGGAGCAGCATAGTGGGTAACGACAAAGAGCGTTGGATCCACACCCCGCCGCGCGAGTCCGCGACATTCGACCGTGCCGCGATCGCCGAGATTCATCGGGCTGCTGCCACCGGCATCTACGACATCCGCGGCTTCGGCGCGAAACGCAAGCTGCCGCATTTCGACGACCTGCTGTTTCTCGGCGCCTCGATCAGCCGCTACCCGCTCGAAGGCTACCGCGAGAAGTGCGGCACCAACGTCGTGCTTGGCAGCCGGTTCGCGAAGACGCCTATCGAGCTCAAGATTCCGATCACCATTGCGGGGATGAGCTTCGGCTCGCTGTCGGGACCGGCCAAGGAGGCGCTCGGGCGCGGTGCCTCGGCAGCCGGCACCTCGACCACCACCGGCGACGGCGGCATGACTGCGGAAGAACGCGCAGCTTCTAAACTCCTCGTCTACCAGTATCTGCCCTCGCGTTACGGCATGGAGCCGGACCAGCTACGCAAAGCCGATGCCATCGAGGTGGTCGTTGGACAGGGCGCCAAGCCTGGCGGCGGCGGCATGCTGCTCGGCCAGAAGATCTCCGAGCGGGTCGCCAAGATGCGCACGCTGCCGCAGGGCATCGACCAGCGCTCCGCCTGCCGGCACCCTGATTGGACCGGCCCCGACGACCTCGAAATCAAGATTCATGAGCTGCGCGAGATCACCGACTGGGAAAAGCCGATCTACGTCAAGATCGGAGCGGCGCGGCCCTACTACGACACGGCACTGGCGGTTAAGGCCGGCGCCGACGTGGTGGTGCTCGACGGCATGCAGGGCGGCACCGCCGCGACCCAGGAGGTGTTCATCGAGCATTGCGGCATCCCGATCTTGGCGGCGATCCGGCCTGCAGTGAAAGCACTGCTGGAACTCGACATGCACCGCAAGGTGCAATTGATCGTCTCGGGCGGCATTCGCAACGGCGCCGATGTTGCCAAGGCCCTGGCGCTCGGCGCCGATGCGGTCTCGATCGGTACGGCGGCGCTGATCGCGCTCGGCGACAATCATCCGCGCTGGGAGGCCGAGTACAGCAAGCTCGGCACCACCGCCGGCAGCTACGACGACTGGCACGAGGGGCGCGATCCGGCCGGCATCACCACGCAGGATCCGGAGCTGACCAAACGCCTCGATCCGATTGCCGCCGGCCGGCGGCTCGCGAACTATCTCTCGGTGCTGACGCTAGAATGCCAGACCATCGCGCGTGCCAACGGCAAGAGCCACGTGCACAATCTCGAGCCCGAGGATCTTGTCGCGTTGACGGTCGAGGCCGCCGCCATGGCGCAGGTGCCGCTGGCGGGTACGGATTGGATACCGGGAAGAAGGAGCGAATAGCCAATGGCCAATAGCCAATACATGCCAATGGGCCCTACTGGCTACTGGCTATTGGCCATTCGCTACTTTTTTTCGCGACCGAAGGGAGCAAGCATGTCACTGGAGAAATTTGCGAAGGGCAATGGCGTCAAGTATTTCCTGATCTCCTTCGTCGATCTGTTCGGCACAATGCGGGCCAAAATCGTGCCGGCAACCGCCATCGAGGTCGTAGCCAAGGCCGGTGCCGGCTTCGCTGGCTTCGCGGCCTGGTTCGACATGACGCCGGCCAATCCCGACGTCCTCGTCATGCCCGATCCGGATACTGTCATGCAGCTGCCGTGGAAGCCCGAGGTGGCCTGGGTCACCGGCGACCTCTTCATGGGCGGCAAACCGGTCGAGCAGAACCCGCGACAGATACTCAAGCGGCTGATTGCCGATGCCGCCAGCGACGGTCACGAGATGAAGACCGGCGTCGAGTGCGAGTATTTCCTCATCACCCGCGACGGCCTGCAGGTGTCCGACGATGCGGACCGCCAAGTCAAACCCTGCTACGACCAGCAGGCGCTGATGCGTCGCTACGAGATCATCAAAGAGATCTGTGATGCGATGATCACGCTCGGTTGGGGGCCGTACCAGAACGATCACGAGGATGCCAACGGCCAGTTCGAGATGAACTGGGAATACGACACGGCACTACGTACCGCCGACAAGCACGCCTTCTTCAAGTTCATGGCCAAGTCGATCGCCGAGAAGCACGGGCTTCGCGCCACTTTCATGCCGAAGCCGTTCGTCAACCTGACTGGAAACGGCTGCCACGCTCACGTTTCGCTGTGGTCGACCAAAACGGCTAAGAACGTGTTCGAGGACGGCAAGGATGAGATGGGACTTTCCAAGTCGGCCTACCATTTCATTGGCGGCCTCATACACTCGGCCGATGCGCTTTGTGCGCTGACGAACCCGACGGTCAACTCCTATAAGCGCATCAATGCGCCGCGCACGATCTCAGGTGCCACTTGGTCGCCGAACACGGTGACCTACGGCGGCAACAACCGCACCCACATGATTCGCATTCCCGATGCGGGACGCTTCGAGTTCCGCCTCGCCGACGGCGCCACCAACCCCTACCTCCTGCAGGCCGGCCTGCTCGCGGCCGGTCTCGACGGCATGCGGTCGAAGCGCGATCCCGGCGCCCGCCTCGATATCGATATGTATACGGAAGGCCACACCGTGACGGACGCCAAGAAATTGCCCCTCAACCTGCTCGATGCCCTGCGCAAGCTGGAGAACTCGACGGTGTTGAAGTCAGCGCTCGGCGAGGCGACTGTGGCGTCCTACCTCAAGCTGCGCCACGCCGAGTGGAACGAGTATTGCCGCCACCTGACCGACTGGGAGCGGCAGAACACGCTCGATTGTTAAGCCGGCATCGGCGGGCGTAGGTTGGGTTGGCGCCGCCACTTCGGCGCGTAACCCAACATCCCACGGGGGCGCAAGGTTGTTGGGTTGCGGCGCAAGAGGGCGCCTAACCCAACCTGCGAAGGTTGAACCTCAAATCAGCCGCTGCGCCACACCAATCAGATCGATGTCGGTGCCGTGCCGGCCGATCACCGACAAGCCCAGCGGCAAGCCCTCGTGACGGGCAAGCGGCAAACTGATCTGCGGCAACCCCGTGTGCCCGGAGATGCACAGCAGACACATGGCCTGATGGCGGTATTCGACCTCGATCTTGTCGGTCGGCGTGCCGACCGGCGGCGCCGCCCGCGGCGACGTCGGCAGGCACAACATATCACCCGGTGTCAGCAGTTCGGTGAGCCGGCTGCGGATCGCGGCGCGGCGTTTGTCCGCCTGCGCCCGCATGGCCGGCGTCACGGTTGCCGCCCATTCGAGGCGCTCTTTGACGCCTGGACCGAGGGCGGGTTTCTGCGCGGTCAGCCAGGCGCCGAGGCTCTGCCAGATCTCGGCGGCCTGGATGGTGCGGAACGCCTCGAACCACTCCGGCAGGCCTTCAGGGGCGACCGTCACATCAATCGAGGTTGCGGCCAGCGCTTTCAGGCGCTCAACTGCTGGCGCCAGCTCCGCTGCCACCTGCGGGTCGACGAGTTCGAACGCGTCCCGCGCCACCAGCACCCGCCGTGGCCGCTGCGGTCGCGCGTTGTCGCGCAGCAGCACCCGGCCGACCCGCTCGAACACGTCCGCGTCGCGCGCGAACCAGCCGGCGACGTCGAAGCTCGGCCCGAACGGCACCGCACCGTCCAGCGGCACGCGGCCGTGGGTGGGGCGCAGGCCGATGATGCCGCAATAGCTTGCCGGAATTCGTATCGACCCGCCGCAGTCCGAGCCGATCGCGAAGTCGACCAGCCCGCCGGCCACCGCTGCGGCGGAACCGCTCGACGAGCCGCCGGTAATGCGCCCGGCTGCGTTCACGTTGCGTGGGGGCCCGTAGTGCACGTTCTCGCCGGTCAAACTGTAGCAGAGCTCGTCGCAGTGCGCCTTGGCGATCATATCGGCGCCGGCGTCGAGGAGCAGCTTCACCGCCCGCGCCGTGTGCGTCGAGGGAGCATGGCTGCGCAGCCATTCCGGGCTGCCGAAGCCGGTCACCGCGCCCTTGATGTGGAAGAGGTCCTTGGCGGCGAAGGTCAGCCCCCTGAGCGGACCTCTGCCGTATCCGCGCCGCGCCACGTGATTGTCGCGGCAGAACGCGCCGAGCGGGTCGTGCGGCAGGTCGGAATCGGACATTCGCTTGTTCCCCGACATCAGTGCGGCCGATGCAGCGTCGGCACCGCCCGCGTCACGGTCTTCATGCCCCGCTTGAAGGCGTATAGCACCGGCGCCAGCTCGGCGATCGCCTGCTCAGGGCCGGCCGCATCGAGCACCACGAGATCGGCGGGCCCGCCGATCTGCAGGCCATAGTCCTTGAGGTTCATGAGCTTGGCCGACCGCGTGGTAATCATGTTCAGGCATTCGCGGGTGTCATGCTTCGAGCCGACCTGGCAGATGTTGGCATAGGCGTTGGCCTGGCGGATCAGCGAGCAGTCGCCGAACGGCGTGAACGGGTTGAGCACATTGTTGGTCGAAAGCGCGCAATTGACGCCGTGGCGCAACAGCTTGTGCGACGGCGTCACACCGCGCATCACGCCGTGCGTCATGTGCCGGCCCATCAGATAGAGATCGGTGCAGGGCAGCACGATCAAGGCGACGCCGGCGTTGGCCAGCCGCTTGGCGCAGGCCTCGAACTTGTCGGGCGTGGCCGCCGACAACTTGGTGACGTGGCCGATGGTGACGCGGCCGCCCCACTTGAAGCGCTCAGCCAGCTCGCAGACGTAGAGCAGGTCGAGGTCATCCGGGTCCGGCCCGAAGTCCAGGTGCATGTCGATGTCGATGTCGAACTCGCGCGCCATCCCGAAGATGCGGTCGATCTGGCCGTGGGGATCCGAGTCGGTGTAGGGCGCGGCGCCGACCACCCGGCCGCCGTTCTTCAGGGCCGCCACCATCAGCTCGTCGGTGCCGGGATTATTGAGCAGCCCCTCCTGCGGGAAGATGCAGATCTCGATGTCGATCGCCCACTTGTACTCGTCAATCAGCTGGCGGACGCCTTCGAGGCCGCGCAGCCCGATGCCGGGATCGACCTCCAACTGGGTGCGCATGTGGGTCGTGCCTTGCAGGATGCATCGCTCTAGCGTGCGTTTGGCACGCACGTAAACATCCTCTGCGGTGAACAGCTTCTTCTGGGCGGCGACCTCCTGGATCGCCTCATCGAGATCGCCGCGCTCGGCCCGGCAGCGATCGAGGATGCCCGACTTGTCCAGATGGATGTGCGTCTCGATCAGGCCCGGCGTCACCAGCCGCCCGTCGAGATCGATCGTCTCTCCGCTGGCTTGCAGGTTGGCCTGTATGACGGCAATCCGGCCCCTGTCGATGCCGATGTCGACAATGTTCTGTTCGGCGCCCAGTACACGTGCTTTGCGAAGAATGAGGTCCACAGTCGTCAGCCTCCCGGCGTTATCCTTCGGCTACAGCCTGCACGCCCAGATAGGTGCTGGCAATTGTTTCATCGGCGCGCAGCTCCGCCGCCGTGCCGGCGCGAACCACGCGACCTGATTGCAGGATGTAGGCCCTGTCTGCCACCGATAGGGCCTGCTCGGCGTTCTGGTCGACAAGAAGAATGGTGAGCCCGGCGTCGCGCAACTCCTCGATCAGATCGTAGAGCTGGGCCACCAATAGGGGAGCCAGACCAAGCGATGGCTCATCGAGCATCAGGACCTTTGGACGCGCAACAAGTCCGCGAGCAATCGCCAGCATTTGCTGCTCGCCGCCCGACAGAAGCCCGCCGCGACTGTCGCGACGCTCCTTGAGCCTTGGAAAGCGCACCAGCATGCGCTCAACGTCGGCTTCCAGGCTGGCAGCATCGTGCCGCATGCCGCCGAGTCGAAGATTGTCGATGGTGCTGAGTTCGGGGAACACTTGACGGCCTTCAGGGACAAGCGAAAGCCCGAGTCCAGCGATGTCGGTAGCATTGCGCGCGTCAATGCGGTTGCCAAGCAGCAGCACCTCGCCGCCGATCGGCCGATTGAGCCCGGCGAGCGCCCGCATCAAGGTCGACTTGCCGGCGCCATTCGCGCCCAGAATGGCAACGAGTTCGCCCTGCCGGACCTCGATATCTATATCCTTCATGACATTGATCGCGTCATAGCCCGATGCCAATCCGCGGGCCGAAAGGATGACCGCCGCATCCGGCAGGAGTGGCTTGCGCCGCTGGCGGTCACGGGCCGAGCCATCGCCCAGATAGGCCTTGAGCACCAGCGGGTCACGGGCCACATCCTGCGCGGCGCCTTCAGCGATCTTGGCACCGGCATCGAGCACGACGACATGATCGCTGATCGACATGACGAGGCTCATGTCGTGCTCGACCAGGATGACGGCGAGGCCTGCGTTTGCGAGCTTGCGCAGCAGCTGCCCCAACCGTTGGGTGTCTTCGTGATCGAGGCCGGCAGCCGGTTCATCGAGCGCAATGACGCCGGGTCGCAGGGCCAGTGCGCGAGCAATTTCGACAAGGCGCTTGTCGACATGCGGCAGCGATGCGGCGGCAACATCGAGCGGCCCACGATAGCCGACGAATGCGAGCAGCGCGCGCGCTGCCGTGCCGCTCTCGCGCAGATGGGAGGTCGAAGCCAGATCGAGGGGCCGCAGCTTGCCCCGCCCGAGGCCGACGATCACATTGTCGAGGACGGACATCTGACCGAACAGCTGGGTCGTCTGGTAGGTGCGCGCGAGTCCGGCCCTTGCAATCGTGTGCGGATTGGCCGCCGTGATGTCGTGGCCGCCGATTAACACGCGGCCGCCTTCTGGGGAGTAGAACCCGCAGATGAGGTTGAGCGCGGAACTCTTGCCGGCACCGTTGGGACCGATCAGGCTCGTGATTGCGCCGGCCCGGGCGTCAAAGGTGAGCCCGTTCACGGCCCGCACGCCGCCGAAGTGGATCGACAGGTCCTTTGCTTCGATGCCGGCGTGCTGTGGGGCATCGAACATGTAGGTTGGGTCAAGCGCTTGGCGCGACCCAACGTTCACGTGCGGTGCCGCGTCGCGCAAGGGGGCTTGACCCAACCTGCGCCCGGCGAGCAGGCTGGCGAAGCCTCCCGGTGCTAGCCGCAGCACCAGCAACAGCAGCAGGCCAACGAATAGCAATCGATATTGCGCCAGCGATGACAACAACTCAGGCAGCAGAACCACGATCACCGCGCCGATGATCGGGCCTATGGCGTATTCGGCGCCACCGATCATCACCGCAAGCAGGAACAGGATCGATTGTGTGAATGGGAACGATTCCGGGCTGATGTAGGTATTGAGGACCGCGAACACGCCGCCGGCGATACCGGCTATGATCGCGGCGATCGTGAACGCCGCTGTCCTGACCACCACTGGATTGAAGCCGATCGATTGGGCGGCCGTCTCGCTGTCGCGCACTGCGCGCATGGCCTGGCCCCAGGTGCTGCGGCTGAGGCGCACATAGAACAACAGCGTCAGCATCGTGAGGACCAGCGCCAGAAACGCGATCCCGCGCTCAGCCAGAGCAATACCCATGAAACTTGGCGTGTCGATACCGGACAGGCCGTTCCAACCGCCGGTCAGGCCCACCCATTCCGCCGCCACCTGCTCGACAATGAAGCCGAAGGCGATGGTCAGCATCGCGAGATAGGGGCCGCGCACGCGCAGGGCGGGGATCGCGAGCAGCGTGCCGATGAGGCCAGACACGAGGCCTGCCAGCGGCAGTGCCGCCCAAAAACTGATCCCGTAATTTGTGGTCGCAATGCCGACGACGTAGGCACCGATTGCGAAGAAGGCTGCCTGACCGAGCGAGATCTGGCCGGTCAGGCCAACAAGGATGTTGAGGCCAACCCCGACCATCGCGGTCAGCGCCACCGTCGCCAGGATGAAGAGCTGATAGTTCGAGCCATAGAACCCGATCAAGGCGACCACAGCGGCGCCAACAAGCGCACCGATCCACGTCGAGGCCGTCATACCTTCTTCACTTCCGCGCGGCCGAACAGCCCGTTGGGTGAGATGGCAAGTGCCAGGATCACCAGCGAGAACGTCACGATCTGAGTGTAGCTCGAGCCGAGCAGCGCTGTGATCAGAGCCTCGCCGAGGCCGTAGACGAAGCCGGCGAGCACGACGCCCCAGGCGCTGCCGATGCCGCCCAGGATCGCCACCGCGAAGGCCTTGATGCCGAACACGGTGCCCATGCTCGCCGTTACCGAGAACAGCGGTGCGATCAGGATTCCGGCGACGCCGGCCAGCAATCCCGCCAGCATGAACGAGCCGCTCGCCACATGCTCCACGTTAATGCCCATAAGACGAGCAGCACTGGGGTTCTGCGTGACGGCTAGCCAAGCCTTGCCCTGACGCGTCTTCGTGAATGCCGCCTGCAGACCGACCGCCAGCGCAATGCCGACGATGGGAATGAGGATCTGCAGCCACTGCGTCTTGACCCCAGCAATCGTGATCGTGCCGGTCGTCAAACTGCCGGCCGGCATGCCGCGCGGGTCCTTGCCGAAAGTGAACAGCACGAGGTTTTCGAGCACGATGCCGAGCGCGACGGTGGCCATCAGCCAAGCATTCGACCCGGTCTTCACAAACGGCTTGACGGCGATCTGCTCGACGAACAGGCCCCACAAAGCGCAGCCCGCGAGCGCAAGAATGATCGCGACCTCGAGCGGAAACCCCCACGTCACCCAACCCGTGAAGCACAGCACCGCGCCGAGCATCATAGTGGCGCCCTGGGCGAAATTGACGGTTCCGGACACGGCATAGGTGACGTGGAAGCCGAGCGCCAGCAGCCCGTACATGC
Source organism: uncultured Alphaproteobacteria bacterium (assembly GCA_963741505.1). Classification (GTDB taxonomy): domain Bacteria; phylum Pseudomonadota; class Alphaproteobacteria; order Rhizobiales; family Hyphomicrobiaceae; genus JAKFWF01. Next base: position 172,860 of record CAVUIJ010000019.1, on the reverse strand, counting down.
TGCCAAGCCCTAGGCCCGAGACGATCGCCGATCCGATGAGCATGCCTCGCGCCTATTCTGCCGGCACGATCTGGTCGCCCTTGTAGCGCACCATAATGTAGTCTTCCGGCGTCAGCGCATCGTGGTTCGTCGCCGAGAACGGCTTGTCGTAGGTCTTGATCAGGCCCTCGTACTTGACCTTCAAGTTTTCCAACGCCTCGCGGACCTTGTCGGCGTCGGTCGATGCGGCCTGTGTGATGGCCAAGGCGAGCAGATGCGTCGCGTCATAGGCATTGGCCGTGCCGACGGGAGCAAAGACATCCTCGGGCCCCTTGATCGCCGGATATTTCTTTTTCAACGCGGCCATCACCCGCTCGCCGGTGGCATTCTGCTTGCCGAAGAAGCTGTAAGTTTGAATAAAGTGCGCATCGCCCGCCGTCGGCCCGGCAAGCTCCGGAAAGCGGCCGCCCGAGATGCCCCAGTGCGACACCACGGGCACGGTCCAGCCCATGCGCTCGCGTGATTTCATCATCTGTGCGCCGGGTGGCGTGTTGACCACCAGGATGATCGAGTCGGCGCCCTTACCCTTCAGCCGCGTCAGGTGCGGCACCATATCGACGTCGCTGTTCTCGAACTTCTCAATGCCGGCGATTTCGACCGCATTGTTCTGCTGGTCTGCCTCGACCAATCCCTTTTCGTTCGACTGGCCCCAGGGATTGTTGATCAGCATCAGGCCCGGCCTTTTCGAGCCGAACTTCTTCGATGCGTAGTCGAGCAGCTTGACGTCGACCAGCACGTCGACCGCTGACACGCGGAAGGCGTAGTTGGGTGTCGCGCCGTTGCGGGTGATGCCGGTGCCGGCGGCCCACACCGCCATATAGATGGTCGGTCCCTTGTTGGTGATCGGCACGCTGGCAAGCGCCACCGGCGTATCGATGCCCCCGAAGATCGCCGCGACCTTCTCGTTCGACATCAGTTCGCGCGCGGCGGTGACACCTTTGGGCGGGCTCGACTCGTCGTCTCGCTGCACAAGTACCAGTTGCCGTCCGTCGAGCAATCCACCCTTGGCGTTGATCTCGTCGATCGCGATCGTAAGGCCGCGGGTAATCGCCTCGCCGGATTGCGCCGATGGCCCCGACAACGCGGCTACATGGCCAATCTTGATTGGGTCGGCCGCCTGGGAAGCCGCGGGCGCAAGAGCAACTGTCAGCGCAGTTGCGGCAAGACCGAGGCACAAGCGGGCGCCGCTCGAGTTTCCATGGTTCCGCACAGTTTCCTCCTTTTGATCTCACGCTCGATGGACGCTGTAGGATGCATCCAATACCATGAGGCGGGAAGCCCTCATTCATATTAACGATCTACCGCACTCTTACTCCGGCACCACCGAACAATCAGCCGATTTCGCATCGGAGGCTGCATCGGTCGGTCAACTTCCGCGCCGATGGATGCTACTCCTCGCCGCTCGCTCCATAACATCTGCACGGATGCAGACGAGCGGGCCAAACAGATTAGGGTCTGGCCCACTCGGGCGACATCAGAACTTAGGAGGCACGATGTCGACATTCGGGATTGGCAAGTCGAGCTTGATCGTTGCGGGGTCGATCCGGCGTCGCCACGAAATACCACCCGAACTATCTCGGTTGGCACCACGCACCCGATCGCGAGACTGGATCACTCGCGCTGCTCGCCGCCGCACTCAGCTGGGCGAGCACCACACTTTGCAAAGAGAGCCAATCTTAAGCTGGTACCTGCTTGGCCAATAGCCAACGATCGACGATGCGAGGGCTGCGAACGCAAGCAGCACCTGCGCCACCTTCGACCCACCAAGCCGCCAGCCTCGAGCCTGAGGACAGCTTGCGAGGCGCAGGTCGATGGGTCAGTGACTCGCAAGCACAGATCGCGGCGCGCGGGACGAGGTCGAATGGGGTTGACTGCTCCAATCCTGCGAAGTGGCCCGACCACCGTAGCCGGGGCATTGGCAGCTGAGTATTCTGCACCGATAATGCGTGATGGTGGAAGGGGGCGCACTATGAGCATGACTGTCGATCCGATTACGGTCTCGGTCGTTCAACACCGGCTACGCGCCATCGTCGAGGAAATGGGTGAGGCGATGCTGCGAACGTCCTACTCGCAGATCCTGAACTCGAGCCGAGATTTCTCGACGGCGCTTTGTGACCCGGATGGACGCCTCATCGCCCAGGCGGAGCACGTGCCGATCCACGTCGGTGCGCTCCCCTTCGCGGCAAAGGCCGTCAACGACTTTTTCAAGGGATCGATCAAGCCCGGCGATGTCTACTTGCTCAATGACCCCTATTGGGGCGGAAATCATCTTCCCGACCTAACCGCGTTCGTGCCGGTGTTCGATGGCGATCGGCACGTGTTCTGGTCGATCAACCGGTCGCACCAGTCCGACATCGGCGGCGCCACCCACGGCGCCTACAACGCGAGCGCTACCGAGATCTTTCATGAAGGTCTGCGCGTTCCACCTCTGAAACTCTACGACCAGGGCAAGCGGCGTGACGATGTGCATGAGATGATTGTGCTCAACGTCCGCCACCCCCGCGACTTCCGAGGCGATCTCGCTGCGATGATCGGCTCGGCGCGGATCGGCGAGCGGCGCATGAACGAGCTCATCGCCGAGTTCGGATCGGCGACGACGCACACGGCGATCGAGGCCATCCTTGACGGGGCCGAGCAGCAGGTGCGCGCTGTCATCTCCGGCTGGAAGGACGGCATCTATGTGGGTGAAGCCTACCTCGATGACGACGGTCACAAATTCGAAGACATCATGATCCGCGCGCGGGTGACGAAGCGGGGCAGCGACCTCGAGATCGACCTGACCGAGAGCCACCCGCAAGTCATCGGCTTCATCAACTCGTCCTATGCCAACACGCACTCGGCTATCGTTGTTGCGCTGGCGTATCTGATCGATCCCGATACCGCGAAGAACGATGGCGCCTTCCGCCCGCTCAAGGTGAAGCTGAAAGAGGGCACAATCGTCTGGCCGCGCCCCGGCGCTCCGGTGACGCTTTGCACGAACCACTGCGGCCAGGAGATCATCGAGGCAATCATCCGCGCACTGGCGCCGGCCTGCCCGGACCGCGCCATGGCGGGGTGGGGACGCCGCTTCCGCATGGCCATCCAGGGCGTCGATCCGCGTTCGGGCAAGCCTTTCATTTGGCATCTCTTCCAGTCACGGCCGGGCGGCGGTGCCTCGATCGCCGGCGATGGCTGGCCGGGCGCGGGCGAATGGCAAGCGGCAGGCGGCATCAAGTTCGGCTCGGTCGAGGTGCACGAGGTGCGCTTTCCCCTCTTCTTCCGCCGCCACGAGTTCCGCCCCGACTCCGGCGGCGACGGCCAGTATCGTGGCGGGCCCGGCGGTGAACTCGAGATGGTGATCGAGACGGCCGAGCTCGCGGTCGGCAATACCGCCGGCGACGGCGTCAAATATGGAGCCTGCGGCCTGCTCGGCGGGTCCGACGGCAAGCCACATCACTACTGGCTCGCATCGGCCAGCGGTCCTGACCGCTCGCTCAAGACCAAGGAGACGGGCGTGGTGCTGCGGCCGGGCGACGTCCTGCATGCCAATTCCGGCGGCGGCGGTGGCTGGGGCGACCCGAAGCTAAGAACGGCCGAGGAGCGCGCTCGTGACGTCGAACTCGGATTTGTGTCGACCCCGACCGCCCGCAGGGGAGCCTAAGCCATGTATCGCATCGGAATCGATGTCGGCGGCACGTTCACGGACCTCGTCGCGGTCGATGGCGTGGGACGGGTCACGCCTGCAAAGTCGGCATCCACGCCCGCAGACCAGTCTCTCGGCGTCATGGTCGGCCTTGACCGTCTCGCCGAGGCGCTTGGTCTCGAGCGCGGACTGATGCTGAAGCAGACCGACCGGATCGTGCACGGCACGACGGTAGCGACCAACGCGCTGCTGGAGAAGAAGGGTGCCAAGGTCGGGTTGCTCACCACCGAGGGTCACCGCGACATCATCGAGATGCGCGAGGGGCTGAAGGATGATCGTTACAATTTGCGTCAACCGCCGCCGGTGCAGCTGGTTCCGCGCAACCGTCGCCTCGGTGTGCGAGAGCGCATCCGCGCCGACGGTCGTATCGACGTTGCGCTCGACCTGGCCTCACTCGATCGGGCCATCGCGCATCTGAAGCGTGACGCAGTCGAGGCGGTCGCGATCTGTTATTTGCACTGCTGGCGCGACGATGCACACGAGCGGATGACAGCCGAGGCAGTCAAAGCCGCCATGCCCGACGTCTACATCTCGCTTTCCTCAGCCGTGCTGCGGCAGATCAAGGAGTACGACCGCGTCTGCACGACCGTCGTCAACGCCTACGTCGGCCCGGCACTCGAGCGCTACCTGACACGCCTCGAGGTGCGGCTCCGCGATGCCGACTACCAGGGCCCAGTTCTCATTATCCAGTCGCACGGTGGCGTTGCCACAATCGCAGAGTCGGTGCGACTGGCTGCTGGTGCCGTGCTGTCGGGGCCGGCCGGAGGCGTAGCAGGCAGCCGCTATGCCGCCCGCCTCCTCGGTCACGGCAACCTGATCCCGTTTGACATGGGTGGCACCTCGACGGACATCTCGCTTGTCGTCGGCGGGGAGGCGGCGATTGCGTCGGACCGACGCCTTGCCGGACAGCGCATCGCCCTGCAGAGCCTCGACATCACGTCAATCGGTGCCGGAGGTGGCTCGATTGCCCGGGTCGACGGGTCGCGCCTGCTGCACGTCGGCCCCGAGAGTGCCGGCGCGGTGCCGGGCCCCGCCTGCTACGGCGCCGGCGGCACGGAGGCGACCGTCACCGACGCCAACCTGGTCCTCGGCTTTCTTGATGCCGACAACTTCCTTGGCGGGCGCACCAAGCTCGACCGACCGGCGGCCGAAGCTGCCGTCGATCGGGTGGCGCAGGCTCTCGGCGTCGAGCGCACGGTCGCGGCGGAAGGCATTGCGCGTGTCATCAACACGCGGATGGCCGAGGGGATCCGACTTGTCTCCGTGCGCCGCGGGGTCGATCCCCGCCGTTTCGCCATTCTCTCTTTCGGTGGCGCGGCTGGGCTGCACGTGACCGACGTGGCCCGCCAGCTCGACCTCTCGCGCGTGATCGTGCCGCGACTGTCTGCGGTCATGTCGGCCTGGGGAATGCTCGCCTCTGACGTACGCTACGAGCTCGCACGCACGCACATCGGCGACACCAGCCAGATCGACGTCGCTGCCTTGAAGTCGGCCTACCGTGACATGGAGGCTGACGGCCGGCGGCGTCTCGGCGCGGCAGCGTTTACAGGCACGGTGGGTGTGCAGCGCTCGGCCGACATGCGCTACGGTGAGCAGATCTTCGAGATCAACGTGCCGCTCGACGGCATCGATCTTGAGGCGCCGGACTTGATGCTGCGCTTGGCCGAGTTGTTCCACACGCGCCATGAACAGCTCTATACTTATAGCTTGCCCGATCAGGAGCCGGTGCTCGTCAACGCCCGCGTCGCCATCATCGGTGAACTGTCAGCCCTGCCGCAGGAGCCGGACCTGCCCGCGCGAGGACAGGGAGGCCCGCAAGGCAGTAGGCGCGTCTATCTCGGAGGGTGGCGTGAGGTGGCGGTCTATGACTTCGATGCGCTGGGTCCAGGCCAAGTCATTGAAGGACCCGCAGTAGTCGAAGCTGCGACGACGACCGTGCTGCTGCGGCCAGGCGATCACGCGACGACAACGAGTATCGGCTGGCTCGACATCGCCGTCGAAAAGCGGTGAGCGCGCGCGAGGCGGCCGGTTGACGGGAGCGGGAGGCCAGCACGGACGCGACGCGAATACTTGCGGCATGGCTCATAAGTCATGAGGTCGGGCAAATTCCACCTGCTATCCGTCATGAGGCCAAGCGTGCCTGCCTTGCTCAACTACTTGGCCGCGGCGTTTGCAGGTTGCCGCCACCAGGCGGTCGAGATCGCCGTCAAGACTTTGGCGCCCTTCTTGGGGCCGGCGACGGCGTATCTGATTGGCCGGAAGCAGTGATATGTTCCGCTGCACGCCTATTCTGGCTGCCTGTGTCCATTCCGCCGGCGAACCTGATCCAGATCAGATTTGTGCGAGGGGATAGGCCGCAAGCTCCGAGCCATGGAGTCGTGGCAAAGAACAGCGGCCGCAACACAGGGCCAATATTTCGGGATGTTGCAATCGGGACTCGAAGTCTGGATCACCGGCATCGGTCTCGTGAGTTCCATCGGCTCCGGTGTCGCGACGCACTGGGATGCGCTCTCGAATGGGTCGAGTCGCGTCAATGTAGATACTTCCACCTTTGCACCGTACCCGGTTCATCCCTTGGCGGGCATCTCCCTCGAGGGCCAGATACAGAGCAAGGCAGATCTGCGTCAGATGGGTCGATGGCAACAGATCGGCGTCTACGCCGCTGGTCTTGCACTCGATGATGCCCAACTGAAGGGCGAGGCCGAGCTACTCTCGGCGACCGACCTCGTGGTTGCTGCGGGCAACGGCGAGCGGGATGCGGATGCCGACGCTGCAATTTTAAAGGCACTGGGAGACGCGGCGCCCAATGCCGCTACATTGACTACGGCCTTGCAGACATCATTACGACCGACTCTCTACCTCGGCGAATTATCGAACCTGCTCGCCGGCAACATCTCGATCGTCCACGGCGTTACCAACTCATCCCGCACGTTCAGAGGCGAGGAACAAGCCGGTGTGGCTGCATTCCGGGACGCGGCAAGCCGCATTTGGGACGGCACCAGCCATATGGCGCTGGTAGGTGGCGCATGTAACGCCGAACGGCATGATCTGCACCTGTCGCTGGAGCTCTGCAATTGCCTCTGGCGCGGCGACTTCGAACCCATTCGCCGGCGCGTCGCGGCCGGAGGGGGGATCATTCCCGGTAGCATCGGCTCATTCATCGTCCTCGAAAAAGCCGACCATGCGCGCAGCCGTGGGGTTCGCCCGTACGCGCGAGTTAAGGGTGTGGCGGCGGAGCGAATGGAACTTTTGTTGCCACAAGCATTTCGATCGTCGGGCGAGGCGCATTTATTAATACCACGTCGCACCAATTGCAGGCAATTTCGCAGTCGCCCATCGACGTGCTTTCGGGCGCAAGCGGCGTACAAACGGCGATGGAGCGCGAAATGGGCTGGGTTCGCGGACTGGAGCGGGATGGAGCAATCGTGCAAAACATCCGCTTCTTCGGCGATGTCGTCGGACACGGTATCGAGGCCCACTTTCTGACAGGCGTTGCACTGGCAGCGATCTCAATCGCCAAAGGTCGGTTCTATCCGTCATTCGCCGAGGATGACGATCAAAACGATTACGCGGACAGTACAGACGCGGCTAGTACGGCTGCATCGCGAAGCACGCTCGTGACCGGATTTGGGCATTGGCGAGGTGCAGGAGCCGCACTCCTGGAATCGGTCGAGGTCGCGCGATGAGCAAGGTATCCAATTCACTCAAGGACCGGCGCGGCCGGCCCGTCGTCGTCGTGACGGGCTTCGATATCGTGACTTCGCTCGGACGCGGCAAGGCGGCCAACTGGAGCCAGCTGACCGCTGGCAGGTCAGGTATCCATCGCATCCAGCGCTTCCCGACGCAGGGCCTCAAGACAACGGTTGCCGGAACCGTAGACTTCATGGGACTCGAGACCTATTCGGCGCCGGCATTGTCGTTTGCGATGGCCCGCGCCGCCGCGAGTGGAGCGATCGCAGAAGCGGCGATCGGCACCAAGGGGAATTTTCCAGGTCCGCTTTATCTCGCCACACCACCGACGGAGCTCGAGTGGCCGCAACGCCAATCTCTCTTCGAAGCCGGCCGCGATAGTGGCTTGCAGGGTTACGACCGGCTTCTGGCGGCCGCGCGCACCGGGAAATTCACTTCCCTGTTTTGCGAGTTCCAGTTCGCAAGCGTCGGCGAGCACCTCGCGGAGGAATTTGGCACGAAGGGATTGCCGATCTCCCTGTCGACGGCATGCGCTTCCGGAGCGACGGCGATCCAGATGGGCGTCGAAGCGATCCGCCGCGGCGAAACAGACGCCGCCCTGTGCGTGGCGACGGATGGCTCTGTGCACGCGGAGGCACTCATCCGATTCTCACTGCTTTCAGCGCTCTCCACCCACAACGATCCGCCCGAGCGGGCGTCACGACCCTTCTCGAAGGATCGGGGAGGTTTCGTGATGGCAGAAGGTGCCGGCGCATTCGTGCTCGAATCCTATGCGACAGCAAGAACCCGCGGCGCCCGTATTCTCGGGGTGATCCGCGGATGCGGCGAGCGCGCGGACGACTATCACCGCACGCGCACGCACCCAGACGGGTTACCTATCATCGCAGCCATTCGATCTGCGCTGTCGGACGCCGATTGTCCGCCCGATGACATCGACTACGTCAACGCGCACGGGACGGGCACGCCTGAGAACGACAAGATGGAATATCTGGCGCTCGCCAACGTCTTTGGCGAACGTGTCCATCGCGTACCGGTGAGTTCCAGCAAGTCGATGATCGGTCACACATTGACGGCTGCGGGGGCGATCGAGGCGGCCATCTCCTTGCTGGCGATCGCGAATGGCGTTCTACCACCTACCATCAACAACGATCAGCCGGATCCAGAGATCAAGCTGGACGTGGTGCCCAACACGGGTCGCAAGGCCGCGGTTCGCAACGTGCTATCCAATTCGTTTGGTTTCGGCGGCCAGAACGCATGCCTCGTCTTGTCCGGAGAGCCCGCGTGACATCGCCAAGCAAAACACTCGCTCAAACGGCCAATGATTGCGTCGAGAGACGATATCTGTCGCACGGCGATTTCAAGGACGAGCGGACCTTCCGCTTGCCTGAACGTGAGATGACGCGTGACGCGATCATCCGGTTTGCCAGAAGATACGACCCGCAGCCGTTTCACCTCGACGAGCGGGCCGCACGTGCAAGCTTACTAAAAGGGCTTTCCGCATCTGGCTGGCACACGTGCTCGGTCTTCATGGGGGCTCTGCAGGAAGGGTTCCTGCAATTCTGCCGGGATCCACGATTGTTCGCCGTCGACGACATCAAGTGGCTATTTCCGGTCCGACCGGGAGACAGGATCGGCGGAGTGGTCCGCGCGCGGGCAACGAATGCCGCAGGTCCCTGGCCCGGCACCGGGCAGGTAGAACTCGACTGTGCTGCGACAACTGCCGAGGGACGTCGCGTCATGGTGTGGAAGGGACGGCTTGCGGTTCCAGGCTTCCAGGAGCCGCACGACATCTCATCCGTGTCGGCGACCCAACCGCACAGCAATGATCGTCGCGCTGGCGCGCTTGGACATTTCGAGGACGTGGCCGTTGGCGACGAGATCGACCTGGGCAGCATTCAGTTGTCGAGCCACGCCATCCGCGAGTTCATTGATGAATTCAAGTTGGCCACGGATGATGGTGGCAGAACCGACGTTGGATCCTCAGAAGCCAACGGATGGCATGTCACCGCCGTCTTCATGAACAAGCTCATCCGCTACTACCTCCGCGAAGCTGCGGGTCTGCGAAGGAGGCAGTTGCCGGTGCCTGAGCTTGGGCCGTCGCCTGGGATAAGGCGCCTGCAATGGCATGCTCCCGTGCGTGCGGGCGATACCTTGAGTTTTCGTGCATGGGCCGAACGCAAGGCCGTCATCGCACCGCGTTCGAACTGGGGTCTGCTGGTGGGAGGCTGCGCCGGCCTCAACCAGAATAACCTGCCAGTTGTAACTTTCGAAGCTCAATTACTGCTTGAGCGCCGCAATCAGCTGGTGGTCTGGTGACCGCCAATAGGGACCCCATCGTGCAAGACGAACTGCGAGCCAAGGGAATGACCGTGAACAGCCGAAACGGTGTGCGAGACGACGTCGCCGCGATTATCGCCGATATTTTCCAGTACCACGGACCGCTCGGCATCGACACGGTGCGCGAGGATATCCCTCGCTGGGACTCTTTACGTCATGTCGGTCTCGTCGTCGCGATCGAGACCGCCTTTGGCATATCACTGTCGATGGACGAAATGCAGGAAATCGTTTCCGTTCGTGACTTTCAACGTGTTCTCGAGCGGCACGGGAAGTAGCTGCGCAGCTGCGGCGGTCAAGTCTGGGTATCCACGACGTTAGAGCGCGGCACCGTCGACCGACCCGATCGCCACACCCACGACTCGCCTTCTGCGCCGTCATCCATGTTGCGCGTCAAGCCAGCCTTCTCGAGGAAGCCTGCGGCCGGGCTGTTTCGCGCCGTCGGGATGAACTGGGCGTCGACACGGTCTACGCCACGGGCGACGAGTGCCTCGATCAATGCGCCGAGGAACGCGAACTCGACCTCTCGTCCGATCACGCGGCAGCTCATGAGAAAGCTGATCAGCCGCGCGCGGGCAGCTGCGATACTTACCGTCGCACAAATGACGACGCCATGGTGGCCGAAGCGATCCGAGACACGTCCCTGCAGCAACAGATGGCGCTCAGGCTCGGCCATCATTGCAGTCAGGTCTCCCTGGGAGAGACGTCGCGTCGTCAGGTTGAACTGGTTGGTCCGCTCATGCATTTGTGCGATTCGTGGAATGCCGCTGTCGCAGACGGGCTCCACAACCAGCTTCTGCTGCAGGCTTCCCAGGTATTCTGCCAGATTCGACGCCTTTGCCTGCGCCGCCTGCGCTCCGACACGTGCCGCATACATCTCGGTTCGCGCGCAATCTTCCTTGGTCAGCCGTACTGGCCATAGCTGCGAATAGGATCGCAACGCCCCGGGGCGCAAGGCTGGATCGGCAGGGAGATCAAAGACGCGAACCGGACCTGCCAGTCGCCGCATCGCTTCTCTTTCGTGAGGGCTATCGTCGAGAAACAAGAATGTGTCGAGGCCAATCCCGAGTTCGGATGCCAGTTCGCGGATGTTGTCGGCCTTCGCAGACCAATTGATACGCATGGCAACGAAATCGCTCCGTCGCAGTAGCATGTCGGGATTCTTGTCGAACACCTCGAGCACGCCGGGGTCGTTCTTGCTCAGAACCGTCAGTAGCAATCCTTGCGATTTTAGTCGCAGGCACTCCTCCTGCAATGCTTTGAATGCGTTGCCTGGAAAGTCGTCGCCGCATTCGACCCCGAGGGCACCACTCTCGCCATAGATACCGCGCCACAGGGTATCGTCGAGGTCGAGCGCCAGGACTTTCGGACGTGAGCGGCCTCGTTCACGAATGGTCGCTGCGAACGCGGCGGCAAGGGCCGCGTCTGCCGCCGCGGCGAAGGGGATTCGCCCGTAGAACCAGAGCTTCGGGTCCGTGCGCTTCGCCGGTGCAACGTCGGCGAGCGCAACGTCGCTCTCGATCAAACCGATGTTGTCGTGAGTTGCCGCTATCTCGCGGAGCCTGCGGTTGAGATACGCGATACGGAAGGATTGACCGTCCGCATGGAGGGCGTCGAGATGACCGACGTTCGGCAGCACGGGTTGCGGCACGGTGTTCACCAGAAGGTGGGTAGCATTGGTGCTGGCGTAGCCCTCCATGGCATCGACGAGCATTCCGACCCAAGTTTCGTAACTCGATCGTGCGGCCTCGGCGGACTGCCGCCAATCGCGGCCCGGCAATCCGAGTTCGTCCAGGATCACTACCATCACGTCGCTGCCGCAGTCGGGTGGCGAAACGAGGTCGGTGACGACGCTGCCGAAATCGGCGGTGGAGATCGACGCATCGCAAGACGAAGCTCGCAGAGCAGAGCCGAGGGCCGCCTCGATCATTGCGCTCGTAGAGAGGCCCGCAAGGCGCACGCGAATCGTCCGATTGGAAGGCCGATCGTGCGAGGAAGGAGCATCCATGCTCGTTATCGCTCTTCGAACGTCAGATCATGGTTTCGCCGCCCGTCACCAGCAAGTTGTCGCCGGTGACGAAGTCGGACAAGGGAGATGCGAAGAATATGACCGCCCCGGCGACATCCTCCGGGGTCGCGAGCCGGCGCAGCGGCGTGCGGCCGACAATGCCTTGAAGGAGGCGATCGGGAACTTCTGCCGTCAAATCCGTCGTGCACAACGACGGTGAGATCATGTTGACCCGCACGCCGGCGGGTCCCAGTTCCTGCGCAAGGTTCTTGCACATTCCGATGAGCGCCGATTTGGCGGTGACGTAGGGCAGCCAATTGTGTGCTGTGCGGCCGAGCGCTGCCGAAGAGACGATGGTGACGACGCGACCCTGACGCTTCTTCAAAGCCGGCAGCAGTGATCGAGTCGTGTGGAACACGCTCCCGACGACATCGTTGAATGACCTTTGCATATCGGACCACGCGAAGGAACCGATGGAGCCGGATACGATGGGAAAGCCGGCGTTGTTGACTAGAATGTCAAGTCCCTCCGGGCCTACGGCATCGACAAGTTTCGACGTCTGCGACGAATCGGTGACGTCGCATGCGACCGCCATCGCATCGCCGCCCGCGGCGGCGATCTCCTTAACGACTTCGATGGCAGCGTGCGAACTGCGATGGTAGTTCACCAGCACTCTTGCACCGTTAGCCGAAAGCGCGAGCGCGACACTTCGTCCGATCCCACGTGATGCCCCCGTCACAAGCGCGACCTTGCCGGCAAGCAGTCCATTGGCCACCAGCAGCGGAAGCTTGTCCTGCTTCTCTCGCGGCGTCAGATGCCTGAGCGAGCACTTTGACTTGTGCATTGCCGTCCAGAACCGTTACGCTGTCCTGGTTGGTTATGATCGTCCGAAGCGTTAAGACGCGGGCGTTCCGATCGACGCGCTCGACGCGACCGATTGCCGTCACCGTGTCGCCCACGAAAACCGGCTTGGTGAAGTCCAGCGTCTGCGAGAGATAAAGCGCCCCATGCCCAGGCAAGCGGGTCCCCACCAATGTCGACAACAGGCTCGCATGCAGAAATCCGTGCGCAACACATCGCCGGAAGTCCGTCCGCGCGGCGAATTGCTCGTTGAGATGCAGTGCGTTGGTATCACCTGACAATTTCGCGAACGCGGCCACGTCTTCAGCGGTGATCGTCCGGCTCAATTGCTCGACATGCCCGACCGGAAACCGATCCATTGGATCAACGGCCTCCCCGACTGCCGGTTGGGTATTTGAACCGCCTTGACTTGAGGCCATTTCGACGAGCTTTCCAACCTTGCGACTGGCTCTGTCTCGCTTAGGTCGCGCTCACGCTTCGAAACCTGATCTAGATCAGATCAGCGGTCGGCAGGCTGTCTAACGATGATAGTCGCTCCTGCAGTGCACGATGGCCCGCAGGTCGACAGAGGCACGCGCGGCGCGTGCCAACTATGGCGAAACCCGCAGTGGGAACAGGCTTATGGCATCGACCTTTGACACTGTTGCAGACATCATTTCGGAAGTTTGCGACGTTCCTCGCGAATCGATCACACCGGAAAGCCACGTAACGCAGGACCTGAACGTAGACAGCCTCAATTTTCTGGACGCAGTCTTTTCAATCGACCAGCGCTTCGGCATCACCATTCCGCTCGAGGATTGGACGCAAGAGGTGAACGAGGGCACTGCGCGCGGATCCAAGTACTTCGTGCTTGCCAATTTTTGCGCCGAGATCGATCGGCTGATCGCTGCCAAGAAACCTGTTGCCGCCGGCTGATGGCGGCGAGATCATGCGCAAGAGTGCCACGCAGGACATGCGGCTGGACCAGTTCCAACTTGTCGACCGGATCGCCGAACTCGGCACCGACGGCAAGACGTTGAGGGCTTCAGCGCGCGTACCCGTGACGCATCCGATATTCACCGGGCATTTCCCGGGTCATCCACTCATGCCGGGCGTGCTGATCGGCGAGTTGATGGCGCAGACGTCCGGCTTCCTGCTGCTGTCGCGGAACGTCTTCAGCCGGATGCCCTTCCTTGCGGCGATGAAGGAGCTCAACCTCAGGTCATTCGTCGCTCCCGGAACAGTGCTCGAATGCGACGCGCGCCTCGTGCACGAGGGTTCCGGCTATGCGGTGCTTGATGCCGAAGTCAGGCGGTCGGGCGAGAACAGACCAGTGGCGGACGCACGGTTGACATTCCGGGTGACTTCTTTCCCCAACAGCGCGCTCAAGGAGCACATGAGGCTTAGAGCTTCGGAAGTCGGGCTCGTGCTGGATGACGGCCGGGTGCGGCTGAGCGCTGGAGAGCTGTAATGAGGGATGTGGCGATCACCGGGATCGGCTTGGTGAGCGGACTTGGCGCCAGCGCCGAGGCACATTGGAATCGTCTCGCCAGCGGCACTGCCTGCGCTGTCGTCGATCAGTGCTTCGCGCCCTATCACGTACATCCGCTCGGCGATGTCGATTTCTCCACCCAGGTCCCGAAAAAGAGCGACCTAAGGCAAATGGAGCCGTGGCAACGGATTGGCGTATTTGCTGCCGGCCTGGCGTTGACCGATGCCGGCATTTCAGGCGCGTCACACATACTGGACAAGACGAACCTGATCGTCGCCGCAGGCAGCGGGGAGCGTGATACGGCAACCGACACCAAGGTGCTCGAGGCTATCGCCGCGCGCGGCCACGGCGAGATCCAGGCCAACGAAATCTTGCCGAGCAATTTGAGACCCACCCTATTTCTGGCGCAGCTCTCCAACCTGCTCGCGGGCAATATCTCCATCGTCCACAAGGTAACTGGCGCCTCCCGAACATTCATGGGCGAGGAATCCGCGGGCTATGCTGCCGTCGAGACGGCTGTGCGACGCATTAATGCAGGCCAGGGCGATGTATTTCTGGTAGGCGGCGCCTTCAACTCCGAACGACCGGATATGCTGCTGAACTTCGCGCTCGGGGACATGCTCCTCAGGCGTGAGTATGCACCGGTTTGGTCTCGTCGCAATGGCCACGGTGGAATTACGCCAGCGAGCATTGGTGCGTTTCTCGTGCTTGAAGATCTCGTGCATGCGGTCGCGCGTGGCGCAACGGTCTATGCCCGGCTGGCCAAGGTATGCAGCGATCGATGCCGTCGCGGCAATGGCGCCGTCGTCGAGAGCCTTGGCAGGCTCATCGAGCGTGTGAGGCCGCAAATGGACGGTCGGCCAATGGCGGTGCTCAGCGGGGCAAGCGGCGTAGCGGTTCCGACGCGAGAGGAGCAAACCGTCCTAAACGCTCTCATTCGCGACGGTACGGCGTCGTGCTATCGGGCCTACGGTTCGATGCTCGGGCATGGGGTCGAGGCTCACTTCACGGCCGGTATCGTGCTCGCTGCGCTCTCGCTTCGGCACGGACGCTTTTATCCGCCATTCGACGCCACGGAAGGGCACGCTCCTGCGACCGCACCCCGCCAGGTCCTCGTGACGGGGGTCGGGCACTGGCGTGGCGAGGCTGTCGCGCTCTTGGCTGCACCGGAACCGTCATGACGCGCGCCACAAAAGACCGACTCGGTCGGCCCCTTGTGGCGGTGACAGGCCTCGGGCTCGTCACATCACTGGGCCGCGGCGTTGCTGACAACTGGTCCGCGCTCGTGGCGGGAAGATCGGGATTGGAGAAGATCACCCGATTTCCGACCGATGGTCTCCGCTCGACCGTCGCCGGCACGATCGATTTCATGGGGCCCGCGGATTACTCGGCCTACGATCTGTCGCTTGCTGTCGCCAGGGCGGCCGCCGAGGAGGCTCTCGCCCAATCGGCCATTGGCAGTCGCAACCGCTTTCCGGGCCCCCTCTACATCGCGACACCGCCATCCGAGCTCGAGTGGCCGCATTTGGCTGAAATCTACAAGGCGGCTGAAGGCGCGGTCGATGCGAATGTCTATGCGCAGATGGCGAAAGCCGTACGCGAGGCGCGCGATCGCCGCTTCGATCGCCTTGCTGTCCACACGCGCTTCGCGGCGCTCGCGGATACAATGGCGGAGGAGATCGGCGCGACAGGCATGCCGCTGTCGATATGCACGGCGTGCGCGTCGGGTGTTTCGGCCATTCAACTCGGTGTCGAGGCGATCCGGCGGGGGGAGACGGAGGCAGCGATCTGCATGGGCGTCGATGCGACGGTGCATCCGGAAGGATTGACCCGATTCTCACTGCTCTCGGCTTTGTCGACGCACGTCGATCCGCCGCACAAGGCGTCGCGGCCTTTTGCGAAAGACCGCAACGGTTTCGTGGTGGCTGAAGGTGGCGCAGCGTTGGTTCTCGAGTCGTCCGATGCTGCGACGGCACGGGGGGCACGGATCCTTGGCTATGTCCGCGGCTGCGGCGAGCGCGCCGACCACTTTCATCGAACTCGCTCGAAGCCGGACGGATCTGCCATTATCGGTGCGATCCAGAATACACTTGCGGATGCCGGCATCGCTCCCGACGAGATCGATTACGTGAATGCGCACGGCACCGGCACGCCTGAGAACGACAAGATGGAATACCTCGCGCTGGCGCGAGTCTTCGGCGAAAGGGTTCATCGTCTGCCCGTCAGCTCGAACAAGTCGATGATCGGCCACACGTTGATCGCTGCGGGCGCGGTCGAGGCCGTATTCTCGTTGATGACGATCGCCCGCGGTACAATCCCGCCGACGATGAACTGCGAGGATCAGGACCCGGCCATTCTGCTCGATGTCGTCCCCGGTATGAAGCGCGAGGCACGGGTCGGTAAGGTCCTCTCGAACTCGTTTGGGTTCGGAGGACAGAATGTCTGCGCGGTATTTTCCGGCTCTCCCGATTGATCGCCGCTTCGCCACCAAGCTCAAAAGGACATCCATGCGTGCCATCCAGATCGTTGCAGAGCGAGGGGCCGCGGTTGCAGATTACGCGCCGCCCGGACCGCCTCAGCCGACCGAGGTCCAAATCCGGATCGGGGCGGTCGCGCTCAATCACATCGACGTCTGGGGGTGGCGCGGGATGGCGTTCGTGAGACGCCGGCTGCCCATAATCGCGGGTGCCGAGGCCGGTGGCACGATCGTATCGGTCGGTAGCGAGGTTGAGTGCCTGCGGGTCGGGCAAGTCGTAAGCCTTTATGGCGCCCGGACATGCGGCGTTTGTCACTATTGCCGCGACGGGCGCGACAACTTCTGCGAGGCCAGCGGAACCGTCGGCAATATCCATGGATTTCATATCGACGGTTTCGCGACTGAGTTGATCAATGTGCCTGCACGATTGGCCGTGCCGGCGCCGCCCGGTCTCGATCCGCTCGTGGCCTCGCTCGCCGGAATTACGTTCGGCACCCCGGAACACATGCTCTTCGATAACGCGCGCCTCGCAACCGGTGAAACCGTTCTCGTCCATGCCGGCGGATCGGGCATCGGATCGGCAGCGATTCAGCTCGCCAAGGCCGCCGGAGCACGCGTGATCACGACGGTCGGCAGCGAGGAGAAGGCCGTGCAGGCACGAGCATTGGGCGCAGACCTCGCCGTAAACTATCGTGAGCAGTCGTTCGAGCGGGCCGCTCGAGCATTTACAGACAAGCGTGGCGTGGACGTCGTCTTCGAGCACGTCGGGCCGGACACCTTCCCGGGATCCATCGCGGTTCTTCGCCGTGGCGGCCGACTGGTCACGTGCGGATCGACAACCGGCATGACGTCAAAGATCAATCTATTCACCCTCTATCAGCAACAGCTGCGACTGATTGGCAGCTTCGGCTGCACGATTGGCAACATGCGGTCGGTTTTGGAGAAGCTCGGATCGGGGATCGTCAATCCCGTGGTCGATTCGGTCCTCTCGCTGAGCCAGCTTGAAGAAGGGCTGAAACGACTGGAATCGCGGCAGGTGTTCGGTAAGATCATCGTCACTTTCTAGGCCGATCCGCCCAATCCGATGAGACACGTTCGCGCGCGACATAATGCCGGATTGGCTGCCCCGCAGGCTATTCGGCAAGTGAGATCATGCTTCCTTTCAGCATGAAACGCGTTTCGACGGGGTCACAATGCTAGATGCTTCATTCGAGCGCGACTGTTCGTCGAGCGACGCCATTCCGGACCGGTGCCGAAGCTGCCCGATACGACGCAACGGCGTCTGCCGGGTACTAGCCCCGCGCGACGTTGGCACGCTGTCTCGCATAGCGCATCATCGTGTGCTGAAGCCGGGCCAAACGGTGATGCGATACGACGAAAAGCCGGTGTACTGGGCCGCGGTCTCGTCCGGCGTCCTGAAGCTGACGAAGCTGCTCGCGGATGGTCGTCAGCAGATCGTCGATCTGCTCTTTCCTTCCGACTTCGTCGGGCGGCTGTTCGCCGCCCAAAGCCCCTACTTCGTCGAAGCGGTTACGGACGTAGAGCTATGCTGCTTCCGGGTCGCCGATTTCGAGGCGATGCTGCAGGATCGCCCGATGATGAAGCAGCAGCTGTTCGAGCATACGCTATCGAAGCTCGACGCCGCTCATGACTGGCTGATGGTGCTCGGGCGAAAGACCGCCGAGGAGAGGGTGGCAAGCCTCTTGTACGTGATGGTCACACGCGCGCCGATCGCGACCGCGTGCACGAACACGCGTGACAGGGTGCCTTGCTTCGAGATCAGCATGAAGCGTGAGGAAATGGCAACGTTCCTCGGTCTCACGTACGAAACCGTCATTCGTCAGTTGCGATCGCTCAACAATCGCGGGATCATTGCTCTGATCGGGCGGCGGCGCTTCCAGGTTCCCGATTTGCAGGCACTTCAGTTCGCTGCTGGGTGAGTTGGGCGCCGACATAAGTGTGCCCTGCTTTGCCGTGCCAGAAGCCGTTGGCGAATGGAATGCCGGGATGAAGTCGCCCGAGTTCGTCAAACGCCTCCTCTACGTCGATGCGATCGTCGATGACGCCACGAAAGACGGATGCAGTTCGGGTCATGTCGCCGATTTGCGGCGATAGACGAAAGTGCCCAATGCCCATCTCCTTCATGGCCGCAACTTCGGCCAGCAGATTCACGTAAGAGTACGAAAGCGTTTGAATACCGTTGACGACAAGGAACGGCTCTCCTTGCAGGGTATGCAGTGGCATTCCATCCGGGTCCTCCTCGCAGACGAACCGGCAGTTGTCTTTGGTCCGTTTGTGGGCGCGCGCGTGATAGCACCGCGCGGAAATGGCGAGTGAAGCGCGGCCGAAGATCTGAACTTCGACACCGATGCCGATCCGCCTCGCTTGCTCCGCGAGCACGGCGACTGCTGTCGCCGGCAACTCCGCCGCAAGGCATACGTGTGTCGCGCCGTTGCCGGCCAGATAGCTCAAGGTGCTCTCGTTGTAGACGTTGACGAAAGGACCAATGCGATGCGGACGACCAGAGACATGGTACAGCGCCGAAGCGTCGTTCACTTCGATTTCGCGATCTCGGATCGAGCATGTTTCCGCGATCATGTTGCGTTCGCGCTTCAGCATCACCTCGGCGAGGGAAGAGAACACGACTTTCTTTCCCGCCCGCTCCAAGCGGTCGGCGACCTCACCATAGTGGTCTTCGAAAAAGGGAACCCTCTTCGAGCAGACGACCTCTCCGAGGTACACGGTATCGATCGGCGCTTCGTCCGCAATTCGTGCGTAGAAATCCAGCAACTTCTCGGGCGGCCAGTGACAGAGTACGGGACCGAGTGTCAACCGAGCGGTCGTCATGACTATCGCCAACTCTTCGATTTGAATGCGCCCTCAGTTTCCTTGCCGCCCTCCGTCAAGGCGGCCAGCTCGGCGAGCTGCGGGTCTGCGCCAGAGACGATCGCATCAACGCACTGACGGAAGGCTGCAACGACGGCGCGGACATACGCCCGAGAACGCTGGCGTCCCTCGATCTTGAACGCGTGGACGCCGCTTCGAACTAGGTCGGGCAGGAGCGGCGACAGGTTCAGGCTGACGGGCTCCTCGAAGGCGTAGTAGGGCGTATCTCGACAGGCGGTACCGTATCTGCCCTTGCAGATGGTCGGATAGCCGGCCTTCTCTTTGGCCGCGAAGCAATCGATGGTGAAGCCACCGAGCTGGCTAGCAAGTCCGCCGCCCGGAAGCGCGGCGTACCTGACCTCCGCGGCAGGGGAGCATACGCCGTCCATATTCGTCGACAGCCCCGTGATGTAGTTGGTCAAGCTACATCGGCCTTCGACCATGAGTCCGTGATTGCCGAAGACGAAGGTCTCCATCTCGCAAGGGATCTCCTTGCCGAGCGCCTGGATCTCGGAAACGGTCAGGATACGCGGAAGCACCACGCGTCGCACATTGAACTCGCGGCAGTAGAATCGGATAGCCTCCGGACTTGAAGCCGCCGCCTGCACGGAGAGGTGAAGGCGCGTGTCACTCGCCGTGCGTCGCGCATAATCGGCCACTCCGATGTCGGCCACGATGAAGGCATCGACCCCAAGACGGTGGCCGACATCGATTGCATCGCGCCACAATGCGGTCTTGCCAGCGGGCGGAAAAGTATTGACGGCAAGAAGCACCTTGCGTCCGCGTGCATGCGCGTAAGCAACCGACTTCCCCAGTTCGTCGATCGTGAAATTGAGTCCGGGGAAGTTCCGGGCATTCGTCGCATTCTGAAAGCCGCAATAAACCGCATCGGCGCCAGCATCGACAGCTGTGCGGAGTGCACTTGGTGTACCGGCCGGGCAGACGAGCTCGGGTCGATTCATGACCGCATTTGCTCCTTCCTGGGCTCCCAACCGCCAAGGCGACGGATGACGACGAGTGCCAGTCGCCCTGGTGGTCCAAGGAGATCGGCGACCCGATCGGCGAGAGATCCTTCGATGTCGTCGAGTGCATTGCGAAGCGTCACGATGGCTTCGGTATCGCCCGATATCGTCAAGTCGCGCGAGAAGAACATCGCATCGCCATCTTCCTCACTGTCGATCAGCCGAACGAGGTGGAGGAACTTTCCCGCGATCCTTGCATCGTGTGGCGGCAGCGGAGAGCGCGGACGCGCCTCGAGCAACAGCGCATCGGCCCGTGGCCATAGGAAGAGCACGAACGGAAAATCGACCGGATCGATGATGAACTTGGTACGCTGGTGGACATGCAGCCTGCTGATAATTCCAGGGTTGTCGGCCGCAAGGCGTTGCACGACCATCCCGAGAAGAGGCTGTAGTGGACTAAGAACAAGCGAACCGACGCTTAAGGCCCGCCGAGGCGAGACACCGGCATCCTCCAGGCGGTTCTTCAAGGGGGCGGTCATGATTGCTCGATAGCAATGGCCGCTATCGGTCAACCTGATGCAGGTCACAATTTGAATGAAAGATCAGAGAAGAAGCGACGGTCGCCGCAGGTTGGCAGAGCATTCGGCGTATTTCCGACACGGCAATCCAAACGCCGGACGAGAGACGAGGCTGGCCACGCCGTCGCACTGCCTTACCTTCGAGGACGGAGCTTCCTCAAAATTCGCAAGACGATCGATTATTGGGCGGCGCAGGTGGGTTCGGAGGAACGCCCTCGTCGGCCTCGTGTCCGTCCCACCCCAGTAAGCGGACTCTGACTGGAGCGAGCGAGGTGACGAGCTGAATGTGCTAATCTTTCTCGATCATCGCGCTGGTTTCGAACCGACCGTCGACGAGCCGCCGCCGACGGGCCAAAAGCGATCTTCGCGGTTTGAGCCATGCATGCAATGGCAACACGACCGGTCTGGATTTGGGCGAAGGGAACGCAAAGAGGTAGGTTGTCGCGACATTCCTTCACCAAAACTTCCGGTCAGCGAACTCGCAAGTCAGGCAGAGCGATGCGAAGCGTGGCGCCGCGAATAGCATTTGCATAGTGAGACATGGGCCATCGACAGTGAAGTTGGATTGGCGATTGCCGAGGTTGAGTAACCTCAATAACCTTTCAAGAAGCGAAATTATTTGGGAGCGCCGCGAATGACCACCCGCCTTGGGCATCTGATCGTTAGCGGCCGCTGGGACAATACCGTTGCTATCGTCGATATCGAGAAGGCGTTGGCGCCCGGCAACGACGCCACGCCGAATGCGATCATTTCCCGGCCTCGCGTGACGCCCGACGTCGATACCAACGGGGATGGCGTCGTCGATGCCTGGGCCAGTGGCCAGCCGATCGTCGTCGTCGTCGACAAGCAGGCGCACTTCGCCTACGTCGTCAATCATTCCGGTGCGGCAACACCGCAGGCTGCCGACAAGTATCAGCATGGGCATCCCGGCCTCGTCACTGTCGTCGACCTCGTAGCGGCGCGCGATCCCATCCACAATGGCACGCTGGGGGCAGTGGCAGCGTTCATCCCGACCGGTCGCACCGGGCCGACGGGTTGCGGATTGTCGCCGGACGGCCGCACGCTGTTCGTCAATTGCGGCGAGGCCGCAGGAAGCGAGGATGGTGGCGACGAAGTCACCGCCATCGACCTTGCCACACGCGCGGTCGTGCGGCGTATTCCGCTCGCTCAGACGCCGGGCCATCCCGCATCTGGCCCGAGCTCCCATGATAGCCCGCACCCCTCGTTCGGTAGGTATGCGAACCCGACCGGCATGGCGATCTCGCCATTGCAGGGTGGCATCATGTTCGTCGGCAACGGCGGCTTCAGCGACGTTGGGGTGATCAACCTGCAGGCAGCGATGGCCGGCGATCCCGGGGCTGAGATCTGTCGCGTGCCGATCGAGACCGGGCCGTTCGGCCTGGCCGTCAGTTCTGATGGCCGGTATGTCGCCGCGGCGGCGCGCGAAAGCATGTCGGTCGCAGTCGAAGGCAAAACGATTTCCATTATCGATGTGGAGCAGGCCGCGGCCGGAGCCAAGGATGCGGAGGTCGCGCGCGTTCGCATCGGCAGTGACAATCCGGATGAGCAGACGCGCCCCTTTGCGGTGGCCTTTACGCCCGACGGCCGGCGCATCGTCGCATCATGCTTTCGGTCGAACACGATCTCGATCGTCGATGTGGCAGACGCAATCGCTGGTCGACCAGCTGAGGTTCTACGTCTCTATCCAACCGCGCCGAACGGTGCGGCGGCGCGGCCGCGGGGCATCACCATGGCCGCCGGGCGCTACGCCTGTGTGATCGGCGGCGCCAAATCGGGTCCACGCAGCAGCCTCGTTTGGCTGCTCGATCTGCAGAGCGGCAAGATCGTCGCCACCGTCACCGAGGTCGGCAACGAGTCCTATATGCTTGACGCAATTCCGACGTCATAATGCAAATCCGGATCGATGGCGGCCGTGCCGACGGCGTTGACACGTGCTGCTCCGGTGCTAGCCTCAATTCCAAGAAACGACATAAATCGCCTCAGGGAGATCCGCTCATGCTCACGCGACGAACGTTCGTGCTTGCGGCCTCGGCTGCTCCAGTCGCAGGCTCAGTGCCACGCGCCTGGGCGCAATCCTCGTGGATACCTACTAAAGAAGTCGAGTTCGTTATTCCGTTCGGCGTCGGTGGCGGTGCAGATCTCCTGGCGCGGGTCGTGCATAAGATCATCGTCGACGAAAAACTCGTACCCGTGGCGATCGCGCTGAACAACCGGCCGGGCGGTGGTGGCGCCGCCGGGATCGGCTACGTGACATCGCGCAAGGCAGCTGATCCGCACACGCTGATCCTGGTCAATGGTTCGACGCAGATCACGCCGATCCTAAACCCGGCGGCCAAGACGCTTTCCGAGGTGCGCCCGGTCTCGAACTTGATGCTCGACGATTTCGTGCTGTTCGTCAAAGGCGACGCGCCGTGGAAGGATGCCAAGGCGTTCGTCGCGGACGCCAAGACCAAGCCACCGAAGTCGCTCAGCTTCGCGACCGGCGGCACCACCGACGTGATGGCGATCACCGTGTTCGCCAAGGCTACCGGCGCCGAGTACAACATCCTCAGCTTTAACAGTGGCGGCGAGGCATTGACCCAGTTGCTCGGTGGCCACGTCCATGCCTCGATGGGTAATCCGCTGGAGTTCATGGGCCACCTGCAATCGAAAGCCGTTCGCGCGCTCGGCGTATTCCGCGACACCCGCTTCGCGGGCCTGCCCGATATTCCGACCATGAAGGAGCAGGGCATCGATGCGCCGAACTTCCAGATGTGGCGGGGCATGGCGACGCCCAAGGGCACGCCGGATGACGCCGCTAAGTATTGGGAAGGCGTCATCGCCAAAGTCGTCGCCACGCCGGCATTCAAGAAATACATCGCCGAGAATATCGCATCCGAGTCGGCCATTCCTGGCGCCGCGTTCGAGAAATTCTTGGCCGACCAGGAAAAGCTCTATCGCGATTTGCTCGGAAAGCCGAGTTAGGTGGCGAAACTGCGGGCCCTGTGGGGCGAACTCATCCTGTGCCTGATTTTCATCGGCACAGGTGCTTTCTGGATCGCCGTTGCGGCCCGCATGCAGATGTGGGACGGTTTCGCCCCGGCATCAGGATTTATGCCGCTGGTCTACGGCGTGCTGATGGCGCTCCTCGCCATTGCCGCGACGCTTGTCGATGTGGTCAAGGCCAAGAACGACGCGGAGTCGAAAGACCCTGTCGGACGACCACTGATGGTTCTGCTCGCACTCGCAGCGGGCGTTGCCGGAATTGAGGTTGCCGGATTCCCCGTGTCGATGTTCCTGGCCATGTTTTCCTGTTCCGCGTCGCCGAGCGGTTGCCGCTGGTGGCGTCGCTCGCCACCTCGGCCGTTTCTGCACTCGTCTTGACACTTGTTTTCCGCACGTGGCTCGGCGTGCCGCTGCCCGCTGGCCCGTGGGGTTTTTGATCCATGATGGTGATCAACGATTTGATAATGGGGTTCGCGAGCGCGCTGACGCCGTGGAACCTTCTAATGTGCTTCCTCGGCGTCCTTGCCGGCCAGCTCGTCGGCGCGCTGCCGGGCATCGGGCCATCCTCGGCGATTGCGCTGTTGTTGCCGCTGACCTTCGGCTCTGATCCAACGTCTGCAATCATTCTGTTCGCCGGCATCTACTATGGAGCGCAGTACGGCGGCACCTTGACTTCGGTGCTAATCAGCGTGCCGGGGGAACCGTCGAGCGTTATGACCAGTATAGACGGCTACCAGATGGCTCTGCAGGGCCGGGCCGGCACAGCGCTCGGTATCGCCGCGATTGGCTCTTTCATTGCCGGCACGGTTTCGACAATCGGCTTGATGCTGCTGGCGCCGCCGATGGCCCGCGTCGCCCTTTCGTTCGGTCCGCCCGAATATTTCTCGCTCGTGGTTCTTGGCCTGACTGCCTTGGCCGCGGTCGGTGGCTCGGTGCTCAAAGGCTTGACCACCGGAATGTTCGGCCTGCTGCTGAGCACTGTCGGCATCGACCAGCAGACCGGCGTGGCGCGGTTCGCATTCGATCGTGTATGGTTGCTCGACGGCGTCGGCTTCATCGTACTGACAGTCGCCCTTTACGGGATCGGTGAAGTGCTGTCGAGCGCGGGCAAGCCGATGCCAAAGCCCATTACGGCGGTCGGCAACGTGCTGCCATCGCGCGCCGAGTGGGTGCAAAGTCGCATGCCGATACTGCGTGGCACTGTGATCGGGTTTTTCATCGGCGTGCTGCCGGCGACCGGCGCGACGATCGCCTCGTTCCTGGCCTACATCGTCGAGAAAAAAGTCGCCAAGGATCCATCGCGCTTCGGCAAAGGCGCGATCGAAGGCGTCGCCGGGCCTGAGGCCTCTAACAATGCCGCGGCGGCCGGCGCCATGGTGCCGATGCTGGCGCTCGGTGTGCCCGGCTCCGGCACCACGGCAATCATCCTCGGCGCACTCATCATGTTTGGCATACGCCCCGGTCCGGAGCTGTTCGACAAGAACGCGGCACTGGTCTGGACCGTCATCGCGTCAATGTATATCGGCAACGTCATGCTGCTGGTCATGAACCTGCCACTTGCCGGCTTGTTCGCCCAGCTGCTGCGCGTACCCTACGCTTGGCTTTATCCGCCGATCCTGGCACTGTGCGTGGCCGGGGTCTATTCGCAGGCCAGTTCGATCGAAGACGTATGGATGCTGATCGCCTTCGGTGCCCTCGGCTGGGCGATGATGCGTTATGATTGGCCGGCGGCACCGCTGATCCTGGGCCTGGTACTGGGAACGATCTTCGAGAACTCGCTGAGGCAATCGATGACACTGTCGCATGGCAGCGTAGATATCTTCTTCAAGCGCCCGATCTCGGCATTTCTACTGGCTTGTGCCTTCCTTGCAGTCACCGCCCCGTGGTTGCTCAAAATCGCCAAGCGGCAAGGATTGATCTGAGCCAACGACGGGCCGAACTTTCCGCGATTCGTATTCGAGAGTTGAGCCTGGAAGTACCGTTTGCCCGGGGCAGGTTGTGGGCTGATCCATTTCCAGCAATATCTCAACAACGATAAGGTGACCTGCTCCCGACCTTTTGGACCATCGATAACTTGAGGAATAGCCCTCTCAGTCGGAGAGGCAGATGCGCAAGAGCAGGTTCACGGACGAGCAGATCGTCGCGGCCTGGCCCGAGCAAACGACGAGCCGAGGCCTTGCCCGTCGACTGGATGGGGCCCTGGATACTCAACACGCCTTCGTGTCGAGAGTTGCTTCAACGCGGGAAGGTCACCGACCGGTGGCCGAAGAAGCTGAAAAGAGCCCCGGTTGCGATGCCGAGCAGGTGCGCCCCGGCGCCAGCCGGCAAATCCGGCACTCCAGCGAGCAGAGCGAGTTCCCGGATACCGATCGCCGTGACGAACATGACCGCCTGACTCAGGAGGTTCACGGCGATAAAAGTGCGGATTTTCTGGGCGAGGGGGCGGGAGGAACCTGGAAAGACCCACCCGTCGTATAGGAGGAAGCCGCAGACCATGCCGATCGCAAGCGCACCCAGCACCGCCATCGCGAACGGCATGAACATCTCGAGCGGAAATCGGGCGACCCAATTGATCAGCGCGGCGGCCGCCCCGACCACGAGGAACCGCCCCTCGGGCCCGGAGAGCCACCGCTCAAGCAGCGCTGCGATCCGATCCTTCATCCAAGCCACGCGAAAGCGAAGCACACGAGGAGCAGCGCGATCAGAACACGGCATTGATTGTCCTTGAGCGCGAATTCGACGGGATCGTCGGCCATCTCGCCACGCACGCTGATCAGCCACGTGCGGCAGATGAAGAGGAAAACCAATGGCGGGAAGCCCCATAGCCATGTCGTCCGCCCGTAGAAGCTGCGCAGGAAAGCATCCTCGATGATGTAGAATATGATGACGATTACGGCCGCGAGCCCCGACGCGACGCCCAACGCCAGCACGAGCGGGGCATCGTCATGGCGGTACCCGCGACCCGCGATGTTCTTGCCGTTGTTCTCGATGACGCGTCCGAGTTCCGTATAGCGCTTCGCGTAGCTGAGCGAAGTGAATATGAACATCGAGAAGACGAACAGCCACGGCGACGGCGGCACATCGGCCGCGACGACGCCGAGCGCCAACCGGAACGTGAAGAGCGTCGCCAGTACCACGCCATCGACCAGCGGCATCCGCTTAAGGCCCATCGAGTAGGCGAGCGTCAATGCCACATAGGCACTTATGACGGCGACTGCCTTCCATGAAAGCAGCGCCGCGATCAGGAATCCAGTCGTCAGTCCGATCGCCGCGGCAGCTACGGCCTTGCGCGGCAGCAGTTGTCCGGCGGCGATCGGCCTGAACCGCTTCGACCAGTGCTTCCGGTCTTCGGCCATGTCGAGAATGTCGTTGATCAGGTAGGTGGACGACGCTACGAGGCAGATCGCAAGGAAGGCCGCTGCCGACGTGAAAACGGCGGGCAGGCTGTCGATCGTACCACCGAGGATCATCGGCGCGAATACCAGCACGTTCTTCGCCGTCTGGTGCAGGCGCAAGCTCTTGCGCAGCGGCTTGGCCAGTGCCTGCGGCGGAACCGTCTCCACTACCTTCGTGGCCGCCCGAGCCTTTCTCTCGACGCTGCGCGGCGCATTCACGACGATTGCCCCGCTGGCGCGCTGCCACACTGCCACGTCGGCGCGCGAATTACCGGCGTACTCGAAGCCCTGCGGAAAACGAGCGGCGAGCGCCTCGGCTTTGGCACTGCTCTTGAGGTTCGTGGTGCCGTCGCTCGCTAGGATGCCCGTCAGGAACGGGAAGCGATCCTTCAGCCGGCCTACGAGCTTCGCGTCGCTCGCCGTCGCGAGAATATACTTCGCGGCCGGACTTCGCAGCGTCCTCGGCGATCGCCACCACGCGCTCGTTCGCCGGCATCGTGTCGGTGTCCACCGTCACCCTGTCGGCGAGTTGCCGCTTCAAATGGCTCTTACCCCGGCATGCCCAGCCGATGACCTGGAAGAGGCGCAGCGGATTGGGCTTCACGTAGGCGATCAGAGATTCGAGCGTGATATCGGCGTGCAGCAGCGTGCCGTCGACGTCGATGACGAGCGGCAGCCCCTCCGGAACGCGGGCAAAATCCTGGAAAGCTGCTCGGTCGGCTTTCGGAAAGGCCGTCATGCCATTACCCCCGTGACCCCTCGGGGTCGTTCCACTGTCCAGCCTCGATCGCACCGGTCACCGATGCGATACCCCCATCAAGCCTTTGTCGGCCCCTCGTCTGCCGGCGGGCTTTCCGCCCTCGATAGTACCCAGAGCAGCAGCAGTGCGCCAATGAACAGCGTCGACTGCAGAATGTTGAGCCACGTCTGCGCCAGCAGATTCGTTGCCTGGAAGAAGGTCGCGACGAGCACATAGCTCAACATGAGCACGGTCACTGTACGCCGATCCGGCAGCGCAGCTGTCGCCGCAACCGCGAACAGCGGCAGCGTGATGCCGTAATGATGTTCCCAGGCGATCGGAGAGGCCATCGTCGCGCAGAGCGCCATGATGCCTAGCGCGCGCGTGCTGTCGCCACCATAAGCCGCCGCTGTCCTCATCATGCCATAGGTGAGAAGTGCCAGCGTGCTGCCGAGCGTTGCCGCGTAGATCCACGGGTTGAAGGGCGGGAACTTACCCGCCGGCAGATCGAGAACGACGTAGAGATCCTTGGCCGAGAGAGCGGCCAAGCGGTTCAGGATGCCGTTCACCGACTGGTTCGGGAAGTAGGTCTCGCCGTGCTGCGAGAGGAACGAGAGGACGCGCAGATAATCGAGGTGATTGGCGAAGCCGTACATCAGGATCGACGCGATGCCGCCGAGAGCCAGAACGGCACACGCGCCGGCGAGATAATGCCACTCCTTCCGGAATGCGGCCCAGAGAAGAATGACGCCATAGTGCGGCTTCATCAGCCCAATCAGTCCAAGCAGCACACCGCTGGAGGCGCGCCACCCCGCGATCCAGCTGAGAACCGAGAGCGCGAACAGCGCGTTGATCAGCACCTGGATCTGGCCAAGCGTATAGGCCTTCACCACGGGATAGAATGTCAGCGTGAGGCCGAGGCCGAGGAGCGCCCTCACCGCCTTCAGATAGGCGTTGTCGCCGGCGAGGCGCCCGCCCATGCGCCTTTCGAAGATTAGGATCAGGCAGATCGCCGTCAGTGCCAGGCACAGCCACCCGCCGACGTCGTTGATGGTCGGCCAGGCCCCCTGGTGGTCGTCGGTCAGCCGTACATACTCCGGTCCGGCCATCAGCATCGCCTGCAGCACCATCAGCGACGACGGCGGATACTGGTACCTGTAGTGCCGCTTGAAGAAGATCTCGGAGTAGAGCGGCACCTCGGGCATCACCTGCACATGTTCGAGAGCAACGAACATCGCCCCCCAGGAGTCGTCGCCACTCTGGCCGCGGAGCACATCCCAGGTATTGCTCAGCGCCGTCTGCCTATAAGGCTCCGGCGAGGCAAGCCAGACGAGACCGTTGAGGGCGAGCGCCGTCGAGACGACGAAGGCGGCGAGCCGCAGAGTGAAGGCGCGCGCGGTCGGATAGCAGGCATCGGTCATGCCGCTATCTCCGCAGCCGGGCTATCCTCGCCGGCTCCGGCCGCCACCGGCTCCCGGCCGTTCCACCTTTCGATCAGCAATGCCACGAGCAAGGCCAAGCCACCGAACAGCCATGCCGAGATCACGGTCCGGGCGAGAGCCTCGCGCAGCCACGGCGCAAGGCCCTCCGGAACATCGACCACGGGAAGCGACACCAGCACCATGCTGGCAATGATCAGGCAGCGCTGCAGCTTGGTGACTGCCCCAGACAGTAGCGGCCCGATCATCAGCGCCCAAGGCACCAGCGCGACGATGTAGTAGTGCGTCCATGACACCGGGCTGGTGATGATGGCGAGGAGCATGACGACGGCAATCTCGACCTCCCGATCCCGGACCGACAATCGGCCGCCGACCGCCGCATTTCGGCTCGGCCGG
Organism: uncultured Alphaproteobacteria bacterium; assembly: GCA_963741505.1. Taxonomy (GTDB): domain Bacteria; phylum Pseudomonadota; class Alphaproteobacteria; order Rhizobiales; family Hyphomicrobiaceae; genus JAKFWF01. Next base: position 142,898 of record CAVUIJ010000019.1, on the reverse strand, counting down.
CGGAACGCGAGATAGGCGGCAGCCGCAAGCCCCGCCATGATCACCAGACGTATAATTGCCTGCACGGCTGGTCGCGCCACGGGATCCCACTCGCGCAGCCTGCTCGCCCCGGTGTCGAGACGCATGATGAAGCCGTCGATCGACTGGACATTGAAAGCCGGTATGACCCCGTTGAGAAACGGGACGACGCACGTCGTGAACCAGGCGACGTGCGTTGCAATGCCGAATACCGCGAGCGATACCGCGCCGAGACCCGCCAGCGCCAACGCAGCGCCGCTCAGCACGGACCATTCACGTCGCCAGACGAAATAGCCGAGCAGCAGCAACAGCGGCAGCTTGATTATGGCGCAGACTCCAAGAACAGCCCCCGCCGCGAGATCGCGCTCGCGGCGAAGCAGCAGGAGCGACGTGACCATCATCAGCAAAACAAAATGCGTGGAGTTGCCTTCCCGGAGGCTGTTCGCCATTGGCCCGTTGAGGGCCACCAGAACGGCGATAGAAACCGGGACAGCCGGGTGAAGCACGGCGTCGGAGAGCCGGACGAGAAGCAGTGTCAGAACGACGACGGCAGCCGCTCCAAGAGCCAGGAAGACCCACCCGGCCGCGTCCTCACCCATCGGCACAAAGGGAATGAACAGCCACGCGAGAATCGGCAGATTGACGAAGCCACCGGCCCCGGACTCCGTGAACGGCCACGGTGCGGTGAGGCCGTCTTCCCAGAGATACTCGCCGGCAGGGAAATAGGCCTTGTAGAAATCGCTGAAGAGCGTCGGCGGCTCCGCGATCCACCAGTAGCCGAGGTGCACCAGCAGCGCGAGGCCAAGCACCAGCCACCCCCGGCGGCTGACCCAGGGGTACTTGCTGGTAAGCGCCCAGGCCTGTTTATCGACCCCACCCTCAGATGTGGTTTTCAGCATCTGCCGACCTCTTCAGCACGCTGGCGCCACTCAGCGATTGGCGGATCGTCGGGGCCGCTGCGCAGGCCGCCGCGAACGCGTACATGCCGAGAGCGATGAGCTCGCGCTGCTGATCCGGCGCCTCGATCCACCATGAGAAGATGGTGAATGGCACCACCAGCGCCACCGCTATGATGAACCGCGACACCCACCACGACGGCTTCAGCGCAGCGAGTACCAAGGCCCAGATCAAATACCAGGGCCAGATATGGCCGATGACGCCGAATAGAACCGCCGCCATGACAGCGATCGACAGGGTGATCAGGTTGTCGATGCTCGGCTCGCGATAGCCGATCATGAGCTGCCGGGCAGCGACGACAGGAAAAACTAGGCACGACGCCGTCGCTACGTAGGACAGCGGGATGCCGATCAAATCGCCAAGACCGTGGATAGCTTCGCGAGGCCTCAGGAAATGCCAGTCGTTGATGACGATAAGGCCGTCGAAGAAGCCTATTGACCGGTAGAAGAGGGCCATGATCGTGAGACCGAGCATCGCTGGCCCAACGAGCCGCAGCAGGCGCGCGCGAAGGCTCGACTCCATGCGCCAAAGCACGATCAGCTCGACGAGGGCGAGCGGCAGTGAGACGTACTTGCAGAGCGCCGAAGCGACAAGCGCCATCGGAGCCGCCCAATGCTTGCGGACAATCAGCATCAGCCACCCGATCGACAGCGCCGCCATTGCCACGTCGTTGTGACCTTCGGCGACCGTCTGTACAACGCCCGCCGGCGCCCATCCGAGCACCGCCATTGCCAGCGCTTGGTTACCCGACTCCGCATTCTCGACGATGCGGCCGACACACCAGATGCATCCACACCAAGCGGCGAGCAGGATCAGTTTGAAGAGGACGGCCGTCACAAACAGGTTACCGCCGCTGACGACCATCACCGCGGCCGACAGTATCCCCCAGAGTGGACCGTAGGACATCGGCATCGGGAAATGGTCGAGCGGCAAATTGCGGAGATCCGCTTCCGTAAAGACCTGATGATAGGGGTTCGCACCCTCGGCAATCATCCGGCCCCACAACGCCGAGAGCCAAAAATCCTGCGTGAAAACCGGGTAGGCAAAAACACAGACGGCAGCAAACGCGAAAGCCCACCGTCGCGCCGCCCGCACGATTTCGCGGTTCGCCTCCGCCTTGAATGTCGCGATCAGCCCGAGCACGCCGGCGCATGCGAGGGTTGGCACGGCAAGCGTCGCGCAATGAACCGCGATGAGCTGCACGTTGTCGGCGGGCCATCGCCCGGCCGCCAGCCACTCGGCCAGCGCTGGCGCTGTCTGACGCAGGCTCTCGGCAAGCCCATCGAAGAAGGCCTGAGCCCGAGGTGCCTGCACGGTTCGCCACAGACCCGCCGCCTGCGTGTAAGACAGAATCGCCATGACGAGGTATCCGAGGCAGGCCACCGCGCCGAGCGCATGCACTCCGTACCGCAACGCCGGGCATGGCGTGGCAGACCCGGCCGGCCCTCTCGCGTCCGCGTCCTTCTCACATTGTGAAACGAGCATTGTCACGTCAGCAGCCCTTCCAGCACTGGCGCTGCCGGCAGATTTCGCCCGAGCAACCGATGACGGTGCCGTGGCGCGTCGAATAGGGAATATACCGTGTTGACCACCGAGCCGATGGTGATGTGATCGGTGAGCTCGAGCGTCGCCGGCAGGTCGGGGCGAGGCTTCAGCGTCTTGAAGTCGAACGGCCGGCCGATGGCCTTCTCGAGCATCGGGTCGATGGCGCGGTGGCTGGCCGAGACCGCCTCCTTCTCGTGGATGAGATCCGTGCTGCCGACGACGAACCCGCTGCGTACGCCCTTGCCGCCGATCAGGATCGAATTGCCGAACTGATTGTGATGGGTGCCCGTGCCGTCGATCGGCATGTTGCGGGCCCTGCAGCGTGCGCCCGAACTCGCTCGTCACCATGAACGTCGTCACGTCGAGCATCGAGCGCTTGGCGTCGAACGGCGTCTCGATCAGGCCTTTCAGCAGCGCCGTCACGCGGCCGATCGCACTCTCGAACAACCGCGGCTGCCGCTTCGCCTGGTCGGCTGCATGCACGTCGAAGGGCTCGCGCAGAACGAAGATTGCCGAGCGCGCGAGGGCGAGGCGGAAGCATTCGGCGATCAGGCCGATCGACTGCTGCTCGGGGCTCTGCGAGAGGGACGGCGCCTTGATCGTGCGCAGCTTCTGGTGCAGGTCACGCGCCCGCTCGATGCCAGTCAGCATCATGCGCGCGCCCGCCGCAGTCCGGCCGCTGCCTTCGCCCGCGAATTCGGTGCGCTGCCGGATGAACGACTGTAGCGGATCTTTGCTGTCGGCGGGCTCGGCCTGCCTCAGGCGCTCGGCGAGCTGGCCCAAGGATTTCGGCATCAGATGCACGACGCTCGAGACGTTGGTGAGGTTCGCGGTCGGCGGCTCGGTCAGGGTGATGGCGTCGAGCGAGTCCGACGCGCGGCCGACATCAGCGGCATTGAGATGGGGCACGAAGGACTCACCGCCGAACGGATTGCCCGAGAACAGGAAGTTCATGTTCTGCAGGTGGCCGTCGAATCCGGGCGTCATAAACACACCGTTGATGACGCTGAACCGGTCGTGATAGGCCGCGAGCGGAGTGACGAGACGCGTAGCGAGCGTGGAGGTGCCGTTCCGCCCCATCCAGGGACGCGGCTCCTCGCCGAGATAATTCTGCACGAGCCCCGCGCGCGTCATCGACAGCGGGCGCGCATCGAACATGTAGGTCGGATCGGCACCGCCGTCGAGCACGATCATCAGGAAGAAGTGCGGTGACTCGCCCGGCTGCGGCGCAGCACCGGCCACGTCCTCGCCGACCGGCAAGAACACCGTCCCGGCTGCAGTCGCCGTCAACTTCAGGAACTGTCGCCTCGAAGCGATCACGGTCGTTGTCCGATCATCGGTGCAACAGGAAGTTGGGGTGCAACGTGATGGCCAGCGTCATTGCCCTGACCGCCTCTGCTGCCGGCTTGGCCGCATATTCGCGCCGAATGAAATCGCGCCACGCCGCATACTCGGGTTCGGGCGCATTGAAGCCCATGATAGCCAGCCAGTAGGAGCGGAGCGACTCGTCCGACTGTGACGCCGACTTGGGCCATGCGCAGACTGCGGCAAGCGTCGCCAGGAACGTCGGCGTGAACTCGAGCTCGGGCTTGGTGCAGGACCGGCCCATGGATTCCGCGAAGCTCGACATCACCACTTGCCAAATCATCATGCTGAGCGAGTTCGGATAACCGTTGCGGAAATGATGCTCGCTTCCGAACGTGGACCACGTCCCGAGCAGGTCCTCCATATCCTCCGCCGGCAGGAAGTCGTCGCCTTCGAGGGGCGCCTCGCGCGGGGCGACGCGGGCCGATAATTCCTTCCATACGGCCGACCAGCCCTTGAATTGGGAGGCCTGCGCCCACGCTGCGCCGCCTGGGACCGGGATGAGACAGAGCCACAGCGCCGCGATCAGCAAGCCGCTCGATTTGCGGAGAGCCCTCATCGCGGCTGATCTCCGCCGAGGCGCGCCTGCTCCTCCATGAGCCAGGTGAAAAGCTCCTGGCGCTCCTGCCCCGACATCACCTTGGCGAGCGGCATGCGGCGAGCCGGGTCGTTGGTCGAAAGGCGCTCCGTGATCCGCGTCAGCGTCTCCCTCGCCGGTACCTGCTGGCCGTCGGGTCCGATGTGGTGGAAAGCCCCGCGGGTCTTGCCGGCTGCGTCCTTACTTTCGATCCACGATAGAAGATCGAGGCCGCCGTACTTCTCCCTCGCGCTGCCGTGGCATTGGCCGCAATTCCGGGTGAGCAATGCCGCCACCTTGCACGGCGGGCCGTTCGCGGCCTGCGAGGACGCTACCATATCGTAGCAGCGGCCCGGCTCGGGATCGCGCGTCTTGAAGGCTTGGCTCTGCAGCACGCGCACTAGAGCATTCTTGAACGCCAATGATGAGTTCGTTTCGGCCTCGACCGTGAAGGCCGCCGTCAAGGTATCGAGATAGCCGGCGTCGATGGCCTGGTCCTGGGCAACGGCGTACTCGACGAGCCGCCGCATGAGGCAGCGCTTGGCCTCAGGCGCCTGCCGGACAATGCGCGTCAGATCCGTGAGCGTCGAGCCGTAGACGTTATGTTCCTCCCACCGCGGCGAGCGAACGAAGCCGACGTCCCACTCGCGCTTGGCACCCTCGCCCGCCCTCCAGTTCTTCTCGTACGCCTCGCGGTCTTGGCTCGCGAGATCGTCGAAAATGACGTCCGCTTCCTTCGAATAGTCGTAGAAGAAGGCCCCGTAATTCCGGAAGAAACCGGCCATGGGATCGAGCCGGTTATGGCAGGCGTAACAGGACATCTGCGCGCCGTGGACGTCGCTGGCGTGGCGCGCGGGCTCCTCGACGCCGATCGGCACCAGGTCGTCGCAGAAGTAGCGCTTCAGAACGTAGGCGGCACGCTTGCGATTGAAGTTGGTCGAGGAGTTGCCGAGGGCGAGCCCCTGCTCATAGCCGAATGCCGGCCACTCGATCGGCGTCGGCAGCGCGGAGAGATCGAATGGCTTGAACTCGCTGATTGAGTCCGGCTCGTAGCGCTCGGGCTCAAAGGTGGAGAGCTCGTCGAACGTCCGCTCGAGCGTCCGGCGCACGCGCTCGAGGCCGGTCGCGAGGATGCCGATGGAGGATGGCTGGGGCACGATGTCGTCGCATGCCGCCTCGACGACTTCGCGCAATTCCGAGAACGAGTGAGACAGCACTCGGCCACGGATCAAGACGAAGATTTCGGAGTTGTCGAAGCCTCGATGCACACGCTCAGTCAGCTCGTCTTCGCGAACGGCAAGCGCATGGACGTCCTTGCAGAGTGCGACGGGGTCCGCGTTCGCCGTGGCCTGCGCGATGCGCCGTACGAACTCGTCCTCGAGCTCGGCTACCACCTTCGCCCGCAACTCCTCCGCGGTGAGGCCCTTGTCGGCCGGGTCGGGGCTTTCCTCGTGCCGCTCGGCACCCAGCGGCGCCATGTAGAACGGCCCAGTGAAATCGAAGAGCTTCAGGTAGTCGCCGTCACGCAGCAGCTCCTGGGTCGACGCAATCGCACTCGGAAAACCATAGACCGATCGATCATAAACGCCGTCGGTCCTCACGCTGTCGGACTTGAAGCCGAGAAAATAGAGATTGAAGTCCAGGACAGCGTCGGAGAACCGCTGATCCTTCATGAAGTGCCGGATGATCTGCTCGTCCGACATCGGCTTCAGCGCCGCCACGTCATCGGCGGGCCCTAGCCCCTCGCCGGCGCGCAGCAGGCGGGCCGACTTGTCGATCCAGTAGAGTCGCTCCCAATCGTCGATCGGGTGCCGGCTGATCGATGGCGCTGAGAGAATCAAAACCGCCAGAAGTGCAAACACTCCCCCCACTACTTTGAGCGTCACAGTGTGCATGCAGTTAGTTACCTCAACGATTCTGCCGCTCGTGCCCCGCGCCACGCGGACGGAGCATACGGGGGTGCGCGCACGTTTTGCCCACAAGACCGCCCACAGTCCGCAGCGCCTTTGCCTACTGAAGCCCGTCGACCTATTTTTTCATTGATCCCACACTAGGAGGTGACGTGTATTGATAGCAATCAAGAATGCTGCGTCATCTATCCAGTGAGGCTGTGTGAGAACGCGCCAGTTGGTGCAAGCTGGGTGACTGCGGTGTCGTGCTCGGCTTGATAGACGAAGTCGGCTCTGTCGAAGCGCCCCACGGCTGCGGCATTGGACGTGTGCGGCTTGGAGACGGTGACGGCGATGCCCGCCTGCTCGCAGGCAACGATCTCCTCGCCCTTGTAGTAGCCCTTGTCGGCGATCGCCTCGATCGCTTCGCTCGCCATGGCATCCTTCGCCGCCTGTGCCATCATCGATAACGCCTGGCGATCGTAGCCGAGGTTGGTCACCTCGTGCGCGACGATCAGGTGATGCTTGGTCTCCACGACGCTCTGCACGTTGTAGCCGACGACGCGGGGCTGCTTGCTGGTCGTCGCCATGGCGCGGCAATCCGGGTCGGTCAGCGACACCTGCGTCTCGCCGGTGCTCCCCATGCGCCTCTCGATGGCGCGCAGAGCGTCCGCCTCCTTCTTGTAGTGGGCGAGCTTCTTGATCACGCGCGACAGCCGCGCGTCCAGCGGGGGCATTCCGGTCTTGGCGATCTGCTCGATGATCGAGCGGACATCCTCCAGCGGCGGACCCGGCCCCGCCGCCATCTCTACACGGTGACCGAGTTCTTCAACGGCCAGACGTTGCGGCAGTGGATGGCGGACCATCCGCGGCCACCGCCGGGGATGTCCGCCTGTTCCAACTGCATCTGATCGAGAGCGGCCTCACCATCCAGAACCGCAACCGCACCATGACCGGCGTGCGCTTTCTGCTGACGGTGACGATGCGCCGGCACGACCTCGCGGCCGAGATCTTTCATATCAAGGAGCCGACCAAGATCCCACAGATCCTGAGCGCCGACGAGGCCAAGCGACTTTTAATGATGGCCGGAACGCAGCAGCGCGTCTTGCTCAGCATCGGCTATGGCGCAGGCTTGCGCGTGAGCGAGGTGGTCAAGTTGAAGGTCAAGCACATCGACGCGGCCCTCGGCGTCATCCGCGTCGAGCAGTCGAAGGGCAAGAAGGACCGTCACGTGATGCTGTCGCCCGAGACGAACGATCTGCTCAAAGAGTGGTGGAAGGTGCGGACAAAAATGGGCCGTGCTAGACAACATCGAGACAGCGACTGCCGGCCCCCACCGCGCTGTGCGCAAGAACCACATGGTGCGAACGCTCGCCGTGTTCGAATGGCGCTCCAATCATCGCGCCGACCTCGCCGGCGCCAAGACCTGCCCGAACCCAAATTGGTATATCAAAGAGTCTGATTACGGTGCGTAATCAGAAAAATTGTTAACCTCCCGTTTCGGCTATACCCAGAGTCAACAAATGCGTCTTGCTCACTTGGGCCGATGAAGAACCTTAATCGATAAGATTTTATCGAAAGTTGTAACGAACGCCTCAAGCCCTGGGCGTAATGTGATCCTCTTGCGGGAGGACTCTTCGAATGTCGTGCTCAGTTGCCAATTTTTCACGTGATCGCTCGGGTACCGTAGCGGTGGTATTCGCGCTGACATTGTTCGTTATGGTCGGGATCACGGCGCTGGCAATAACTTCAGGCGATGCCTACAGCATACGCACCAAAACACAACTGGCTCTCGATGCCGCAGTCGTCGGTGCTGCCTCTGCACCTTATGAATTATCCGATACCGACAGAATTGCATTGGCTCACAATCTGTATAGCGAGAATCGCACCCGTCGCGCCGATGGTCGACCCGACATCACGGTCGAGGCTGCGTCCGGCGCCAAGTTCACAATCTCGAATACAGTCGTCTACGGCGTCGCCGAGTTCAGTATGAACACACCGTTCCTGGGCGTGTTCAGCGAGCAGAGTCTCAAGACCAAGGTGACCAGCGCAGCTCGCAGACAGAGCGGTGCGCCGGTTTGCGTTCTTGGGCTCGATCCTGCCGAAGAAGCGACGATGGACTTCAATGGCAAGGCCATCCTGCAGGTCGACGACTGTGCGACCCAGGCCAACTCGTCGAACGGCACGGGTATGCGTCAAGTCGGAACTCCGAGCATGAAAGCAAAGCAAATAGGGGTCACCGGCGGCTATTCAGGCGAACAGTACAGCCCCTTGCCAATCACCGGGACAGTGCCTGTTTCCGACCCATACGCGTCGCTTCCGGTGCCAATTCCCGGTGCGTGCCACGCTATGAGCGGCGCCAAGCTACATCAGGCCACCGTGACATTGACTCCGGGGACCTACTGCGGCGGCCTCGACGTCAAGGCAAGCAGCGTCGTTGCGCTCGCCCCAGGAACTTACATATTCCAAAACGGCCCACTCACGATCGACGCTCAATCAAGCGTCGTGGGAACTGAGGTGATGTTGGCCTTCCTCGGGCCATCATCCACGCTGTACCTGTACAGCGGCAGCTCGCTGGACGTCACATCTCCCAGCAGTGGGACTTACAGGAATATCCAATTCTTCGGCGACCGCACGCCATATCCTGGACCCGGCAGCAATGGCGCCAATGGGCCAAATCTCTGGTTCACAGTCATTGGGGACTCCCGACTGAAATACGATGGGGTGCTATACGTACCTGCATTTCACGTATGGTTTGCTGGTGGTTCGATTGTCGAAGGCAAGTCTCCAAGTTACGTCGCAGTCGCGAAGAAACTCTGGTTCCAAGACAACACCAACGTCCACCTGGCACAGGCGAATGCGAGGGGACTTAACGTGGAGGCATCGCTACAACTCGAATACGGTGCCGCATTGTTCAAATAACTGCGCAGCTTCGGCCGCTGCGGACCCGTCCCCGTCAAAGGTGCGCGAGGGCATGCATTCTACGCTGGAACTGGGCAGCTGTGTCGGTGCTCTTTACCGAAGGCGCCAAATGTTCAAAGTGCAAACAAGTCGTCGAGGTCGACAGCGGTGAGCCGCGGTCCCATTCACCGGCCTCGATTCGGGTGCGCAGCAAGCCCAGTACCTGCTCGTAAAGCGGTCCCGTGAAATTGTATTGCTCTGTCACGCGCCCTCACGATCCTGAACATGATATGAAATTTCCGATCATCGCTGCATTGCATCTGGCTAGCTCCATCCCCTGGTGGCCGACGGTAGCGAGCCAAGCTTGTGCAAGGCATGGCGCGCCGGCGTCAGCATGTTGCGGTTGGGGTGGGAGAAAGCCTGCGGCGCGGTCGAACCAGAGAAATGGCGTGGCGGGAAAGTGAAGTACCAGCGATCAGTTTGCGCTTGCTCTTGCCGCTGCGATTAGAGAACGCATCGACATCCCGCGCTGCTTCGTCTCAGCGCAAAGACTGCCGCAAACAAGCGGCCACGCGGAGGCGGTCCTCACCGGAGCGATACAGCGCCTCTCGGGTGCGTCCCAGTATTCCTGCAGCCAGATCGCCGTCTCGGCCTCCGGCGCCGCACACCGGCGCCCATCAGTCAGCAAGCGCTGCCTCGCTCTCGTGAGCCGCTTTGGAAGGCGCAGCTCGATAGCGCGGTTCAGACGTCGGCCAGGTCGATATTTTCGACGCTACTCTCGAACTCGCACGCTTTACAGCATGTTGTCGTAGTCATCTTCGCGGCTCCGCTAAACTATTCCAGCCGCCATCTTTGCTGATGTCGAAGCACCGCCTCGACGCGGTTACGCACCTGCATCTTCTGCATGATCAGGGTCATGTAATGCTTTACCGTCTTGTCGCTGATGTTCAGCTTTCTGGCGACTTCCTTGTTACTCAGGCCGTGCGACACGTACTTTAGGATCTGGTCTTCCCGTGCCGTCAGTTGCGCACAGACCCCTGCCGGAAAACCCTCTTGCTCTGCCTGCAATCCCCTACGCAGCATGCTGGCGGCTAGTGCCGGCGTGAAGTAAGACTGGCCGGCGTGGATCGCACGGACGATATCGACGAGCTCGGCGCCACTGATACCTTTGAGTACATATCCCTGCGCGCCGACGGCGATGGCCGCAGACACGTCGCTCTCGTTCTCAGACGCGGTGAGGATGACAACCTTGATGTCAGGAAGGACCTTGGCGACCTCTACTATGACAGCAACTCCGCCGCCTGGCATGTCGATATCGATAAGGATCAGGTCTGGCGACAAGGTATGAGCGATACGCAATACGTCGGTGACGCCCGACCCTTCGGCAATGACCTTGATGTCGCTCGTGCGCTCCAGCGCCTTGCGAACTCCATCGCGAAAAAGCGGATAAGCATCGATTAGCGCTGCTTGGATGTCGGAAGGCATTGATGTTGCCCTGTTAGGCTGGTGACAATCCGATCAACGTGCGTCACTTCTGATGGAATTGCGGGTGGTACGAAACCAGCCCCCATAACGGCTGCCGTCCTTTTCCCTGGGATGATGTGTTGCCACTTCCAGTGCCGAATAGTGACTTGGGTCAATCGACACGCCGTTGATCCATTTGTTGGCCCGGGCATGCAAGTTGTTGCGCAACTTTAAAGTTTCAAGTGCGCGAAGCTTAGCTGGTTTGTCCTAGATCAATTCCTCTACAGGACGACCAAAGCGGACCTGGAATAGTTAAAGCGACTGCAACTCGGCGAAAAAGCGCGTGCACTGGCGCTTGCCGTCGCCCAGAATGTGAGCGACCGCGAACTTGGTGGATCGACTGCGGCACGCTGCCGCGTCACGCGAACGCGTGCACATCCGCCTGCCCTTAGGCACTTCTTCCGCCTTCCGTAAGTCGCAAGATAATCTTGCCGTCGATCCGCAGCGCCTGCAGCAGCAGGTCGAAGCCTTCGCCGTCGTCGTGCGGAAATGCGCGAGCCTCGCATCAGACCATCGAGCAATTTACGCTCGGCGCCGCGACCGTCCCGGCGGATCTACGGCGCGGCTGAGCGCGAAGCGCTGATCGTGTTGTGGAAATCGTCGGACCGTGTTTGCGGCAAGCGCTTGAAGTCGATCACTCCGACGCCGATCGCGCCATGGGTGCGCGACGGGCATCGACGTGCGCCCGTGCGGACGACACCAGTATGCAGTGAATGGCGGCCAAGACCGATCGAGCTTCTTCCAGCACCGAGGCCTTTATGCACGGTGTCGGCGACCCGGCGCATCTAGCGATCCGCCGACTATCAGTTCGAACGTTTTAGATTGGCGGATCCGCCGCCTGGTTTTGCCGAGGCCGATCTCGTTGCGCACTCCGGCTGTGACGACGTTGCTGTTCGTAGACGCTCGTGGTCACGATGCTGATGGCAACGGCCGAACATCGGGAGCCGTGTACTCGAGAGGGCCATGCACGGTTGTGTCCCGGATGCGTACTGTTTTTCTCGGCGAGCACGTCAGCCCAAAATGTGGCGCGTCCACCGCCATGTCCGGGCCGAGCGGAAAACAAGCAGCACAGCGATTGCTGCCGGATGGCACGGCACAGAAGATCAAACGCCGTCGTCGCCATCGACGAGACCGCCGCCAAGCGCGGCCACGACTACGTCTCGCTGTTCGTCGACATCGATCGCCGCCGCGTGCTGTTCGTCGCCGACGGCCGCGACGCCGACACGGTCGCCGACTTCGCCGATGATCTCGAAGCGCACAACGGCGACGCCAGCCGCATCAAGGAAGTCTGCATCGACATGAGCGGTGCCTACATCGCTGGCGTCACCGAGAACCTGACCGAAGCCGAGATCACCTTCGACAAGTTCCACGTCATGAAGCTGATCAGCGAGGCCGTCGACAAGGTGCGCCGCACCGAGACGCAAAGCCACCCGAGCTCAAGGGCAGCCGCTATCTCTGGCTCAAGAACGACGCCATCTCTGACCGCCCAGCAGCGCCGAACGCGGCATCGCTCGCCAAGGTCAACCTCAAGACGGCGCGCGCCCATGCCTGCGCCTTGCCTTCCAGGACATCTACAAGCAGCGCTCCGGCGAGTGGGCGGGCCTCATTTCGACCGCTGGTACTCATGGGCCAGACGATCACGGCTCGAGCCGATGAAAGACGTCGCGCCCACCCTCATGCGTCACGCGACGGCATCCTCGCCTGGCTCGACAGCCAGATCGCCAACGGCCTCATCGAGGGCATCAACAGCCTGGTCCAGGCCGCCAAGGCCAAGGCGCGCGGCTACCGCTCATCCCGCACGTTGAAGGCCATCACCTACCTCATCGCCGGAAAAATCGACCTCAGGCTACCCACATGAAATAGCGGGGAGCCTTACTTGGCGGGATATGTCAACTGCTGAGTGTTGCGAAATGGCAACAGAAGCAAGGACTGCCGTCCATTCTGGTGGCAGGAAAACGACGCGAATGGCCCTTTGCTGAAAGGCTTACTCGATCGAATTCCGACGACGCAACCGGAGGGTAAGCCGACATGCGCGGCGGACACAGAGCAAATAGCAGCCGTGATATGAGCGGATGCCGCCCCAGTCACAACTTTATCCCCTTCCGGGAGGATCGGGGGCAGTAAACTGTGTCCATGCGCGACGGCGCCGTAGGGTGGATTAGCGAAGCGTAATCCGCCGCCTCGGAAGCAGACGCGCCATGGTGGGTTACGCTACGCTAACCCACCCTACCGACCGCCTGCACTCGCCTCAATTCCCCTGCTGGGTTTGTCCCGTCTCCAGCGCCAGGACGTGGCCGGCGAGGTAGAGCGAGCCGCAGATCAGGATGCGCTTTGCGCCCGGCGCGGCCCGGTCGGCGCGATGCAGCGCGCTGCCGATGTCGGCCGCGGCTTGCGCCTTGAATCCCAGCTCGCGGCCGAGCCTGGCAAGCGCGTCGGCCGGGAACGGCGCCTCATGTGCGCCGGGGATCGGAACGCATCAGAATCTGCACCGCCTGGCCCTGGAACGGCGTCAGGAAGCCGGCCGCGTCCTTCTGGCCCATCATGCCGACGATCAGATGCAGCGGCTTCGGCGCCCGCTCCTCGAGATCGGCCATGGTCTGGGCCAGGGCCTGCGCCGCCGGCCGGATTGTGCCCGCCGTCGAGCCACACCTCGGCGTCGCCGGAGATGCCCGCCGTCAGCCGGCCGCCACTCAAGCGCTGCATGCGCGCGGGCCACACGACTGCGGTCAAGCCATGCTCGATCGCCCGTGTGTCGAGGTCCAACTCCGGCAGTTGCAGCGCTGCCGCAATCGCGGTGCCGGCGTTGACGATCTGATGCCGGCCGAGCAACGACGGTCGTGGCAAGTCCAGCAGCGTATCGCCGGTCTGGAATACCAACCGACCACGCTGCTCGAAGGCGTCGAAGTCCTCGCCCCAGATTGTCAGCGGCGCGCCGACGCGGCCGGCAACGGCGCGAATGGCATCGAGCCCCTCTGGCGATTGCTGCGACACCACGCACGGCACGCCGCGCTTCAGGATGCCGGCCTTTTCAATCGCGATCTTGGCGACAGTGTCGCCGAGCTTGTCGGCGTGGTCCATCGATACCGGTGTGATGATGGTGAGACGCGGTTTGGCGATGACGTTGGTGGCATCCGCCCGGCCGCCCAAGCCCACCTCGAGGATCACCGCATCGGCCGGCGTCTCGGCAAAGCCCAGAAATGCCGCCGCCGTCGTCATCTCGAAAAATGTCATGCGTGCGCCGGCATTGGCCGCTTCGACGCGCGACAGCAGATCGACGAGATAGGCCTCGCTGATCGGGCCTGAACGGCCATCGGCACCGGCAATACCGATTCGCTCGTGGAAGCGAATGAGATGTGGCGAGGTGTAGGTGTGCACGCGCTTTCCGGCAGCCTCGAGCATCGCCTGCAGGAAAGCCGTGGTCGAGCCCTTGCCGTTGGTGCCGGCGATGTGGATCACTGGCGGCAGTTTCAATTGCGGGTTGCCGAGCTTCGCCAGCAGGCCGATGATGCGATCGAGCGACAGATCGATCAGCAACGGATGCAGCGTCTTCAGGTGCGCCAGCAGCGCGTCGCTCGTCCGAGGGCGGTTCGCGCTCACAACCTGGAATTCCTGTCAGCCCTGCGGCTTGGTCGCGGACTTGCCCGAGGTGTCGCCCGGCTTGGTGATGCCGGTGCGGGTCGGATCGAAGCGCTTCGATCCGGTTACCGGCTCGGCCTCGACGACCTGCTGTGCCGCTGCCGTTGCGCCCCGGAGCCTCGATCGGATGGCCATTGAGGAAGCCGGTCGCGCTCGGGTGGCCGTTGACGGCCCTCTGCCGCGCCGGCAGCTTTACCAGTGCGTGGTTCGCCATCATCAGGTTGCACAGCCGGGCGAGCGTCGCTTTCAGCTTATGGCGATGCACGACCATGTCGATCATGCCGTGGGCGAGCAGATATTCGGCGCGCTGGAAGCCATCCGGCAACTGCTCGCGGATGGTCTGCTGGATCACGCGCGGGCCGGCAAAGCAGATCAGCGCACCGGGCTCGGCGAGATGAACGTCGCCCAGCATCGCGTAAGACGCAGTGACGCCGCCGGTGGTCGGGTTGGTCAGCACCACGAGATAGGGCAGCCGTTCCTCGCGCAGGCGCTGCACCGCGATCGTCGTGCGCGGCATCTGCATCAGCGACAGGATGCCTTCCTGCATGCGCGCGCCGCCCGACGCTGCGAACAGGATGAATGGCGTCTTCTTCTCGACCGCCCGCATCATGCCGGTGATCACGGCTTGTCCCGCCGCCATGCCGAGCGAGCCGCCGACGAAGCGCATGTCGTGCGCTGCGGCAACGACCAGCTGGCCGTCGAGCTTGCCCTCGCCGACCAGCACGGAATCGTCGAGCTCGGTCTTGGCGCGGGCTTCCTTGAGGCGATCGGGATACTTGACGCTGTCGCGGAACTTGAGCGGGTCCATCGGCACCGGCGGCACCGCGACCTTGGTGTACTCGCCGTTGTCGAACAGGTGCGCCAGGCGCTGCGGCGCCGTCATGCGATCATGGAAATTCGATCCCGGAAACACGAATTGGTTGTTCTCCAGATCCTTGTAGAAAACCATCTGGCCGGACTCGGGGTCCGTGCGCCACATGTCGTCCGGCACCTCGCGCTTGGCGCCGAGGAACCCCCGAATTTTCGGGCGGACGACGTTGTTGATCCAGTTCACGTTGCTCTTGCTCCTCGATGCCGATATCGCACCGCAGCATTGGTGTCGCAGCGCGTAGCAGGGCGCGAGCCCTTTGTCGACAAACGTGGTTACCCGCTCACTGCCGGGCAGTTGTGCCGCTTATGAGCCTTTCGCGCAATCCCTTCGCCAGCGTCTCCACAACATCTAAGACCCCTTGCGCGGTCTTTCCAGTGGCTTTGCCCGTCTTATCGAGCGATTTAGCGATCGTGGTAACGAGCGCCGAGCCCACCACCACCGCGTCGGCGCCCTTGGCGATCGCGCGCGCCTGCGCCGGTGTCTTGACGCCGAAGCCGACCGCCACCGGCAGCGCTGGTCGACTTCTTGATGCGCGCGACCTGGGCGTGCACCTCGGCCACGTCTGGTGCCGCCGTGCCCGTGATGCCAGCAATCGAGACATAATAGACGAAGCCGCTGGTGTTCGCCAGCACCGCCGGTAGCCGCTTGTCGTCGGTCGTCGGCGTGGCAAGTCTGATGAAATTCAAGCCTTTGGCCACCGCCGGCAGACAAAGCTCATCATCTACCTCGGGTGGCGCGTCGACGACGATGAGGCCATCGACACCGGCGGCCTTGGCATCGGTCAGGAAGGCATCGACCGGGTAGACATAGATGGGATTGAAGTAGCCCATCAATACGATCGGGGTGTCCTGGTCCTTGGCCCGAAACGACTTTCACCGCGGCCAGCGTCTTACGCATCGTCTGCCCGGCCTTCAATGCCCGCAGGCCCGCCGCCTGGATCGCCGGACCATCGGCCATGGGGTCGGAGAACGGCATGCCAACCTCGATCACGTCGGCGCCGGCCGCCGGCAGACCGGCCAGGATCTTGGCGAACGTCTCGGCATCCGGATCACCTGCCATGACGAAGGTGACGAGCCCGGCACGGCCTTCCTTTTTCAGAGCGGCAAAGCGTTTGTCGATACGGCTGGCGGTCATGGCGTAATCCGGGTCGCAAGCGGCAGGCACTCGCTTCCTCTTGTCCGCCAGACAGCGCTGTTGCAAGGGAATTTTGCTGTCCGCAGGCCCGCGGACGCGCCGATTGGCTGTTCCGGCGGCCCTGGTCAGCGGCTAAGGTCGGCACTCACCAAGACACGCGAAACTGGAGAACGCACATGGACAAGGCACTTTGGGACAAGGGATTGGCCAAGCGCCGGAGCGTGCTCGGCGCCGAATACGTCGACAAGTCGCTGTCGACGGCGACCGATTTCAACCGCCCGTTTCAGGACATGCTCAACGAGTATTGCTGGGGCGGCGTGTGGGGCGACGAGCGCATTCCCGCCAAGACCCGCTCGATGATGAACCTCACCATGATCGCGGCGCTGAACCGCATGGAAGAGTGGGAACTGCACATGAAGGGCGCCATCCGCAACGGCGTCAGCAAGGACGAGATGCAGGCGATCCTGCACCAGATCGCGGTCTATGCCGGCATGCCATGCGGCGTCGAATGCTTCCGCATCGCGCGCAAGGTGTATGCGGAGATGGAGAAAAAATAGACGAGCCGGTGCCTGGCTTCAGCCTGGCACCATTGGGCGGACGGTGCCAGGCTAGAAGCCAGGCACCGTTCCCCTCACTTGATCGTCCGGCCAATCTTCCACATTTCCTCGCGCACGCGGATGTCGGCGAGCATGCGGTCGATCAAGCAGGCAGGTGCGCTTGAACAGTTCCGAGCCGCGGCGATAGTCGGCGACGGCAAAGAAATCGACGCGTCCAGCGGCGAACAGGTCGACGCACTTCTGCTTGGCCTTGCCGGGCGGGTGCACGGCGATGGCGTGGCCGCCGCTTTTCCGCATCAACGCCATCGACGGCACGTCGGTCTCGCCATCGCCGAAATAGACCATGTTGGAAAACGGGATCGGTCGCTGGTCCTCCGGCATGTGGTGGTTGATGCTCTAGCCCAAGTCCTCGATGCCCTTGTTGATACGGAACAGGTACTGGGTCTTGCCGGTGTCGGTGATGACGCGCTTCGGGTACGGCAGGTCGTAGGCCTCGAACCAGTATTCCGAGGCGAACACGTTGTGGAATTTCTGGTAGATCGAGGTGCCTTCGATGATCTCGGTCAGACCCGATGATACGAGGTAGTGCCGCACCGCCACTCCCTGCAATTCGGCACGCAGGTTCACGTAGGTCGCCGATCTCGTCGAACCACTCTGCCACACCTGGGAACAGCTCGACATCGCGGCCGAGTTGCACAAGGTCCTCGCGGTCGATGCGGACGCCCTTCTCCTTGGCCTTCTTGTACATCAGGTGCATGTAGGTGATCAGCGGATCGGCACCTTGCTCGCGCGCGACACGGTTGCTCTCGGCCCAGAATGCCTTGGCGTCCATGTTGATCTTGGGCAGCACCGTGTATTCCTGCATCGGCTTCGGCGACAGGGTGCCGTCAAAGTCATAGACGAGCGCGATGGTCTTCTTGTCGTAGCCGGGCTTGGCCGCGGCGTGCGGCTTGTCGGACTTGCGCGCGGCGGCGCCTGCCGCCACCGGCCCGTCGTCGTTGGCGGCATTGCGTTTCGGTGTGACGCGCTCGACCATTGTCGTGTTCCCCGGGGCAAATGTGCGTTGACGAGGACCATCGAGTGATTCGGGCGGCGCCACCAAGGCGGGGACGCGGGTTGGTCACAGTTAAGGGGCAGACTCGCATCCGGTTGGCCGACGGACCCGGGCATGTCCGCCGCCGGCGGATTGCCAAAGCGTTGTCGCCGGGATTCCGGATGACAACTCGAAATGCTTTGTCCACAAGATGCTAGCCCCGTATCGGCAGGCCGCCTCGACAGGCACTTTGGGGGCAGCACCATGACGAACGAAATATTGCTCTTCATGGCGGTTGGTTTTGCCGCACAGGTGGTCGATGGCACCATCGGCATGGCCTATGGCATCACGGCCACCACGGTCCTGATGAGCTTGGGCGTACCTCCGGCGACAGCCAGTGCCTCGGTTCATGCCGCCGAAGTCTTCACCACGGCGGCTTCCGGCACGGCGCATTGGCGGATGGGGAATGTCGACAGACGCCTGCTTGCTTGGCTGGCCATCAGTGGCGTCTTGGGTGGCGTACTCGGTGCCAACGTCCTTGTGGCCGTACCAGGAGAACGCATTCGCCCCTTCGTCAGCGCCTACTTGCTGGCGATGGGACTGGTCATCTTGTGGCGGGCCTCTCGGAAAGCGCGGACGAATAGCAGAACTGCCAAGAGACCCGGTCTCCTTGGGTTCGTGGGCGGGTTCCTCGACGCGATTGGCGGCGGAGGATGGGGGCCGATCGTAGCAACAACCCTGATCGGCCAAGGCGTGACGCCACGCATTGCCATTGGTACGGGCAACGCGGCAGAGTTCTTCGTGACCACAGCCGTGACGGCGACCTTTCTTGCGACCATCGGCCTATCGCTTTGGCCGGTCATCGTCGAACTCGTGATCGGTGGTGTCGTTGCGTCGCCCTTTGCCGCTTACGCGACCAAGCACTTGCCCGACCAACCGGTGATGATCTTTGTCGGCGTCGTCGTAATTCTGTTGAGCTTGCGAAACTTGTCGTCGGTGTTGCGGTAAGTTCGAGTTCGGCACAACAGCACGCTGCCCGCAGGAGGAGAACGAACCGCCACAGGCGCACTCGGCCTTGAGTTCAGGGAGCGGCGGTAGACGCCCTCAGAAATCCGTCTTGACGCCGCCCTCGGCCTTGCGCCGCGACACGAAGGCATCGAGCTCTTCTTCGATGGCAGGGTCCATCGGCGGGCGCTGGTAACGGGCGAGCGTCTCCTTCCACACCGTATTGGCCTTTTGCATCGCGGTCGGCGAGCCGGCCTGCGCCCACGTCTCGAAGTTGCGCCAGTCCGACAACAGCGGCGCGTAAAACGCCGTCTGGTAGCGCGATTGCGTGTGCGCCGCACCGAAGTAATGGCCGCCGGGACCGACCTCGCGCATGGCGTCGAGCCCGAGCGCATCGGTCGATACGTCAAGCGGCTCGAGGAAAGCTTCCACCATCTGCAAGAGATCGACATCGACGATCGTTTTTTCGAATGAAGCGGTGAGCCCGCCCTCCATCCAGCCGGCGGCATGCAGGATGAAATTGCCGCCGCCCATCACCGCGCCCCACAGCGAGAACACGCTCTCCCAGGCGGCTTGCGCGTCGACGGTGTTGGCGGCGCAGGTGTTCGAGGTGCGGTAAGGGATTTGATAGCGCCGCGCCAATTGCCCACCGACCAGCTGCGCCTTCATGTATTCGGGGGTGCCGAACGCCGGCGCGCCCGACTTCATGTCGACATTCGACGTAAAGCCGCCATAGACCACCGGCGCGCCGGGCTTGACCACCTGCGTCAGGGCGATGCCGGCCAGCGCCTCGGCGTTCTGCTGGGCGAGCGCACCGGCGATCGTCACCGGCGCCATGGCACCGGCGAGCGTGAACGGCGTCATGATGATCACCTGGCCGCGCGCACTCATCTCGAGGATACCGGTCAGCATCGGCGCATCGAGGCGCAACGGCGACGACGAGTTGATCACCGAGATCAGCGATGGTTCGGCATCGAGCTGCGCATCGGAAATGCCGCGCGCAATTCGCGTGATCTCCAGCGCGTCGCGGTTGCGCGTGCGTCCCAGCGAATAGGCGTGGAACGCCTTGTCGGTGAGCTTTGCGATGTCCGACAGGCAATCGAGATGGCGGACGGAGGCGTGGATATCGACCGGCTCAACCGGATAGCCGCCCGTCATGTGGATGATGTTGTAGCTCTGCGCCAAGCCGAACGAAGTTCTGGAAATCCTGGCGATTGCCGGGGCGCCGGCCGCCATCGAGATCCGACGCATTTGGCGTGCTCGCCACCTGGGCGAAGATCACGTTGTCGCCGCCAAAGCGCAAATTGTGTGCCGGGTTGCGGGCATGCAGGGTGAATTCGGCCGGCGCGGTCTTGATCTTGTCGAGAATGAAATGCCGGTCGAAGCGCACCCGCTCGCTGCCGGCCCGCACGTCGGCGCCGGCCGCCTGCAGCAAGGCGCGGGCCTGCGGCTCGAGAAAATCCATGCCGATCTCTTCGAGCACGGTCAATGAAGCGTTGTGGATCGCCTCCAATTCGTCGGCTGATACAACCTCGGTCGGCGGAAAGCGCCGCTGCGGCTGCCGGAACGGCTTCTGGACGGTGCCGGTCGCTTCGGCGCGAGCGCTGCGGCCACCGCGCCCGCCGCGGCGTTCACGCTTTGCACCTGTTTCCGCCGCGCCGTCGTCGCTCATGGTATATCTTGCCCTTGTCTTGGGATCGCCGCCTTGCGAGTGTCACTGAAATTAGCGGAAGTTGCCAGAGCAGCACCTCATGCCGATCCATTTCTCCGAAGCCGAACTAGGCCAACGCCGCAGCGCCGCCATCGCCGAGATGAAGAGCCGCGGCCTCGATGGCCTGCTGATGTTCCGGCAGGAAAGCATGTACTATCTCACCGGCTACGATACCTTCGGCTACGTGTTCTTCCAGACCATCGTGCTCACCGCCGACGGCCGCATGGTGCTGATGACGCGCTCGGCAGATCAGCGGCAGGCGAAGTTCACCTCGGTCGTCGGCGACATCCGCGTCTGGGTCGATCGCGACGGCTCGAACCCGGCCGAGGATCTGAAAACCATCCTTGCCGAATACGGCCTCAAGGGTGCCAGGCTCGGCGTCGAGTACGACGCCTATGGCCTCACCGCCCACAACGGCCGCCGGCTGGAAGTGGCGATGGCGGGGTTTGCCACGCTCACCGATGCGTCGGATCTCGTGACCAGGCTGCGCCTGGTCAAAAGCCCGGCCGAGATCGTCTATGTGCGCAAGGCCGCCGAGCTTGCCGACAAGGCCTGGGATGCGGCGGTCGCGACCGCCGGGCCCGGCGCCTTCGAAGGCGACATTCTGGCCAACATGCATGGCGAGATCTTTCGCGGCGGCGGCGATGATCCCGGCAACGAGTTCATCATCGGCTCCGGCCCCGGCGCCATGATGTGCCGCTATTTCACCGGCCGCCGCCATCTCGAGACACAAGACCAGCTGACCCTCGAATGGGCCGGTACTTATCGCCACTACCATTCGGCGATGATGCGCACCTTGCGCATCGGCAAGCCGCCCGCGCGCCAGCTCGAGATGTGGAAGGCGGCGCAGGACGCGCTCCTGGCATGCGAGGCGGCCTTGAAGCCCGGCCGCACGGTCGGCGAGGTCTTCGACGCGCACGCCAGGTCGCTCGACGGCGCTGGGTTCTCGAAAGCCCGTCTCAACGCCTGCGGCTATTCGCTCGGCACCACCTACGCGCCAAACTGGATGGACTGGCCGATGCTGTACAAGGACAACCCGGTGGTGGCGGCACCGGGCATGGTGTTCTTCATCCACATGATCATCTTCGACGACGCGACCGGCCTTGCCGCAACGCTCGGCCGCACCAGCCTCGTCACGGCCAGCGGCTCGGAGGTGTTGTCGAAGGCCGCAATCGAGTTCGTGGTGAAATGACGAAGCACGTCCCAAAGCACATCCTGCTGATCATCGGCGGCGGCATTGCCGCCTACAAGTGCCTCGATCTGATCCGGCGCCTGCGCGAGCGCGGCGATCACGTGCGCTGCCGTGATGACCAGGGCGGCGGCGCAGTTCGTGACGCCGCTGTCGGTCGGCGGCGCTGACCAACAGCAGAGTGTTCAGCGACCTGTTCGACCTCGATGACGAGCGCGAGATCGGCCACATCCGGTTGTCGCGCGAGGCCGATCTGATCGTCGTCGCACCGGCCACCGCCGATCTGTTGGCCAAGATGGCGGGTGGCCACGCCGACGATCTCGCCACCGCCGTGCTGATGGCGACCGACAAGCCGGTGCTGGTCGCGCCGGCCATGAACCCGCGGATGTGGAGCCACCCGGCAACGATGCGCAACGTCGAGCAATTGACGGGCGACGGCATCACCTTCGTCGGCCCCAACGCCGGCGAGATGGCCGAGCGCGGCGAATCAGGCGTCGGGCGGATGGCAGAAGTGCCGCAGATCATCGCCGCGATCGACAAGACTTTGAATGTGAAAAAGGGTCCCCTTGCCGGGCAGCACGTTCTCGTCACCGCCGGGCCGACGTACGAGCCGATCGACCCGGTCCGCTATATCGCCAACCGCTCGTCCGGCAAGCAGGGCTACGCCATTGCCGCCGCCGCCCGCGCGCTCGGCGCCGAAGTGACGCTGGTATCGGGTCCGGTCGGATTGTCCGATCCGGCAGGCGTCAACGTGATCCGCGTCGAAACCGCCGCGCAGATGCTGGCCGCCGTGCAAGCAGCGCCCCAGGCCGACATTGGCATTTTTGCTGCCGCCGTCGCCGACTGGCGCGTCGCCTCCGCCGCCGACGAGAAGATCAAGAAGGGGTCGGGCGCGACGCCGACCCTGACCCTGACCGAGAACCCGGACATCCTGAAAACCATGTCGAAGCGCACGGCGCATCGCCCGGCCCTCGTCATCGGCTTTGCCGCCGAGACCGAGAACGTGATCGAGCACGCGACCAAGAAACGCAAGTCGAAGGGCTGTGACTGGATCGTCGCCAACGATGTTTCACATGAGACAGGCATCATGGGCGGCGATCGCAACACCGTGCACCTGATCACCGCCGACGGTGTCGAAAGCTGGCCCGACATGGCCAAGGCCGACGTCGCGAAGAAGCTGGTCGAGCGTGCCGCCGAGCACATTGCCCGCACCCAGGTCGACGTCTGAGATGGCAACAAGACCGAAAATCATCCGGGTCAAAGTCGTGCGGCTGCCGCATGGTAATGGGCTGGCGCTGCCGTCCTACCAGACCCGACATGCCGCCGGCCTCGATCTCGCCGCCGCGGTGCCGGACGGCGCGCCGCTGGTCCTGACGCCCGGCGCCCGCGCGCTGGTGCCAACCGGGCTCATCATCGAGTTGCCGGCGGGCCACGAGGCGCAGGTTCGCCCGCGCTCGGGCCTTGCCTTCAAGAACGGTGTCACCGTCCTCAACAGCCCCGGCACCATCGATAGCGACTATCGCGGTGAGGTTCAGGTGCTGCTGGTCAATCTCGGCGCGGAGAATTTCGAGATCACGCGCGGGATGCGGATCGCGCAAATGATCATCGCGCCGGTCAGCCGTGCAGCAATCGGGGAAGTGGGTGCCGTGTCGGCAACTCGTCGCGGCGCCGGGGGGTTCGGCTCGACTGGCACCAAATCGAGCAAGATTAGCAAACCAATGCGCAAGATCGGCAAAGCCGGCAAAATGCACTCGGAATAGTCGCCCGGCGCGTCGCGGCTATTTCTCAAGGCAGTCGCGCCCCGCAATTGTGGTTCGTGCCGGCGACTTGCGCTGGGCGACCAGGCACCTGATCTATGCTGCACCGCATTTCTTACAAAGGAAGAAGGCCATGGCCATCGAGATCAAGACGCTAGCCGCCACCAAGAGCTGGGGGCGCGGCAAGGTCTACAACGACATCACCGAGACCATCGGCCAGACGCCGCTGGTGCGCCTGTCCAAGATGACCAAGGCCGCGAACACGACCGCCGAGATCCTGATGAAGCTCGAATTCTTCAATCCGCTGTCGTCGGTCAAGGACCGCATCGGCGTGTCGATGATCGACGCGGCGGAGGCCGAGGGCAAGATCAAGCCGGGCGTGACCACGCTGATCGAGCCGACATCGGGCAACACCGGTATTGCGCTGGCCTTCGTCGCAGCGCAGCGCGGCTACAAGCTGATCCTGACCATGCCCGAATCGATGTCGATCGAACGGCGCAAGATCCTAGCTCCACCTTGGCGCCGAGTTGGTGCTGACGCCGGCCGCCGGCGGCATGGGTGCTGCGATCGCCAAGGCCGACGAGATGCTCACCACGACGCCGAATTCGGTACAGCCAAGCCAGTTCAAGAACCCGGCCAATCCGCAAGTGCATCACTTGACCACGGCGGAGGAGATTTGGGCCGATACGGCGGGCAAGGTCGATGCCATCGTCGTCGGCGTCGGCACCGGCGGCACGCTCACCGGCGTCGGCCGGGTACTGAAGCCGCGCCGACCAGGCTTGAAAATGATTGCCGTCGAACCGTCGGCCAGCCCGATCCTGTCGAAAGGCGAGAAGGGCCCGCACAAGATCCAGGGCATCGGCGCCGGCTTCGTGCCCGATGTGCTCGACCGCTCGCTGATCGACGAAGTGATCACGGTGACAAACGAGATGGCGTTCGACGTTTCACGCCTGCTCGCCAAGGTCGAGGGCATTCCGGGCGGCATCTCGACCGGCGCCAACCTCGCCGCTGCGCTCACCGTCGCCGAGCGTCCCGAGTATGCCGGCAAGACCATTGTCACGTTTGCACCTTCGTCCGCCGAGCGCTACTACACCTCGGACCTGTTCCTGCCGGCGTGAGGTTAACTGGCGTCCAATGCTGACACCCAGAGGAAATCCAGCGCTACAAGCGCCATCTGGTGCTGCGCGAGGTCGGCGGGCAGGGCCAGCAGGCGCTGAAAGCGGCGAAGGTGCTGGTGATCGGTGCCGGCGGGCTCGGCTCGCCGGTCGTAATGTACCTGGCGGCGGCCGGCGTCGGCACCATCGGCATCGTCGATGACGACACCGTTTCGCTCGACAACCTGCAGCGGCAAATCGCGCACAGCACCTCCGATGTCGGCCGGCCGAAGGTCGAGAGCGCGCGCGACCGCATCGCCGCGCTCAACCCGCACGTGTCGGTCGAAGCGCACCTGAAGCGTATCGATGCCGGCAACGCGCTAGACCTGATCGGTGGCTACGACATCGTGATCGACGGCTCGGACAATTTCGCCACCCGTTATCTCGTCAGCGATGCCTGCTATCTGGCGAGAAAAACGCTGGTGTTCGCAGCGCTCGGACCCTTCGACGGCTACGTCACGACGTTGAAGCCTTTTGCCAACGGCGTCGACGGCGAGCCGTGGCCGAGCTACCGCTGCCTGTTTCCGGAGGCGCCTGCCGCCGGCATGGTCGCCAACTGCGCCGAGGTCGGTATCCTGGGTGCGGTCGCCGGTGTCGTCGGCACACTGGCCGCGGTCGAGATCCTGAAGGAAATCACTCAAGTCGGCGAGCCGCTGACCGGCCGCCTGCTGATGTACGATGCCCGCGCCTCGCGCTTCGAGACCCTGAAATACAAGTGGGACCCGGACAACCCGCTGTCGGGCCGGGCGCCGACGATCCTCGATCTGTCGGCACACGCCAACCCACCGCAAGAGACCTGCGCGGCATGAGACCAGAGGGCTTGTCTTGTACAAACTGATCAGCGCGACACCAAGCCCCTACGCCCGCAAAGTGCGAATCGCGCTCGCCGAGAAGGAGAGTCTGTCACGGAAGTGCCGTGCGGCTCCAGTTCCAATCGGACCAGCGCGATCAACCCACCCAGTGCCGTCATCCCGGCGAAGGCCGGGACAATCGACAAGCTTCAGCAGGCTGTCAATTGCAGATAACATTTGCTGCAGACACATCGAATTTCACTTGCAGCTGACAGTTCATGGTAAGTTGTCGTGTGTCCCGACCTTCGTCGGGATGACGGTGGTGGGGAGGCGTGACCTCCGCACGGCCCGGTTCGGGAGAAGTCCGAACAGCAATTGCCGCTGCAGTCAGGCGCTTCATCTGGGTCTCACTTGCCGCGGTAGGCGACGAGTTCGATCTCGACGCGGGCGCCGAGCGGCAATGCTGCCACCGCCACCGTCGAGCGGGCAGGGATAAGGCGCCGGGAAGTAGCCCTTGTAGACCTCGTTCATTGCGCCGAAATCGCCCATGTTGGTCAAAAACACGTTCGATTTCACGACATTGGCGAAGGTCAGGCCGGCCGCCTCGAGCACGTTCTTGAGGTTCTCCAGGCACTGCTTGGTCTCGGCGCCGATGTCGGCCTGAATGAGCTTACCCGTTGCCGGGTCCATCGGCGTCTGGCCGGACAAATAGACATAATCGCCGGCCTCGATGGCCATCGAATAGGGACCGACGGCCTTCGCCTTCGGGGTCTCGATCGCGCGCTTGGGCATGGGGGGCTCCTTGATACGGCGACAAAAGAACTCATTTATTCCCTCTCCCCCTAGCACCCTTCGGGTGCGTGGGGGGAGAGGGTTAGGGTGAGGGGCGGCCGCTTGCTCCGTGCTTGCCCAACCATCAGCGCATTGCATGAACCAAGTTTCTGAGCGAGGAGCCGCCCCTCACCCTCGGACCACCCTGGCGGGTGGTCCTCTCCCCTCTCCCCCGAAGTGGCGGGGGAGAGGGGAAGATCAAGCCAATTGCGGGGCAATCGCCTTGCACGCCGCAACAAGCCCGTTCACGGCCGCCACCGACTTCTCGAACATCGCCTTCTCGCCGGCGTCCAATGCCAACTCGATGACGCGCTCGACGCCGTTGGCGCCGATCACCACCGGCACACCGACATACATGTCCTTGACGCCGTACTGGCCGCTAAGTGGGCCGCGCACGGCAGCACGCGCTTCTTGTCCTTCAGGTAGCTGTCGGCCATGGCGATCGCCGACGCCGCCGGAGCGTAGAACGCCGAGCCGTTGCCGAGCAGGGCGACGATCTCGCCGCCGCCGCCGCGGGTGCGCTTGATCATCGCGTCGAGGCTCTCCTGCGTGAACATGCCGAGCTTGACGCAGTCGGGCAGCGGCACGCCGCCGATCGTCGAATAGCGCACCATCGGCACCATGTCGTCGCCGTGGCCGCCGAGCGTCATCGCCCGCACGTCCTCGACCGACACGCCGGCGGCTTCGGCAAGGAAGCAGGCGAAGCGCGCGCTGTCGAGCACACCGGCCATGCCGACCACCTTGTTGGCAGGCAGGCCCGAGAACTTCTGCAGCGCCCAGACCATGGCATCGAGCGGGTTGGTGATGCAGATCACGAAGGCGTCGGGGGCGTAACTCTTGATGCCGGCGCCGACCTGTTCCATCACCTTGAGGTTGATGCCGATCAGATCGTCGCGGCTCATGCCGGGCTTGCGCGGCACGCCGGCGGTGACGATGCACACATCGGCGCCTTTAATGCCCTCGTAGGAAGCGACGCCGGCGCCGCCGAGCTTGGCGTTGTAGCCTTCGATCGCAGCAGTCTGGGCGAGGTCGAGCGCCTTGCCCTTGGCGGTGCCTTCCATCATGTCGCAGAGCACGATGTCGCCGAGCTCCTTCAGGCCGGCGAGAAGGGCAAGCGTGCCACCGATCTGTCCGGCGCCGATCAGCGCGATCTTGGTGCGTGCCATGGGCTTACTTCTCCTGAAAATCGCGCCGGATGCGGCCTCGCGGGCGGTATCGCTGAGCGCGGGATGGGTAGAATACGAGTGGTTCGTTAGCCCGAAACCGGCCTGCATTCAATGACCGCCTTTGGACTAATTGGCATGGCGGAGCCCTGGGGGCGGTGACGATTGGCCGGAGGTCGCCTCGGCGCGCCTGCGGCAGTTGGTGTCATGTTCCCGTCAGGTACCGCGGCGCATGATAAAAAATCAAGCAAGTCGAGGATCGTTGCGCAATGGCATCGAGCCGCGCCGTCAGGAATTTCGCGGTATGCGCCGTCGTCGCGGGCGCATCGGCAATGCTATGCCCGGGTCCAGGCCGTGCCGACAGCAAGCGCGGCCTCAGCCAGGACCAGGTGCTCGAAGCCGTCAACAAGTGGCGAGATCAGGCCGCTGGCGGAGGTGCTGGCCGCCGCCGAGAGAGTCGGTGCCCGGCCGAGTGATCCGCATCGAAGTCGAACGCAAGCGCGGCCGGATCGTCTACGAATTGAAAATCATCGCTGAGGGCGGGCGGGTGCGCGAGCTCTACATCGACGCGGCGACGCTCGAAGTCTTGAAGGCCGAGTAGACGCCCATGCGCATTCTGATCGTCGAGGACGAAGCCAAGGATTGCCGCCGACCTGCAGCGCGCGCTCGAGCGAGGCCGGCTACGTCTGCCGAGATCGCCGCCGATGGCGAGGACGCCTGGTTCAAGGGCGATACCGAGGACTACGACGCGGTCATCCTCGATCTCGGCCTGCCGAAGATCGACGGGATGACCGTGCTGCGCCGCTGGCGCGAGGCGCGGCGTTCGATGCCGGTGCTGGCGCTGACCGCCCGCGACAGCTGGCGTGACAAGGTCGACGGCATCGATGCCGGTGCCGACGACTATCTGACCAAGCCGTTCCGCATGGAGGAGCTTCTCGCCCGCCTGCGCTCGATCCTGCGTCGCGCCGCCGGCAGCGCCGACTCTGCCATCAAGGTCGGCAACGTGACGCTCGATATGCGCCAGCGCGACATCGCCGTCGACGGTCGCAAGATCACGCTCACCCAGCTCGAATTCCGCTGCATCGGCTACCTGATGCATCATCGCGGACGCGTGGTGTCGCAGGGCGAGCTCAGCGAGCACATCTATTCCCAGGACTTCCAGCACGACAGCAATACTGTCGAGGTTCTCATCGCCCGGCTGCGCAAGAAGCTCGGCTCCGACTTCATCCAGACCAAGCGCGGACACGGCTACATTGTAGGAGGCGAGTAGGCGGTGACATTCGGCTCGCTGCGCCTCAGGCTGATCGGCGCCGCCGCGTGTGCCGTCATCCTTGCGCTGGCGGTCTCCGGCGTCCTGTTGTCGCGGCTCTTCACCGAGCACGTCGAGGCTCGCGTCGACGCCGAGTTCGACCAACCACCTAAATCAGATCGCCGCGTCGCTGGAGATCGGTGTCGACGGCGCGCTGCAGGTCGCCATCGCACCGGCCGATCCCCGCTTTGCAACTCCCAACAGCGGACTCTTTTGGCAAGTGCAGCAGAGCGACGGGACCAGGCAGCGATCACGCTCGTTGTGGGACACGGTACTGATCCTTCCGGACGATCGCCTGCAAGACGGGGCGATCCACCGCCACGAGCTGATCGGCCCATCTGGTTCGCCATTGATCGTCTTGGAGCGCGGCCTGACGATTCGTCCCGACACGCGACCGATTCCGGTTCGTCTGAGCGTGGCCCTCGACCGCCGCGAGATCGCCGAAGCAGAGTCCGGCTTCCGGACGGTACTGGTGAGATCGCTCGTCGTGCTGGGCCTAGCGCTGCTGATCGCGCTGTGGGCGCAGGTGCAGGTCGGGTTGCGGCCGTTGACCGCCCTGCGCGGCGCCCTCAACCGGGTCCACAGCGGTGCCAGCCGTCGGGTCGAGGGCCGGTTTCCGACCGAGGTCAAGCCGTTGGTCGATGACATGAACGCGCTGCTCGATCGCGAGCGCCGCAACATCGAGCGGGCGCGCGAGCGTGCCGGCGACCTGGCGCATGGCTTCAAGACTCCGCTGGCGGTGCTGTCGGCGGTGTCGCGCGATCTCCAGCGCGACGGCCGCGCCGAGGCCGCCTGCGAGATCGATACCCAGATCGACATGATGGGCCGGCACGTGCAGCGTGAATTGGCGCTGGCACGCACAATCGGCAGCGCCGGTGTCGGGCGCGCCATGATCGAGGTCCGCCCGATCCTCGATCGAGTGACGTCGGCACTGCAGCGCATCGCCGCCGACCGCGACCTGCGGTGGGAGGTCACCGCCGACGATGCGGCGGTGTTTCCCGGCGACGAGAACGACCTGCTGGAAATCGTCGGCAACCTTGCCGAGAACGCAGCGAAGTGGGCGAAATCCACGGTTACTATCCGTGCCGCCGCCGAGGGCCAGACACTGCGGCTGTCGGTTGCAGATGACGGTCCCGGTATTCCAGCCGGCGCCGAGGAGGATGCCCTGCGCCGTGGCCGCCGGCTGGACGAGACGGCCGGCGGCAGCGGGCTCGGACTGTCGATCGTGACCAAGCTGGTCGAGGCCCACGGCGGCACGATCAAGCTCGCGCGCGCGGCGATCGGCGGGCTCGAGATCCGTCTGACGATCCCGTTCGCAGCAGCTCAATCGTCCTCGAAATAGCCCTCGACCGCGTCCTTGTGGCAGGCGGCGCAGTCGCCCTTGAACTTGGCGTTCCTGCGGACGAGCGTGGCCGGTGACACCCGGTCCTTCTTATCGTGCTTGCGCAGCCACGACGGCAGCTCGGTGATCCGCATCGGCGCCTCCGCCGTCGGCAGGCCGCGCAGGACCTTCGGATTGCGACCACCCTGATCGGCGGCATTGGTCGCAAGGTAGGCCAGCACGCGCTTCGTGGTATCGCCATCGAGTTCGGCATTGTCGCCGAAATGGTTCTTGAGGTCGCCTCATCAGCCGTCCCCACGAACGCGCCGGCAGCAGTCCGGCGGGATAGAGCATGTGGCAGGCGCTGCACTCCTTGGCCACGAGTGCGTCATTCACCGGCGGCGTCCACAGGCCATCGGCGAGTGCCGTTGGACCGGGCTGGAGTGCTGCCGCGGTGACGGCTGCGAGTGCAAACGCGAGAGCTGAGAAATTGCGGGTCATGGTCATCTTCCTGTGGTTGGAGGCAAACTCAAAGGCTCATGAGATAGGCGAGCACGTCGCCCTTCTCGGTGATGGAGCACTCGCGCCCGAGCACGTCGCCGCAATTGCGTTTGAACCATTTCTCGACGTCGGCTGGATTGGTGAACCGATTCGGATTTGCCGAGGCCGCCATCGGCTCGATGGCCTTGCCGGCGCGGGTCGTTCCCGCTTTCGTCGGATCGTTGGTGTGGCAGGACGTGCAGGAGGGCGAATCGGGCTTGCCGCCGGTGTGGCTCGCCTGGAAGAAGGCCCGCCCGCGATCGGCAGAGAAGCCCTGGAAGGACGGGCTCGCCGCCTTGGCGTTTGCAATATGCTGGTCGAGCACGAGCTTCTGTGCCGGTGTCATCGCTGCAACCGCGGCGATGGTGCTGCCGGCGAGCGCAAAGCCGGCTGCGAACAACTTGAGCGATCGCGTGATCATGCTACTTCTCCTTCGGGATAGCGATTGATCTTGGGCGGAACCGGCCGCTGGCGGCATCGGCGTGGCAGGCGGCGCAATTGAGCTTGCCGGCCACTTTTCTGGACTTGAATGCTTCGACGGCGACCGGACGGTGCAAGCGCCGCCAGCCAGCGGTTTCGGTGATGCGCAATGAGTTCGACGGATCGGCAACGCGCAGGCGATTGGCGGCGTGGGTGTCCCATTTCTCGGCGCTGTTCGACGTCATGTAGTCGAGCAGCACCTTGGCCTGCTGTGCGTCCATCTCGGCGTTGTCGCCGAAGTGATCGGCGAGGCCCGCCATGATGCGTGTCCAGGTGGCTGCCGGGGCGAGGCTCGGATGGTGCGGCGTGTGGCAGGCTCCGCACTCCTTGACGTAGCCCGGATCGAGCACGGCGCTCGGCACACCCAGCGCCGGCTGCATCGAGTAGTGCGTGATCGCCGCCCCGGTCGCGACCGTGACCAGCGAAAATGCCACGGTCGCCAGAATCGGCCGCGGCCGGGCCGCTGTCGTCTGCCCGCTTTCGGCGTCGACCCGCTTGTCGCCGGTGACCATGCTACGCACCAGGTTTTCGCGCGTCCGCAGGCTCTCGAACACGATGCCGGCGACATGCAGGCCGATCAGTCCCAATAGCGCGAAGGCCAGGAATTCGTGGATCTCCTTGGCGCTACGGCCGACGGCAAAGCTCGTGAACGGCGCGAACGGCCCTTCCTTGGCAATGCCGCCGAGCACCACCACGCCGGTGGCCGTCAAGCCGATCAGCGCCGCCAGCAGTGCCAGGATCATCATCGTACCGATCGGATTGTGGCCGACGTGACGATGGGCGCGACCGCGCAACAGATCGAGGCCGTGATGCAGCGCCATACGCGGCGGCACGACGAAGCTCGCGAATCGCGCGTAGGTCGAGCCGAGGAAGCCCCAGACCAAACGATAGACAATCAGCGCCGCAATCATCGTGCCGGCGATCACGTGGACATCAAGCCACGGCTTCGCCGCGAAGAAACCGGTCAGCAGCGCTATCGCGACGCCGGCGACCAGCAGCCAATGGAACAGGCGCACGCCGAGATCCCAGACCCGTGCGGAGCGGCCGCTGAGATCGGCTTGGCTGCCGGCTTTGTCGAGGACTTGCAGCGGCATTGGAGTATGTCTCCGGTTCGATGTTCGCCTCAGCGACGCGACCACCGAATAGAGACAAAGTGCTTACGAGAAGCTGACGCCATATCGGCGCCGCGACGGCGTTGTCGTGGCTAAAATGCGCTACTTCCTCCGGCTCGGCGGCAGGTCGGTGCAGGTGCCTTCGAACACCTCCGCCGCCATGCCGATCGATTCGCCGAGCGTCGGATGCGGATGGATGGTGTGGGCGATGTCGCCCGGCTCTGCACCCATCTCGATGGCGAGGCAGATCTCGCCGATCAGGTCGCCGGCATGGGTGCCGACGATGCCGCCGCCAACGACGCGGTGCGTCGCCTCGTCGACGATCAGCTTGGTGAAACCCTCGTCGCGGCCGTTGGCGATGGCGCGGCCCGAGGCCGCCCACGGGAACACTGCCTTGCCGACCTTGATGCCCTTGGCCTTGGCTTCGGTCTCGGTCAGGCCGGCCCAGGCGATTTCCGGGTCGGTGTAGGCGACGGACGGGATCTGGCGGGCATCGAATGCCGACTTCCTGCCGGCCGCGACTTCGGCGGCGACGTGCGCCTCGTGCACCGCCTTGTGCGCCAGCATCGGTTGGCCGACGATGTCGCCGATGGCGAAGATGTGCGCGACGTTGGTGCGCATCTGCTTGTCGACGGCGATGAAGCCTCGACCAGAGACCGCGACGCCGGCCTTGTCCGCCGCAATCAGCCGGCCGTTCGGGCTGCGGCCCACCGCCACCAGAACCATGTCGTAGCGCTTCGGCTCCTTCGGCGCCGCCTCGCCCTCGAAGCGGACGTGGATGCCGTCCTTCTTGGCCTCGACGCCGACGGTCCTGGTCTTGAGCATCACCGCATCGAAGCGGCCGGCGTTCTTCTTCTCCCAAACCTTCACCAGGTCGCGGTCGGCACCCGGCATCAGGTGATCGAGCATCTCGACCACGTCGATGCGGCTGCCGAGCGCGGAATAGACCGTCGCCATCTCGAGGCCGATGATGCCGCCGCCGATGACCAGCATCGACTTCGGGATCTGGCGTAGCTCCAGCGCCCCGGTCGAATCGACGATGCGCGGATCTTCCGGAATGAACGGCAGTTTCACCGCCTCCGAGCCGGCGGCGATGATCGCATTTCTGAAAGCGACGGTCTTCTTGCCAGAGCCGTCGGTCAGCGTCACCTGCAGGTGATTGGGATCTAGGAACGTGCCGGTGCCCTGCACGACGGTGACCTTGCGCGCTTTCGCCATGCCGGCGAGCCCGGCAGTGAGTTTGCCGACCACCTTGTCCTTGTGCCGGCGCAGGGCATCGAGCGAGATCTTCGGCTTGCCGAACTCGACGCCGTGGGCGCCAAGCACTGCCGCCTCGTCCATGATCGCGGCGACGTGCAGCAGCGCCTTCGACGGGATGCAGCCGACGTTGAGGCAGACGCCGCCGAGCGTCGACCAACGCTCGACGAGGACGGTATTGAGGCCGAGATCGGCGGCGCGGAAGGCGGCCGAGTAGCCGCCGGGACCTGCGCCGAGCACGACGCAATCGCAGCTGATGTCGGCGCCGCCGGCATGTTTTGCAGCTTGCGGTGCGGGAGTGGCTGGCACCGGCGCAACCTTCGCCTGGGGCTGCGCTGCAGCGGCCGCGCCGCCTTCGAGCAGCACGATGATGCTGCCCGCGCTGACCTTGTCGCCGACCTTGACCTTCACCTCAGCGATGGTGCCGGCTTCCGGCGCTGGCACCTCGAGCGTTGCCTTGTCGCTCTCCAGCGTCACCAGCGGGTCCTCAGCCTTGACGGCGTCGCCGGGCTTCACGTGAAGCTCGATCACCGGCACGTTCTTGAAGTCGCCGATGTCGGGAACGCGGATCTCTTTGCTCATTTCCGAAGCTCCGTAGGGCGGATTAGCGCAGCGTAATCCGCCGGCCTTGCCGCAAGCGCAGCGAAAAGGCGGGTAACGGCTTCGCCTAACCCGCCCTGCAAGGTATCAAAGAACCAGCTGACGCACGTCGGCCAGCACATCGGCCAATCGCTTCGTGAAGCGGGCAGCCAGCGCGCCGTCGATGACCCGGTGGTCGTAGGAGACGCACAGGGGCAACATCAGCCGCGGTTTGAACTCCCGGCCGTCCCATACCGGCTTCATCACCGATCGGACGACACCGAGGATCGCAAGCTCCGGCGCGTTGACGATCGGCGTGAAGCTGGTGCCGCCGATGCCGCCGAGACTTGAGATCGAGAATGTCGCGCCCTGGATGTCGGCTGGTGCGATCTTGCCGTCGCGCATCTTCTTGGACGTGGTGCCGAGTTCCTGGCTGAGCTCGAGGATGCCCTTGCGGTCGACGTCGCGGACGACCGGAACCACCAGGCCATCCGGCGTGTCGACGGCAACGCCGAGATGATAGTACTTCTTGTAGATCAGGCTCGCCTTGTCGGGTGAAAGCGATGCGTTGAACTCCGGGTATTCCTTGAGCGCGACCACGGCGGCCTTCATCAGGAAGGCCAGCATGGTGACGCGATAGCCTTTGTCCTTGGCCGCGCTGTCGAGCATCTTGCGGTAACCGTCGACATCGGTGACGTCGGCATCGTCGCAATGCGTGACGTGCGGAATGTTGAGCCAGGCGCGATGCAGGTGCGGCCCGGACAGCTTCTTCAGGCGCGACAGCGGCCTCGTCTCGATCGGTCCGAACTTGGAGAAGTCCTGTGCTGGGATCTCCGGAATGCCGGCACCACCTGTTGCAGCAGGCGCGGCGCCGGTGCCCAGGCTCTTCTTCAGGTCGTCCTTGGTGATACGGCCGTTCTCGCCGCTGCCCTTGAGGCGCGTGAGGTCGATGTCCATCTCGCGCGCGAGGCGGCGCACGGAGGGACTGGCATGAACGCCGCTGAAATCGACCAGCGGCGGCATGCCGACTACCGGCATGCGTGATGAAGGAGCGGTGGCCGCGACCGGCGCCGCAGCAGCCTTTGCAGCCGCCGGAGCTGCCGAGGCAGCCGGTGTCGCGGCCGGCTTTCCGGCCGAGGCAGCGGCAGCAGCGCCTGCCATCTCGACGATGGCCGTGCCTTCGCTCACCTTGTCGCCGATCGCGACCAGAACCTTGGCGACCGTGCCAGCGGCCGGCGCCGGCACTTCCATCGTCGCCTTGTCGCTCTCGAGCGTCACCAGCGGCGCCTCGGCGCTGACGGTATCACCGGGTTTGACATGAATCTCGATGACGGGAATGTCCTTGAAATCGCCGATATCGGGCACCTTCACGGTGGTCATTGGCAGGGTCTCCGGGGGGCCAGGTCGGGCACTGGCCAAAGGTTGAAAAAAGGGATCGGAAGCTTCGGATGAAAGGCTCGATCAGGCGCGCATCGGGTTCGGCTTGTCGGGATTGATGCCGTACTTGGCGATCGCCTCGGCGACCTTGGTTGACGGCAGCTTGTTCTCGTCGGCAAGGGCCCTGAGCGCGCTCATCACCACGAAATGGCGATCGACCTCGAAGTGGGTGCGCAGCTTGCGCCGGTAGTCGGAGCGACCGAAGCCGTCGGTGCCGAGCACGCGATAGGTTCTCCCAACATAGGGCCGGATCTGTTCCGCCAGCATCCGCATGTAGTCGGTCGAGGCGATGATCGGCGCCTCGCCGCGCGCGGCGAGCTGCGTCGTGACGTAGGCCACCCGTGGCGTCTCGGCCGGATGCAACAGGTTCCAGCGCTCGGCCGCGGCCGCCTCGCGGGCAAGTTCGGTGAAGCTCGTCACGCTCCAGATGTCGGCGTGAACGCCGAAGTCCTTTTCCAGCAGTTGGGCGCCGGCGATGATCTCGCGCAGGATCGCGCCGCAGCCGAGCAGCTGGACGCGATGGCCCTTGGCCTTCGGATCGGCAGCCTTCAGCAGGTACATGCCCTTGACGATACCGGCCTCCGCACCTTCCGGCATCGCCGGGTGCTCGTAATTCTCGTTGAGCAGGGTCAGGTAGTAGAACACGTCCTCCTGCTCGCCGATCATGCGGCGCAGGCCGTCGTGCACGATCACTGCCACCTCGTAGGCGAACGTCGGGTCGTAGGAGACGCAGTTCGGAATCGTCGCCGACAGGATGTGGCTGTGGCCGTCCTCGTGCTGCAGGCCTTCGCCGTTGAGCGTGGTGCGCCCAGAGGTGCCGCCGACCAGGAAGCCGCGCGCCCGCATGTCGCCGGCCGCCCAGGCAAGATCGCCGGTGCGCTGGAAGCCGAACATCGAATAGTAGATGTAGAATGGGATCATCGGCTGGTTCGACGCCGAGTAGGAAGTCGCGGCCGCGATCCACGCCGCCATGGCGCCGGCCTCGTTGATGCCCTCCTCCAGCACCTGGCCGTTCCTGTCCTCCTTGTAGAACATCAGCTGATCGGCATCCTGCGGCCGGTAGAGCTGGCCGACCTGGCTGAAGATGCCGAACTGGCGGAACATGCCCTCCATGCCGAAGGTGCGGCTCTCGTCCGGCACGATCGGCACGACGCGGCGTCCCAGGCTCTTGTCGCGCATCAGCTTGGTCAGCATCTGCACGAACGCCATCGTCGTCGAGATCTCGCGCTCGCCGGAGCTCTTCAGCTGCGCCTCGAACTCCGACAGCGCCGGAACCTTGAGCTCGACATCGCTCTTCGGCCGCCGCTTGGGCAGATAGCCACCCAGCGCCTTACGCCGCGCCCGCAGATACTTCATCTCGGCCGAATCCTCGGCGAACTTGATGAACGGCATGGTCTTCAATTCCGCATCCGTGATCGGAATATTGAAACGGTCGCGGAAACCCTTGAGCGCGGCTTCTCCCATCTTCTTGGCCTGATGCGCGATCATTTGGCCTTCGCCGGCCTCGCCCATGCCGTAGCCTTTGACGGTCTTGGCCAGAATCACGGTCGGCTGGCCCTTGTGCTCGACGGCCGACTTGTAGGCGGCATGGATCTTTATCGGGTCGTGGCCGCCGCGGGTGAGTTTCCAGATCTTGTCGTCCGACCAATCGGCCACCATGGCCGCGGTCTCTGGATAGCGGCCGAAGAATTTCTCGCGGATGAAAGCGCCATCCTTGGCCTTGAACGTCTGGTATTCGCCGTCGACGCACTCCTCCATAAGCTGACGCAGACGGCCGGAGGTATCCTTGCCGAGCAGCTCGTCCCAGCCGGGGCCCCACACGAGCTTGATCACGTTCCACCCTGCCCCGCGGAAATGACCTTCCAGCTCCTGGATGATCTTGCCGTTGCCGCGCACCGGACCGTCGAGCTTCTGCAGGTTGCAATTGATGACGAAGATCAGGTTGTCGAGACGCTCGCGGCCGGCGAGCGAGATCGCGCCGAGGCTCTCCGGCTCGTCCATCTCGCCGTCGCCGCAGAACGCCCACACGTGCCGCCGCTCGGTATCAGCGATTTCGCGGCAATGCAGATACTTGAGGAAGCGGGCCTGATAGATCGCCATCAGCGGCCCGAGTCCCATCGATACCGTCGGGAACTGCCAGAAGTCCGGCATCAGCCAGGGATGGGGATAGGATGGCAGCCCCTTGCCCTCCGTCTCCTGCCGAAAGTTCAACAGCTGGCCCTCGGTCAGACGGCCCTCGATATAGGCACGGGCGTAAATGCCCGGGGAGGAATGTCCTTGCACATAGATCAGGTCGCCGCCGTGGGCCGGGTCGTCGGCGCCATGCCAGAAGTGCTGGAAGCCGGTATCGTAGAGCGTCGCCGCCGACTGGAAGCTGGCGATGTGGCCGCCGAGCTCGGAACTTTCCTTGTTTGCCTTGAGCACGATCGCCGCCGCGTTCCAGCGGATCGCGGCTCTGATTCGGGCCTCGATGGCGCGATCGCCCGGATGCGGCGGCTCCTCGTCCGGCGCAATCGTATTGATGTAGGCGGTATTGGCCGCGAACGGCAGCTTGGCGCCCGATCGCCTTGCCGTCTCCACCGCTTTCGCAAGCACCGCATCCGCGGCATGGGTACCCTCGAACGCAATCACCGACGAGATCGCTTCCGACCACTCCTGCATCTCGGCTTCGTTGCTGTGGTCGTCATGCCGTTCGTGTTGCATATGGGCGACTTTCCTGGAACTCTCAGTGCTGAGTGGACCAATGTGTACGACGCAGGTCATCGCTGTCCACAAAACAGACGACTGCATGGCAAATCCGTATCCGGCAACCGGTCGCAAGCGCTAACGAATGCGGGCGGCTCAATGACGACGGCAAGGCAATCCCGGCCCTGTCGCACAGCCGTGATTTGCTCTTTTCCAGCGATGGCCTACATAGCGTAGCGAACCCTTAACCGACGGAGCGCAGCACTTTGCCCACCCCCATGAAGTCGCTGGTAATTGCCTGCGCGATGGTCGCCGGGGCGACCACCGGCATGGCCGAGACGGCAACGCCATGGAGCGAAGGCTACAACTCCAGGGCCCGGTTGATCGCCGGCACCGTGATGAGGCCGGGCGGATCGATGCGTACCATCGCCGGCGTCGAAATCGTCATGGCCGACGGCTGGAAGACCTATTGGCGAAATCCGGGTGATGCTGGCGGCGTGCCGCCCTACTTCGACTGGGCAGGCTCGGAAAACCTCGTCAGCGCGAAGGTGCTGTTCCCGGCGCCGGCGCGGCTCAAGGACGCCAGCGGCGACTCGGTCGGCTACAAGAAGGCGGTGGTGTTCCCGGTCGAGGTGACAGCCAAGGACCCGTCGAAGCCGGTGACCTTGAATCTTGCCGTTGAGTTCGGCGTCTGCCGCGAGATCTGCGTGCCGGCAGAGGCCAAGCTGTCGCTCATTGTACCCGCCGCCGGCACGCCGCTGCCGACCGCGATCGCGACGGCGCTCGAACAGGTGCCGCGCAAGGCCGCCGACCGCCGGCCGGGCGATCCCGAGCTCAAGGCCGCCCGCGCGACGCTCGCCGGCGACAAGCCGAAACTCGAGGTCGATGTCGCCTTTGCCGGTGACGCCGCCGGCGCCGACGTGTTCATCGAGGCATCGGACGGCATATTTCTCAACCTGCCAAAAAAGATCCGCGACGGCGCCGGCGGCGTCAGGACGTTCGAGGTCGACCTCGCAACCGGCATCGAGGTCGGCGATCTGAAGACAAAGACGCTGGTGGTCACCATGGTCAGCGCCGCCGGACAATCGGAGGCGACGTGGAAACTCGACTAGCCGCGCATCTGCCTATACGGTGCCGCGAGCCCGCTATCACTCACCGAAGAACCGGAGAACAACATGACCATCAATGTCGGCGACAAGCTGCCCGAAGCCACCTTCACCGTAATGGGCCCGGATGGCCCGAAGCCGGTGACCACCACCGAGTTCTTCGCCGGCAAGAAGGTCGCCTTGTTCGCCGTTCCGGGCGCCTATACGCCGACCTGCAGCAAGCAGCACATGCCTGGCTTTGTCGCCAACTCGGCCGAGTTCAAGGGCAAGGGCATCGACGCCATCGCCTGCACCGCGGTTAATGACGTGTTCGTGCTCGATGCATGGGCCAAGGACACCGGCGCTGCCGGCAAGATCACTATGCTCGCCGATGGCAGCGCCGATTTCGCCAAGAAGCTTGGCCTCGAGATCGACCTCAACGCGCGTGGCCTGGGCGTGCGCTCGAAGCGCTACTCGATGATCGTCGATAAGGGCGTCGTCTCGGTACTCAACGTCGAGGACGCGCCGCCCCAGCACGACAAGTCGAGCGCGGCGACGCTGCTCGCCTGCAAGTTCTGAGTTGAAGGGGTGAGTGGCCAGTCGTGAGTGGTCGGTTCATAAAGCAGCTGCCGACAGGACCAACTCACCACTCACGCTTTCAGCTTCCGTCGCCCTGATCGCCTCGTCGGACTTGAGAAAGGCTTCCACGTCCGGCGTCATGGGCGGCGGCTCGACGTCGACGCCGATCTCGTGCATCAGCCGGGCGATGGTAATGAAGGCCTTGGTCCGGCGATCATAAAGCCCACCCTTGAATAGCGCTCGCGACGCCACTTGGCCCTGGCGTGGTCCATCGGCAAAACGCAGTATCTGCTCCATCACGACCGTCACGTCGCTCCACGTCATGAGACGTGTTTCGAGATGCACCTTGTTGAGCATCACGAGCTCCCGCCGGAAGCGGATGGCGATGCCGCTCGCGATCGGGGTCCAGCGGTGCTTCAGCAGCGGCCGCCATAAACCTGTGCGCACCAGGAAATCGAGCCGGCCAAGATCCATCAGCGTCAGGTAGCGGCCGTTGTTCATGTGCAGCGACAGATCGAGATCGGTCGGCCAGACGCGGAACCTCAGCCGCGAAACCTCTTGCGTGGCCTCGAGTTTCGGCCGACGCCAAGCGGTCAGCAAATACCAGATCAGTCGCAGCCAAAGATTCATGCGCGTGCTCCAGGTGCGAAGCACGCGCCTAACCCTTCATAGCGCCACGAGCAAGAGCGCAAAGTGTTGCGGCGATCCCACTGGCGCGATCCGTATCGAAGCTCTCGCTGCGAGCGACCTGCAAACCGCGGGCAGTCGCAAGTGTTGACGTCACGCCGGGTTACACATATCCTGTGTAGCATGGCCAAGAATATCACATTGGCGATCGACGAGGAGTTGCTCCGGCAAGCCAGACGTTATGCCGCCGAGCGCGATACAACATTGAACGGGCTCGTTCGCGAATACCTCGCGCGGCTTGTGGCCCAACGCGACAAGGCCGCGAAGGCCCGGCAAAATCTGCTGAAGCTCAGCGAAGCTTCCGATTGGGAGCCGGAACAGGGCTGGCAGTGGAGCCGCGAGGAAATCTATGACCGTGGCGGCGTTCCTCGACACCAACATCCTGATCTACGCCGCCTCGCGCCTCAAGACCGACGCAAGAAAAAGAAGGCTCGCCGCTGAGCTGATCGCCAGCGCCGAATTCGGGACCTCGGGTCAGGTGCTGGCCGAATTCTACGTCACGGTAACGCGCAAGGGACCGGCGCCGATGTCCCCGGTCGTCGCACTCGAATGGATCGAGCAACTCGAACAGCAATCGTGCGTCGCGATCGATGCCACGATCGTGAAACGCGGCATCGAGATTTCGGTGCTGCACCGCATTTCGTATTGGGACGGCGCGATCGTCGCTGCCGCCGAGGCCTTGGGTGCCACCACGCTATTTACCGAGGACTTGAACCACAGACAGGAGTACGGATCGATCCGCGCAATCAATCCGTTCCTGCCCGCATAGATGGCGCCTCAACCCGGCGCCGCGCCCTGGGTTGCGGTGTAGACGGCGTAGAGCGACTGGCTCGCCGCCATAAACAGCCGGTTGCGCTTCGGCCCGCCGAAGCAGACGTTGCCGCAGATCTCGGGGATGCGGATGCGACCGATCAGCTTGCCGTCCGCATTCCACACCGTGACCCCGGAATAGCCGACGGAGCGGCCGGCATTGCTCGAGCACCACAGGTTGCCGTAGACGTCGGCGCGCATGCCGTCCGGCCCGCACTTGACGCCGTCGATCACGCAATCGGTGAACAGCTTGCGGTTCGACAGCTTGTTGTCGGTGCCGACATCGAACACGTAGATCTCGCCCTTGCCGCCCGGTCCCGCGTCGCCGGGTCCCTTGCCGGTGCTGACGACGTAGAGCTTCTTGTAGTCGGGCGAGAAGCATAGGCCGTTGGGATCAGGCACCTGCTCCTCCGTCACTACGAGGTCGAGGCGGCCGGATGGGTCGATGCGATAGCAGTTGGTCGGCAGCTCGCGTTTGGCCAAGCCGATTTCCGCCGGCTGGCCGACGCGGTTGTTGAGCTTGCCGGCGGCATTGCTGGGACCACCGGACGCGTCCGGCGTACCCTCGTAGAGCTGACCACCGTATGGCGGATCGGTGAACCAATAGCTGCCATCGGGATGGGGCACCACGTCGTTCGGCGAGTTGAGGCGTTTGCCACCGAAATTGTCGGCAAGAACTGTCACCGACCCGTCGAGCTCGTAGCGGGTTACGCGGCGGGTCAGGTGCTCGCAAGACAGCTGACGGCCCTGGAAGTCGAAGGTGTTGCCGTTCGAGTTGTTGGACGGTGCGCGCATAACGCTCACCCGGCCGTCATCCTCGAGCCAGCGCAATTGCCGGTTGTTGGGGATATCGCTCCAAACGAGATAGCGGCCCTGGCTGTTCCAGGCCGGCCCTTCCGACCACAGTGCCCCGGTCCACAATCGCTGGATCGGCGCGTTTGGCTGGGCGAGGCCATTGAAGCTCGGATCGACGGCGATGACGTCGGGGTCCCAGAAATAAGTGTTGGGCGCGCCATTGGGGCCGAAGTCGCGTGGCGGCGTGGTGATCGTGCTCGGCGGCGCTACCGGCCCCGTCTGCGCCGCGGCACCCGCCGCACCGAGGGTCATGAAGGCGGCGCCGGTACCCGCCACCTGCAACAGATTTCGCCGGGTGAGCTTCGATGAACGGGAATCCGGACGCGATGAGCGCTTGGCCATTGGACGTCTCCCAGAAACGTGAGGTTTCTCGTGTGGTCCCCGCGCAGCCGAGCTTGGTCTCTGGTCTGCGTATACGTCAAGTTGTGTAAGGTCATAGCTGGCGCGCACGACCAAGGGCGCACTTGCCCTATTCTTGCCGCCTGTTAAACCACTGCCAACAAACGGTGGAACCCCACGGAGCCGAAGACCAACTCATGGCCATTCTTGTCGACAAGAACACCAAAGTAATCTGCCAGGGCTTCACCGGCAGCCAGGGCATGTTCCATTCCAAGGCCGCCAAGGCCTACGGCACGCAGTTGGTCGGTGGCGTGACCCCCGGCAAGGGCGGCACCAAGGTTGCCGATCCCGATCTCGCCGGTGTGCCGATCTTCGACAGCGTCGCTGAAGCCAAAGCCCGAACCGGTGCCACCGCCTCCTCGATCTACGTCCCGCCACCCTTCGCCGCCGACGCCATCCTCGAAGCCATCGACGCCGAGATGCCGTTGATCGTGTGCATCACCGAGGGCATTCCGGTGATGGACATGGTGCGGGTGAAGCGAGTGCTGTCAGGCTCCAAGTCGCGGCTCATCGGCCCCAATTGCCCGGGCGTGCTGACGCCCAACGAGTGCAAGATCGGCATCATGCCGGGCAACATCTTCAAGGCCGGCAATGTCGGCATCGTGTCGCGGTCCGGCACCTTGACCTACGAAGCCGTGAAGCAGACTTCGGATGCCGGCTTCGGCCAGTCGACGGCGGTCGGCATCGGTGGCGATCCAGTGAAAGGTACCGAGTTCATCGATATCCTGGAGATGTTCCTTGCGGACCGTGACACCCACTCGATCATCATGATCGGCGAGATCGGCGGCGCCGCCGAAGAGGATGCGGCCGACTTCATTAAGCGCGAAGCCGTCAAGGGCCGCAGAAAGCCGATGGCCGGCTTCATTGCCGGCGTCACCGCCCCTCCAGGCCGCCGCATGGGCCATGCCGGCGCCATCATCTCGGGTGGCAAAGGCAAAGCGGAGGACAAGCTCGAGGCCATGCGCTCGGCTGGCATCGCGATTGCCGACAGCCCGGCGTCACTCGGCACCACCCTCGCCAAAGTTTTGAAGCACTAGTACCCGGATGCGGCGCATTCGCAAGGCCGCAGCTTTGCTCGTCCTCGGCGCGCTGGCGTTGGTTGGCGCATCGATCGCATTCCGGCAAGGCTTGATCCCGCCCCGCTTGTCGCCGTTTCCAGCGATCGATCTTGCGCACCCCGATGGCTGGTTCCTCGATTGGCGGCTGGCCGAGCTGAAGAACGACGCGGCACTTTGCGACCGGGTGCTGCAAGCGCCGTTCATCGAGGCGCGAGCGATCCCTGATCAGCCGCTCGCCGATGGCTGCGGCTGGCGCACCGCGGTCAAGGTAACTGCGCTGTCCGGCGCCAAGCTCGTCGTCGGCAAGCTCGCGTGTCAGTCCGCGGCCGGCCTCGCGCTGTGGGTCGCCCATGACGTCCAGCCCTTGGCGCGCGAACTGCTCGGCAGCACAGTGACCGCGATCCGAAACCTGGGTGCATATTCCTGCCGCAACGTCGCCGGCCATCCCTTGTTCAAGCACTGGCGCAGCGCGCACGCGACCGCCAATGCGATTGACGTCGCCGGCTTCACCCTCGCCGACGGCCGCGAGATCGCGGTGCAGAAATACTGGAAAACAACCGGCGCGGAAGCCCAATTCCTGAGAGCGGCGCATCGCCGCGCCTGCCGCTACTTCCACGTCGCCATCGGCCCTGACTACAACGCCGCGCACCACGACCATTTCCATTTCGATCGCGGCATCGGCGCGGCGTGCAGGTGACAGATCGCGCACGGCGTCTTCCCGAGGCTCCTGCCCGATCGACGGGGCCCTATAGATCGCGAAATCTCGGTTGCCGGCGCCGATGAACCGTGGCGCATGGATGCCGGCGGCCTCGTATGCGATATGCTGGCCTGTGACAAAATCACCACAATTTGTCATGATCAATATTATCGCTGCGTGCTCAGATGGCCTCGTCCTAGTGACATTCGAATTACTGTGGCTTGGCCGCTCGCAGAACGAGCGGGCGAAAGACGTGCCCATCGTTCGGCGACATCCATTCTTGGGCGGCAGAGTCGGAGTAAGTAATGCGACCAACCAAGACGCCAAGCGTTTCGAGCCTTGCGATCGCAATCAGATATCGAGATGTTGCCGCGGCCGTTGAATGGCTGAGTGCGGCCTTTGATTTCGAAAAACAAGTGAGCATTGCGGACGAA
This sequence comes from uncultured Alphaproteobacteria bacterium, assembly GCA_963741505.1. GTDB lineage: Bacteria > Pseudomonadota > Alphaproteobacteria > Rhizobiales > Hyphomicrobiaceae > JAKFWF01. Next base: position 97,966 of record CAVUIJ010000019.1, on the reverse strand, counting down.
ACCGGGGCTGTCGTCTACGCGCAGCTGACTTTCGGCAACGCCCTGGTGATGCTGGCGCCGGTTCGCGACACGCCGCTCGACAGTTTCATGAAGCAGCCCGACGAGATCGGTGGCGCGGAAACGCAAAGCTGCTACATCGTCGTCGATGACGTGGATGCGCACTTTGCCCGGGCAACGACGGCCGGCGCAGAGGTAGTCTTGGACATGGCGACCGATGATCTTGGCGGTCGCGGCTACTCCTGTCGCGATCCGGAAGGCCACTTGTGGAACTTCGGGACGTCTGACCCATGGCAACGTCGATCGATCAACGATCCGCACATCTTGTCGCCAAGTGCTGCTAGCGACAACACGAAGAAATGGACGATTTCGGCCGGACTGGCGATCTTGCTTGCCGCGTCGACTGCCGCCATTGGGTGGGTCGGTGGTACCCGCTGGCACGCGGATGTGGCGGGTGCTTTCGTTCAAGAGGCACAAGACAAGGCGATCCAGGAGCGGGCTGCAAAGTTGGCTGATGAGCGCGCGGCGCAGCTGGCACAGCAGCTCGCAGCGCCTGAGCGGAGCGCCAAGGAGACGGCCGAGCGCGCAGCCCGCGCGGCCGGCGATCTCGCAGATCGCGAGCGAGCGGCAAGAACGACGGCCGAACAGGCACTTGCGGAAGCGGCAAGACGCATGGCCGCGGACCGAAGTGCAAACGAAGCCGCGGCGCGCGCCGCAGCCGACTTGCGTGCGCAGCTCGACCAAGAGCGCGCAGCTGTCGTCGGTTCCCAAACGGCCAGAGAGGACGCATTGAAGCTTGTGACGCTGGAGCGCAGCGCTAGGGAAAACGCCGAACGCGCCCTCGAGCGGGCGCAGCAGCAAGCAGCAAAGGAAAACACTGCCAGAGAAGCAGCCGAGCGCGCTCTCGAGCAGGCACAGGAGCGAATTTCGCAAGCGAGTGTTGCCGGGCAAGCAGCCGAACTCGCCCTCGATCAAGCGCGCCAGCGTGTCACCCAATTGACCGCAGCCAAGGCCGCGGCCGATCGCGCCCTCGAGCAGGCGCAACAACAAGTCGCCAAGGAGCGCAGCGCCAGAGAAGCTGCCGAACGTGCCGAAAGAACTGTTCGTGAGCAGTTGGAGCGCGAGCAGAAGTCGAAGGCGGCAGCATGGAAAGCAGCAAGCCAGTTGCGCAAACAGTTGGCGAAGACACCCGTTGCGAGTGATTCCGGAACAACGGCCCCGGGCTATGATAGCGGCGCTGCCACCATGGATCCGGCTGATCCGCAATCTGCCGTCCAGCGAAAGAAAAAATCGCAAGAATGAGCGATAGGCGTCAATCGATGCCTGGTGCCGCCATGCCCGGGAAAATGCGTGGTGCCTGCGCGTGGCGGGCGCGGACCGCCTCGAGGCGCCGATGGCCACCACGGCTGCAATGCCGCCCGTTGCGCTCAATTCAAATCGGACCGCGGCAACGCGGTGGCGTGCAGATCGGCAGCCACCACCTACGACGGCACTTCATAGAGTACAGTGGATCTGATCGCATAATTCGAGATGTCGCGGCTGATGCAAATAGCTGCGACGACGTCTCCGACATCGTCACGCACGGGCTCGCAACTGATGGAATAGGTCATTGTTCTGTTACCGGATATATACGACACCGGGAACGAAAGCGATTGCCCCGCGAAACACTTTTCCATCGCCGGAACAGTTAACTCCTCGAACCGCCTCTTGCCGACGATCGTTACCGCCGGTTTGCCGACCATGTCGGCGAGGGACTTGCGATGGAAATCTGCATTGGCCCGGTTCGAGAACAGGTACCGGTATTCCCGGTCGCAGATTGCAGCGCGGTCGCTGATGCCATCGAGCAGCCACGTTTCGCGCCCTGTAAGTGGCATTCCACCTGCCAATGGGGTGGGCTCCGACAGTGTGCCGACACTCCCGCTGGGCTGCCCGGCGGGATGGGACCCGGGCGAGGCGTTGCCGCTTCCCGCCAGACGCTCTGCGGTCGCAAGGCATGTCTGTCGCAGTGTTTCCGCCTGCTTCTTGTTCGCGGCCATTTCCGCAAGGCCGCACAGCAGGAAATTGAGCTGCGCCAACGTCACCTGCGGATGGATCGATACGTAATTGACGAGTTGGCCGAACACACGATCCTGATCCCGGCGCAGGCCTTCGAGGTGCTCCTTGCTCATGACCGATTTGTAGTCTCTCAGCGCCTGCTGCAGGAACTCGTGTGTATTCAGCAGGCGCCTCAGCTCGTGGGGCATCAACAGCCTCCTTTGTGCGCAATGCTCATATCTAATCGAATGTCCAACACAAGTAGCGACCAAGAATGGTCTCACGAGTGTGGACAAATTGCGGTCTGCCCGCTTGTCGGAATTGTCCGTAATCGCACCGAAAGAGATTGCTTGTCCGATCGATGTGCATTTGATCGTCGGCCTCACGGAGATAAACCATCCGTCGCTGTTTCAAACGAAACCGCATAATCACTATTGCGCTGCCTTTGCCAACCCGAGTTCGCCTTCCAGCTTGGCGATCTGTTCGCGCAATGATCTCATCTCGACGCTGCGGCGGCCGATCTGCATCTGGATCGCGCCGATCTCCATCGACAGCTCGGCGCCCGATGGCGCTCCCGGCTTGCGGCCGGAGCTGTATTGCAAATCAAATATCCGCTTCTGATCGGCCTTGTTGGCTTCATCGAGCGAACGCAACCGCTCGCGCGACTGGGCGAGCGTCACCATCTTCTGCGTCTGCTCGGGGTCCGACTTCTTCTTCAGTTCCTCCTCGAGCTGACGCAGGCGCTGCTGTACCGCCGCACCATCGGACGGCGCTACCGACGGCTGCTGGCCCGGCAACATTCCCGGCGCCGAGGCGCGGTGGAAAAAGAAGTCCCCGGTCAGCGCCGAATGGTCCCACGGCACCTGTTTGCCGCCTGTCGCCGACAACACGTCCTTGCGCACATCGACCATCACGGAAGTCAAATTGCGCCCCGGCTCCTTGACCCTCTTGGCGAGCGCGGCAGTGAACGGCGAGTTGCGGCCCTGGCCGTCGGCTGCGACGTTGCCCGGCTGCGTCGAATAGGCAATGAAGGTGCCGACACCGGTCTGCACCTGGGCGAGACCGGAGCCGATGCTGGCCGAGCGCGTGCCCATGGTGCGGGCGAGGTTGCGCGCCAGTGGGTTGTCGCGACAGGCATCGAGGAACACGATATTGGTCTTGCCGGCCCGCTCCAATTCCATCTGCTTCAACACGAAATCGGCCGAGACGCCCTCGAAGTCGAGGTCGCGCTCGCCTTTGAGCTGGGCATCGACCGGCACCAGGTAGTTGCGGCCCGAAGCCTGCAAGCCGTGGCCGGCATAATAGAACAGCGCTACATCGGCCTGATCGAGGGCGCGGGCAAAATCGCGAACCTTGATGTCGAAGCCGCGCTTGTCGAGATCGAGGCCGAGGATCACCTCGAAGCCGACCTCCTTGAGGGCGGCGGCGACGTCGTTGGCATCGTTCGCCGGATTGGGCAGCGGGTTGGCATGCACATAGGCTGAATTGCCGATGACGAGCGCCACGCGCTTCTCGGCGACCGCCGGTACGCTCACCAGGAGCAAGGCCGCAGCGGCGGCAAGCCAGCGAACTAATGACATGATACCACCCCGATTGCAGCCCGGCGACAGCGTTTGCAGCACTCAATTTGGACGCTTCGAAGGCTTGCCCAGCGTCCAGGCGATTGCAATTACAATTGCTGGCGGGACATCATCGGCCGGCCTAGTCTGGCGGCAACACGAGCCGTCAACACGAGGATGTCGCGAGCCATGGCTGCAAATTTCGCATCGACCGGTGACATGACCGAAAAGAAGGTCACCTTCGGCAAGATCGGCGAAGGGCTCTACGCCTATACCGCCGAGGGCGATCCCAATACCGGCGTCATCGTCGGCGACGACTGCTGCATGGTGATCGACGCGCAGGCGACGCCGCTGATGGCCAAGGACGTGATTGCGCGGGTGAAGTCGGTCACCGACAAGCCGATCAAATACGTGCTTTTGTCGCACTATCATGCGGTGCGGGTGCTCGGCGCCTCGGCATTCAGCGCGTCCGAGATCCTGGCATCTGAAGCCACTCGGAAGCTGATCATCGAGCGCGGCGAGCAGGACAAGGCATCCGAGATCGGCCGTTTCCCGCGCCTGTTCCGCGGGCTCGAGAGTGTGCCTGCAGGCCTGACCTGGCCGACGTTGACGTTTAAGGACGCGATCACCCTGTGGCTGGGCCGCCGCCGCGTCGACATCGTCCAGATTGGCCGCGGCCACACCTCCGGCGATACCATCGCCTGGGTGCCGGATTCGGGCGTGATGTTCTCCGGCGACCTCGTTGAGTATCACTCCGCCTGCTACTGCGGCGACGCGCACTTCGCCGACTGGCCCGGCACGCTCGACAAGATTTCCGGCTACAAACCGAAGGCGCTCGTACCGGGGCGCGGCGACGCCCTCGTCGGCGAGAAAATGGTCGGCGACGCGATCGGCGGCACCCGCGCCTTCCTGTCGGCGCTGTACGGAACGGCGCAGCAGGCCGTCGCCCAGAACAAGAGCCTCAAGGAAACCATGACGGCGGTTCGGGCCGCGATGGACGGCCCGTTCGGTAATTATGCGATTTATGAGCATTGCCTGCCGTTCAATGTCTCGCGCGCTTACGACGAAGCCCGCGGCATCGATCATCCGGTGGTGTGGACCGACGTGCGCGATCGCGAAATGTGGGCGGCGCTGCAGGGGTGATGGTGCTGCTCGCCAAATCAGTGTTGGTCGTGGCCGGGTTGCTGGCGGCGCTGTTCGCTGCGGCCTACTGGTACAGCTCTTTATGTGCCGGGGCCGGCACATAAAGGCGGTTTGCCGCCGCTCACTGCCGAAGAGGCGGAGCTGGCGAGCCGCCTGCGCCGCCACGTAACCGCGGTTGCCAACAAGCCGCACAACACTCGGCACTACCCGGCGCTGCAGCAGGCCGCCGCCTATATCGAGAGCGAGCTGACGGCTCTTGGCTTCGAAACGTCGCGCCAATCCTACGATGCGCTCGGCCATATGGTCGCCAATATCGAGGCCACGCTGGCGCCAGCCAATATCGCGCAGCCGTCGCCGAGCCTCGTCATCGGCGCGCATTACGACTCGGCCGGTGACGCCCCCGGCGCCAACGACAACGGCACCGGCGTCGGCGCGCTGCTCGAGCTGGCGCGGCTGTTGAAAGCCGGCCCGGTTCCGCGGCAGCGCATCCGTCTCGTGTTCTTCGTCAACGAGGAGCCGCCCTGGTTCCAGACCGACCTGATGGGCAGCCGCAAGTATGCGGCGATGCTGCGCGAGCGCGGCGAACAGGTCAGCGGCATGATTGCGCTGGAAACGCTCGGCGCCTTCTCAGACGAGCCCGGCAGCCAGGGCTATCCCCCGCCATTTGGACTCTTGCTGCCGAAAGCTGGCAACTTCATCGCCTTCGTCGCGCTGCCCGGGTCGCGCGCCTTCATGCACCAGGTGATCGGCGAGTTCCGCCGGCACACCCGATTTCCAACGATCGGTGCTGTCGCGCCCGCCTTGGTGCAGGGCATCGACTGGTCGGATCATGCGAGTTTCGCGGCGCTCGGCATGCCGGCGCTGATGATCACCGACACCGCGGTATTCCGCTATCGCTACTACCACACGCCGCAGGACACGCCGGACAAGGTCGACTACGAAAGGCTAGCGCGCATCACCAAGGGGCTCGAGCGCGTCATACGGGACCTATCGAATTAGGCCGAACGTCTGGACGACCGGCACCGCCGCGCACGTTCACGTGATCCTGTAAAATGTGATGTGTGCAAATTACAAAGTGCCGTATTAAATAATGCTAACGGTTGCAGCATCCGCGAGCATGGTGCCTCGCATTCATCAGCGCAATCGTGGCTCGTTTGGAGCCTTCGTATGCACTAGCAAGCCCGTAAGTCCCGACCGTCTCACCAACTCGCAGGAGAGGTCCGCGATGAAAACACATTATGCTGAAGAAAATGCCGACGTGATTTCCTCGAATGATACTGCTGACGAGCATTGCTGGCGGGAGCACAGAATCGGCAAGCCCCAGCTTATCTGCGACATTGTGATAACCCTCGTGTTGCTGATCTGCCTGACGCTTTCCGGCCTGATTTGGGAATTGCCGCCGGCGCCACACCAGGACAGCGTTGCAACCGCCAGATTGCCGCTGCCGTCGTTCGTCCAGCACGGCTCGCTGTCTCACTCCCGCGCCGATGCCGGCGACGATCGCTGAATCGCAGCGACACCGATAGCGACGAGGCGAGCTGCGGCGTCGGATCGCTCAGCGCGTCAGCGCCGGGCGCCAGCCGGCGGCGAGCGCTTCGTCTTCGGAGCAGAACCAGCGCTTGCCCTTGGCCGCGCCGCGACCACTGTCGTCCATGCGCACCTTCTCGTACCAGGGGCTCCACGGCATGTGGTAGATGCGGCCGGCATTGGTGACGTTGCCCTTGATGGTGCAGCCGTCCGGCGACTGTGTCTCGGCCGTCGCCCAAGCGCGCGCCCGGAAGTCCCAGGCCGGCGTCGAAGCTCCCTGCCAGATGCCGGCATGGGCGGCCCGAGCTTCGGCCTCCTGCGCCACGTAAGCTTGCGAATAGCGCACGAACGCCCAGGCATGGCCCGACCGCACCATTTCGGCGTTGAGATTGGTGCTGCCGGCAAAGCATCGGCCGAGCGTGCGGCCGTACTTGTCGAGCCCCAGGTCTTCGCACTTGACGGTCTCAGCGCCGATCAGGCGCACCAGGTGCCGGGTCGCCTCCTCGCCACAGCGCCATTGTCCGACAAACCGGCGACCACACGTTTGGGTTGTCTCTGGCGCATCGATACCTTCGAGCCGGACCCTGGTCTCCCCGAGGACGATCGTATCGCCGTCGACGATCCTGACTTCACCTTGCAATACATCGCCTTTTTGGGCGTTTATGTGGCTTGGGCCGAACACCGCCAAAGGGATCGCCAGCAGACCCGCGAGCGCCAGGCCAGCCAGTTGACGCGCAGCGACGCGCTTCACACTTTCACGCATAGGTTGAAATTGTCCGATTCGCGTGACGCGAGCGAGACCGAAATCGAGGCCATTTCCACGGTTTTCGGTGACGAACCGGTGGAGGTCGTTGTAGCGCCGCCGCTTTGGCCGCAGCCGCCAGCGCTATCGCGGCTCGGGCGCTGCCATCTCAGGGGTGTGGCGCAACTCCCGCTGGGCGAACTGCAAGACGTAGCCGCGGCCGGCAAGTCGGCGTTGAACCTCGGCGCGCTTGGCTGGATCGGCCAGGTACTCGACGACGAAAACCGGACGTCCTTCGGCCTTCAGACGGTCGAGTTCCGCAATGCCGTGTTTTCACCTCCTCGACACTGTTTGGCTCTCCATCGCCATTGGCTCCGAAGACCAGATCCTCTTTGGCAACAGCATCAATCGCGCGGCGATAGTCGGGGAAACGCAGCAATTCCTCGCCGTTCTGCGGCACCACCAGGAATCCAGGCCGCCGCCGCTTGGCGTAATCCGACAACGCCTGGACGAACCCCACCATGTCGGCCTGCGCTTTGGGGTTCTCGCCCTCCCACCGCTCGAAGGCGTCGATGCGATCGAGGTAGACGCCGTCAAAGCCGGCTTCGATAATGCGATCGAGATAAGCCCGGCTCGCCGGCTGCCAGGCCTCTCGCAGGCGCCCGAACAGCGAGATCTGCGGCTGCATGATGAGATCGCGCCAGCCGTGCTGCCAATAGCGGACAGGAAAATTGCCGCGCCATTCCGAATTCTCCGGCCCGAGCCAGGCGGGCGTGCCCGGCTGCCAGTCGCGCTGCCAGTAGAAACGATAGTTTTCGGCTTCGCCGATCGACAAGTAGGCAAGCAGGATGCGTTTCGAGCCATCGCCACGGGTCCGTAGCGCATTGATCTCGGCGGGCCGCAGCACGCGGCGCTCGGAGCCGTCGCGCGAGTAGTCGACCACCAGCACGTCGACGCCATTGGCGATCGACTTCAGGCCGACGTTCTGCAGCTGATAGCCCCACGAGCGTGCGGCGGCGATCGGCGCACCCTCGCGCGGCGGCAGTATTGCCCGTTCGACCGGCAGCCAGCCGAAAAAGGCGAGAACGACCACGACGCCAAGCAGCAGCAGCCGGCGTGCCAGAACAACAATGCCGTTGCGACCGGCGCTGCTGCGCTTGCTCGTGGTCTTGTCGGTGTTTCGCGCGCGTGCCATCGCCGTGTTATATGAGTTCCTTGAGTGGCTCGTGCCAGAGGCCCTGACGGACATGCAAAGTCCGCGTCGCTGCCTTGCCACACGCGGCCAGTAACGAATCGATGGATGAGGCCTCACCACCATGAGCGAACCGGGCGGAGTTGTGACAGCGAAAAACGAGGTCGACACCTTGCGTGCCGCCCGCGAGTGGCTGTTGCGCGATGGCCAGGTCGCGCTCGCGACCGTGGTCGACACTTGGGGCTCGGCGCCGGTGCCGGTCGGCGGCCAGATGGCGGTCGCGACCGATATGCGCTTCCAGGGGTCGGTCTCAGGCGGTTGCATCGAAGGCGAGATCATCACCGAGGCCGGCGAGGTATTGGCATCGAAGGCCCCGCGCACCTTGGCGTTCGGCGTCGCTGATGAAACCGCCTGGAGCGTTGGTCTTCCCTGCGGCGGCAAGGTGCGGGTGTTCATCGAACGGCTTGCCGCCGACAGCGGCGGTCTCGAGCTGCTCGACAAGGCGATCGCGGCGCGGTCCGCCCGCACCGGGCTCGTTCTGCGCACACGGCTCGCCGATGGCAGCAGGCAGATCTTCGAACGCGGCCAGAAGGACGTGCCGGAGCCGATCGCGGCGCGCTTCCGCTCGGCCAAAAGCGCACTTGAGGAAACGTCCGAAGGCGACGTGTTCCTGCACGCCCTCGTACCGCCAGCCCGCATCCTTGTGATCGGCGCCACCCACATCGCCCAGATCGTGACCCAGATCGCCAAGATCGCCGGCTACGAGGTGATGGTGATCGACCCGCGCACCGCCTTTGCCGCGGCCGACCGCTTCCCCGATGTCACGCTGCACGCAGAGTGGCCGCAGGATGCGCTGCCGCGCATCGGACTCGACCCCTATACGGCGCTGGTCGTCCTCGCCCACGTCGCCCACATCGACGACGAGGCGTTGAAGGTGGCGTTGCGCTCCGACTGCCTCTACATCGGCGCGCTTGGCAGCTCGCGCAATCACGCAAAGCGCACCGAGCGGCTGACCGAGGCCGGCTTCACGGCTGCCGAGATCGCCCGGATCAAATGCCCGATCGGCCTCGACATCGGCGCCCAGACACCGGCTGAGATCGCGGTGTCGGTGATGGCCGAGGTGATCGGCGCGGTGCGCGGTCCAAAGCCGAAGAAAAAGTGAGCGGCGGTGCAATGGGCTCGAACCGCACCCCGGTCATCGCCGCCATCGTCCTCGCTGCCGGCTCGTCGACGCGATTTGGCCGCGACAACAAGCTGTTGGTCGATATCGATGGCCGGCCACTGCTCGTCCGCGTGATCGAGGCGGTCGAGGCCGGTGGCGTTGCGCCGGTCATTGTCGTCACCGGTCACCAGGCGGAGCGGATCGCGGCTGCGGCTGCGGGCGCCAGCCGTCTCATCGTTCACAACCAGCGCCACGACGAGGGCATGGGCACTTCCATCGCAGCCGGAACCGCAGCGCTCGGCGACGGAATCGACGGCGTGCTGATCGCGCAAGGCGACATGCCGGCGGTCGATGCCGCACTCGTTGCGACGCTGCGGCGACGCTTCATCGCTGGCGGCTGCGACCGCGTCGTCCATCCCGTGCTCGGCGACGGCCGCCAGGGCAATCCGGTGATCTGGCCGCGCCGGCTGTTCGCTCAACTGCGCCTCCTGACCGGTGACCAGGGCGGCAAGCGGTTGATCGCGGCCGAGGGCGATCACGCAATCGGCGTCACGATCGCCGGCGACGGCCCCAGCGCCGACATAGACACACCGCAAGAACTGGCGGCCTATCTCGCCGCGCGCTCAAGCCAACCGTCGTAGCGCACCAGCAGCCCCAGCACCGGCATGACCGCCTCGACCTCGAAACGATAGCGACCATCGCGCTCGCTCTCGCGGGTCCTGACGCGAGGCAGCAGCGGCGGTGGCACCGGAACCCCGAATAGACGCGCGGCAACGAGCGCGAGGCTCAAGCCAGTAGCATCTGGCTGCAGCGTCATACGCAGCACCACCGGCCCGACGCGCTCGTGCAGCTGCGATCGCGCGGCGGATTGCGTCGATGTGAACGGCTTCGACCCGAAGGTTCGGGTCCAGGTCTCGCCCTCGCCCAGCGGCGTGAATGTTACCGAAAGCGGCAGATCGCGGCCGGCCGGCGGCAACCCGAACACAGTTGCCAGCAGGCGAGTCGCGATACTCTTCCCGCGCTCGACATCGGCGCGGCCGGTCCAAGTGACTTGCGCCGTGACGTCGTGCAGCGCCTGGACCTGCGCCGGCAGCTCTTCGAAGCGTTCGCCCAGCAGCCGCCGATAGAGCGCGATCATGATGTGGTCGTCCTTATGTCGAGATCAGCAAGCTCGCGCTCGATCTCGGCCAGCGTGAGGAGGCCGACGCAGGCACAAGCCCCGCGGGCGGCCACCTCGCCGCGGACGAGCTTCTTGGCCAGAACCACCGCCGGCGTCGCCGGAATGTAGGGGCCGCAGCCATTCAAACGCCTCGAGATGCCACAAAACCTCTTTGCGTCCGCCGTCGGTACCGGTGCCGCCGAGCTGCACGAACATGCCGCCGGCATCGCTGCCGAGGAACCTCAAGCCGCGCTTTGCCGCCAGCAGCGGCGCAGCCAGCCGCTCCGGCTTTCGCAGCAATCCCCAACGGCTCGGCCAAGACAGTGCCCACAGACCGAGGTGAAACGCCGACACCTCGACACCGGCCTTGAATTCGATGGTCTGCAAACTCGGATAGCGGTCGGCAAACAGCTTCAAATCGGGCACGTTGCAATAACCCATCCAACGCCGGCCGAGCGTCGGGAAGCGATGGCGCGACAGCCCCTGCCAGCCGTGAACCGTGACCCACCGGCCAGCGCGCCTAGTCTCGAACGCCTTGCCGAGTGCGCCCATGATCGAGGCCGTGGTCGCCGGACCTGGATCGAAACTGTTGCCGGGCGAAATGCCATAGTGCACCTGCGACAGCGGCGCGAACGCTTGCGCGAAATGGTCGAGCACCGCGCCCGAGATCGCCGGCACTGTGCTGGCGCCGCTCGTCACCAGCACCCCCCGTGCACGGGCCCCGGCATCAAGCTCGCGATCGCCGGCGAAGCCGATCACGAAGTCGGCGGCGTCTGCCAGATCGATGTAATGCGCACCAATTGCGATGGCCGCGCGGGCCAGCGAGAAATCCTGTGCCTGGAAAGGGCCCGAGGCATTCATTATGATCGACGGCGCCAATGACCTCAAGGTTGCTTGATCCGGCGTCGCGGCGTCGACCATCGCGATCGAAAGCTCCGCGGCGGCAGCCGGCGACAGGACTGCAACGGCTCGCCGCGCGCGCTCCAGCGTGCGCCCGGCGACAATTATCTCGATGTCGGCTTCGCGCGCCAGTCGCTCGGCCGCCCGCTGCCCGAACGCGCCGTAACCGCCGACGATCAGGATGCGGGGCTTGCCAGCCATGCCGGTCGCGCAGCTCCCGCTGTTCAGTGATCGCCCGCCTTCTTGCCCGCGTCACCCGCAGCGACTGCCGGTGGCTTTTCGCTATGCGCGGAGATCTTGTCGGAAAGCGCCAGCAGCACGCTCGACACCACGAATACGATATGAACCACGACGTACCAGAACATCTCGCGGTCGGTGACCGTCTTCAGCGACATGAATTGCTTCAAGAGCTGGATCGCCGAAATCGCGACGATCGAGGACAAGAGCTTCAGCTTCAGGCCGGTAAAGTCGATCGTACCCATCCACTCCGGCCAGTCGCGATGGTGGGTGTGGTCGATCTTGGAGACGAAATTCTCGTAACCGGAGAAGATCACGATGACCAGCAGCGAGCCGGTGAATGCTAGATCGACCAGGCTCAGCACCCCCAGAATGACCTCCGACCCGGTCGCGGAGAATGCCGTTATGGCGATATGCCAGAACTCCTGGGCGAACTTGATGAACAGCACGATCAGGCTGAGGGCAAGGCCGGCGTAGAAAGGTGCCAGCATCCAGCGGCTGGCGAACAGAAACGTCTCGAGCGCCTTCTCGAGTGCAGCGCGAATGCGTTCGTAGGTCAAATCGAAATCTCCCGACGACGGTCCAGCCACTGCCAGACCGCAAGTTCGTGAACCTGTTTTGGGGTGCAGACCGAAGGATGACAAGAGGCCGGTCAGCGCGACCGCGCCGCCGTCTTCTTGCGTGGGCCGGAAAGCGGCTGGCCATCGCGGAAAGCGAACGCCTTAGCTGCCGCCCGCTTTCGGAGCTCGAGCCACTTCCGGCAGCTCGCCAGGTTCAGATCGCATGGAACCTCGTCCAGCAGCGCGGCGCCGGGGCTTGACCGGCCGGGCATCTGGCTCGAGGCCGTCCGCGGCGACGCGGCGCTGGCCAATTTCTGCGACTGCTCGGCGAGCGGCTCTGTTGCCGCCGTCGGCGGGGAGGGCAAGCGCGGATGTGGCAGCGTTGCCAGTCGGTGCGGCAGGCGCGGCGATTGGAACCGCCGGCTGAACACCGACCTGCTCGGGAGTGAAGCTTGCTGACGCCACCACTTGCTGTACTGGAGCCGGGCAGCCTTGCTCTGCCGCTCCCACTCGGCTATCGCGGCGAACGAGTCGCCGCAAACGGCTAAAGGGCCAGCGGCCGCCACCTCCCCGGGCGCGATCGGCTGAACCAGATAGCGTTTCTCGCAAATCCCGATCTGGGGCGGCATCCTGGTCAGCTCGAAGGCATCGTAACCTTCCTTCAGGTTCTGCCAGAACGGCTGCCACTCGCTGCGGGCATTGGCCGCCATGTTTGCTTCGGTCATCCGGAACGGGAACACGTGCACGTGCACCCGCTCCTGGCCGGCCTTGATGGCGCGCTCGGCGAGACCGTAGATTTCGGCCACGACGGAGTTCGTCATCGCAAAGCAGCCGACCGACGAACAGCCACCATGCACCAGAATATAGGAACCGGTGCGCTGGTTGACCTTGTCGTAGGCGTTGGGGAATCCGAGGTTCAGCGAGCGCGGGTGGCGCCCGATCAGATGCAACTGTCGGCGGGTGACCTCATAGAAGCCTTCAGGCGTCTGTTTGTCGCCCTCGTGGATCTTCGGGCCGACAGTGCCGGACCAGTGACACACCGGATAGGTGTCGAGCAGCACGAAGCGGTTGCCGGAGCGCATCCAGACTTCGAGTTCAAACTCGGACTTGAAGATGCGGATGAATACGTCGTCGCCGGCCTTCAAGCCCTTCGCAGCCAGCCGCTGCTCGAAGCTTGCCAGATCAGGCGTGCCGGGCAACGGCAGGCTGCCGACGGCAGCAGCGCGCTGCCGCTCGACCCGGTCGGACGCGACGTCCTTGAGTTCGATCGTCACTGCGTGGGCAGCGGATGTTGCCAAGCCAAGCGCGATCCCGCCGAACATCAGCCAACGCGTCAATTGCGAAATGAACCGTCGCATTCCTGCAGCGCCCTTAGACTGGACAATACTTGGGATCGCCCTGCGGGCGCTGTCCGGATCTCCTGCTTACTATCCAAGTCTAGCAGGATCAAAGCGCAGCGTGCACCGCGAAAAACCATGTCGCCGTGGATAGCCCAACGTTATTCGGCGTGGCTGATGCCGCCGGATCACGATGGGTGGCGAGCGTGCCCCTTTTGCTGCATATTATTATTGCAGGAAACCGAACATCGACTTCGACGGCTGTTGGGAGCCGAAGCCCAGCCCGAAGGCTGGGATCGAGGCCGCGGTCGCTGGCTGCGAGGCCATGCCGCTGCTGGCGATACTGCGCATCTTGGGGCCCGGCACGATCACGCGTTCGGCGTCCGCTACCTGCCCGCCCTTTGTCGGCTTGAACGGTTCCGGCACCTGTCGATCGTAGGCCGGGCATGACTGTTCGGCGTCAAGATTGGCCGGCTGCACGCCGCCGCGCCACTTCGGATTGACGATGTACTTGCGCTCGCAGACCGCGACCTGCGGCAGCTCTCGCGCCAGTTCGAAGTAGTCGTAACCTTCCTTCAATGTCGCCCAGAACTTGGCGGCGGGATGTTTCGCATGCCGGGCGAGATTCGCATCCGTCATGCGGAACGGGAAAGCATGCACCTGGAAGCCGTCCTGGCCGCCAATGAAAGCTTCGCGCGCCAGCGCATAGATCTCCTCGACGAAGGCATCGGTCATGGCATAGCAGCCTGCCGACTTGCACTTGCCATGCACCATCAGCGCGTCGCCGGTGCGTTTGTTGGCGCGATCGTAGGCGTTCGGATAGCCGAGGTTGAAGGCCAGGTAGAACTGCGAGTTCGGATTCATCTGGTGACGGGCGACGGTGTAGAAGCCCTCCGGCGCCTGCTTGTCGCCTTGCACGACCTTCGGCCCGACGTCGCCCGACCAATTGCAGATCGGATAGGTCTTGAAGTGGTAGAAGCGGCCGTCCTCGCGCTGCTTCCAGACTTCCAACTCCGATTCTTCCTTGAAGATGCGCACAAAAATCGGCGCATTGGTCTTCATCTGCTTCTTGCCGAGCAGCATCTGCGTTTCTTTGGACAGCGGACGCAAATGTGGCGGCACGTCGATCTGGCCGCACGATGCCAGCGCCAGACCGGCGGCAATGACAAGCCCACTTCGAACGAAATTATTCATTCCACCTTCCAGGCCGATCAAGCGATACACCGTGCCCCTGGCGCACGCCGATCCCCTAGTCCCTCAGTCGTTAACGCCCAGTTAACGTTAGCGAATCGTTACCACTTTTTCGCCGCTGGGCCAATGGCTGTCGAATCATCCGATGGCGACAGACTACGCCCTCGAATTGGGCAATTTTCGGGTCGCAGTTGTGCTCAGATCGATTGGCCGATGGCCATGAACCGGTCCTGGCGCTGGCGGCGCACCTGCGCCGGCGCCATGTTGTCGAACTCGGCCAGTGCTTTGGCAATGGCATCGCCGGTGGACTTGAGCACCGCCGTCCGGTCGCGATGGGCGCCGCCGATCGGCTCCGAGATGATGCCATCGATCACTTTGAGCTGCAGCAGATCCTGGGCGGTGATCTTCATGTTGGTCGCGGCATCGATGGCGCGCGCCGAATCGCGCCACAGGATCGAGGCGGCGGCCTCCGGCGAGGCGACGGTGTAGATCGCGTGCTCCAGCATCAGGATGCGGTTGGCGGTAGCGATGGCGACGGCGCCGCCCGATCCACCCTCGCCGATCACGACCGAAATGATCGGCACGCCGAGGCCGAGGCAGACGTCGGTCGAACGGGCGATGGCCTCGGCCTGGCCGCGCTCCTCGGCACCGATGCCGGGATAGGCGCCGGGAGTATCGATCAGCGTGAGCACCGGCATATCGAAACGCTCGGCCAATTCCATCAGCCTAATCGCCTTGCGGTAGCCTTCCGGCCGGGCCATGCCGAAGTTGTGGCGGATACGGCCTTCGGTGTCGGCACCCTTCTCGTGGCCCATGATCACGACCGAGCGACCGCGAAAGCTGCCCATGCCGCCCGTGATCGCGGCGTCCTCGGCGAAGTAGCGGTCACCGGCCAGCGGCGTGAACTCCTCGATCAGGGCGTTGATGAAATCGAGCGTATGCGGCCGCTCCGGATGGCGCGCCACTTCCGTCTTCTGCCACGGCGTCAGTTTCGAATACATGTCGACCAGAGCCTGCCGCGACTTCTGCTGCAACTTGCTGATCTCGTCCGCAATCGAAACCGAATTCTCACCGGCGTTCAACGTCTTGAGCTCCGCGACCTTGCGCTCGAGCTCGAGGATCGGTGCCTCCCACTTCAGGTATGTGCGGATCGGCAGCTGGTCGTCCAACGCCGACGTCGTTAGCTGGTTCAAGGTCTCACCTTCGGCCACGAATGTGCCCTCCACAGTTGTTCGGGAGTGGCTGCGTTCAAGTTTCAGCCCGCATTCGCCATGGCCGATGACCCCAAGTCAAGGCAATGCGGGGCCGGATTGTAAATCGTCGGACCATGTTTAGACTGCCTGAAACCTACCACATCAGCGTCGCGCGAGGATAAGTGCATGACCAAATCGACCGCTGCGGTCCCTCTCGCGCGCTATGCCGCCTGGAAGCGGATGGGCGATTTCGTGTTCCTTTCCGGCGTCATCGCCGTCGATCCGGTGGCTGGCAAGATCGTGCGGGGGTTCGACGACATTCCCACAAACGCATGTCAAGCCATTGGCCAGACAGGAGAATTTTCCGTCGACGCCAAGCAGGGGCCGATCCTGGCGCAAAGCTGGACGGTGTTCGACAAGATCCGCGCCACCATGGAGGAGGCCGGCGGCTCGATCGCCGACGTGTTCAAACTCGTTCAATATTTCAAAGACTTACGGGATTACCCGTTATATAGCCAGGTGCGCCGGCAGTTTTTCCCGACCGACCCGCCGGTGTCCACGGTGGTAGAGGTCCGCGGCATGCTGCCGAGCCCCGACATCCTGGTCGAGGTCGAGGCGACCGCATATCTGCCGCGACTGCCCTGAGGTTGTCCGGCTCAAGCCAATCTGTCGAGACTGAACCGCATCACGTCACGCAGCAGCTTGATGAACTCCAGCGCCTGGAACTCGGCGGTCGCTCGGCCCTTCTGCGCCGTCGCCCGCGAGGCGTCGCCGGCGGCACCCGACTCGTGCAGATCCTGGGCGATCCAGCCAAAGGCGTTGAAGCCGGTCGGCCGCAGGATGTCGAACTCACGGGCGATCTCGATGGTGGCGGGGGCGAAGTTACCGGCGTATTCCATGTGCACGAGATCGGGCCGGAAGTGCAGCATCATCGAAGTCTCGATGTCGCCGGCGTGGATGCCGACGCTGAGTTCCTGATCGGTAAAGATCCCCGGCGGCCGGCCGAGCCGGCTCCACGCTGCCGAGACCACCAGCATCTGGTGCCGGACCCTCAACTCCCGCGCGACGATGCTCAGCAGATCGGCGTTGCCGCCATGCGAATTGACCAAGACGAGCTTGCGCAAGCCGGCTCGGTCGACCGCCTCGCCGATCTCGACCCAGGCCCGCAGCGCGGTCTCGGCCGACAGGGTGATGGTGCCGGGCGAGCGCAGATGTTCGTTCGACTTGCCGATCGCCTGGGTCGGCAGCACCAGGATATGCAGGTCCTCCGGCAGCCGCTGCAGCACTTCGGCGATCATGCCGTCGGCGATTACGGTGTCGGTCGAAACCGGCAGATGCGGCCCATGCTGCTCGATCGCCGCCACCGGCAGCACGGCAATGGTCGTTTCCGGGTCGAGGCCGACGAAATCCGTGGTCGTCAGCTCGCTCCATCGCGTTCTAGTCGTTCTCGGGCGCATGTCGATGTCTGCAATTGGAGTTGGGGATGAACCTGGACCGTCCCTGCGAGAGGGGTGGACCAGTACTCACACTGTCCCCATTGCGCTCGAGCGTGCAACCCTCTTCAATGACGGTCGCGGGTAGATGGGCACCGTTGGAGGGAAATGACTTGCGAATTCGAATGATTGTGGGTGCATCGCTGATGGCGATCGGGTCGGTCACGGCTAACGCCGCCGAGACAACGCCCGGCTTTGCCTGCACCTTCAAGATCGGCACGACGCTGACCTATGACAAATCGAGGTTTCGCCGCGCCGTGGCAAAACCGCTCGCCTTCGAGATCGCGACCGTCGACCTCGAGGCGCAGAAGGCCGAGCTGGTGACGTCGAAAGGCCGCGGCGCACTGCGCATCGTGCGCGCCCTCAATGCCAACCACTATCTCGAAGTCGTCGGCGAAGGTTTCCTCAATATCACCACCGTCTATGATCGCGACGCCCGGACCGGCAACCATCCAGCGGTGCATTCGCGCCATTTCGGTCTTTTCGGTGAGCCCGTCGTCGCACAGTACCAAGGCTTCTGCTTGCCGAAATGATCATGCCCCGGGATCGAAAGTCCGATGTTCAATAAGTTGTTGATTGCCAACCGTGGCGAGATCGCCTGCCGCATCATCCGCACCGCAAGGCGGATGGGCATGAAGACGGTGGCGGTCTATTCCGATGCCGACGCCCGGGCAATGCACGTGCGCGACGCCGACGAAGCGGTCTATATCGGCGCCGCACCGGCAACGGAAAGCTATCTGCGCATCGACAAGATCATTGCCGCGGCGAAGGCAACGGGGGCCGGCGCCATCCATCCGGGCTACGGCTTCCTGTCCGAGAATGCCGAACTGCCCGAGGCCTGTGCCAAGGCCGGCATCATTTTCGTCGGACCGACCGCGGCTGCCATGCGCGCGCTCGGTGGCAAGGCGGCGGCGAAGGAGATCGCAATCAAGGCTGGCGTGCCGGTCGTGCCAGGCTACCAAGGCTGCGGCCCAGGACCTGAAGACGCTCAAAGCCGAAGCCAAGCGCATCGGTTACCCGGTGATGATCAAGGCCGTTGCCGGCGGCGGCGGGCGCGGCATGCGCCTCGTCGCCAAGGACCAGGACTTCGCGGGCCTCCTCGACAGCGCCCAGCGCGAGGCTGCATCTGCCTTCGGCAACCCGATGTTCTGGTCGAAAAGTTCGTGGTCGCGCCGCGCCACATCGAGGTGCAGGTGTTCGGCGACAGCCACGGCAACGTCGTCCACATGTTCGAGCGCGACTGCACCTTGCAGCGGCGCCACCAGAAGGTGATCGAAGAAGCGCCGGCGCCGGGCATGTCGCAGGAATTGCGCGACAAGATCTGCGGCGCTGCCGTCAAGCTCGCGAAGTCGGTCGGCTATGCCGGCGCCGGCACCGTCGAGTTCCTGGTCGAAGGCGGCAAGCTCGACGCCGACGCGCCATGGTATTTCATCGAGATGAACACCCGGCTGCAGGTCGAGCATCCGGTGACCGAGGAAATCACCGGCCTCGACCTCGTCGAATGGCAGTTGCGCGTCGCGGCGGGAGAGAAGCTGCCCAGACGGCAAACTGACATCCAGATGAAAGGCCACGCCATCGAGGGCCGGCTGTGTGCCGAGGACCCGGCCAAGGGCTTCATGCCGAGCGTCGGCCGCATCGACCTGTTCGACATGCCGGCGATCGAAGGCTTGCGGCTCGAGACCGGATTCGAGACCGGCAGCGAAATCTCAGCGTTCTACGACTCGATGATTGCCAAGTTGATCGGCATCGGCGTGGACCGACAAACCGCGATCGATAATCTGGAGACCGGTCTCGAGGAGCTGGAAATACTCGGGCCGAAGACCAATGCCGCGTTCCTCGGCCGCCTGCTCGAGCATTCCGACGTCGTCGATGGCATCATGGACACGGCCTTCATCGGCCGTGAGATCGAGCATCTGACCCGCGTCGATGCCGACGAGTTGAAACGCGGCCTTGGCGATGCCGTCGCGGCGCTGCTCGCCGCCCGGCGAACCGGTCCGACCGGTGATCCGTGGTCGACAATGGATGCCTTCACGCTCGGGCCGCCGCGCCGGCAACCGGTCGCGACCCTGGTCGACGGCGCACCGCGCGTCTTCGACGTCGAGTGGAGCGAACCCGGCTTCGTCGCGGTCGACGGCATGGGTCCGCATGCGGTCGGCGAAAATGTGTTCTCGACGATGGCCGGCGGACGGGCCTACGCCTACGCCGAGAATGTGCGCTACGCCGTCGCGTGGCCGACCTATGACATCGACGCGATCGCCGACGGTGCCTCGGCCGATACCATCCGAGCACCAATCAACGGCCGCCTCGCCAAGGTCTTCGTCGCCGAGGGTGATAGCATCTTCAAGGGTGACAAGGTCGCCGTGGTCGAAGCCATGAAGATGGAGCACGTCCTGCATAGCGCCCGCGACGGCCGGATCGCCAAGATTGCCCTGCAGGAAGGCGCCCAGGTCGCCCAGGGCGCGTTGATCGCGTCACTTGCCGAGGAATGAAACCCTCACCCATGCATTCAGGTCGCACTTCATGACCGCCGGAAAACTCTACACGGCACTTATCATCGACGATGATCCGATCCAGCGCGAGGTGCTGAGCAGCTGGCTGCGTAAACGGAACGTAGCCACCATATTGATCGCCGCCGACGGCAACGAAGCCAAGAAGCAGATCGCCGCATACGGCGCCGGCCTCGATCTGATTCTGAGCGATCTCAACATGCCGAACTTCGATGGCATCGAGTTCCTCATGTTCCTGGCCGACGAGCAACTGGCAGCCGCCCTGATTTTCATCACCGGCGCGCCAGCACCGGTGGCCAATGCGGCCGACAAGCTGGCATCGATCTACAAGGTCAATTACCTGGGCCTCTTGAAGAAGCCGGTCGACTTCGCCGCACTCGAAGCGATCCTGGCAAAGCTGCCGGTCTAGCTCAAGCCGCCTGATATCTTTCGACCTTCTGCTCGATGGCGCCGAAGATCGAGTGGCCACGCGCGCCTTTCATCTCGATGCGAATCGTATCGCCGAACTTCATGAACGGCGTCTTAGGCTTGCCCGACCTGATGGTCTCAATGGTGCGCAGCTCGGCAATGCAGGCATAGCCGTCGCCGCCGTCGGCGATCGACTTGCCCGCACCACCATCGGCGCCTTTGTTCGATACCGTGCCCGAGCCGATTATCGAACCGGCGACCAGCGGCCGTGTCTTGGCCGCATGCGCGATCAGGGTGCCGAAATCGAACGTCATGTCGCGACCGGCGTTGGGGCGGCCGAACAGCTGCTTGTTGACGGTCGCGAGCAGCGGCAAGGTGAGCTTGCCATCGGCCCACGCGTCGCCGAGTTCGTCCGGCGTCACCGCGACCGGCGAGAACGCCGATGACGGCTTCGATTGGAAGAAGCCGAAGCCCTTCGCCAGTTCGGCCGGGATCAGGTTGCGCAGCGACACGTCGTTGACCAGCATCACCAGCCTGATTTTGGACAGCGCTGCCGCGCGAGACGCACCCGCCGGCACGTCGTCGACGATCACCGCGACCTCGCCTTCGAAATCGATGCCATAGTCCTCGTCGGCGACGCGGATCGCTTCGCGCGGGGCGAGGAATGCGTCGGACCCGCCCTGGTACATCAACGGTTCGGTCCAGAACGAGGCCGGCATCTCGGCGCCCCGCGCCTTGCGCACGAGTTCGACGTGATTGACGTAGGCCGAACCATCGGCCCACTGGAATGCGCGCGGCAGGGGGCTCAGACAGTGCCGCTCATGGAATCGCTCGAACGGCACCGAGCCGTGTTCGAGTTGCTCGGCCAGCCCCTCGAGCCGGTGTGCAAGACGGCCCCAATCGTCCAGTGCCGCCTGCAAGCTCGGCGCGATCATCTCGGCCGAGACACAGCGCGTCAGATCACGCGAAACTACAACAAGATAGCCATCGCGAGAGCCATCCTTGATCGTGGCGAGCTTCATGAGCACAGCACCTTGCAGGTTGCATCGTTAACTGGCGAAGCTACACCTTGCGGTGCCCATGTAAACGGCTCAGTTCCGGTCCTACGCCTGAAGTCTGAGACCGGCCTCGGCGCCGCTGCCGGACAGCGGCCACGATGCCCGGCGCGATCGCTCAGTTGACCGACTGGCCGCTGGACGACGACAGCTTCGACGGCGCGAAGTTGGCGGCTGCAGGCTCCAGCAGGTTGACGCCCATCTTCTGCACTTCGAGGATGGCGAGGCTGCGGTCGGCCAAGCCGTCGGGGCGCAAGCGGACCGGACCGTCGGCACCGCTGAAGCCGGCCGGACGGGTCAGATTGGCGGCGGTAAAGCGGGCGCCCGCCGGGTTGGCTGCGAGCTGCACCGCGATGGTGACCGCGTCGTAGCTCAAGCTGGCGATACGCGGTGGCGCAGCACCGAACGTGCGGCCGAAGCGCTCGGAGAATTCCTGCCAGCCGCGCGGTTCGGGGGCTGGAAACCAGCCACCAATGAAGGCCGCCTCGCGACCGATGCCAGGGTAATCCCAGCCGCCGGTGCCGATGAGCTTGACCCGCGTCAGATCCATGCCGGCGTAGGTCATGAGCGGCCCGAGGCCCGGCAGCGTATCGGGTCCACCCGGCACGAACACGGCATCGACCGGCTCGCCGTCCTCGTCTGCCCGCTTCATCGCATCGACCAGCCGGCGCGCCGGCTCGAGCATCGCATTGGCGCCGGGCGGATAGGCTTCGAAGCCCTTGACGCTGCCGCCATTGGCTGACACCGCCTGGCGGAAGGCCTCGCCCATCAGCCGGCCATAGGCGTCGTCAGGCACCAGGGCTGCGAAGCGCTTGCGGCCCTGGGCTGCGCTGTAGGCGACGATGCGATTGATATCCTGGGTGACGAGAAAACTCATCAGGTAGATGCCGCGTCCGGCAACCTGGGCATCGTTGGAGAAGGCGACCACCGGAATGCTGGCGCGCTGCGCCACCGGCGCCACCGCCCGCACCGAGGTCGCAAACAGCGGCCCGATGATCAGCTCGGCGCCATCCTTGACCGCTTCCTCGGCGGCGGCGGTCGCGCCCTCGGGCGTGCCGCGGTCATCCTTGACGATCAGCTGGAAGGTCTGGCTGCCGGCGTCGAACAGCGCCATTTCGCCTGCCTGTTTCATCGCCTTGGCGATCACCGCCGTCTGCGCCGGCCCGGTGATCGGCAGCAACAGGGCGACCCTGGCGATCCGCTCGCTGCTCCTGTCGCCGGCAGGCCTGCGCTGTTCGGCACCGCCACTTGCGGCCGCGCCCGGCGGCACCGAACCGGTGGCAATCGAGGGACCGACCGAGGGCGCAGCACAGGCGCCAGCGAACCCGGCGGCGGCGGCGCACAGCAATGTGCGAAAAATCGTGAACTTTCCTCTAGTCGCCAACGGTCGCTCGAGCCTCTTGTTGCGCATCGACCTAGTACCCGGAATCACAAATGGCTGGTACACCTGATCGCGGAACCACGAGTCGATCCGGCAGGAGGGCGCCGAAGGCCGTAGCCTTCGCTACGGACGAGGCGCCCGACGCCCCGGGCGACCGAGGGCCGCGACCCTGTGGGCGACCGAGGATGCTCGCCGGCGGCGTCGCGACCCTTGTTCGATGCGTAGGCATCGACCTGCGCGTCGCTCCTGGCTGGCGAGCATCCTCGATCGTCATGTGTGCCAGCCATTTGTGATTCCGGGTACTAGCTACTGCCGCAACCGATCCTTGCACACCAGCCCAAATATGCAACAACGGGCGACGAAACTCCTCAATTCTCAATCCGGGCACGGCATCCTATCGCTAAGTTGTGCACAACATGAGTACTGATAGCGACCGCCCGCCGCCGGCCCTGGCCGAGCGCGCCGCGGCCGAGCTTGCCCGCCTGCTCGGCAAGCCGCTGGCGCCGGGCCTGTATATCGTCGCCACGCCGATCGGCAATCTCGGCGACATTACGCTGCGGGCATTGGCGACGCTTGCCGCGGCCGACGTCGTCTATTGCGAGGACACCCGGCACAGCCGCACGCTGATCACGCATTTCGGGCTCGAGGCGAAGCTTCGCCCCTATCATGAGCACAATGCCGAGCACGAGCGGCCGCGGATCCTGGAACGGCTGGCTGCCGGCGAGCGCGTCGCGCTGATCAGCGACGCCGGCACGCCGCTGATATCCGATCCCGGCTACAAGCTCGCGCGCGCGGCGATTGCGGCCGGCCACAGTGTAGTTGCCCTGCCCGGACCATGTGCCGCAATCGCCGCCCTGGCGGTCGCCGGCCTGCCGACCGATTGTTTCCTGTTCGCCGGCTTCCTGCCAGCCAGGAGCGGTCAGCGCCGGACGCGACTGAAGGAACTCCGCGATGTGCCGGCGACACTGGTGTTCTACGAGGCACCGACCCGCGTCGCCGAAGCGCTCGGCGATATGCTGGCGGTGCTCGGTGACCGAGCCTGCGCCATCGCCCGCGAGCTTACCAAGCTGCACGAGGAGGTGACAGCGCGGCACGCTGGCAAGCCTGTCGACTGACATCGGCGGCGGCGACCTGCGCGGCGAAATCGCAATCGTCATCGGCCCGCCGCTGAAAACCGAAATCAGCGATGCCGACATCACCGCAGCCCTCGTTGTGGCCCTGCGATCGCAGTCGACCCGCGACGCCGTGCGCAGCGTCAGCGAACACCTTGCGGTGCCGCGCTCTCGCGTGTACAATCTGGCAACATTAATAGAACGAGGCGATTGAACATGGCGCGTGTTGCGCAACCCCTGGACGCCATCGAATGGCCGGCAAATGTCCGCCGTGCGTCAGGGCGAACTCCGGGCCGGGCCGCAGCGCCGGCGATCGATGCCGGTGCCATGGCCGAACAGCATGGCCGCCAGGCTCGCGGCGCGCTGGGGGAACTCGTTGCCGCCGCGCTGCTCCTGCTGAAGGGTTATCGAATTGTCGAGCGGCGCCACCGCAGCCGATCAGGCGAGATCGACCTGATTGCCGTGCGGGGCAGGCGCCTTGCCTTCGTCGAAGTCAAGTTCCGCCGCACAATCGAGGCGGCCGCAGCCTCGATCACCGGCTGCCAGACCAGCCGCATCGCCGGCACCGCCGAACGGTGGGTGTGGCGGCACCCGCGCTATCATGGCCACGAGATCGGGCTCGATGCCGTTCTGGTTGCGCCCGGTCGCCTGCCGCGGCACGCCATGAATGCACTGCAACCGCATAGCTAAAGTGTGCTACGAGCGTCGCCGACGCGAGAAGGGCTGTCGTCCTTCGCCTTCCCCCCGCGCGAAGGGTACGCCGCGAACTGCCGCCTTGAATGACCAGAAGGCTGCAGGTCGAAGGCACGACGCCCAGGCGGGTTGCGGGGCTAGCCCGACCTTGGAGAAAACCGGACCATGGCCTTGAAGATCGCCTGTCAGATGGACCCGATCGACCGCATCGACATCAGCGGCGATTCGACGTTCGCGATGCTGCTCGAAGCGCAGCATCGCGGGCATGAACTGTTCTACTACACCCCCGACCGGCTCGCGCTCGACGGCGCGACGCTGAAGGCGACCGGCGCGACCGTCGCCGTGCGCGACAAGAAAGGCGATCATTTCACGCTGTCCAACCCGCGCGCCGTTGATCTGGCCAGCATGGACGTGGTGCTGTTGCGGCAGGATCCGCCGTTCGACATGAGCTACATCACGACCACCCATCTGCTGGAGCGGCTGCCCGGCTCGACACTGGTCGTCAACAATCCGCGCGAGGTCCGCAATGCGCCGGAAAAGATCTGGGTGCTCGATTTCCTCGACCTGATGCCGCCGACGCTGGTCGCCCGCAGCGCCGAGGACATCAAGGCTTTCCGCGACAAGTACCAGGACATCGTCGTCAAGCCGCTGTACGGCAACGGCGGCGCCGGCGTGTTCCGGCTGCAACCGGGCGACAGCAATCTCGGCGCGCTGCTCGAGATGTTCCATGCCGCCAACCGCGAGGCGATGATGGTGCAGCAGTACCGCCCCGAGGTCCGCCAGGGCGACAAGCGCATCATCCTGATCGACGGTGAGGTCGCCGGCGCCATCAACCGGGTACCGTCGGAAGGCGAGACCCGCTCCAACATGCACGTCGGCGGCAAGCCGGTGCCGACCGAGCTTACCGCACGCGATCGTGAGATTTGCGACCGGCTGGGGCCGGAGCTCAAGCGCCGCGGCCTGATCTTCACCGGCATCGACGTGATCGGACCCTACCTCACCGAAATCAATGTCACCTCGCCGACCGGCATCCGGCAGGTAAAGGCGTTCGGCGGCAAGGACATCGCGGCGCTGATCTGGGATGCGATCGAGAAGCGCTGCCGGAAATAGCGCAAGCGGGCCTCAGTGCTGCAGCAGCGTCACGCGCTTGTCGAGCACCTCGAGCACGCGGGCGAGTTCGTGGCCGCGCTTCATGATCAATCCGCTCGCCGCGATGACGCTGTAGGCACCCTGCTTGCGGGCCAGCCTGGGTGCCTTCTCGATGGTGTAGAGCGGACATTCGCTGGCCCGCCGGAAGACCGAGAACACCGCCTTGTCGCGTCCCATGTCGATCGCGTAGTCGCGCCATTCGCCGGCGGCGACCTTGCGGCCGTACAAGTTCAGGATCTGGTTCAATTCCTGACGGTTGAACGCGGTGCCTTGGCTGGCTGATGCAGAAGTTTGCCCGATGCTCGAGGACGCCGTCGCCGCGCCCCCGGCCCCGCCGCCGGCCGGCATACTGGTGACCGGAACAAGGCGGGGACGAAACGATATCGGATCCTGTTCGCTCAAGCGCGCCTCCTGGCTGCCTTGACAAAAGTGTCGCCCGAACCGGCGCCGAGTTCAAGTAAATCGTGCTCACGCAGCAATGCGCAACAAAAATCACGGATTTGCCCCATTCCTTCCCCGTTGCCGCCGCAACGCAACGTAAACTGAGGGTCAGAGCGATCGGTCCGGTTCCAATTGTGCCGAGGCCCCAGCCCCCCAAGCCCACTCGGGACATCTTTCCAGGAACCGGGCCGATCGCTGCTTAGTCCCGACATCATCTGAGTTGGACATCTTGGCCGCTCGCAAGTTGGCAGGCAGGCACCCGTCCGGCGGCCGACCGCCTTCTTCAAAAGACCGTGTAAACATCACTTTGACGACGCCGTTAGGCCGAGATCGCGCCGCAAACCAGGAACATCCTGCTCAACGTTGCCGCCGGAAGAGATCCTGGGTTTAGCCGCCCTGGACCAATCAGCCCCAAGCCCCCCGGGGTTCGCGAGTCCGGGATCGACCCGGTGGCAACTTTGGATGTCCCTACGAACCGGCCCACCCCTGGCCGGGATGTTGTCTCCTAATGCAAAGCCCGGCGCTCCCCACGCCGGGCTTTGTCCGTTCTGGAGTGCGAAATTTTTCAGCGTGCAGGCTCGATCCAGGCCGCCGACAGGATCGGTCCGCCCATGCCCTTCTGCACGAGCACGGCATAGCGGTCGCCCGCCGTACCCGACAGCGCCGCGGTCTGCTGCTTGATCGTCGTCGCTGCCCCGCTCCACATGCCCAGCGGCAGCATCTCGCGCACGACATTGTAATAGGTGAGCTTGCGACCGCGATTTTCCCCCGCCCGGATCTCGACCTGGGCCTCGGCCTGGAGGACTACCAGCCAGATCGTCGAATCGGCCGCCGACGGCGCCGCCGAGGCGACCTCGATCGTGATCGTGCCGTCGACGAGCGAAGCCTTGATCGCCGCTGCGCCAGTCTCCGGCCGGTTCGCGGCCAGTGCGGCCTCGATGTCTTGTCTGGCGGCGCCGTTGACGTGCCGGACACCGTTGACAACCGCCTGCGGCGTATAGACCTGGCCGTCGCCGCGCAGCTTGGCGTAAGCGCGCTGGCGCTTGGTGAATTTCGGGCTGGCAAGGGTATCCTTCCAGCCGAGATAGTCCCAGTAATCGACTGGCATGCTGAGGGCGATGACGTCGCGGCGGGCGGCATAGGTCTTGAACAGCGCATCTGCCGCGGGGCAGGACGAGCAGCCTTGGCTGGTAAACAACTCGATCACCGCCGGCCCACTGGCACGAGTAGTGCCGGCAGGTTGCGCATGAGCCGACCCGCAGACAGCGGTTGCCGCCGCCAGGACCGATAGCCAGATACGTGAAATCATTGTCCGCGACACCCTGGCTGCCGGGCCCACGTTGGCAGCCCAAACGCCCCCACTCATCGCAACTAATCGCGTTTTCGGGCCTCAATTGCGAGTAACGATTGGGTGACCCCACCCGCTCCCGGATTTGGCGGATCGACATCATGCTGGCCGCGCGCGGCATTGGCGTTGCGCGAGATGAATGCCGGCTCAGCAAAATGCCACACGAAAGGCATGCCCGCGCCCCACATCGAGCGCGGTCGCGCACCAGCATGTCGGGCAGGGCGAAGCTGCTGCCGAAGATGTGCCGTGCTGAAACAAATCAAAGACCTGGACCTGGCGCCACCACATCCCGGTGAAATCCTGCGCGAGGACATGTTGCCGAGGCTGCATCTGGCGGCCGACGGGCTGGCCCGCAGGCTCGAACTGCCGACCGATGCGATCGCCGAACTGCTGGCGGAACGGCGGCCGGTCACCATCGAGATCGCGGCCAAGCTCGCTGCGACCGTTCGGTCACTCGAGCCGCTTCTGGCTCGGCCTGCAGGCGCAGTACGACCGCTGGTTGGCGGCCGGCGCGACGACGTGAGCCGGACCTGGCCGCGTCAGCTGCCAAGCGCGATGCCGAGTTCCTTCTCGAGCCATTGCGCGGTGCGATCGAGGGCGCGGCCGAGCGAATCAAAAGCGGCGTTGATTTCGTCGCTGGTGATCACCAGCGGCGGGCACATGGCGATCGAATCGCCGCCGACTGCGCGGCAGATGAGGCCCTCCTCCTGCGCCAACGCTACCACCTTGGCGCCGACGCCCTGGCGGCTGTCGAAACTCTCCCTGGTGCGCTTGTTCTTGACCAGCTCGACCGCGCCGATCAGGCCGATACCGCGTGCCTCGCCGACCAATGGATGGCCAGCCAGCTCCTGCAGACGCGCCATGAACACCGGCGATACCGTCTGCACGTGCCGGACGATGTTCATTCGCTGGTAGATCTCGATCGTCTTATTGGCGACGGCGCAGGCGACCGGATGGCCGGAATATGTGAAGCCGTGCGCGAACACGCCGAGTTTCTTGCTCTCGTCGACGAGCGCCTGGTAGACCGGCTCCGACACCGTGACCGCCCCCAGCGGCACATAAGCCGAAGTGATCGCCTTCGCCATCGTCACGGTATCGGGGCGAATGTTGAAAGTCTCCGAGCCCCACCAGTTGCCGGTTCGCCCGAAGCCGCAGATCACCTCGTCGGCGATGAAGGCGATGTCGTAGCGGGTCAATACCGCCTGCACCTTCTCGAAATAGGTCCGTGGCGGGATGATGACACCGCCGGCGCCCTGGATCGGCTCGGCGATGAAGGCCGCGATGGTCTCTGGACCTTCCTTGTGGATCAGGTCCTCCAGGTTGCCGGCGAGGCGGGTGGCGAAATCCTCCTCCGACTCGCCCGGTTCGCCATTGCGATAATGATGCGGCGCCTCGGCATGGACGACGCGAGCCATCGGCAGATCGAAGTCGGTGTGGAAGATCGGCAGTCCGGTCAGGCTCGCCGCCGCGATAGTGACGCCGTGATAACCGCGCACGCGGCCGATGATCTTCTTCTTGGCCGGTTTGCCGCGAGCGTTGTTGTAGTACCACTGCAGCTTGATCTGAGTGTCGTTGGCTTCGCTGCCGGAACTCGTGAAGAACACCTTGGAGGTCGGAGCCGGCGAGATCTCCTTGATCTTCTCGGCCAAGGCGATCGCCGGCTCATGGCTGCGACCGCCGAACAGGTGCGTGAACGACAGCTTGCGCATTTGGTCGGTTGCCGCCTGGATGAGCTCCTCGTTGCCGTAGCCCAGGCCCGTGCACCACAACCCGGCAAGGCCCTCGATGTATCGCTTGCCGTTGGTATCGTAGATGTAGACGCCCTGCGCCTTGTCGAACACCAGCGGGCCGGTGAGGCGATGGGTGGCGAGGTTCGTGGTCGGATGAAGAAGCGTTTCGACATCGCGCGTTTCGAAATTGGTCAGCTGCCGCATGGCGGTTCGATCCTGAGGTTTTTTGGCCGCAATTCTGTTAAACCGTAGCGCTGTTCACGCGCCGTGGCAAAAAAGCCGGTCGCGACTGTGATACTACCCCACCCGGCATAGGGTTGTGATATGGGGGACGCGACAAGGCTCCGAAGCAGCTCGGCAAGCACACGCGATGGCACTGAAGCTACCCGATGATCAGAAGGGCCCGAGCCGCTGGACGGTGCGCTTGGCGCTGTTCGGCGCGTCCCTCGCCGGCACCGCGATCATCGCCCACCGCGTATTCGCCATGCCAACGCCAGTGGCGATCAACATCGTCGCCGCCGCAGTCGGATTGGCTTGCCTCGCCTTGCTGTGTGGCCTCGTCTCGACGATCAGGATCTGGCGCCGGGGCACAGGCGGCGGCCTCGCCACGCTGTTCGGCATGCTCGTTGCCGGCGGTCTCGTCGCATGGCCGCTGGCGGCATTGCCCGTCATGCGCAGCCTGCCGCGCATCAACGACGTGACCACCGACATCCAGGCGCCACCGCGATTCGTCGCGCTCGCCAAGGCCCGGCCGCCAGGCGCCAACGACGTCAATTATCCCGGCGCCGCCTTCGCCGCCGCGCAGGCCAAAGCCTATCCCGACATCCGCACATTCCAGATCGACCGGTCGGCCGAGGAAGCCTACGAGCTCGTGCTTGCCGCGCTCAACTCCAAGACCATGAAGTTCAAGCCGGTCAGCGAGGAGCCGCCGAAGGGCAAGTACGGCCAGCCGGGTTGGATCGAGATGGTCGACCGCACCTTCGTGCTCGGCTTCACCGACGACGTGGTGATCCGCGTCGACGGCGACAACAAGACGTCGCGCATCGACGTGCGCTCGGCCTCGCGCTACGGCAGCCACGATCTCGGCCGCAACGCGCAGCGCGTGCGTCGTATCCTGAAGGAGGTGCAAGGGTTGGTCGAGGCGACCATGCCGAGCGCCGATGGCCGCGTCGCGCGCCTGCGTGGACGACTGAAGGCGCTGGTGCCTAAACGGCGACCAGAACCCGATCAAACGTCGGCGGCCCGTCGCAGCGGACCAGTCCCCGCGAAATCAGATTCTCAACGTGCGCCAGCACCGAAAGACAGGCCGCCGTCACGAGACGCGCGTCGAGATCCTGGTACACGCGGCTGACGATCGAGCGCACGTTGTCGGTGCCATCACGGATGGCACCGAGGATCGCCTGCTCGCGCCAGGTCCGGTGCACGATGAAGGCCTTGACCACGCGTCCCGGATTGTCGATCCGGCCGCCATGGCCCGGCAGATAGACGTCGTCGTTGGCGGCGCGCGCCAGCAGCAGGTCGAGGGACGCCATGTAATCGGCCATGTTGCCTTCGGGCGGCGCCACGACGGTGGTATTCCAAGCCATCACATGATCGCCGGAGAACAGCACCCGGCGGTCGTCGAGGGCGAAGCACAAGTGATCCGGCGCGTGGCCCGGCGTGAACACCGCTTCGAGCGTCCAGCCCGGACCACTCAGCCGGTCGCCCGGCCGCATGACAATATCGGGCGCGAAATCCTGATCGACGAACTCCGAGCCCGACGGGCTGATCCGCACGTCACCCGGCTTCAATGCGGAGCGGCCGTAGCCGCAGGTCTTGGCGCCAGTGACGGCAAGCGCTTTTGGCAGGCCATCGGTGTGGTCGCGATGGGTATGCGTGATCAGGATGTGGCTGATCCGCCGGCCGCCGGCCGCCCGCATGATGGCTTCGATGTGGGCGTCGTCGTCCGGACCCGGATCGATCAGCGCCAGCTCGTCGGTGCCGACGAGATAGGTATTGGTGCCCTTGAAGGTGAAGGGTCCCGGATTGTTGGCGACCAGCCGCCGCACGCCCGGCGCCAGCTCAGCCGGCACGCCGTACTCGAATTCCATCGTCTTCTTGAAGGTCAGCTCGGCGGCCATCGTCATTTCCTTCGAGGCTCGTAGTTTGGGTCGCGCAGGTGGGCTTGACCCAACCTACGCTGAACGCTCCCATTCCAGTAAGCGCTTTCCATTTTTCAGCATCAGGCGCTCGCCCTCGAATCGCACAGCCCTGACCTGCTCGCCGCCGACCCAGTCGGGATTTGACGAGGCATCGACCAGGGTGACCAGCTGCTCGCCGTCGAATGTAAAATTGCCGCAGTAGGAATTGTACTCGCGGATCGTCTCGCCGGCCGGCAGCTGGGCGCGGCCGTCGCACAGCACCGCCATCATGCGGCCGTCGGCGCCGAACACGACGATGCCCTGCGGTTGCGGACCATACGGCGCCCGCATCGGCCGGCCGTGATCGTCGAGCGCATGCGTCGCCACCAGTCGCCAGGTACCGATGATGCCACCAATCCGCTCGAATGCCATTTGCATGCCCCGCTCAATGCTCGAGCACCTTGCCGCCGATCAAGCGCATCCGGCCGCGCACGTGAGCCACGATCGTCCTCGCTTCGTCGGGCCCGTGATCGATCCACAAGGTCACGTCGACCAGCGCGTTGCGGCCGTGCCGGTAGACCTCGCGCGCCTCCGAGATCACCCGGTCGCCGACCTTCGGCGAAGATAGCATCTCGATCGAGGCGCCGGCGGTCACCGCCCGCTCGTTGTGGGCGTTGCAGGTGAAGCCGAAGGTCATGTCGGCGAGCGCGAAGATCATGCCGCCGTGCAGCGTGTCGAAGGTGTTGGTCAGTTCCGGGCGCACGATCATCGCGAACTTGGAATGACCGCGTTCGGCTTCCAGCACCTCGATATCGAGCAGCCGGAAGACCGCGTTGCGCTTGGCCATGTAGGCGATTACCTCGCGCGGCGTCGGCTTGCCGTGCGCATTTCTGCCAGCCGGCATCACTTCTTGTCCGCGTTGTTGAGGCGGGCGATCAAACTCGCGGTGTCCCAGCGGCCGCCGCCCATCTTCTGGACCTCGGAATAGAACTGGTCGACCAGTGCCGCCACCGGCAGGCTCGCGCCATTGCGACGGGCTTCGTCGAGGCTGATCGACAGGTCCTTGCGCATCCAGTCGACGGCAAAGCCGAAGTCGAACTTGCCGGCCTCCATCGCCTTCCAGCGGTTCTCCATCTGCCACGAGCCGGCGGCGCCCTTGGCGATCGTTTCCATCACGGCTGGAATGTCGAGGCCCGCCTTCTGCGCGAAGTGGATGCCTTCCGACAGCCCCTGCACGAGACCGGCGATGCAGATCTGATTGACCATCTTGGTGAGCTGGCCCGCAGCCGGTCGGCCCGATCAGGGTGGTCATGCGGGCATAGGCCGCGATGATCGGCTGGGCGCGATCGAAGATGTCCTGCCGGCCGCCGACCATGACGGTGAGCGCACCGTTGACGGCACCGGCCTGCCCGCCCGACACCGGCGCATCGAGGAAGCCGAAGCCGGCCGCGGTCGCCGCCGCGTCAAGTTCACGGGCGACGTCGGCCGAGGCGGTGGTATTGTCGATGAAGATCGCGCCCTTCTTCATCGCCGAGAAGGCACCATCCTTGGCCGTGGTTACGGCGCGCAGATCACGGTCGTTGCCGACGCAGGAGAACACGAAATCGGCGTCCTTGGCAGCGGCCGCCGGCGTCGGCGCGGTGCGGCCCGTCGCGTACTCCTTGACCCAGGCTTCCGCCTTGGCGCTGTTGCGGTTGTAGACGGTGAGGTCGTGGCCGCCCTTCTTTGCGAGGTGGCCGGCCATCGGGTAGCCCATCACGCCAAGTCCGATCCAAGCTACTTTCGCCATGATGCGTCTCCGTCGCGTTTGTTCGTCGGGGGATATGGAAGGTCGAGGGCGTTGTAGCGGAGGATTGCGCAGTTGTCAGGGGGCGACAGCTAACGATACTCGAGATATGCGATTTTCGATGCGACGGAGGTGCTGTTCGGGTAGCGTTTGCTTGCCGGATCCGCCGCCTGGGCCGAACAAATCCGGACTACTCATCGACACGGAGTGGCGAGACATGGCCGAGCAGCAGATCCGCTTCGACGACGGCGCCGCCTACGAGCAGATGATGGGCAAGTGGAGCCGGCTTGCCGGCGACGTCTTTCTCGATTGGCTGGCGCCGAGCCCTGGCCTTCGCTGGGTCGATGTCGGCTGCGGTAACGGCGCCTTCACCGAACTCATCGTCGAACGCTGTGCTCCGGCCGAGGTCCAGGGCATCGACCCGTCCGAAGGCCAGCTCGCCTTCGCGCGAACGCGACCTTCGGCCCGGATTGCGAAGTTCCACCAGGGCGACGCCATGGCACTGCCTTTCGCTTCCCACAGCTTCGACATCGCGGTGATGGCGCTGGTGATCTTCTTCGTGCCCGATCCGGACAAGGGCGTCGCCGAGATGGTGCGCGTGGTACGTCCCGGCGGCACGGTTGCCGCCTATGCCTGGGACATATTGGGTGGCGGATTCCCGCTGGAGCCGGTGCAACAGGAGATGCGGGCGATGGGTCTGACGACGCCGCGGCCACCGAGCTTCGCGGTGTCGCGACTCGATGCTTTGCAGCAGACGTGGGCCGGTGCCGGCCTCGAGGCGGTCGAAACCCGCGAGATCACGGTGCAGCGTGCGTTCTCGGATTTCGAGGAATTCTGGGCGACATGCCTGCTCGGGGCGAGTATCGGACCCACCATCGCGTCGCTGGCGCCAGCCGATACTGCGCAACTCAAGTCTCGGGTACGGGCGCGTATGCCGGTGGCTGCCGCCGGACAGATAATCTACTCGGCCCGGGCCAATGCCGTGAAAGGGCGTAAGCCCGGTTAGCGACGAGCCGGTCGGCGACGGCGCTCGGACGAGATCACTGGTGTCCCGTTCGCGAAGTTCGTCATCACCCGAAGGCAGTTCGCAACGAACTTCGCGAACGATAAGGACACCAGCAAAGCATTGATTCCAGTGCGATTCAGATTCGCAAGTCCGCAACGCGACCTAGCCGCAAGGTGGATGCGGACTTCGGAATCATCACACTGGCACTGACGCGGCGAATTGGCTAACACCCTCGGCACCCCACCAGCGGACGTGGCGAAACCGGTAGACGCAACGGACTTAAAATCCGTTGACCCAAAAGGTCGTGCGGGTTCAAGTCCCGCCGTCCGCACCATTTTGCGCTCACGCGCCGCAGGCGCTCCGCGGGGGCGGCGCATCGCGCCGGGTCGTGCTTCCCCGGGCCCTGCGGGCCGAAGTTAAGCGATATTTTCGGCTCACGCGCCCGCAGGCGCCTCCGCGGGGCGGCGCATCGCGCCGGGTCGCCTTGCTTCCGGGCCCGCAAAGCCTCCAGGAGCCAGTTTGACCATGCTTGCGCCTTGCCATTGCCGAACCTAAGTCTCAGGCTCTTGTGCCCATCGGGCCGCCGCCCTGAGTGAAAGACCGTCGATGACCAACTTCTCTCCCCGCGAGATCGTTTCCGAACTCGACCGCTACATCGTCGGCCAGGCTGATGCCAAGCGGGCGGTCGCCATCGCACTTCGCAACCGCTGGCGACGGCAGCAGCTGACCGGCGACCTGCGCGAGGAGGTTCTGCCCAAGAACATCTTGATGATCGGGCCGACCGGGGTCGGCAAGACCGAGATCTCGCGACGGCTGGCAAAGCTCGCCGGCGCGCCGTTCCTCAAGGTCGAGGCGACCAAATTCACCGAGGTCGGCTATGTCGGCCGCGACGTCGACAGCATAATCCGCGACCTGGTCGAGATCGGCATCACGCTGGTGCGCGAGGGCCGCCGCCGCGAGGTGCAGGCGCGCGCCGAGAAGGCCGCCGAGGAGCGCGTGCTCGATGCGCTGGTCGGGGAGAATTCCTCGCCCGCGACGCGCGAAAGCTTCCGCAAGCGGCTGCGCAACAACGAGCTCAACGACAAGGAGATCGAGATCCGGGTCGCAGACAGCCGCGGCGGCGGGCTGCCGATGTTCGAGCTGCCGGGCCAGCCGGGCAACTCGATCGGCATGATCAACATCGGCGAGATGCTGGGCAAGGCGCTCGGCGGCGGCGCCGCAAAGCCGCGACGGGTGACGGTCAAGGACAGCTACGCGGTGTTGATCGCGGAGGAAAGCGACAAGCTGCTCGACAACGACCAGATCACCACCGAGGCCCTGCGCGCGGTCGAAGACAACGGCATCGTCTTCCTCGACGAGATCGACAAGATCTGCTCGCGCAGCGAGGCCGGCCGGGTCGGCGCCGACGTCAGCCGCGAGGGCGTGCAACGCGACCTGCTGCCGCTGATCGAGGGTACTACGGTGTCGACCAGGTACGGGCCGGTGAAGACCGACCACATCCTGTTCATTGCATCCGGTGCGTTCCACGTCGCCAAGCCGTCCGACCTGCTGCCCGAGCTGCAGGGGCGGCTTCCCATTCGGGTGGAATTGAAACCACTGCTGCGCGAGGACCTGCGCCGCATCCTGACCGAGCCGGAAGCCAGCCTGATCAAGCAGTACGTGGCGCTGATGGGCACCGAAACTGTGACGCTGGAATTTGCCGACGATGCGATCGATGCCATTGCCGACGTCGCCGTGCTGGTCAACTCGACGGTCGAGAACATCGGCGCCCGGCGCCTGCAAACGGTGATGGAGCGCATTCTCGACGAGATCTCGTTCGATGCCTCCGACCGGCCTGGCCAGACGGTGCGGATCGACGCCGCCTACGTCACCAACCGCGTCGGCGACCTGGCCCGGAACGCCGACTTGTCGAAATTCATTCTGTAAGCGGGCAGTCAGACGAAAACGGCGGCACAGTGAAGTGCCGCCGCTCGGATGCGATCAGATCGGCGCGTTTCGCGATCAGGTCTGCTGGATCGCCGACAGCTTCCACGACAGCGCGTTGGCGCCCGGATTGCGACGGAAGGTCCACAGTTCGGTCGCTTCCGGATCGCCGCTGCCGATCACGCGGCCGGATGCGGTCTCCACCATCTTGTCGTCGATCGAATAGCGCATCGCCACCGTGGCGTATTCGGCACCGGGCTCGCCCCAGGCTTCCGACAGGTCGCCCTGCAGCAGCTTGACGCCGTCGATGCGGTTGACGACGCCCTTGGCCTCGTTCGCGGTCAGCTCGTCGTCGAAGTAGTGGAACATCTCCTGCGTGGTCAACGCCTTGAGCGCCGAGCGATCCTGGCGGCCATAGGCGGCCTGGATGTTGCCGAGCAGACGCTCGAAGGCATTGAAGTCGTCGCCGGTGACGTTGACCTTGGCGAGCGCGGGAGCGCCACCACCCAGGTTTGCGCCCTGGCGCGCGAAATCCTGTGCCGGACGCTGCGTGACGTTTGCGGCCTGCGCGCCGGCCATCGCCGGATTGTTGCGGCTGCGGAAGTAGGCCATCACAATCGCCACGATACCGGCAATCAGCGCCATTTGCAGCAGGAAGCCGAGCACGCCAGCAAGCGAGCCGAGACCGCCGAACAGGCCTGAGCCCGAAAGCAGCCCGAACAGGCCGGCGCCGAGCAGGCCGCCCATCAGCATCGAGCCGAAGCCGCTGCGCGCGGGCGCAACCGCCGCGCCAGCCGCACTCTGTCCGGCAACCTTCGAGCCGGCCTGCGTCGTCGACTTCTCGATCGGTTGGGCGGTGCGCGGCGCGGTACTGGTGGTCGGCGGAGCGCTGTAGGTCTTGGTGCCGCGCGAGCCGACTGAGCCGCTGGTGCCAGGACGCGCATCGGCTGCGACCACGGTCAGCGCCAGCGCGGCGACGGCCCCGATGGCGGCTAGAGCAGATCTGGTGAACATCGCGGAACGTTTCCCTTGGCTGATTGAAGACGGGTGTTTTCTTTGATTTTTCACCTTCGGACCGACAATTGCCCGAAGCCGCATTAACTTGCCAGAGAGATATGGTGATGTCCCCCGACAAAGTCCACCCCCTCGGCACCGGTTTCATGAAGAGGTGCCATGAAGCAGCGGCTTTTTGCGCCCGATGTCGTTAAGAAATCGGAAGGCTCGCGGCAGCGGGCTGAGAACGGGCACCCACTATGCACTTCTCACGCGGCAGCGCGCTGCTGCCGCAGCGTCTCGCCACGATAGCTCAGGGCCTCGGCGATATGGATGCGGCCGACCGCCTCGACGCCATCGAGATCGGCCAGCGTGCGTGCGACTTTCAACGTCCGATGGAAGCCCCTGGCCGACAGTTGCAGCGTGTCGCAGGCCTGCCGCAGCAGTGCGCTGCCTTCGCCATCGAGCTTGGCGATGTCCTCGAGCAACCGACCGGAGGTCTCGGCATTGGTGCGTACGTTGTCGATGCCCAGCGCATGCAGGCGACCACGCTGGCGCTCGCGGGCGGCTGAGACACGGGCGCGGACCCCGGCGCTGCCCTCCGCGGGCGCCGGCAGCGACAGGTCCGATGCCGACACCGCCGGCACCTCGATCTGCAGGTCGATGCGATCGAGCAGCGGCCCCGAAATGCGCGCCTGATAGTCGCTGGCGCATTTGGGTCCGCGCTTGCAGGCTTGGCCTGGCGAGCCGCCACCGCACTTGCACGGGTTCATGGCGGCGATCAGCTGGATGCGCGAGGGATAGCAGATGCGATGGTTGGCGCGGGCGATCACGACTTCGCCGGTTTCCAGCGGCTGGCGCAGGCTGTCGAGCACCTGCGGCACGAACTCCGGCAGCTCGTCAAGGAACAGCACGCCGAGGTGCGCCAGTGATACCTCGCCCGGCTTTGGTCGCGAACCGCCGCCGACCAGCGCCGCCATGCTCGCCGAGTGATGCGGGCTGCGGAACGGCCGCTCGACCCTGAGCTTGCCGCCCATCAGCTCGCCGGCCAGCGAATGCACCATCGAGACTTCCAGCATCTCGGCCGGATCAAGCGGCGGCAGGATCGACGGCAACCGTGCCGCCAGCATAGATTTGCCGGAACCGGGCGGGCCGATCATCAGCAGATTGTGGCCGCCGGCAGCCGCCACCTCGAGCGCGCGCTTGGCCATCTCCTGACCCTTGACGTCACGCAGATCGGGCAGGTTCGAACTCGCCTCGCGATCGACGGCAGCGGACGGCCGACGCAGGGTCTGGGTGCCGCGGAAGTGGTTGACCAGCGACACCAGATGGGGTGCTGCGACCACGTTCATGCTTTCGGCCGCCCAGGCGGCTTCCGCGCCGCAAGCCTCGGGACAGATCAGCCCCTTGCCCATGGCGTTGGCGCCGACCGCAGCGGGCAAGGCGCCAGGTACGGCGCGGATCTGACCATCGAGCTGCAGCTCGCCGATCGCCACGAAGCCCTCGACCGCATCGGGTGCAATCGCGCCCATGGCAACCATCATGGCGAGTGCAATCGGCAGATCGAAGTGGCTGCCTTCCTTGGGCAGATCGCCCGGCGCGAGATTGACCGTCAGCCTGGTCCAGGGCAGCCCGAGGCCGATCGCGTGCAGCGCGTTGCGCACCCGCTCACGGCTCTCCGCCACCGCCTTGTCGGGCAGCCCGACGATCGCGAACACATGCTTGCCGGGCGTGATCCGCACCTCGACGTGCACCGGCCGGGCCTCAATTCCGACGAACGCGACAGTGGACATCCGGCCGAACATGCGGCACTCCCAAGGCTCGCTCCACGGCTACCACGGTCGCCATGCCGGCGCAAGAACATTATGAGAACATCAGCCGATGAATGGCAAGCTGAACAGCATCGTAAAGCCATTGATGGTCGACAGCGCTCCGAGCACGGCGCATAGCGCGCTGAACACCAACAGCAGATTGCCGCTCGAAATCAAAGCGACCGAGGCAATGACAATGGCAATCTGCAGGAACGCCTGGCCATAGTCGAAATAGGGGTCGCGGCGCAGCGATTCGTCGCGCTGCTTTTCGACCGCCTTGTTGCGTTCGAACAGCTGATCCATCCCTTCCTTGCCGACTGGATCATTGGTCAGCCGCGCGATATCGGCCTTGCGCGCCTTGATCTTTTCCTCGTAGAGCGCGCGCGCTTCCGGCGTCATTTGCGGATTGGCCTTCAACTGCAGCTCCAGTTCGTCGACCGACAGCATCAGCGCATTGCGGCGGAGATTCTTGGCCTGGAAGAAGGCCCAGCCGTTGGTTGCCTCGATGTTGTAGCGCGTCGAGTCCTTGGTGGCGTTGCCGCCGCCCATGGCACAGATCGCCAGGATGACGGCGGTGATGCCGATGTAGATGGCGATCCATCGATCGCGGCGTTCCTTGCTTTCCTTCTCGGCGTCGCGCGCGAGTTCTTTCCAGGCCATCGCTCATGCTCCAATGAAGTGCTTCGTGCTTGCGCTCGATCAGGCAGCCAACGCGCGCTTCTCGATCACGCCGCCGTCGGCATCGAGCCGGTAGACGATCGGCACGCCGGTGCCCAACTCGACCTTGAGGATCTGCTCGGGCGTCAGCTTGTCGAGCTGCATGATCATCGAGCGCAGCGAATTGCCGTGCGCGGCGACGATGACGTTGCGGCCGTTCTTGACCTCAGGCCAGATCTTTTCATTGTAGTAGGGCAGCGTTCGCGCCGCGGTGTCCTTCAGGCTCTCGCCGCCTGGCGGCGGCACGTCGAAGCTGCGGCGCCAAGTGTGGACCTGCGCCTCGCCCCACTTCTTGCGAGCATCGTCCTTGTTGAGCCCGGAGAGGTCGCCGTAGTCGCGCTCGTTGAGCGCCTTGTGCTTGATGGTCGCCAGACCGGTCTGGCCGAGTTCGGCGAGAATAAGCTGCAACGTATGCTGCGCCCGCGTCAGCGCGCTGGTGAAGGCAATGTCGAACTTGATGCCTTCGGCCCTCAGCAGTTGCCCGGCGCGCCTGGCCTCGGCCACGCCCTTGGCGGTCAGATCGGGATCCTTCCAGCCAGTGAACAAATTGAGCTTGTTCCACTCGCTTTCGCCGTGCCGCACCAGCACCAGAACGTTTTTGGCCATGACCGTCTCTTGCGTTTTTGCCGGCTGCAATCAAAGTCCAAGCACATCGGCCATCGAGAACAGACCCGGCCCCTTGCCGCGCCCCCACAGTGCGGCCTTGATCGCGCCGCGCGCGTAGATGCCACGGTCCGACGCCAAATGCGAGATCTCGATGCGCTCGCCGGCGCCGGCAAAGATCACGGTGTGGTCGCCGACGACCGAGCCGCCGCGCAGCGTCGCGAACCCGATATCACCGGCCTTGCGCGCGCCGGTATGGCCATCGCGCACGCGCACGCTGCGCTCGGAGAGCTTTATGCCACGCCCTTCGGCCGCGGCCTGCCCGAGCATCAGCGCCGTGCCGGACGGCGCATCGACCTTGTGCTTGTGATGCATCTCCAGGATCTCGATGTCGTAGTCCTCGTCGAGAGCCGCCGCGATCTTGGCGGTAAGGCCGAGCAGCAGGTTGACGCCGAGGCTCATGTTACCGGCCTGCACGATGGTCGCGTGGCGGGCGGCGGCCTTGATCGCCGCCATATGAGCGGCCTGCAATCCAGTGGTGCCGATCACATGCACGATGCGCGCGTTGGCGGCGAGACCGGCGACCTCGACGGTCGCCGCCGGCGCGGTGAAATCGAGGATCGCATCCGAACGTACGATGAGCTCGAGCGGATCGTCGGTGATATCGACGCCCAGCGGATCGATGCCGGCGATCTTGCCGATATCCTGGCCGATCCATTCGCTGCCGGCACGCTCGATGCCACCGGCGATCTCGACCGCCGGCATGCTTGCGATGGTGCGAACCAGCTCGCGGCCCATGCGGCCGGCAGCCCCCAAGACGGCGATCTTCATGACGTCCCGAACTCCTTGGCGTTGCGCTCGAGCGCCTGGGTGATCAGCGAGCGCGCTTCGTCGGCATCGCCCCAATGGTTGATCTTGACCCACTTGCCGGGCTCGAGATCCTTGTAGTGACGGAAGAAATGCTCGATCTGCTGGATCGAAATCTCCGGCAGATCCTTGTAGTTGTTGACCTTCTCGTAGCGCTTGGTGAGTTTCAAGCTCGGCACCGCGATGATCTTCTCGTCGCCGCCGGCATCGTCCTCCATCACGAGAACACCGACCGGACGGCAATTGATCACCGCCCCGGGCACGATCGCGCGGGTATTGCAGACGAGCACGTCGATCGGGTCGCCGTCGGCCGACAAGGTATGCGGCACGAAGCCGTAGTTTCCCGGATAGCGCATCGGGGTGTAGAGGAAGCGATCGACGAACAAAGTCCCCGACGCCTTGTCCATCTCGTACTTGATCGGCTCGCCGCCGACTGGAACCTCGACGATAACATTGATATCGTGCGGCGGATTCTTGCCGGACGGAATGGCATCGATGCGCATGGATTGTTGTCCCGGTCTTGGGCCTAATGCTGCGGAACTGCCGGATCGACCAACACTCCGGCTCGTTCTTCTGCCGCAGCCGTCGCCCGGCGACAATCCTCCAAATGGGCGATAACCACCCGATGAGGCAATTCGTGCCCGCGTCCACGCCCAAGCGGCTGTTGATGTTCACCGCGGTGCTCGCCATCATTTGCGGCGGGCTGACGGTGGCTGGTGATGCCGCGATGAACCCGGTGCGCAGCCGCTTCACCACGATCGATCTCAAGACCTGCCAGATCGCGAAACGCCATCGCGATGGCAATGGCTGGCGCTGCCGCGGCCTGCCCGGCTATCCGGTAGCCTACGCCGAGGGCGACCAGCGCGCATTCGTGAGCTTCGGCCTCGAGGCAGAGAAGCGTCAGGCGGCGCGGCAGACGCTAACACCGTTCAATACCATCTTTGCGAGTTCGGGCCGGCGCGCAACCATCGAGTGGCGCTTCCGCCGCATCGGCGGCGCCGACGTTCCGTATGCAACCATAATGCGGTTCTTCACTTCACGCGATGGCGCTACCGGCGAGGTGCTGGTCGTGACGCGGGTTGCGTCCAATGAGGTCTGTCACATGGCCTATGTCGATGCCAAGGCGAACCCGGAAGCGATCGCACTCGCGCGCTCCGCCGCCGACGAAATGGCAGCCACCTGGTCGTGCGCGGCCGAACCAAAGATCCTGGGCGAACGCGGCAAGAGCCCGCTCTGACGCGATACTGCCGATCAGCCCCAGGCGAAGGCGAGCTTGGCGAGCTTGGCGCCGCCGATCCTGTCGGCACGCTTGGCAATCGGGCGGCCGCCGCGACGCCAGTAGAAATCGATCGCACCGGCGTTGTCGGCAAGGGCCCAGACCAGCAGGCCATCCAGTCGGCGCATGTCGAGCGCATGCCGGCAGGCCTCGAACAGGTGCTCGCCGAGGCCCAACCCCTGGTAGGTCGGCGCGAGATAGATCTCGTAGATCTCACCTTGTTGCGCACCGCGCGTGCGCGAGACGCCGCAGGTGGCGTAGCCCGCAACCTGCCCTGCCACCTCGAGTACGAACAGGGTGTCGCCGGAGCGGATCATCGTGCGCCACCACTCCGGGCTGCGGCGACGGATCATCGTCTCGAGATGCAGGTGCGGAATGATGCCGCGATAGGTCAATTCCCAGGATTCGCGGAACACATCCGCGAGCGGTTTCGCATCGGCAAGCTTGCCGCGACGCACACGAACTTGAGCACGAGAACCAATCATGGTTGGAATTGTGCGACATCCCGCGACACTTGAACAGTACCAATTTCGTACGCGTCGGGTTTGCCCGCGACGGTCTGCGCAGCCGCGACGCCAAGGGCAAGAAAAATCCCGGCACGCCACAGCGTGCCGGGACTAGCTAATAACAGGTCGTCAGGTCGAAGCGGCGATCAGGCCGACTTCTTCAGCTGCTCGAAGCTCTTGGTCGCGGCCGAGTTCATGGTCTCGAATGTCTGACGGGCAACCTTCGTCGTCAGCTCGAAGAACTCCTTCGTCTGCGCGCCGGCGATGGCGAACTGCTGCTGCATGAAATCGGCCTGCAGCTTGGCAGCCTCGGGGATCGAGCGGGCGCGGGCGATGGCCTGAGCGGCGTCGAAGGCAGCCTCGGTGTTCGCCATGGTGTTGTGCAACACCTTCTCGCCGATCGTCTTGGCGCCGGCATGGGCGGTAAGCAGGACGTCTTCCATGACCTTGACGCCATCCTTGGTGACCGCGTTGATCTTCTGGTAGGCCTCGCGGGTCTTGGCAACGCCTTCCTCGGCGAGGTGCTGGACGTTCTCCGGGATGCGCGCATCCTTGGCGGCGTTGAACATGTCCTGGGCCTGGCGGGTGAACTGGTCGTTGACGTTCATGATATGCTCCTGATCGATGGGGTTGGCTGTACCGCGAGGGCGGGTAATCCGAATTCGGTCGTTTCGTGGGCCGGCTCGCGTTGTCTGGAAATCGCCCAGGACGTTGGCCGTCGCCGTCTTCAGTACTCGCAACATAGTGCAGTTTATCTTGCACTGCAACATAAATGATGCTGCGACGCGGGAGGCCAAATTGTCGCAGATTGTTCACTCGCGGCTTTCATGCGACAACCAGTTGAAAACTATGCACTTTCTGAGACTCACGTCACTGCTGAATCTTACGACGCAGCAAGCTCCAGCGTCGGAAACAGATCGCGATAGCCCATGGCTGCCGGGTCGAACATGATATCACTGCCGCGTAACGGGCGGGCGAGGGTAAGTCCTTCCAGCGAGCGGCAGCGGGAGAGTGCGACATATGCTTGACCGTGGGCAAACGTTCCGCGCCCAAGATCAATATAGACCTTATCAAGCGTGAGCCCCTGGCTCTTGTGGATGGTGAGCGCCCAGGCCAGCCGCATCGGCAACTGCTTGAACGTACCGGCCACGGTTTCGACGATCTTCTCCGCCGACTTGTCGTAGGCGTAGCGGCGATTTTCCCAGGAAACCTGCTCGATCTCGTATTCGCGGCCGTCGATCTCGACCCAGGCCTTGTTGTCCTCGAGCCTCGAAACACGCCCGACGGTGCCATTGACCCAACGACCGTCTGGGTCGTTGCGCAGCATGATGACCTTGGCGCGGGCTTTGAGCGCCAATGCCGTGTCGGTAGGATGTGCGTTGTCGTTGAACTCGC
The DNA here is from genome assembly GCA_963741505.1 of uncultured Alphaproteobacteria bacterium. Classification (GTDB taxonomy): domain Bacteria; phylum Pseudomonadota; class Alphaproteobacteria; order Rhizobiales; family Hyphomicrobiaceae; genus JAKFWF01. The sequence continues at coordinate 53,713 of CAVUIJ010000019.1, read as the reverse complement.
CGGTGACCTTCGCCTCGAAGATCGTGGCGCGTCCCGGCAGGGCCTCGAGAAATGCCGTGTTGATGCGCTGTGCCGCAGCGTTCGTCGGCGTCAGAATCGACATACGGATCGCCCTCTGCCAGCGTGCGGATCGGCGAAACGCGGGCGTTCAAGACCGCCAGATCGTCCGCACTCGCGGCGCCTTCGCGGACGCGATTGAGCACACCGAGCAGCGCCTCGTCGCGCTGGCGGAAGACCTCGCCCAGCTCCAATAATGTCGTGCCGGCGCCCTCGCGCAATGCGCTGATGCTGAAGAAGAACGGGCCGCCGTGCGCGCTCTCGAGGTACTCGGCCTCCTCGCCGCGCTGCACTACCGGCGGCAGCTGGTGCAGGTCGCCGAACAGCACCAGCCGGACGCCGCCGAACGGCTCGCGCGGCCGCCCGCGATTGACGCGCAGGCTGAGATCGATCGCGTTCATCAGGTCCGAGCGCACCATCGAGACTTCGTCGATGATCAGCATCTGCAGGCGACGCATGATCGAGCCGTTGCGGCTGCGCCTTATATCGCCGGATTGGATCAGCTTTGGCGGGAACCCGAAGAACGAGTGGATCGTCTGGCCGCCGGCGGTCACGGCGGCAAGTCCGGTTGGCGCCACCACCACGTTCGGCACCGTGACCATGTCGCGCAATGCCCGCAGCAGGGTCGACTTGCCGGTGCCGGCGCGACCGGTCACGAACAAATGGCCTTGATTGCTGCCCGCGAGAAATCTGGCCGCGGCTTCGTATTCGGGCGTTGGCGTCAGGCCGGCCGGCCACCTGCCGGCAATGCCGGGACCGAACTGGACGGTTGGATCGTTCGACAAGGCTCAAGGGTCCGGGCTGATCTGGTATCCGACCTCAATAGCGAATGTCGCGGCCCGCTCACAGCCCCAAGGCGCGGCGCGCGGCCGCAACCGCGTCAAGCGGGGTGCCGGTCGATCGCCCGGTCGCCGCTGTCGGCATCGAGTGCAACATTCAATCATGATCGCTTGCCCGATGGACGTCGACCCCCGCATCCGAAAATTTGACTTGCACGAGGCTCGCCGGTGACGGTTTTTTCGCGTCCTTCCAGAATTTCTCTTTGACTAACAATGGACTAGACGGAACGCACAACATCCGGCCAAATTCGAATGGCTCGGTCACATCAATAGCGCGAGCGCCCGCCGATGGATCGTATAAGATCGCCCCTGCAATGTGAGCGCACACTTCGTGCCTTCATTGTCAGTCAAACCTAAGGCCCCCTGCGAAGGGGGCCCTTTTTGTTTGTCTTCCGTCTCGCGCCCTCAGGGCACTCAGGCCACTTCGGCATCACGCGCGCGTTCGCGGCGCTTGCGCTCGTTGGGATCGAGGTAACGCTTGCGCAGGCGGATCGACTGCGGCGTGATCTCGACCAGTTCGTCGTCCTGGATATAGGACATGGCGCGCTCGAGCGTCATCTTCATCGGTGGGGTCAGCAGCAGCGCGTCGTCCTTGCCGGCGGCGCGAACGTTCGACAGTTTCTTGCCTTCGCGGACGTTGACTTCGAGGTCATTGTCGCGGGTGTGCTGGCCGACGATCATGCCACCGTAAACCTTGGTCTGCGGGTCGATCATCAGCGCGCCGCGCGGCTGCAGATAGAACAGCGCGTAGGTCGTTGCCTCGCCGTCGCCGTTGGACAACAGCACGCCGTTGCGGCGGCCTTCGATGTTGCCCTTGTGCGGCGCATAGGAGTGGAACAGCCGGTTCATCACGGCGGTGCCGCGCGTGTCGGTCAAGAGCTCGCCCTGATAGCCGATCAGGCCGCGGGTCGGCACCCGGAACACCAGGCGCTGACGGCCGCCGCCCGAGGGGCGCATCTCCAGCAGCTCGCCTTTGCGCTCCGACAGCTTTTGCACGACGACACCCGAATGCTGCTCGTCGACGTCGATGATGCATTCCTCGACCGGCTCGAGGCGCTGGCCGGTCAACTCGTCGGTCTTCATCACCACCTGCGGCCGCGATACGGTGAGCTCGAAACCTTCCCGTCGCATGGTCTCGATCAGGATGCCGAGCTGCAGTTCGCCGCGACCGGCGACATCGAAAGCGTCGGCGTCGGTGCGCTCGGTGATCTTGATCGCGACGTTGCGCTCGGCCTCCTTCAGCAGACGCTCGCGGATGACGCGGCTCTGCACCTTGTCGCCCTCGCGGCCGGCGAACGGGCCGTCGTTGATGCGGAAGGTCATCGACAGCGTCGGCGGATCGACCGGCTGCGAGAAGATCGCGGTCTCGACCACCGGATCACACAGTGTATCGGCGACGGTCGCCTCGGTGATGCCGGCGATGGCGACGATGTCACCGGCCACGCCCTCGTCGATCGCGGTGCGCTCGAGGCCGCGGAAAGCCAGCACCTTGGTCACGCGCGCGGTCTCGATGAGGCTGGCTCTCGCGGGTCAGCGCCTTGATCGTCTGGCCGGGCTTGATCGTGCCCGAGGTGATGCGGCCGGTGAGGATGCGGCCAAGGTACGGATCGGCTTCGAGCGTGGTCGCGAGCAGGCGGAACGGGCCGTCCTCGATGGTCGGCGGCGGCACGTGCTGCAGCACCAGGTCGAACAGCGGCGCCATATCCTCCTTCGGTCCGTCCGGCGACAGCGCCATCCAGCCGTCGCGGCCCGAACCGTAAAGGATCGGGAAATCGAGCTGCTCGTCGGTGGCGTCGAGGTTGGCGATCAGGTCGAACACCTCGTTCAGCACGTCCTGGAAGCGCTGGTCGGGGCGGTCGATCTTGTTGATCGCGACGATCGGCCGCAAGCCCCGCTTCAGCGCCTTCGACAGCACGAACTTAGTCTGCGGCAACGGCCCTTCCGAGGCGTCGACCAGCACGATCACGCCGTCGACCATGTTCAAGATGCGCTCGACCTCGCCGCCGAAATCGGCGTGGCCCGGCGTGTCGACGATGTTGATGCGGGTGTCCTTCCAAACGAGCGAGGTACACTTCGCCAGGATGGTGATGCCGCGTTCGCGCTCGAGATCGTTCGAGTCCATGGCGCGCTCGGCGACCTTCTGGTTGTCGCGGAACGAGCCTGACTGCCGCAGCAGCACGTCGATCAGTGTGGTCTTGCCATGATCGACGTGCGCGATGATCGCGATATTTCTAAGTTGCATAGGTGGTCCTTGGAGGTCGGGCGGCAGATCGCAACCGTTTGCTGCGCTGCATCGTTGCGCGGTGCCATAGCACAAGCCCCGGTGCCCGGCTAGCAAGGACGCCGATGGCGGCTTTTCGGGGACAGTTACCGGATAACTTCGGTGGTGCGTGGGGTCGTGAGGTCGCCAGATCGTGAGGTCGTGAGTGGTGAGGTGATCCGTTGGCAGATAGCTTGGCGTCTGCGATCGACCAACGCCCCCTCAACTTGCCTTCCCGGACAGCCTGCGGCAGCAGGCTGATCCGGGATCGCGTCCAAGGCGTGGGGCAAGGTGGTCGCCCACCCGTTGCCGACGCGGCCCCGGGTCGAGGCGCTATCGCGCCGCGCCCGGGGAGGCAAGTTGAGGGGAAATCGGGGACAGTTACCGATCCCGATTGCCTTCGCCGAATAGCCCACAGCCGTTGCAATCGGAAACTGTCCCCGTTCCGTGGCGAGATGAAGAACGACTTGTGGATCGCCGATTGCGACATCAGCCACACGATCTCGCCGAGCACGGCTGACATCGTCTTCGCCGAACCCTCCGGCGCCGGTTGATCGGGGACAGTTACCGATCTCCACCGTCGGTGCCTAGCAGCGTGCGACTTCCCGATCGGTAACTGATGTCCCCGTAGGGCATTTTGCTCATGCCCCGGTTCGAACCTTCGCCGATTTGGCTGTCGCAGGCTTGCCCGGCGCTGCCGATCCCTCGCCCGCAATCGATGTCACCGTGAGCTGGAACGCGCCGGCATTCTCGTTGATGCTGGCGTCGATCGCGCCGCCGATCGGCCCGAGCAGCGCACCGGGCAGCAGGCTGTCGCCGCGCGGCTCGACGGTGAGCGCATAGTTGGCGCCGGACTTGGCGTTGAGTTTGATCGAGAAAGAGCCCGGATAGGACCATGCCGAGGCGGCCAGCACGTTGGCACCGGCCGGCACGTCGATCACTGCCGAGCTGCCGACGGCGATGTCGGCGACCTTCTGCCCGTTGAGCGTGATCGTGGCCGGTGCCGCGGCATAAACGATGGTGCTGGGACGGTTAATGGTGACCCGGGCCTTGCCGGCGGCCAGCGGCCCCACGGTCTGCGGGTCACTGCCGCTGACGCAGCCGGCAAGCGCGACCGCCGCGAGCGCCGCAACCAGTACCATCGGCAATCGGATCAGCTCCATCGCCCACCCCCTAACAGCCCGCTTCCCATTCGCCACCCCACACCCTGAACTCGTGATCGGGGAAAACGGCGGCATTGAGGTCCTTGACCATTTCTTCCGCGCGCCCCCGGCCTGCTCAAAATGCCGGGACGGTTACCGATTTCAGGCACCGCATGCGCACCGCTTGCGGCCTGCCCGATCGGTAACTGTCCAGTGTGCCATTGCTGCATGCAGTATACTTGACGGTCGACTGAGACGGCGCCTAGGTTGCGACCACCGCCGGCGCGCCGGCCTTCGCGAGATCTCACGTCATGACCAGTGCCAAGCCATGCCTTGCCCACGCCATCGGATGCCCGGCCGGCGTCGCGCCAGAGCTTTCCGCTCGCATCCTCGCCGACAAGGAGATTACCGGCGCCGCCCGCATCATTGCGATCGGCGATGCCCGGGTGCTGGCGCGTGGCGCCAAGGTATCGGGCGTGATGCTCGACATCGCAACCATCGGCGCCAACGACCCGCTGCCGCATAACGACCAGCCGGTGTTGATCGACCTCAAGCATCTCGACCCGGCTTCGGTTCCGGTCGGCGCGCTGTCGAAGCCTTCGGGTGATTTCGCCATGGCCAACTTCCGCAAGGCCTTGGCGCTCGCCAACGCCGGTGTCGTCGATGCGGTCACCTTCTCGCCGTTCAACAAGGCGTCGATGCGACTGTCATACCCCGCCTACGAGGACGAGGTGGTGTTCATCAACGAGTTCCTCGGCTTCCGGGGCACGGCGAGCGAGTTCAACATCCTGCCCGGCCTTTGGAATGCGCGGGTCACCTCGCACGTGCCGATTTCGGGGGTGGCGCGCGTCTGATCAAGCGCGACACCATCCTGCGCAGCTTAAGGCTTACCAATGATGCGATGCGGGCGGCAGGATTCTCTAGCCCGCGCATCGGTGTCGCCGGCCTCAACCCGCATGCCGGCGATGGCGGCAACTTCGGCCGCGAGGAGATCGACGAGATCCGCCCGGCCGTCGAATCCGCCATTGCCGCCGGCATCGTCTGTGACGGTCCTTATCCCTCCGACACGGTGTTCGTGCGGGCCAGAAAAGGCGAGTTCGACGCGGTGCTGACGATGTACCACGACCAGGGCCAGATCGCGATGAAGCTGATCGGTTTCGAGCAGGGCGTCACCGTGCTCGGCGGTTACCCCTTCCCGGTGGCGACCGCCGCCCATGGCAGCGCCTACGACATCGCCGGCAAGGGCGTCGCCAAGGTCGATGCCATGCGCAATGCCATGATCATCGCGACGCGCATGGCCGTGGCGCGCCGCACCAAGGCCGCCTGACCTGGAGCATCGAACCATGGCCTCGAAACCAGCCAAGACCTATCGCGGCGTGTTCCCGGTGGTGCCGACGATCTTCGACGACCAGGGCGCGATCGACATGGCCGGCCAGAAGCGCGCCGTCGACTTCATGATCGACGCCGGTTCGGAAGGCCTGTGCATCCTCGCCAACTTCTCCGAGCAGTTCGTGCTGACCGACGCCGAGCGCGAGCAGCTGATGGACGCGATCCTGGCCCACGTCGCCGGCCGCGTGCCGGTTATCGTCACCACCACCCACATGGGCTCCAACGCTTGCGCCGAGCGCAGCCGGCGGGCGCAGGCCGCAGGCGCGGCGATGGTGATGATCATGCCGCCCTACCACGGCGCGACCGTGCGCCTGCCCGAGGCAACGCATCTACGAATTCTACAAAATCGTGTCGGACGCGATCTCGATCCCGATCATGATCCAGGACGCGCCGGTCAGCGGCACGCCGCTGTCGGCGCCGTTCCTCGCCCGCATGGCGTGCGAAATCGCCAACGTCGCCTACTTCAAGATCGAGGTGCCGTTCGCTGCCGCAAAACTGCGCGAATTGATCGCGCTCGGCGGCGATGCCATTGTCGGACCCTGGGACGGCGAGGAGGCGATCACGCTGATGGCCGATCTCGAAGCCGGCGCCACCGGCGCGATGACCGGCGGCGGCTATCCCGACGGCATCCGCCAGATCACCGATCCATGGTTCAAGGGTGATCGCGCGGCGGCGAAGGCGGCCTACGGCAAGTGGCTGCCGCTGATCAACTGGGAAAACCGCCAGTGCGGCATCGCCGCCGCCAAGGTGCTGATGAAAGAGGGCGGCGTCATCAAGTCGGACGCGCTGCGGCATCCGTTGCCGCCGCTGCCGCAGGCGGCCAAAGCCGGCCTGATCGAGATCGCCCGTGGCCTCGACTGCATGGCGCTGCGCTGGGGCAAATGAGCCCGACAGGATCGATCGAATATGGCCACCAAGACCACGGACAAAGAGACCGATGACGGGCTCGGTGGCGTCACCCGTATCACCCGCGTGACGCTGCACGACGCCGTCGTCAACCAGATCCGCGACATGATCATCGAAGGCACGTTGATGCCCGGAACGCGGATCAACGAGGGTCAGGTCGGCGCTTCGCTCGGCGTCTCGCGCACACCATTGCGCGAGGCGATCAAGACGCTCGCCAGCGAGGGACTGGTCGAGATCGTGCCGGCCAAGGGCGCAGTGGTGCGCCACTTCACCGAGAGCGACATCCGCCAAATTCTCGAAGTGCTGAAGGCGCTCGAACAGACGGCGGCGCGACTCGCCTGCACGAACGCATCGAACGCCGAGATCAAGCGAATCCGGCAATTGCACGAGCGCATGCTCGCCCTTTACGCAGCCCGCAACCGTCTCGCCTATTTCAAGCTCAACCAGAGTATTCATACCGCGATCGTGCAAGCCTCCGGCAATTCGGTCCTGGCGCAGACGCACGAGACGCTGCAGGCGCGCATCAAGCGCATCCGCTTCATCGGCAACGAAACGCCGGATCGCTGGGCAGCAGCCGTCGCCGAGCACGAGGAGATGATCGAGGCGCTGATCGCCCGCGACGGCGATAAGCTCGCAGAAGTTCTGGGCCGTCATCTCGACAAAACGGTCGACCGGGTGCGCGATGCCATCTGACACACCACAGCCGAAGGGCCGCGCCATCATCGACGCGCACCACCATGTCTGGGACCCGCGGCGAAACTACCACCCGTGGCTCAACGACGAGCCGCCGATCCCGTTCCGCTACGGCGACTATTCCTCGATCCGCGGCCCGTATCTGCCGGCCGACTATCGCGCCGACGCGGCTCCCTGGACCATTGCCGCCAGCGTCTACGTCGAAACCGAATGGAACCCCGCGGATCCGTCGGGCGAGATGGACTATGTCGCGACGCTGATCGCCAACCAGGGCCTGCCGACCGTCGCCGTGGGACAGGCCTGGCTCGATCGCGCCGATGCCGCACAGGTACTCGAGTCACACGCGCAGCGGCCGTTCGTGCGCAGCGTGCGGCATAAGCCGCGCGCCAATCCCAGTCCGACCGATGGTTCTCCTGGCGGCATGACCGACCCGAAGTGGCGCGCGGGATTTGCCCGATTGGCGCCGCTCGGCCTGCGCTTCGACCTGCAGACGCCGTGGTGGCATCTGGCCGAAGCCGCGCGCCTCGCCGCCGATTTCCCCGAGACGCAGATCATCCTCAACCACACCGGCCTGCCGTCGGACCGATCCGCAGCAGGCATCGTCGGCTGGCGCCGGGCGATGGAACTGTTGGCCGATTGCCGCAACGTCGCAGTCAAGATTTCCGGCATCGGCCAGCCTGGACTGCCTTGGACGGTCTCAGCCAATCGCGGCATCATCCTGACCACCATCGAGCTGTTCGGGGTGGAGCGTTGCATGTTCGCCAGCAACTTCCCGGTCGATCGGCTGTGCGCCGACTTCGCGACGATCTTCGGTGGGTTCGAGGAAATCGTCGCCGACTTCACCGCCGCCGAGCAGGACGCGCTGTTCGCGGACAATGCCCGCCGCATCTATGCGATCGAGGTCAGCCATGGCTAAATTGAAGCTTGGGTACATCGGTGTCGGACTGATGGGCTTGCCGATGGTGCGCCATCTCACGGCCAAGGGCTATGCCATTGCCGCTTTCGACATCGTGGCGGAGAAGCGAGATGCCGCGGCCGCCACCGGAGCACGCGCCGCCGCATCCGCCGTCGACGCCGTTCATGACGCCGACATCGTCGTCCTCAATTTGCCGACCACGGAAGCCGTCGAGGACGTGATGTTCGGTTCGGGCGGCGTCGCCCGGGCGATGAAGCCGCCACAGCGGCTCGTCGATTTCTCGACCATCACCGTCGAGAAGGGTCGCGCATTCGCCAAGCACCTGCTTGCCGAAACCGGCTGCGGCTGGGTCGATGCACCTGTTTCCGGCGGGCCACCCGCGTCCGGCACCGGCACCCTCACCGTCATGGCCGGCGGCAGCCCTGAGGACATCGAGGCGGTGCGACCGTTCATCGCCGACGTAGCGCAGCGCTTCACGCCGATGGGGCCTTCAGGCAGCGGTCTCGTCGCCAAGATGATCAACCAGATGATCGTCGGCTGCGGCCACGCCGTCATGGCCGAAGCACTCGTCATGGCGGAGAGCGCCGGCATCGATGCCGCCCGCATCCCTGAATGCCTGGCTGGCGGCCACGCCGACGGCTCGCTGCTGCAGAAGCTCTATCCGCGCATGGCGGCCCGCGATTTCACGCCGCTCGGCTATTCACGCCAGCTGCTCAAGGATCTCGAGATGGTCAGCGTTTTCGCCGGCCAGATGAAGTCGCCGATGCCGATGACCGGCGAGGCGCTCAACCTCTATCGGCTGCTGGTCCATCTCGGCCACGCCGAATCCGATACCGCCGCGATCGTCAAGGTGTTCGATCGCTGAGGACGCCAACGACTGCAACCAATCGGCCCACCAGAGGCCGCCAACCCGGGAGAGACGACCATGCTCGATAGAAGGACGATTTTGGCCGCCGCCGCGGCACTTGCGCTGCTGCCGCTGGCAGGCAGCGGCGCCGAGGCGCAGATCAAGCTGCGCTATGCCCACGTCGGGGTCGCCAACGCACCGCAGACGCTCTACGCCGACGAGGTAGCGAAGCTTGTCAAGGAGCGCACCAGCGGCCGCGTCGAAATCCAGGTGTTCGCCAACTCGCAGCTCGGCGGCGTCGGCGAGATGGTCGACGGCATCAAGAGCGGCGCCATCGCCATGGGCCACCACGACTTCGCCTCGCTCGGCAAGATCCTGCCTTCGACCGCCGTGTTCAACACACCCTATCGTCTATCGCGATGCCGAACATTCGCTGCGCGCCACCGACGCCCGCACCTCGCCGGCACTGCAGGCGATCAACGACGAGCTGGTGCAGAAGGGCGGCATGCGCATCATCGGCAGCTTCTTCCAGGGCACGCGGCACCTGACCTCGAACGAGAAGGTGCTGGCGCCGAAGGACATGGCCGGCAAGAAATACCGCGGCGTGCCGGTGAAGTTGTGGTCGTCGATGCTGACCGGCATGGGTGCGGTCGCGACGCCGGTCGAGGTGTCCGAGCTCGCCACCGCGCTCGCCACCGGCCTCGTTGTCGGCCAGGAGAACCCGCTGCCCAACATCTTCAACCTCAAGCTCTACGAGGTGCAGAAGTTCGTCATGCTGACCGGCCACATGCAGTCGGTGCTGTCGGTGTTCGTCAACGAGAAGGTGTGGGCCGGCATTCCCGAGGCCGACCGCAAGATCATCGCCGACACCATGTTCGAGGTCGGCCAGAAGACGCTGGCTGTGGGACAAGGACACCTTCGACAAGTACCGCCGCGATCTCGAGGGCAAGGGCATGACCTTCGTCACCGAGAAGGAAGGGCTCGACGTCGAAGCCTTCCGCAAGGCGGTGCTCGGCCAGATCAACAAGGACTTCCCCGAGTGGGCGAACTACATCACCCAGATCCAGGCGGTGAAGTAAGCGCATTCCCTCTCGCCAATGGTGCCTGGCTTTAGCCTGGCACCAAGCCCGGCCGGTGCCAGGCTAAAGCCAGGCACCGGTCGCCGCCAGCACTTGAACCACGACCGAAAGTTCTCCCCCCATGCGCCACTTCGTCTTCGCCCTTCGCGCTCTCGCCTGTCTGTTGCTGTTCGGACTGGTGGTGACGCCGTTCGCGCAGATCATCATGCGCGGCGTCTTCAACGTGCCGATGGCAGGTGCCGAGGAATGGGCGCGCTACATGTTGATCTGCCTGTGCTTCATGGCCGGCGCGTTGGTCACGATCGACGGCGGCCAGATTCGCATGGAGGAATTCCAGGCGCTGCTGCCCGAGCGGCCGCGCTGGCTGCTGCAGCTCGTGATCGAGGCAGTCGGCATCGCCGTGTTCGGCTTCTTCGCCTACGCCGCATTCGTCACCATCGCCAACAACATGAACAACCAGACGGCAACACTCGAGATGCCGTTCTGGCTGTTCATGGCGCCGCTCGCCATCGGTGCGGTGCTGTTGTGCGGCGCGACGGCCCTGCTGTTGCACCACACGTGGCGGCGCGGACGGCCGGAAGCAAAGCAGACGACGCTCACCTGAGAGACAAAAAGAAATGACTGGTTTCCTCGTGATCTTCGCCTTTCTCGCGCTGTTCGTGATCGGCTTTCCGGTGGTGCTGGCGATCGCGATTCCTTGCATCGTCTACGTGCTCGCCAACGGCCTGCCGCTCGAACTCGTGGCGCAGCGCACGTTATACGCGCTCGACTCGTTCCCGCTGGTCGCGGTGCCGGTGTTCCTGTTCGTCGGCAGCGTGATGAACAGCGCCGGGATTTCCAGATACATCTACCAGTTCGCCGACACCGCGGTCGGCCGGCTGCCGGGCGGCCTCGCCCAGGTGAACATTTTCGGCAGCCTGATCTTCGCCGGCATCTCCGGCTCGGCGCTGGCCGACATCGGCGGCCTCGGCCGCATCGAGATCGACGCGATGAAGAGTAAGGGCTATTCCGCGGCCTTCGCCAGCGCGGTCACCGGCGCCTCGGCAATCGTCGGGCCGATCTTCCCGCCGTCGATCCCGCTGATCATCTACGGCACGGTGACCGGCGTGTCGGTGCTGCAATTGCTGCTCGGCGGCATCCTGCCAGGATTGCTGTGCGTGGTGATGCTGATGCTGATGACGGGGTGGCTGGCAACGCGGCGCAGCTACCCGCGCTCAGCCCGCTGGCCGACACTCGCCGAACTGTGGCGCGACATGGTGCCGGCGATCCCGGCGATGCTGGCGCCGGTGATCCTGATTGTCGGCATGCTGGCCGGTTATTTCACGCCGACCGAGATCGCCTCGGTGACGGTGTTCTATACCCTCGCCATCAGCTATTTCTATTACCGCGAGCTGACCTTGGCCGGCATGTACGATGCCGCGATCGAGACCATCCGCGCGTCGTCGGCGATCCTGCTGATCGTGGCGGTGGCGGCGCTGTTCGGCTGGATCCTGTCGGTCGAGCAGGTGCCGCAGATCATGACCGAGTGGATGCTGTCGATTTCGAAGAACCCCTATGTGCTGCTGCTGATCGTCAACCTGCTGCTGATCATCGTCGGCATGTTCCTCGACAGCACCACGGCGATCCTGGTCATCGCGCCGATCATAGCCAAGCCGCTGATTGCCGCCGGCGTCGATCCGGTGCATCTCGGCATGGTGGTGGTGTTCAACCTGATGATCGGCCTGCTGACGCCGCCGATGGGCCTCGCCCTGTTCCTGGTCGCCGACATCGCCCAGGTCAAGATGAAGGACGTGCTGCGCGAGATGCTGCCCTACTACCTGCCGCTCGGGATCACGCTGCTGCTGATCACCTATGTGCCCTGGATCACCACCTGGATCCCGCGCATGGTGCTGGGCAATTGACAGGGACAGCATCTCTAGTCGCTTCGAGCGTTGCCAATAGAAGCGCCAGTCACGCGACACGGATCGAATGTCGCTCGATTGAATGCCTGAGTTCGGGCCGGATCGCACGTTCCGTGACGAGATCGACCTTGCGGCCCAGGCGATCCTCCAGCAACAGCTTCAATCCCATGAAAGCATCGAAAGTCGCTGGGCCGTGAAACGCGACGACCAGATCGATGTCGCTGTTGTCGTTTGCGGCATCCCGCGCGTGCGATCCGAACAGGCGCAGAGACGCGACATCGAAGGCGGCGAGTTCCGGCTTCAGTGCGTCAAGGGCGGCGATGATTGCGGCGCGGGATATACGATAAACCTATCATGAAGAGCCGGCACGCAAAAGCGGCTGCGCCGTCTCGCCTCCGCGCCAGAGCCCTCTGCGGCCCACGTCCCACTTCCGCGGCGATGGTATTTGGACACGCTGCCATCCCCTCTCCCCGTCCGGCCCGTGGCCGGAACGGGGAGAGGGTTAGGGTGAGGGGCGGCTACTTGCTCCGTACCGACGATTTGATGGTGCCGCGGATTGGCGAGCAGATAGGCATTCGAGCCAGCCTGCCGCCGCCTCACCGGACGGCCGGAACAGACGAGTCGGAATTCCATGATTGCGACACTGGGGCCGGCCTCTGCCCTCTCCCCGCTTAGGGGACGGCTGGAGAGGGGAAGTGTGGCGCTCGCCTGCCTCGCTGCGACAGGTCAAGACCCAGGACAAGCCCGCCCGCGATGGCGGCGCAGACCTCGAGCGGCCACGCGGGCATTACGAGGACGCTTCGGGGCAAGGCGCACCCACCCAGTGACGGCATTCCCGCGCAGGCGGGAACCCAGTCAACGCGCTGCGCATTCACTGTTCGCGGCGACGCCGTGCCATGTCAGCAGGCCCCTCTTTCACCGCGTGCCAGAAGGCATCGTAGAGATCGGCCCACTCCGGATTCATCTCCTTCGATGAGACCGCTAGCTTCCGAACCGGCGCAGTTCCATTTCATTCAGCTGCTTCTCGCGCCGGATCGCGGCCTCGATCGTGTCGTGGAACTCGTAGTAGACCAGCATGTGCACGCCGTACTTGCTGGTGAAGCCCGACAACAAGTCCTGCCGGTGAATACTGATCCGGTCCTCGATGCTGCTGGTCACGCCGATGTAAAGCGTCCCGTTGCGGGCACTGGCGAGGATGTAGACGGCGGGCCAGATGATCATCGTTGAATTGTGCAGGTGAGGCGTGCCGAGATCAACCCGCAAACTCCAGCCTCGCGGATGCTTGTCTGGGTTCCCGCCTGCGCGGGAATGACGATGGTAGGGAGGTGAGGGCAGTGGACGCTCTCGGATTAACTTCACCACTCATATCTACATTGGGCACCGGGTGCGAGAAGGAGCTATGGCGTCTACCCACCCACGGACGTCATTCCCGCGCAGGCGGGAACCCAGTCAGGGTTCAGCAATATCGGTCGCCGGGAAGTTCGGCGATGTTGCCGCAGCCGTTGCCCATCCCTACAGAAACTCGAAGCGAAAATGCCAACAGAATCAGCAATGGCACTCCCATTTCATCCATCCGCATGCTCTGAGCGAATGGCAACTCACTTCATCGTCGGGATGACGAACTCGGCGCCTTCCTTGGTGCCGGAGGGCCAGCGCGAGGTCACCGTCTTGGTCTTGGTGTAGAAGCGGAAGGCGTCCGGGCCGTGCTGGTTCAAGTCGCCGAAGCCCGAGCGCTTCCAGCCGCCGAAGGTGTAGTAGGCGAGCGGCACCGGGATCGGCACGTTGATGCCGACCATGCCGACCTGGACCTTGGCCGCGAAATCACGCGCCGCATCGCCGTCGCGGGTGAAGATCGCGACGCCGTTGCCGTACTCGTGGTCGTTGGCGAGGCTCAAGCCCTCGTCGTAGGTCTTGGCGCGCACCACCGACAGCACCGGCCCGAAGATCTCCTCCTTGTAGATACGCATGTCCTTGGTCACGTTGTCGAACAGACAGCCGCCCATGTAGAAGCCGTTCTCGTAGCCCTGCATTTTGAAGTTGCGGCCGTCGACGACGAGCTTCGCGCCTTCCTTGATGCCGATGTCGACGTAGTTCTTGACCCGCGCCAGGGCTTCCTTGGTGACCAGCGGCCCGAAGTCGGCCTTGTCGTCGGTCGAGGGTCCAACCTTCAGGCTCTCGACGCGCGGGATCAGCTTCGTCATCAGCGCGTCGGCGGCGGCCTTGCCGACCGGCACCGCCACTGACACCGCCATGCAGCGCTCGCCAGCCGCACCATAGCCGGCACCGACCAGTGCATCGACCGCCTGGTCCATGTCGGCATCCGGCATGATGATCATGTGGTTCTTGGCGCCGCCGAAGCACTGCACGCGTTTGCCGTTGGCGCAGCCGCGGCTGTAGATGTACGCGGCGATCGGCGTCGAGCCGACGAAGCCGATGGCCTTGATGTCCTCATCGTCTAGGATGGCGTCGACACTCTCCTTGTCGCCGTTGACGACGTTGAGGACGCCAGCCGGCAATCCAGCTTCCATCATCAGCTCGGCGAGCATCAGCGGCACCGACGGGTCGCGCTCCGATGGCTTCAGGATGAAGGCATTGCCGCAGGCCAGCGCCGGCCCGAACTTCCACATCGGGATCATCGCCGGGAAGTTGAACGGGGTGATGCCGGCAACCACACCCAGCGGCTGGCGCATGGAATAGATGTCGATGCCGGGACCGGCGCCGTCGGTGAACTCGCCCTTCAGCATGTGGGCGGCCCCCAAGCACACTTCCATCACCTCGATGCCGCGCTGGATGTCGCCCTTGGCATCGGGGATGGTCTTGCCGTGCTCGCGGGCCAGCGCCAGCGCCAGCTTGTCATTGTCGCGGGCGACGAGCTCGATGAACTTCATCAGCACGCGGGTGCGGCGCTGCGGGTTGGTGACGGCCCATGCCGGCTGCGCGGCGCGAGCGTTCTCGACGGCGGCTCGCAGCTCGGCCTTGGAGGCCAGCGGCACGCGGGCGGCGACCTCGCCGGTCATCGGCCAGAACACGTCGGCGAAGCGGCCGCTCGTGCCCTTGACCATTTTGCCGCCGATGAAGTGATGGAGTTCGCTGGCCATGGCTGCCGTCCCTGAGATACTGGGTTTATTGTTCGGTTTCCAGCACGTACTACGGCGAGCAAGCGGAATCCAGTGGCGCATGGGCGGGCGCGGCCACCGCCCATGCGAACAAGCGCACTGATGGTCGCCACATGCGACGATCGTGCCCCACCCATGGGACGCGACCCCGGCTCTTGGCGCTACGCGCCCGCGCCCGGGGAGGCAAGCTTTGGCGGCGGTGTGTTGTCTTAGCCAGTCCGCCCGCTGAGCGAGGGTCTGGCCGAATTCGTCGGAATGCGAAGCGCCGAGAGCGACCTGCCTGCGACCGCGCCCCACTCCCTCAGCTGCCTCCCCGGACAGCCGGCGCGAGCCGGCTGAGCCGGGGTCGCGTCCCATGGGTGGGGCGCACTTGTCGCGCCGCCGGCGAAACCATCGTACTTGAGGATAACTTGCATAGCAGGTGTGCTGCCATGTACACACGTCGGCAACAGCAGACAAAGCCGCGATGACCGGCGCGGGAGGATTGTCGAAGTGAGTGAGATGTCGGCTATGCCAGGGCCCCAAGCGGCGCTGGACACGGTACCGAAATTGCTGCTGCGCAACGCTGCGCAATACGGCAGCCGGCCGGCCATGCGCGAAAAGGATCTCGGCATCTGGCAGACATGGACCTGGGCTCAGGCGCTCGAGGAAATCCGCGCGCTGTCGATCGGCCTTTATGTGCTGGGCCTCAAGCGCGGCGAGACCGTCGCGATCGTCGGCGACAATCGGCCGCATCTTTATTGGGCATTCACGGCGGCGCAGGCGCTCGGCGCCGTGCCGGTGCCGATGTACCAGGACTTGGTCGCCGACGAGATGTCGTATGTGCTGGCCCACGCCGAAGTCGCCTTTGCCATCGTCGAGAACCAGGAACAGGTCGACAAGCTGCAGTCGATCGCGGACCGTGTGCCGACCTTGCGCTACTTCGTCTACTGCGATCCGCGCGGCCTGCAGAAGTACGACCACACGCGGCTCAAATCGTATGCCGAGATCCAGGAGATCGGCCGCGAAGAGTTGCGCAAGAAGCCCGAACTCGACATCTGGTGGCGCTCCGAGATCGACATCGGCCGCGGCAGCGACGTCTCGGTGATGCTCTACACCTCGGGCACCACCGGTAAGCCCAAGGGCGTGATGCTGACCCACACCAACGTCGTGGTGTCGGGCCAGAACGCCAACATCTTCGACCATTTCACGCCCGACGATTCATTGATCGCCTACCTGCCGATGGCCTGGGTCGGCGATCACATCTTCTCCTACGGCCAGGCCTTTGCCGGCGCGCTGTGTGTCGCCTGCCCCGAGAGCCCGGAGACCGCCAGCGAGGACCGCCGCGAGATCGGCCCCTCCTACTTCTTCGCGCCGCCGCGCGTGTTCGAGAACATGCTGACCCAGATCATGGTGCGCATGGAGGACGCCGGCACGTTGAAGAAGGCGATGTTCAAGTATTTCCTGGCCGTCGCCAAGCGCGCCGGCGAAAAGCGGCTCAATGGCCAGAGCCTGCCGCTGAAGGACAGCATCCTCTACTGGATCGGCGACAAGCTGGTGTATGCGCCGCTGCGCAACCGCATGGGCATGTCGAACCTGCGGTTGGCCTATACCGCCGGCGAAGCCATCGGACCCGAGCTGTTCTCGTTCTACCGCGCCCTCGGCATCAATCTGAAGCAGCTCTACGGCCAGACCGAAGCCAGCGTGTTCATCACCCTGCAGCCCGACGGCGAGGTCTATCCCGAGACCGTCGGCAAGCCCGGCCCCGATGTCGAGATCAAAATCGACGACAAGGGCGAGGTGCTGTTCAAGAGCCCCGGCGTATTCCTCAAATACTACAAGAACGACGAGGCCACCGCCGAAACCAAGACGCCGGACGGCTGGGTGCACAGCGGCGATGCCGGCTTCATCGACGCCAGGGGCCACCTGTGCATCATCGACCGCGCCAAGGACGTCGGTCGCCTCAACGGCGGCGCCATTTTTGCGCCGAAGTACCTGGAAAACCGCATCAAGTTCTACCCCGAGGTCAAAGAGGCCGTCGCCTTCGGGCACGAGCGCGATTTCGTGACGATGTTCATCAACATCGACCTCGTCTCGGTCGGCAGCTGGGCCGAGCGTAACAACATCGTATACGCGAGCTACCAGGAGCTGGCGGCGCACCCCGAAGTCAGACAGATGATTGAAGCCCGGGTCGACGAGCTCAACGCGTCGCTGGCCCGGGAGCCGCGTATGGCTGCCTCGCAAATCCGGCGCTTCCTGATCTTGCACAAAGAGCTCGATGCCGACGACGGCGAATTAACGCGTACGCAGAAAGTGCGCCGCTCGTTCATCGCAGACCGTTACGCGCCGTTCGTCAAGGCGCTCTATGACGGCTCGAAGCGCGCCAGCATCCGAACCGAGGTGACGTTCGAGGACGGCCGCAAAGGCGTGATCGAAGGCGAGGTCGATGTCATCGACATGCAACCGCACGCGGCGCCGTCGTTCCAGCCGGTCAAGGAGGCCGCGGAATGAAAGCCGATGCGCAGCAAGCCGCCACGGCGACACCGGCGCCCGGCGAAGTCATGCTGGCGGTCGAGGGCGTGTCGCTGTCGTTCGGCGGCGTCAAGGCGATCCGCAACGTCTCGTTCGACATCAAGCGTGGCGAGATACGCGCCATCATCGGCCCGAACGGGGCCGGCAAGACCTCGATGCTGAACGTCATCAACGGCTTCTACCACCCGCAGGAAGGCACCATCACCTACAAGGGCGAGCGCGCGCAGCCAGATGCGGCCATACATCGCCGCCAGCCAGGGCATCGCCCGCACCTTCCAGAACGTGGCGCTGTTCAAGGGCATGTCGACGCTCGACAACATCATGACCGGGCGCACCTTGAAGATGCGCAAGGGCCTGCTGGCGCAGGCGATACATTGGGGGGCCGCAGAGCGCGAGGAGATCAGGCATCGCGAAGTGGTCGAGAAGATCATCGATTTCCTCGAGATCCAGGCGATCCGAAAAGTCCCGGTCGGCAAGCTGCCGTATGGGCTGCAGAAGCGGGTCGAGCTCGGCCGGGCGCTTGCGACCGAGCCCGAGCTGCTGCTGCTCGACGAGCCGATGGCCGGCATGAACCTCGAAGAGAAGCAGGACATGAGCCGCTTCATCATCGACATCAACCGCCAAATGGGCACCACCATGGCGCTGATCGAGCATGACATGGGTGTGGTCATGGATCTGTCCGACCGGGTCGTGGTGCTCGACTACGGCCAGAAGATCGCCGACGGCACCCCCGACGTGGTGCAGAAGGACCAGAAGGTCATCGACGCCTATCTCGGCGTCGCCCACTGACATTTGACTTCATCGAGACACTGGAGAGCAACGCGTGGCAGGTCTCGGCAATTTTCTGGAAGTCCTCAGCGGCGGGCTGCTGGCGGGTCTCCTCTATTCGCTGGTCGCGCTCGGCGTCGTGCTGATCTTCAAGGCGTCCGGCGTGTTCAACTTCGCGCAAGGCGCGATGGTGCTGCTGGCCGGCCTGGCGCTCGTCCGTTCGCTCGACTTCTTCATCGCGCAAGGCCTGCCGTTTGCCGTTGCCGTGCTGTTGGCCTTGACCTTCGCCGGCCTGGTGATGGCGCTCTCCGCCTGGCTGATCGAGCGCTTCGTGCTGGGGCCGCTGGTCAATCAGGACGGCCTCATCCTGTTCATGTCGACGATCGGCGCCACCTTCATCCTGGAAGGCGCGGCGCAGCTGATCTTCGGCTCCGACGTCTATCCGCTGAAGCTCTATCCGACCGACGCCTGGTTTGCTCTCGAAAGCCTGTTCCCCGGCGGCATCCTGGTCAACAAGCTCGACGTCTGGGGCGGCGTGATCGCAGCCGTTCTGGTGATCGGCCTGGCCATCTTCTTTCAGCGAACGAAGACCGGCCGCGCACTGCGCGCGGTGGCCGATGATCACGCCGCGGCGCAGTCGGTCGGCATCTCGATCAGCTGGATCTGGTTCATCGTCTGGCTGGTGGCGGGGCTCGTCGCACTCGTGGCCGCGACGGTCTGGGGCACCAAGCTCGGCGTGCAGTTCTCGATCACCTTTCTCGCCTTGAAGGCTTTGCCGGTGCTGATCATCGGCGGCTTCACCTCGGTGCCGGGTGCGATCGTTGGCGGTCTGATCGTCGGCGCCGGCGAGAAGCTTGCCGAAGCCTACATCGGGTCGCTCCCGGCAATCGGCGGCGGCATCGAATACTGGTTCGCCTACGTGCTGGCGCTGGCCGTGCTGCTGGTGCGCCCGCAAGGACTGTTCGGCGAACGCATCATCGAGCGGATATGAGAAGCGTGAGTAGTGAGTGTGAGTGGTGAGTGGTGAGTGGTCAATAGCCGAGTGGTGAGTGGTGACGGTGAGTGGTGAAGTACAAAATCGACGCTGTGGCTTGTCAATGAGCAACTTTCGACGTGCGTGCCTGCAAGGCTCGGCGGAGGCAGTTCGCCGCCACTCACGACTGACCATTCACCACTCACCCCTTCCCTTTGGAGCCTGACGACCATGTTCTACCGCGAGAACGGTCAGTTCAAGACCTCCTACGCCGCCGACATGGCGATCTTCCCGATCCGCCAGGACCGGATCGGACTTTATGCAATCCTGCTGTTCGCCTTTGTCGGCGTTCCGCTGCTGGCCCTGCTCAAGGTCGGCCCGTTCGGCCACGACTACATCTACAAGGCGCTGCTGATCCCGTACCTGATCCTGGCGCTGGCGGCGATCGGCCTCAACGTTCTGATCGGCTACTGCGGCCAGATCTCGCTCGGCGCTGGTGCGTTCATGGCGATCGGCGCCTACGCTGCCTATAACTTCGCGCTGCGGGTACCGGGGTTGCCTCTGCTGGTCGCGATCCTGCTCGGCGGCGGCATGGCGGCGCTGGTCGGCATCCTGTTCGGCATCCCGAGCCTGCGCATCAAGGGCTTGTACCTGGCGGTGGCGACGCTGGCAGCGCAGTTCTTCTTCGACTGGCTGTTCATCCGCGTGAAGTGGTTTACGAACTATACGCCATCGGGCTCGGTCAACGCGCCGGACCTCAACTTCTTCGGCTGGCAGGTGGCGACGCCGCTCGACCGCTACCTGCTGGCGCTGATCATTCGTCACGGTATTCGCGCTCATCGCCAAGAACCTGGCCCGCGGCTCGGTCGGTCGGCAATGGATGGCGATTCGCGATATGGACATCGCCGCCGAGATCATGGGCATCCGCCCGCTCTACGCCAAGCTGACGGCGTTTGCCATCTCGTCCTTCATCATCGGCGTCGCCGGGGCACTGTGGGCCTTCATTCATCTGGGCTCGTGGGAGCCTTTGACCTTCAACATCGACCGCTCGTTCCAGATCCTGTTCATGGTGATTATCGGTGGCCTCGGCTCGATCCTGGGCTCGTTCCTCGGCGCCGCATTCATCCTGATCCTGCCGATCCTGCTCGACCAGGTGCCACACGCGCTCGGCATACCGGTCACCGTCGAGACAGTGTCGCATCTGGTACTGATCGTGACCGGCGCCTTGATCTGCTACCTGCTGATCAAGGAACCGCATGGCTTCGCCAAGTTGTGCTCGCTCGCCAAGGAGAAGCTCAGGCTCTGGCCATTCCCGCACTGAGCCTGCCGTGTCTGCAATGGATCCCCGGAAGCACCGGGCAAGATCAACCAAAGGAGGAGACTTGGATGTCCCGTAACGTACTAGGCATTTCGCTCGCCGCGCTGGGCGGCATCGCCCTGGCGGCGCCCGCGCTGGCGCAAGGTGCCAATGAGCAGTTCCTGCCGGCGCTGGTCTACCGGACCGGCCCCTACGCACCAAATGGCGTGCCGTTCGCCAACGGCGTCGCCGACTACTGGACCATGATCAACGAGCGCGACGGCGGCATCAACGGCGTCAAGATCGTGTTCGAGGAGTGCGAGACCGGATACGCCACCGACAAGGGCGTCGAGTGCTATGAGCGCCTGAAGGGCAAGGGCGCGACCGGCGCCGGCTACTTCTCGCCGCTGTCGACCGGCATCACCCTGGCGCTGACCGAAAAGGCGCCGGGCGATAAGATGACCCTGCTCACCACCGGCTATGGCCGCGCGGAAAGCAAGGATGGCTCCGTGTTCGCATGGAACTTCCCGGCCATCGGCACCTACTGGACCGCGGCCGACATCGCCATCCAGCATGTCGCCAAGGAGCTCGGCGGCGTCGACAAGCTCAAGGGCAGGAAGATCAGCCTCGTCTATCACGACAGCCCCTATGGCAAGGAGCCGATCGCGGCGCTAGAGGCCCGCGCCAAGCTCAACGGCTTCGAGTTCAAGGCAATCCCGGTCACCCATCCCGGCGTCGAGCAGAAATCGCAGTGGTTGGCGATCCGCCAGGACAAGCCCGACTACGTGCTGCTGTGGGGCTGGGGCGTGATGAACTCGACCTCGATCAAGGAAGCCGCCGCCGTCGCCTATCCGCGCGACAAGATCATTGGCGTGTGGTGGTCGGCGGCCGAACCCGACGTGACGCCGGCCGGCGACCAGTCGGCCGGTTACAAGGGCCTGATGCTGCATCACACCGCTGGTAAGGCGCCGGTGCACGCCGACGTCGAGAAGCACGTCATCGCCAAGGGCAAGACCCAGTCGAAGCCGGAAGAGGTCGGCCAGGTACTCTACAATCGCGGCCTGATCAATTCGATGATGGGTGTCGAGGCGATCCGTACCGCACAGAAGAAGTTCGGCAACAAGCCGCTCAACGGCGAGCAGGTGCGCTGGGGCTTCGAGAACCTGAGCCTCACCGCCGAGCGGATCAAGGAACTGGGCTTCGAGGGCATGCTGCTGCCGATCAAGTTCAGCTGCGCCGATCATGAAGGCGGCGCGCCCAAGGCCCGCATTCACCAGTGGGACGGCAAAGCCTGGAATGTGATCTCCGACTGGTACACGGCCGATGATTCGATCCTTGGGCCGCTGGTCAAGACCACCGCCGGCAAGTACGCCGCCGAGCGCAAGATCGAGCCGCGCGACTGCTCGAAGGTGGAATGAAGTCGAGGAGTTGGGAGCCGGGCTTCGGCAGGCAGGGGCCGATCGCTGTCCTCAGTCTAGCCGGCCCGCCGCTTCCAACTCCCAACTCCCGATTCCCTTGCCGTCGCCGCCCATGACCGCGACTGCAACGCCAGCCGCCCAGCCGCCGGCAAGCCAATCCTCTCGGTCAACAACATCGAGGTGATCTACGACCATGTCATCCTGGTGCTGAAGGGCGTGTCGCTGACCGTGCCGAAGGGCGGTATCGTCGCCATCCTCGGTGCCAACGGCGCCGGCAAGTCGACCACGCTGAAGTCGATCTCGAACCTCATCCGCGGCGAACGTGGTGACGTCACCAAGGGCTCGATCGAGTTCAACGGCGAGCGCGTCGACCGCCTCACGCCGAACGACCTCGTCAAGCGCGGCTGCATCCAGGTCATGGAGGGCAGGCATTGCTTCGGCCACCTCTCGATCGAGGAGAACCTGCTGACCGGCGCCTTTACGCGGGCCGACGGCCGCGCCGCCGTCGCTGCCTCGCTCGAGAAGGTCTACGCCTACTTTCCCCGCCTCAAGGAGCGCCGCGAGAGCCAGGCCGGCTACACCTCCGGCGGCGAGCAGCAGATGTGCGCCATCGGCCGCGCGCTGATGGCCAACCCGTCGATGATCCTGCTCGACGAGCCGTCGATGGGCTTGGCGCCGCAGATCGTCGAGCAGATCTTCGAGATCGTGCGCGACGTCAACGCCAAGGAGGGTGTCAGCTTCCTGCTTGCTGAGCAGAATACCAATGTGGCGCTGCGCTATGCCACCTACGGCTATATCCTGGAGACCGGCCGCGTCGTCATGGACGGCGAAGCCAAGGCGCTGCGCGAGAACGAGGACGTGAAGGAATTCTACCTCGGCGTCGGCGGCGGCGACCGCAAGAGCTTCCGCGAAGGCAAGAGCTACAAGCGGCGGAAGCGGTGGCTGGCGTGAGACAGCAAGGAGCCGCGCATTGCAATCCACCAAGCACTTCGGACTGATCGGCGGGCTTGGTATCGGCGCGACGGTGATCTACTACGAGGCGATTGCGGCGGCCTGCGCGAAGAAGAACATCGCAC
The DNA here is from genome assembly GCA_963741505.1 of uncultured Alphaproteobacteria bacterium. Lineage (GTDB taxonomy): Bacteria > Pseudomonadota > Alphaproteobacteria > Rhizobiales > Hyphomicrobiaceae > JAKFWF01. Next base: position 30,525 of record CAVUIJ010000019.1, on the reverse strand, counting down.
CGCGCATGACGATCGCGCACGCGCACGCACCCACTGCCCTGGCGCTGGTGACGGCCGGCCGTATCGACGACATGGCGGGCTATCTCGCCGGCTTTGCCAACGAACTCGCAGCGGCAGGGGCTGGCTTCTTCGCCATTCCCGCCATCACCCCGCACATCTGCCTGGAGCAACTCAAGCGGCAGGTCTCGCTGCCGATCGTCGACATCCTGCAGGTCACGGTCGAACGGTTGCGCCAGCGCAAATTGTCACGCGTTGCGCTGTTCGGCACGCGCTTCACCATCGACAAGTCCCTGTTCGGCGCGCTCGAGGCGTTCGACGTGGTCAGGCCACGCGACGCCGAGGTCGACGAGATCCATGGCATCTACCTGGAACTGGCACAGCACGGCCGCACCGCGCCCGAGAACGTCGCGAAGCTGCGGCAGATCGCGCATGAGCTGATCGGACGTGAGGGTGTCGAAGCGATCGTGCTTGCGGGTACCGATCTCAACCTCGTGTTCGATGAAACCACCGCCGGCTTTCCCGCCGTCGACTGCGCGGCCGCGCACATCGACGCGATCGTGGCGAACATGTTGGGGTAGGCGCTTTAGCCGACCCCGTCATAAAGTTCCGGCATAGGCAGCTCGGTGCCGATCTCGGGAAGGGGGATCACGGATTTGCTTCCTTCGCCCTCCAACCTTTTCTCCGATTGACCGGGTTTGCCGGAACACCCTATCACAAGTGCAGCGTCCCTAGCACCTGCCGGAGCGAGACCAGCACCCATGTCCGCGTCAATCCCAGCGTCCAGCACGCGCCCACTTCGACAATCTCGAAACCCGTGCGCCCAAGGCCCGCGAGCAGGCGCTGATGAACATGCTGCCCGGCCTCATTGCTCGCGCCAAGGAGGTCGCCCCCGGCTGGGCCGAGCACTTGAAGGAAATTGATGCGGCCACCGTCACCTCGCGCGCGGCGCTGGCCAAGCTGCCGATCCTGCGCAAGGGCGACCTCAAGACCCGCCAAGGCACCCATCCGCCGTTCGGCGGCTTTGCGTCGACGGAACCGGGCGCCGTCGGCCGCGTCTTCCAGTCGCCGGGACCGATCTTCGAACCGGAGGGCTTCGGCGCCGACTGGTGGCGCTCGGCCCGCGCCATGCACGCCGCCGGCTTCACCAAGGCCGACATCGTGCACAACACCTTCGCCTATCACTTGACGCCCGGTGGCTGGATCATGGATGCCGGCGCCCGCGCGCTCGGCTGCGCCGTGATCCCGGCCGGGCCTGGCAACACCGAGCAGCAGCTCGACTGCATCGCCCACCTCAAACCCACGGCCTATACCGGCGTGCCTGACTATCTTAAGATCCTGCTCGACAAGGCCAAGGAGGCCGGCCGCGACGCGTCCTCATTCAAGAAAGCGTTCGTGTCCGGCGGCGCGCTGTTCCCGTCGCTCAGGCAGGAATACAGCGACCGCGGCATTACCTGCACGCAGGCTTACGCCACCGCCGACCTCGGTGTCATCGCCTACGAGAGCCGCGGCCCCGGCGGCGCGATCGAGGGCATGATCATCGACGAGGCGCTGATCGTCGAAATCGTGCGGCCGGGCACCGGCGACCCGGTTCCCGACGGCGACGTCGGCGAAGTGGTGGTCACCGCCTTCAACCGCGACTATCCGATGATCCGGCTCGCCACCGGCGACTTGTCGGCAGTGCTGCCTGGAGCGAGCCCGTGCGGGCGCACCAACATGCGCATCAAGGGCTGGCTCGGCCGCGCCGACCAGACCACCAAGGTCAAGGGCATGTTCGTCCATCCCGAGCAGATCGCGGCGCTGGCCAAGCGCCATCCGGAATTGGGGCGCTTGCGCCTCGTCGTCGGCCGTTCGGCTGAGCAGGATTCGATGACGTTGAAGGCCGAAAGTGAAACGATCAGCGCGGCGCTGACCGAGACGGTGGCGCAGTCGATCGTCGAGCTGACGAAGCTCAAGGGCCACGTCGAACTCGTCGCCCCGGGCAGCCTGCCCAACGACGGCAAAGTGATCGCCGACGAGCGCTCGTACAACTGATCGGTGTGCCGACCGCCGAATTGTGCGGTGGTCGCGATGGCACCGTTGACGCCGTTGCCGCCTGGATGACGGGGAAGGTCTGGCGAACGCCGCCAAGCCCAGGACGGGCTAGACCTTTGGCTGTGCCTTCTGCGCCGCCTCGGTCATCAGCCGACCCAGTTCCTGCGCCTGATTGGCGTAGGCCTGCATCTGCCGTTGGGCATGCTTGCTCTGGATTTCCATGTATTCCTTCATATCGCGCGCGCGGGCCAGCTCGCTGGCCAGCGAGAAGCCGGCCTCGACATTCTGCTCGGCAAACCGCAGCGCCTTGGTCTGGATTTCGAGCGCGGTCTGCGCCATGGTGCCCGAGGATTTGGCAACCATCTCCTGGGCGCGCTTCGCCATCTCGACGAACTGCATGTAGGCCGAACGGCTCTGTTCGACGTTGCGCTCAGCCATCTGGCGAACCGGCTCGGGGATCTCCATCGGCGGCATTTGTGGCATCTGCGGCTTGAAATCCATGGTCTAAGGTCTCCTCGGCGATAATTGCAACGACATGGTCGCAGGAAAGACGGCGTCCGTTGGCGGCCCATAATTTAACAATAGCAGATCGGGGCTGACGGGCCAGCACGATCACCAGCTAGCAGTTCGTCCACCCCTCGCCAAGCCTGTGCAGCGAATAGTAGGGTGTGTGCGAGACTTAACCGGCCTGGATCACCACAGCGAGTGAATAACTCGAAGCCGATCGACGACGACAATGCTCAAGCTGCCGAGCACTGCGAATTCGCATGTCTGATCTGCTCGCAGGCGCCAACGCTGCTGTTGGATGCCGACCATCGAACATTGCTGGCCGCAAATAGCGCCGCCGAGCGGGCCATGGGGCTCACCGGGCCGCGACCGCTCGCCCTGGATCGAGCAATGCCGGCCTGGGCCGCAATCCGGGCGTACCTCGACAGTGGGTCGAGAGCCCACAGCGGCCCCGGCCCGCTGCTATTTTGGACCCCAGCCGGACCGGTCACGGTTAGGGCGACGCTTGAGGCAATCAGCCGCGGCGAACAGCCGCTGGTGCGGGTCACGCTCCAGTCCGACCTCGCGCACTCGACTGCCGAGCCCCCTGCCGAGCCGCCGGCGCCGACCATGGCGGCAACGGCTGGAACGCCGCGGCCACCGCCGCTCGACTTCAAGCAACTCGCCGACCCCGCCCTGCGGGACGGTGCCGCGGCAAAACTTGCGCACGAACTGCGCACGCCGCTCAGCGCCATTGTTTCACTGGCCGAGATCATGCGCGACGAGCGCCTGGGCGCGATGGGCAACCCGCGCTACAAGGCCTACGCGGCCGATATCCACGACACCGCTCGCCATACCCTGGACCTGATCGGCGCCATGCTCGACGTCGACCGCGACGAGGCGAACGCCACCGGCAGGGCAGCGCACCCTCGCCTCGAACTCGATAATGTCGATCTCAACGATATCGCGAAGCGGTGCGCTTCGGCCATGCAGCCGATTGCCGCCCGTGGCGGCGTCGCCATCGCGCTCGCGCCTTCTGACGACGTCAAGGCCGTGCTCGCTGACCGCCGGGCGATCCGCCAGATCATCCTCAACGTGCTTTCCAATGCGCTGCGCTTCACCCCGACGGGCGGCCGGATCACACTCGCGACGGCACGACGAAATGACGGCACGGTGGAGTTGAGCGTCGCCGATACCGGTTCCGGCATGGACCCTGCCGACATTGCTCGCGTGCTTGCCGGCACGACGACGGCAGCGGCGCCGCCGCGGACGAGGCTCGCCGGAGAGCATGCCGGCTTCGGCTTTGGCTTGCCGCTGGTTCGGGAACTGGCCGAGGCGCATGGCGGCAGCCTCGACATCGAAAGTGTGCCGGAACATGGCACGCGCGTCGTCGTGACACTTCCTGCCGCTGGCGTACCGCCGCCGTGAGCACTCACCGCAAGTCCCGCAACGCCTGACGGACATCCTCCGGCGGCACCGTCGATATCCGCGCCAGCTGGTCGAACACGACCATGGTGCATTCGCCGGTGCCGACGCACTCGTCGCGGCCATTGAAGACGCCATGCGCCATGACGAAGCTCTTGGTGCCGAGCCGCGTAATCACAGTGCCGATCTCGACGGTGTCGGGATAACCGATCTCCTTCAGATACTCGATCACGGTGCGGACCAGCACCAGTTCGAGGCCTTTGCGGCTCGATGTATTGAGGATCGGATAGATCAAATGCAGCCGCGCTTCCTCGAAGAACATCGGCAGGCCGGTGTTGTTGACATGGCCGATCGGATCGAGGTCCGAATATCGCACCGCAATACGCGTCCAGTGCCGGAACGTGGCGCGGCTGCGCAGATCCGGCGGGGGGGAAGCGGCGTCGGGCGATCGGCTCACTGGCTCAAGGTCCATTGCGACTTGTCCAGTGTCCAACTTGCGCGAAGCATTGCCGCCGTCAAGTCGCCGCGATAGACCGGGCCCATCAGCCAGCATCCGAGAGGCACCATGGCCCGCGACATCATCATTGCTCCCTCGATCCTGTCGGCCGATTTCGCCCGCCTCGGCGAGGAGGTGCGCGCCATCGACGCCGCCGGCTGCGACTGGGTGCACGTCGACGTGATGGACGGCCACTTCGTGCCCAACATCACCATCGGCCCGAATGTGGTGGCCGCATTGCGGCCGCACACCAGCAAGGTGTTCGACGTACATCTGATGATCGCCCCCGCGGACCCCTACATCGAGGCTTTCGCCAAGGCCGGATCGGACATCATCACCGTGCATGCCGAAGCCGGCCCCCATCTCGACCGATCGCTGCAGCTGATCCGGTCGCTGGGCAAGCGTGCCGGCGTGTCGCTCAACCCGTCGACGCCGGAAAGCGCCATTGCCTATGTTCTGGACCGGATCGACCTGGTGCTGGTGATGACGGTCAATCCGGGCTTTGGCGGCCAGAGCTTCATTGCGGCCATGGCCGAAAAGATCGCCCGCGTGAAAGCGATGATCGGCAATCGCAATATCGACCTCGAGATCGACGGCGGCGCGACGCCTGAGACCGCGAAGATTGCGGCCGCCGCCGGCGCCAATGTTCTGGTCGCCGGCTCGGCCGTGTTCGCGAACGGCAAATATGCCGAAAACATCGCCGCGATCAGGAGGGTCGGCGGTCGCAAGCTACAAGGTGCCGGGCCGCTGCTATTGCTGAAAATTGCGCCTGTAGCGGCAGGCTTGCGACGCCGCCACCGATTTGCGATCCTATCGCGCGATTGCATTCGGAGACCTTTTAGCCATGCGGTGCGGTCATTGGCTTGCCGGCGTTACACTGCCGTTCGTGGCCTTATTCGGCCTGGCGAGCCTTCCGGCCGAAGCCGCCGATCCACGCAGCGTGAACAAAGCCGGCGCTAACAGCCCGCCGGCACAAAAACCGCAAACCGACGCGCTCGCCGATTGCAGATCGCGCGATCCCGACACCGCAATATCGGGATGCACGCAGCACCTGCGGGCGAGCAAGCTAACGGCAAGCGATCGAGCCGGCGCGCATTCGAACCTTGCGTATGCCTACGACAAGAAGGGCATGCTCGAGCAGGCGATGGCCGAAGCCGACCATGCAATTGCTGCAGATCCGAAAAGCGCGCGCGGGCACCTGGCACGCGGTTTCATCAGAATGCGCGCCTCCGACCTCGATCGGGCGATGGCCGATTTCTCGCGCGCGATCGAGATCGATCCGCAAAACGGATATGGCTATTATCGACGCGGCAATGTCCGCAGCCGGCGTGGTGATTTCGAGGGCGCCCTGCAAGATTACGACAAGGCTCACGGCCTGCTGCCCAAGGATCCGTTGATCTTGGGCGATCGTGGCCTCGCCCATTACAACAAGGGCGAGTTCGACAAGGCCTTTGCCGATTTCAACCGTTCGATCGAGCTCGGCCCCGCCATCGCCGGCGCCTACGTCTACCGCGGCACGGCGCATGAGTACCTGGGCGATCACGAACGCGCCTTGAGCGATCTGTCCCGCGCCATCGAAATCGAGCCGAAGAACGCATATGCATATGCTGTGCGCGGCGGCGTGCTCAACGAACGCAATGATTTCGAACGCGGATTGGCCGATATCGAGCGGGCCCTGCAGCTCAACCCGCGATTTGCCTTGGCCTACGTCAATCGCGGCACCGCCCACATGAACCAAGGCGCTTTCGAGCGCGCATTGAAGGAATTTGCCCAGGCGCTGGAGATCGATGCCAACTTCGCCGCGGCATACCGCGGCCGCTGCCAGGTCCACCTGATCCGCGACGAACCCGAACTCGCGCTCGAAAACTGCAATCGCGCAGTCGAGCTGGGCCCGAGATTGACCGCCGCCTACACCACGCGGGGAAGCTATTTCGCCAATCGCGGCGAGAACGACAAGGCGCTCACCGACTACAATCGCGCGCTGGCGCTCGTGCCGCGCAATGCCTCGGCGCTTGCCGCGCGCGGCCGCGCCTATGTCGAACTCGGCCAATTCGATCGCGGCATGTCCGACTTCAGCCGTGCCATCGAGATCAATGCCAACCTGCGCACGGCGTTCGCATATCGCGGGCTGGCGCTCGCCAACAAGGGCGAATTGGAACGAGCCCTGGCGGACCTGAGCACGGCAATCCAGCTCGATCCCCGCCTTTCGGAAGCGTTCGCCGCCCGCGCCGACATCCACTTGAAGAAGGGCCAGCGCAATCTGGCGATCGCCGACTATCGCAAGGTCTTGAGCCTGCCAGCCCGCAGCCCGCGCGAGCGCAATGCCCAGATCAGGGCGGCCGAGACGCTGACCTCGCTATCCCAGAACACCGCCACGGCAGCGCCCGGACCATCGGGCAAGGCGCTGCCGCCGGCGATCGATAATCGAACAGTGAAAGGCGGCAGAAGGATCGCCCTGGTGGTCGGCAACTCCGCATATCCGCACGTCGGCACGCTCAGAAATCCGGTGAACGATGCCAAAACCATCGCGGCGGCTCTGCGCCGAATCGGCTTTGCCGAAGTGATCGAGAAGCAGGACCTCGGTTTGGCGCAGATGATGGCGGCGCTGAAGGAGTTCAGCGACCGCGCCAATAGCGCGGACTGGGCCGTGATCTACTTTGCCGGTCACGGCGTCGAGATGGCCGGTTCGGCATATCTGATCCCGACCGATGCCAAGCTCGAGAAGGACGGCCACGTGCCCTATGAAACTATTCCGCTCGATCGGCTGCTGCAGACGATCGAGGGGACGAGGCACTTGCGACTTGTCATACTCGATGCCTGCCGCAACAATCCGTTCGTGACGCGAATGGCGCGGACGGGCGGCGCCGCACGCGCAATCGGCCGCGGCTTGCCGGCGATCGAGGTCGAGGGCGACGTGCTCGTCGCATACGCGACCAAGCACGGCCAGACCGCGCTCGACGGCGACGGCGACAACAGCCCTTATGCGCTGGCGCTGGCGGAAAACATCCGCTCGGCCAACGTCGACGTCCGGGTCATGTTCGGGCGGGTCAGGGACGCGGTCCGCAAAGCCACCAACAACCAGCAGGAGCCGTACACCTATGGCTCCATCGGCGGCGATCTGCACTACTTCGTCGCATCCGCGCAGTAGCCAGCCGCGACGAGGCGACGGCGCTTACGGCGCCAGCGCCTGCAACTGGGTCGGCGGCGGGGCGGCGTCGGGATCGCGCTCGCCGGCGAGGTCCTTGGCACCGTCACGGCCGTAGATATCGGGGCGGAATTCGACACGGCCGTCGGCCTCGGCCCAGGCGGTGACATAGGTGAAATATACCGGCACCGGCCGGGTCAACGTCACATCGAGCGGCTGGCCGACGGCGATCACGTCATCGGCGCGGCCGGGCTTGTCCCAGCCGATCTCGTAGCGGGCGATCCATTCGACCAGCCTGAACACGTCCTGCACCCGCACGCAGCCGGCCGAAAATGGCCGCGATCGCTGGTTGAATAGCGGCTTCATCGGCGTGTCGTGCATGTACACCGTCTCGGCGTTCGGCATGTCGATGCGAACTAGGCCGAGCGCGTTCTGGGGCCCGGGGTCCTGGCGGAAATGCACGATCTTGCCGTCGGCCTTCGACCAGTCGACTCCCATCGGGTCGAGTTCGGGACCCTTGTAGCCGTTGAAAGCGCGGATCAGTTCCTTCTGCAGGTACTCGGGCTCCTTGCGCAGGCGCGGAATGAGATCAAGCGTCGCCACGCTCTGCGGTACATTCCAGTAGGGGAAGAAGTTGAGTGCACGCACCGTCGCCCGCACCACCGGTGTCTGCCGCTCCGGCTTGCCGACGATCACGCGATGGCGCTGGCGCACCTCGTGGCCCTCGACCGCCTCGAGCTGGAAGGCAGCAGCATTCACCAGGATGTAACGGTCCTCGACGCGCGTCTGCAGCAGTTCCTGAACCCGGCGCAGATTGAGCTTCAGCTGTTCGAGCCGCGCCGCCGCCGAGATGTTGAGCTGGGCGATGGTCGACAGCTCGGCCCGGCCGGTGACCCGCAGGCCGTGCCGCTCCTGGAAATTCTTGACCGCGATCTCGAGGTCGTCGTCGAACGAGTAGCTGCCCTCCGACACCCCGGAGCGGCGCAATTCTCCGCTCATGGCGAGGCGGCGGCGCAGGATCGGCACGCGCTCGTCGTCGTCGCCCGCCCGCAGCAGGCGACCGGTGGGCATCGTCGGCCAGCCGCCGCGCTGCACGATCTGCTGGTAGCGCGCAATCGCCGCGTTCAGATTGTCGACCATCTGGTCGCTGCGCCACGGCGTCGGATCGGTGCGCAGATCGTTCAATACCTCGATCGGGCGCTCACGCTTCTCGGAGACCTCTTGTGAATGGCCGTTGCCACGGCCGAATCCCGGCAATCCGTCCCACCAGTTGGCGCTCGACTGCGCCCGCGCGGCGGCGGTGCCAAGGCCGAGGTAGGCGAACGAGGCCAGTAGACTACGCCTGCTCGGAACAGCCAGCGCTCCATTCGAACGCGCGCGACGGTCTGTCTTCCTCGTCATCGAATACCGTTCCATGGGGCTGTATTTGTTCAAACACCCGCTTACTCGCGATTCCGTCCATCGTACGGAATGCGGGACAGCATCTTGCCAGATTGCGGCGACACTTTTGGCGAAACCAAGACCGTTTAACAGTGCTCGCCCGCTGGAGCTACCCGCCTGTTGCATTCGATGACTGCAGCACTGTCGCACGCCACCGCCACTGCGGTTCGCGCAGCTTCACCGACGAGTCAATAAAGCGATGAAATCGCTGTGTATTCATACGCCCGCTTGGGCTGGGAGAGGAGCGCTCTCGACGCCGCTATGAAACAATTGTGATCGCGGCGGTGCAAAGCTGCCATAGGTCAACGATGTTTTCTCGACAGCGGCCGCGGCCGGCGGTTTACTCGGGCACCGATTCCAACCTGATCAAGGACGCAGCCGCGATGTCCGACAAACCTGTGCTTTGGACGATCGATTCGAGGGGGGTGGGGCGGGTCACGCTGAACCGTCCCGCGGTCAACAACGCCTACGACGGCGCGCTAATCCAGGGCCTGCACGATGCCATGGCCGATCTCGGGTCCAGGTCTGGGCTGCGTGCCGTAGTGGTCGCCGGTGCCGGCCGCAGCTTCATGGCCGGCGCCGATCTGAAATGGCTGAACGCCGTGCGGGTGTCCTCGCCGGCGGAAAACGACAAGGCATCGCGGCTGACCGCCGAGGCGGTCGACAAGTTCAACCGGCTTGCCGTTCCGACGGTCGTACTGATCAATGGCTTTTGCGTCGGCGGCGCCACCGGCCTGGTTGCGGCGGCCGACATCGCGATTGCGGCGGCCGATGCCAAATTCGCGATCTCGGAAGCGCGGTGGGGGCTGACCGCGGCGATCATCATCCCGCAGCTGGTCGATGCCATCGGCGTGCGGCAGCTGCGCCGCTATGCACTCACGTCCGAGCGCTTCGATGCCCAGGAGGCTCGCCGCATCGGCCTCGTGCACGAGGTGGTGCCGGCGGCGAGCTCGAGGCCAAGGGCGAAACAATCGTTACAGCCCTGCTCGAGAACGGCCCGATAGCGATCGCCGAGACCAAGGCGTGCACGCTCGACCACTCGGCAGGCCGGATCGGCGGCGGCGTGCTGGCCGGTCTGATCGACGCGCACTCGCGCAAGCGCCAGTCGGCCGAAGCCAAGGAGGGTCTCGCCTCGTTTGCCGAGAAGCGCGCGGCGAAGTGGTGAGTGGCGGGCACGCCGATTGGCCAGGCAGTGTGCCGGAACATCTGATGTCAAGGGGCAAGCTGCCGTGGCAGGCGGCAGAAAGCGAGCGCTCGTCGCTGTCGCGATTGACCCGGAGACGAATCCCACTGGTCGCTCGCTAAGGGAAAGTCGCCGCGCATGAGTAGACGCACGTCGCAGCCATCCGACGGGCACGAGCGCGGCCTAAGAGTCCTGGGTTGCGCCGAGGTGGGGGTGACGGGGCGGCGCGTACCGGTCTAACCTCGCCGGCATGGTCAACGAACGCGCCGCCAGCTACGCCATGACACGACCAACAGCGAGCGATGAACACAGCGTAGCTGAGCATACGCCAGCTGCGGAGAATCGCTTTCGCAGCTAGCATCCGCTACGGGTCTACGTCGTCGACTTCGTTGCCCGAACTGCGCATCATCGTCAAGGCCGATGGCAAGTGGCCTCCGAGACCAGCAGACCACGATGACGGCGCATCGCATGGTCGAGGCACAGGAATTGCCGCGTGTGTCGTGGTCTCGAACACCGAGGTGTTCGACAATCCGACCGCATCGACGAGACGATCAACCAGCAGCGATCCGTCGGCCTGTGTGGCGCGATATGATGCACCTCGCCACTCGCCGACCGCACCGACCGAGTCAGGGTCCCGAAATCGATACTAACGTCATCGCCGCGCGTTGGCTCATGGCGCCCTACCTCGCCATCGTCCAGGATGATTCGAGCGAACTTGGCTTCTTCCGCACTTGGCCCACCTCGGAAAGTCCCGCTCGATCGAACTTTCGCGACGTGACCGGATGCAAAGCCGACATGCATAGCGCGGCCGCCGCCGACGCCAAACCTCCGCCTGCGTCGTTGCTGATCGCCGGCGGTTGCCGCTCACCTCACGCCGGGTCCCAGATGCTTTGCGGCATCGGCAGGTCGGCGAAGGTCTCTGGCCCCAACGGCCGGTCCGGCTTGATGGCGAGTCTGTCCTCGATCGCCCACATCAATTGCCGGGTGTGCTGGCCGGCGTGCCAGGTGGTGCGCTCGAGATAATCGTGCATGGTCTGCTCGGCGTAGTAGACCTGTGCCGGCGCCTGCCAGTCGCGCGTCTGGCCGGCTGTCGCCCACCACTCAGCCACCCGTTCCCGGACTCGCGCGCCGTAGGCCAGCAATTCGGCCTTGCTCATGGTGCCCGGCGCCGGCTCGCGGCAGTAGGACTCGAACGTCAGAGGTATGCCCTCCTCGTGCTCGACGAAAGCGTCGGCGACGTTGAACAGGTGGTAGGCGAGCTGGGTCAGCGACCGCGGCCGGTTCGGCAGGATGGTGCCTTCGAGATCGGCCGGCGCCACCTGCCCGACGTAGCGGCTGGCGCCATCGATCACCGCGAACAGGCGCTCGACCAGCTCGGCCGGCGGCAACTGCCGCGTCTGCGTATGGGCGATGCCCACCAGCCGCGCGATGTCCTTCAACGACTGGCCGTCGACCCAGGCATCGCCCATCGCCACGATCGGCACCCGCTTGAGGCCAAAGCGGGCAAGCTCGGCAAAGGCTTCGTCGTCGGCCAGCACGTTGCGCGAGCGGAACGGTACGCCGTGGCGCGTGAGATATTCCTTGGCCCTGAGGCAACTGGTGCAGCCCGGCTGCCAGTAGACCGAGATTTGCTGCTTCGCCATGTTCGGCATGTTGCAATCCGCCCTTGCCAATTGCCAGTTGTTGCCTTTGCTTAGACCATATGGCAGCGTCGAGGGAATAGGTCAGCACGACTGACCAATCAAAACAACAAGTTGAATTTGCCGTCGTTCAACCGGGGAGACGTCCAATGCGCATACTTGCGGCGCTGTTTGCCGTGGTGGTTTCATTCGCGCTTGCACCGGTGCCGGCCGAGGCCAAGAAGGTGCTCCGCCTCACCATCCAGTTGCCGTTGAAAAGTGTGCTCGGCCAGAACGTCCTCCAGTTCAAGGAAGAAGTCGAGAAGGCGACCAAGGGCGAGATCGAGGTGCAGATCTTCGACAGCGCCCAGCTCTATGACGACAAGGACGTGCCGAAGGCGGTCGGCACCGGCCAGATCGACTTGGGCGTTGCCTCGCTTGCCCGCTACGTCGGCGACGTGCCGGCGGTGGACGTATTTTACGTGCCGTTCCTATTCGACTCCGACGCCAAGTTGCGCGCCGCGGTGGCGCCCGGCTCGCCCGTTCGTGGTCCCCTCGACGAGGCGATCGCCAAGACCGGCGCACGCGTGCTGTGGTGGCAAGCCTACGGCGGCACCGTGCTCTTGACCAAGGGCGGCCAGCCGATCAAATCGCCGGCCGACATCAAAGGCAAGAAGGTCCGCGTGTTCGGCAAGCTGCTCGGTACCTGGGTGACGGCCAATGGCGGTTCGCCCGTCAATGTCGCCGGCGGCGAGCAGTATTTCGCGTATCAGCGCGGCACCGTCGATGTCGGCATGACCGGCCCCGACACCATCAAGTCGCGCAAGATCTGGGAGGTGATGGACACGGTGACGATCGCCAATGTCGCCTCGATCGAGTTCGTGGTCGTCATCAACGAGAAGGTGTTCCAGGGCCTGAGCGAGGCCGAAAGGGCGATCATCACCTCGGCCTCGACGAATGCCGAGACCAAGCTGCGCAACGAGTTTGCCCAGATCGAGAAGGAGGCGATCGAAACCGGCCGCCAGAACAAGATGACGATCTACGCGCCCAACGCCTCCGAGATCGAAGCCTTCCGCAAGAGCGCGACCGCCGTTCGCGACGAATTCCTGAAGGTTGCAGGCGAGCTCGGCAAGAAGGTCCACGATGCTGCTCTCGCGCTGAAATAGGCGGTGCGAATTGACGGTGTGCCGGAGGGGGCGCGCAATGATCGCGATCGATCGCATCAGCATGTCGCTCGGCTACCTGGCGGCGGTCCTGCTGCTGTTGACCGGCATCTTCCTGACCTGGGAGGTGTTCGGCCGCTATGTGTTCAATGCTCCGACCAAGTGGGCCTCCGAGCTGTCGGAGCTTTGCCTGCTGTGGGGCGTGTTCCTCGGTCTCGGCCGCACCGTGCAGTTGCGCGAGAACATCACCATCGAGGTGGTGTATGACCGGCTGCGGCCGGGTGCGCAGCGCTATGTCGATTTGGCGGCGCTGCTGTTCGTGCTGGTCTTCTTCGTGTTCATCGCCCGTTACGGCTTCGAACTCGCCTGGGAGAGCGTCAAGGCCGGCACCACGACGGGCACCATGGTTGACATCCCGAGCTGGTGGGAGGAGGCGGCTGTGCCTGTCGGCTGCTTGTGGGCGGCGGTGCAAACCATGGTCGAAATCGTTCGTGCCGTCACCGGCCGCGGCTGGTCGGCGATGGTCGGGCACGGCAAGGATGTTTGAAGCAAGTGGGGTCTCGAATTTCGGGATCGGGATTGCGGGAGGACGAGCGCCGGCCGATTCCGAACTCCGAAACCCCGAAACCCCAAACCCGAAACCTAATTAGAGCCGCCCCGGACCCAGCCCACCATGCTCACCCTCGCCATCCTCGCCGCCATGCTGGTCCTGATGGCGCTGCGCGTGCCGGTGGCGTTTACCCTTGGCGGCCTTGGCATCGTGCTGCTGCTCGCCGGCGGCTTCTCGCCGCTGATCGCGCCGCAGGCGCTGCAGGCCTCGACGCAGAACTTCGTGCTGCTGTCGGTGCCGATGTTCCTGCTGATGTCGAACATTCTGCTCAAGGGCGGCGTCGGCCGCGACCTGTTCTCGGCGGTGCAGGCCTGGGTTGGCCACTGGCCCGGCGGTCTTGCGGTCGCGACCGTCATCAGCTGCGGCCTGTTCGCGGCGATATCGGGTTCGTCGGTCGCCTGTGCCGCGACCATCGGTACGGTGGCGATCCCGGAAATGATCAAGCGCGGCTACCCGGCCCCGTTCGTCTACGGCCTGCTGGCCGCCGGCGGTACGCTCGGCATTTTGATACCGCCATCCATTCCGATGATCGTCTACGGCTTCATCACCGAGGAGAGCGTGACCAAGCTGTTCATCGCCGGCATCGGCCCGGGCATCCTGATGTGCCTGTTGTTTGCCGGCTATTCGGTCTGGTACGCGAAGCGCAAAGGCTTCGCGCTGACGCCGAAGGCCAGTGCGCAGGAGCGCCGCTCGTCGGGTCTGCGCGCGGCACCGGCAGTCGCAGTGGCCGGATCGGTGTTCGCCGCAATCTACTCGGGCGCGGCGACGCCGACCGAGGCGGCGGCCATCGGCTTCGCCTTCTCGGTACTGATCACCACGCTCGTGCTGCGCACCATGAGCGCCCAGCTATTCAAGCAGGCCGTCATCGAGAGCATGGTGACGACGGTTGCGGTGCTGATGATCGTTGCCGCCGCCAAGGTGTTTGGCAAGGCGATCGCGCTCTACCGCATCCCGCAGGACATTTCCGCCTTCATTATCGAGAACTTCGGCTCCGTCGGCATGTTCATGATCGTCGTCACGATCATCCTGCTGATCATGGGTTGCTTCCTCGAAGCCATCTCGATGATGCTGCTGATGGTACCGGTGCTGTCGCCGGCGCTGAGGCATCTCGCCATCGATCCGATCTGGTTCGGCATCTTCTTCACGATCATGATCGAGTGCGCGCTGATCACACCGCCTGTCGGTCTCAATCTCTATGTCATACAATCGATCGCGAAGGCGCCGATGGAAGACGTGGCCGGCGGCGTATGGGCGTTCGTCGGCCTGATGCTGCTGACCGTGATCGCGATCTATTTCTTCCCCATGATCGCGCTCGGCCTCACTCGATTTTAGCACCCGCTTCGAGGAACATTGCCATGACCAGCAAAGCCGCGACGCTGCGCCAGCTTATCAGCCTCGACACCTGTCACATGGTGCCCTGCTGTTGGGATGCGCTGTCGGCAAAGATGATCGGCCAGGCCCAATTCCCGTTCACCTTCATGAGCGGCTTTGCGGTTTCCGCCGCCCGCCTCGGCGAGCCCGACCTCGGCTTGATCTCGTACGGCGAGATGGTCGATCAACTGCGCAACATCTGCACCGCAACGTCGATCCCGGTGATCGGCGACGGCGACACCGGCTACGGCAACGCCCTCAACGTCGAGCGCACGGTGAAGGGCTATGCCATGGCCGGCGCCGCGTGCGCGATGATCGAGGACCAGGTGTCGCCGAAGCGTTGCGGCCACACCAAGGGGAAGCTGGTGGTGGAACGCACCGAAGCGATCGACCGCATCAAGGCCGCCGTCCACGCCCGCGAGGAGATCCGCCGGGCCGGTGGCGACATCATGATCCTCGCTCGCACCGACGCGCGGGCGATGCACGGCCTCGAGGAGGCGATCTGGCGGGCCAAGGCCTTCAAGGATGCCGGTGCGGATATTCTGTTCATCGAGGCGCCGCACAACGAAGCCGAGATGGAGCGGATGATCCGGCAGGCGCCCGGCATCCACATGGCCAACATGGTCGAAGGTGGCGCGACGCCGATCCTCGATCAGAACACCTTGCGCAATCTCGGCTACGGCTTGGCGATCTTCCCGCTGACGCTGTTCTCGGCGGCGATGAAGGCCGTAAAGGAAGGTCTCGCCGCCATGAATGCGGGCGCGCATCCGGCCGGGGCGCCGATGGACTTTGCCGACCTGCGCCGCGAGATTGGATTCGATGCCTATTACGAGGCGGAGCTGCGATATTCCGGAGCGAGGAAGGGATGAGGTACCAATGAGCCCCACCCCGTTCCGCTATTACCTGCGCGTGCGCTATCAGGAATGCGACGCTCAAGGCGTGGTGTTCAACGCCCGCTATGGCGACTACGTCGATATCGCCTCAATCGAGTTCTGGCGCGCCATCGGTCTTGCTGAAGAGGTCGCGGCAGCGACTTTCGACGTCCAGCTCGTGAAGCAGACCACCACCTGGAAGGCGCCGGCACGCAACAATGATGTGCTCGAGCTGTCGGTTTCGGCCGGGTCTTTGGGAACCACCGCGTTCACAATCATCACCCAGTTTCGCATCGCAGGCACTGCGCCCGTGATCTGTGAGGTCGAGACTGTTTATGTCAGGGTGGATAATAAGACGCTTACCAAGCTGCCGCTCGCCAACCATCACCGGGCGGCACTGACACACGGCGCACCAGGCATCGAAATCGACCACGCTGGCTACAAGAACACGCTTTCGCGATCGTAGAAACGAAAAGGGAGGCACTTGCGATGCAGCCGCTACTGCTGAACCTGGGGCGCGTTCTGATCGCCTCGATCTTCCTCGTCTCGGGGGTGCGCAAGGCGCTGGCCTTCGCCGGCACCGCCCAGTTCATGCAGAGCAAGGGGCTGCCCTACGCCGAGATCCTCTTGGCTGCGACGATCGCACTGGAGCTGATCGGCGGCTTGATGATCATCTTCAACCGCCTCGCCGCGCCCGCTGCGATACTGCTGGCCGGGTTTTGCATCGTCAGCGGCGCGATCTTCCATGATTTCTGGGCTGCCGATGCCGCCCAGTACGCAAACCAGCTCAACCATTTCCTGAAGAACGTCGCGCTGGCCGGTGGCCTCCTGTTCGTCGCCGGTTCCAGCTCTCCCGATCGCAGCTAGCAAAGGCATTCCGCATCATGGCCAAGTCCAAGAACGCAAAGTCGAACGCATTGAAGATCGCCGTCATTCCCGGCGACGGCATCGGCAACGAGGTGGTGCCGGAAGGCATCCGGGTGCTCGAAGCCGCCGGTCGCCGCTTCGACATCGCCTTCGATTGGAAGCACTTCGACTGGAGCTGCGAACGCTATAAGAAGAAGGGCGCGATGATGCCCGAGGACGGCCTCGACCGCCTGCGCGAGTTCGACGCCATCTACCTCGGCGCCGTCGGCTATCCCGGCGTGCCCGATCATATTTCGCTGTGGGGGTTGTTGATCCCGATCCGCCGCGGCTTCCAGCAGTACATCAACCTGCGCCCGGTTCGGCTGTTCGAAGGCCTGGCGTCGCCCTTGGCCGGCCGCAAGCCCGGCGACATCGACTACTGGATCGTGCGCGAGAACAGCGAGGGCGAGTATTCATCCGTCGGCGGCCGCATGTATACCGGCACCGAAAACGAACTCGCGGTGCAGCAGGCGATGTTCTCCAAGCGCGGCTGCGACCGCGTCATGCGCTACGCCTTCGACCTCGCCATGACCAGGAAGCGTCGCGAGGTGGTCTCGGCCACCAAGTCGAACGGTATTTCGATCTCGATGCCGTTCTGGGACGAGCGCTTCGCGGCGATCGCGAAGGAGTATCCGAAGGTCAAGACCAGCCAGTTCCACATCGACATCCTGACCGCGCACCTGGTGCGCAACCCGCATTGGTTCGACGTCATCGTCGGCTCGAATTTGTTCGGCGACATCCTGTCCGATCTCGGCCCGGCCACCACCGGCACCATCGCCATTGCGCCCGGCGCCAATATCAATCCGGAAAAGGACTATCCTTCCATGTTCGAGCCGGTGCACGGCTCGGCCCCCGACATCGCCGGCAAAGGCATTGCCAACCCGATCGGCCAGATCTGGTCGGGGGCCATGATGCTCGATCATCTCGGTCACAAGGAAGCCGGCAGCGCGATTGTGAATGCGATCGAGACGCTGCTGGCCAAGCACGACGTGCGCACCCCCGACATGGGTGGCAAGGCCAGCTGCAAGGACCTCGGCAAGGCGCTGGCGGAGCTTATCAAGGGGTGATGGGGTTGGGCCTGCCCGGTTACATCTGCTTTCGGAATGCACCTGCCGATTGACCGATCGGTCAGGGTGGGTCGTGACCCGTTTGTATGGTCCGGCCGTGCGTCGCAAGAGAATTCGGCGAGTCTGGCTGTTTGCGGTCTTGCATCAATGTATCCGGCCTCTGATTGGAGCGGTTCATTGCTCCTGGCCATCATGGATATCAGCGCGCGTTCGATCTCATTAGCGGACAGGCCTCGACGGGCCATTCGGGTCACCAGTTTTCGCATGCGCCGGGAAGACCGTTCCTCCATCTCTCTCGTTTCACTCTCGCAGACCTCGGCAGGAAAGGGTTTGGGCTACGTCATCGCGGCTCTCCCTCTTGCATCACATTTCTTAGTTCGACTGAGCTGGCCTTTCCCTGTCCCGACCTTGCGCGCATCCGACGGCGTCGTGTCGAGGCGTTGTCAAGGCCGGCCCGGTTCAGGGCCGCTCGCCGAGCTTGGCCTTGATAAGGCCGAGCACGGCGCCAGGCTCAGGTGGGTTGGGACGTTGCTTCGTCTTTCTTCGTCACCTCGAAGTTGCGGCCCCTGGCCAGCACCGCCCAGGCGATGCGAGCGAGCTTGTTGGCGAGTGCGATCGCCAGCACGTTGTGGTGCAGCCGTTTCTTGGCCGCCTCGATCCAGGGCTTGAGGCCGTGCCGCTCCCAGCTCTCCGGCTTGACCAGCACGACCCAGGCCGCCTGCACGAACAGCTTCCTGCAGGTAGCGGTTGCCGCGCTTCGATATCTTGCCGAGGATCGTGCGATCACCGGTCGAGATCTGCCTGGGCACCAGCCCGAGCCAGGCGGCGAAGTCGCGGCCCTTGGAGAACCCGTCGCCGGTGCCGATCGCGGCCACCATCGCGCTGGAGATGATCGGGCCGATGCCCGGCACGCTCATCAGCCGCTCGCAGCCGGCATCGTGCTGTGCGATCGCCCCGATCTCGGCCGACAGGCTCTCGATGCGCTCGTCGAGCCGGCGCCAGTCGCCGGCCAGATCCTCGATCATGCGCAGCATGCGCGGCGACAGCACGTCGGTGCGCGTCGCCAGGATGCGTCGGCAACTCGGTGCGCAGAAAGCGCAGGCCTTGGCGCACCGCGATGCCGCGCTCCAGCATGAAGGCGCGGATCTGATTGATGATGCCGGTGCGCTGGCCGACCAGCCGCTCGCGCACCCGATGCAGCGCCTGCAGATCGAGCTGATCGGCGGTCTTGGTCGCCACGAACTTCATCGTCGGCCGCTGCACGGCCTCGGCAATCGCCTCCGCGTCGTTGAAGTCGTTCTTCTGGCCCTTGGCGTAGGGCCGCACGTACTTCGCCGGCATCAGCCGGGCATCGTGGCCGAGCGCCGTCAGCTTGCGCGCCAGGTGATGCGCGCCGACGCAGGCCTCCATGCCGATCAGGCACGGGGGCATGTTGGCGAGCCGCGCCTCGATCTGGCCGCGCGACCACTTCTGGCGCAGCACGATCGCGCCCTGCTTGTCGTGGCCGACGACGTGGAAAGAGTTCTTGCCGATGTCGATGCCGATCACGGCGATCTCGGTGCTTGTGGTCTTGGGCATGGGCGTGCTCCTTGTCGATGAAGACACCTCCCTCGACCGGCGTGCTATGCTGGTGGGGCAGGAGCACGGCCGGACCATCCCATTAGCAGACCCAAAAGCACGCGGAGCTTGCCCGGCCAAGTAACGTCGGCTTATGATTAGCGCGAGACTTGGGAAGCCGATGATGCCGACTGTCGCGCACCGATATTGAGCTGACTACTCATCCCGCGACCAAGCAAGGACAAGAGAATTGCCGCCGAGAGCATTGTCACAATTGCCGATAACCTGGCCAAGCTCATCGAGGTTATCGGAATGAAGGCCGGCCCCATCGAGATTGGGCGGCTTCTGCAAAACCGCCAGCGCTTCTGCGTTCCCATTTACCAGCGTCACTATGTGTGGACGCGGCAAAAGCAGTGGGAGCCGTTTTGGAACGACGTCCGAACTAAGGCGATCGAGCGTCTCGGCGGACGAGAACGTCGCTTTTCCCATTTCATGGGTGCAGTGGTGCTGGAGGCGCGCGGGGGCTTCTCCGCCGGCCGCGTGCCGACATTTCAGGTAGTGGACGGTCAACAGCGTCTTACGACATTTCAGATCTTCCTCGCAGCCGCCAGGGACTACGCCCGCGCGGTTGGCTTTGAAAAATCTTCCGAGAAAATCACCGACTACATCCTCAACGACAAGCCGCATCTGATGGAAGACCAGGAGGTCGAAATCTACAAGGTGTGGCCGACACAGTATGACCGATTGCTGTTCATCGACATCATTAGCGGCGACCGAAAGGCCCTACGCAAGAAATACGGCCACCACTTCTACGTCAAGCGCGACAAGATTTATGATTACAAGACGGTCCCGTCGCTGCTGTCCGCCTACGGCTATTTCGGATCGACTAGACAAAAAAGCCGCAGCCATCAGCTGATGCGTGAGCGGAGCCAGGCTTCATTTTACTTTACTGCAGGTCAAGTGGAGTCATGCGACCGTCCCCTTCACAGCTAAGTCGCAAAGCTTCTCCTTGATGAGTCGAATGAGATGTTGGGAATCCGCCATTGCGACGAGTTCTTCGCTTCTGATTACTACTACTCGCCGGCCCTCTCTCAATGCTGCTGCCACAATGCTGTGTGCGGCCGTAATATCTGCTGCGTCCCCCGTTATGCCTCTCGCCGCAAACATGATCCCGAAGTTGAGTTCCACGATTCCTGAGTTTGGTATCGAACCAGCTGAGTTCCGCACTGCCCACCCTGCTCGACCAGTTTTTGCACTCGACTAAGATGATGTTTGGTAAGAAGAATAGACCATCTGCGTAACCATCGTTCCAGAGGGCCACATCGATCTCTTCTGTCTTAAAGGCGTTCAGTTCGTTGCGTCGTGTGATGGAGATCCCGGGAACCTGCTCGAAAACGTAGCAAATCAGGTTTTCGAGAGCCCGACCCTGGGCGGCGGTTGTTGCTAGGTTGGCGCCAGCCTCCACGTAGGACTCGACTGTAGCTCGCAAGATTGCAGCCATCACGAGCTCGATCCATGCAACCCGTCGATTCCTCAAGTCACGCACCACTTCGGCAAACCCCCGGGCTCGCAAAGCTCCAAACAATGACCGCAGCGAAATAACCAGAATATTGGGAGGGCTGTCGGACCACGCTTGATCCTCTGGGTCCGGACCATCCCCATATAGGAGGAGCCCCCACTGAGACCCCGATGGACCGAGGTACGAGGCAAGCTGTTGAACCGCACTGTTCGCTTCAGCATTGCTTCGGATACTGATCTTGATCTCGATTAGTAGTGGATTTCCGACGAACGGCTCCAGTCTATCCGACCATACTGCGAAGTCGGCACCCATGTCCCGTTTCGGCGACGCAACTATGATATCGGCTCCAGACGAGCGCAGAGCTGCAGCAACGACTTGTTCAAGGGCCTGCCAGTCCCTGGAGGCAAGTGAGCGTTCCAAGGTAGCCGTCAGGTCATCGGCCTTGGCCCCAAGACCAGCGTGGGTTATCGCCTGGAGTGATGGCGCGCGCTTGGGCTTGCTTGCCGCAGACAGCAGCTGATCGAGCGCGAATTCGATTGCTTCTCTGTTATCTAAATCGATTCGAAGGACTAGAAATTGATGAAGAGAAAACGGGATGGGATCTAACCTTGGCGAGGTGATAAGCACGATGCGACGACCGTGCGCATATGCTTGGCCGAGCTCGAAGAGCACGGATGGAAACTGCCGCTCCGAGGTCAGGACGCCGATGACGAGATCAGCTCGCGAAAGTTCCTTCTGAATCTCGGAAGCGAAATCTATTCCTACAGGAAGATCGTGCGGCACAAGAACACGGAGTTCCCGTGCCTCTAGAGAGGTTCGGAGAACATCCAGTCTCGCGCCACCTGGCGCGGAAATGAAGCATGTCTTTAGCACGGAAGTTTCGCGACCGCCTGAGTTAGTCACACATGTGTCTCCGATGATTCCGGCTTTCTGCTACGTCAATGGAATTAGGTCATTGCAGTTCATAGAAGCTCAGGAAGCGCGCACTTCAGCAGTGGGTCGCCGTTGCCGAGAACTGCATTGGTTAGTGCGTATGTCGCAGTCAACTTCGAAGAACCGTAAGCATCCGGTGAGGGCCGCAGGGAGCATGAGGGGTTGTGCGGGACAGCGCGGCTCTGCAAGATTGTCAGTGGCGCTCGTTTTCGGTGAGTGTTGGAGCTATCGTTCCGGTTTCTGGGAGGGGACGAGACGATGGATCAGCAGCTTGAGCTTTTGAGCAGGGATCGGACGCGGCACAACGTGTACCTTGCCGCTCTGCCAGATGCGCCGATCGCGGCTTGCGCAGAGGGGATCGCAGGCAACATGCGTCGGCGCTTTGGGCTGACGGCCAAGCCGATATCGCCGGAACGTCTCCATGTCTCGCTGTTGGCGGTCGGTGACTTTTCCGGTTCATGTCCGCCTGCGGTCATCGATGCGGCAATGCGGGCAGCCGGCGCTGTTTCGATGGCGCCGTTCAGGGTCGAGTTCAATCGCTTCGCGAGCTTTTCCGGAGGGCTTGGGAAGAGAGCACTCGTGTTGACGGGTGGCGAGGACGGCGTTGCCGGTTTCGTGACACTCTGCAAAACTCTGAGCCAAGCGATGATGAAGGCCGGCCTACAACTCCCGCGGCAGTCTGGAGGCTCGCCTCATATGACCCTGATGTACGACGACCAAGTGTGCGATTGCCCCATCGAGCCGATCGGCTGGACCGTCAGCCGATTCGCTCTCGTCGACAGCCTGGTCGGCCAATCGCGGCATGTGCATCTGGGACAGTGGTTTCTCTGAGGATCACGATCAGCCGCCGCCCGCACTGGGAATGTCGCCTGCGATCAGGCGGCCTGGGCGTCGGCCTTTGCAGCGATCCAATTCCACGGCAACAGTTCATCGAGCCGCGAGGCCGGGTGCCCGGCGATGCGGGCGAGCACATCGGCGAGCCAGGCCTGCGGATCGATGCCGTTCATCTTGGCCGTGACGATCAGGCTGTACATGGCGGCGGCGCGCTCGCCGCCACGGTCGGAACCGGCGAAGAGCCACGACTTCCGTCCGAGTGCAATCGCAGGGTCATTCTGCCCATATCGGGCAGGATGTCGTGATCCACTATCGGTGGCATCCGCTCTATGGGCGGAGCGCGCGTCGCATTCAGGGCGAGCGGCGCGCATCGGGCGAGTTCGTTCACGTCGAGTTGACGGCAGGCATCGTGACGATCCTGCCAGCGTGGAAGCTCGATCCGGTCTATTGCGCCGGCCTCAAGGTCGGCGCACCGCAGGCCTCGTTGGCGGCGCTTTCGGCCTTGCATGAGCTGTTGGCGGCTCTCGAATCGCGGCTCCCCTCAGCTGACGGCACCGCCGTCACCGAGGAGGCCCATCATGGGATCGCTGATACCATTAACGCGAAGCACGCAACTTGCACTGCGAAGACCACATCCGCTTGCAACAGCCCCGCGCCAGCTCGACCTCGTTCTCGACGATGCGAGGCTGCGAGGCATGACATCGACGGAACGACAAGCAGCCCTGCAGTCGCTGGCGCAGCTGCTGCTGGAAGCCGCCGGCGTGGCAACACGGGAGGCCAGCGATGACGACGAATGACACGCTCCTTCCCGCGACGCTGCTACAGCGCAAGGCCGTGGTCTATGTGCGCCAGTCGACGCCGCAGCAAGTGCAGTCGAACCTGGAGAGCCAGAGGCGCCAGTACGAGTTGGTCGAGGTCGCGCGCCGGCGCGGCTTCGCCAACGTGGAGGTCATCGACGACGATCTCGGCCGATCTGCGAGCGGCACCGTCGAGCGGCCCGGCTTCGATCGCCTCGTCGCTGCCTTGTGTGCGGGCCAGGTCGGCGCCGTGTTGTGCCTCGATGCATCGCGCCTCGCACGCAACGGCCGCGACTGGCATCATCTCCTGGAGTTGTGCGGGCTGGTCGAGGCCCGCGTCATCGACCTCGATGGTGTGTATGACCCGTGCCGCCCCAATGATCGCCTGCTGCTCGGCATGAAGGGCAGCATCTCCGAGTTCGAGTTGGGTATCATTCGGTCGCGGATGTACGAGGCGGCCCGATCGAAGGCGAGACGCGGCGAACTGCGGCTCTCGGTCCCGATCGGTTACTCCTGGAACCGGCACGTCGGCCTCACGCTCGATCCGGATCGCCGGCTGCAGGAGGTGATCCAACTCGTGTTCAGCAAATTCCGCGAGCTGGGCAGCGCCCGTCAGGTGTTGCTGTGGATGGCGGCGGAAGGCATTCACTTTCCGTATCCGACGGACGGCAGAACGTTGACATCGTTCGATTGGCGGCTGATCCGATATCGCAACGTCATCGCGATTCTGAAGAACCCCTTCTATGCTGGCGTCTACGCTTACGGGAAGAGCGAGAAGCGTACAGAGATCGTCGATGGCCGTGCGCGCAAGAGCTATGGCCACCGCAAGCCGATGGACGCCTGGGAGGTCTTCATCAAGGATCACCACGAGGGCTACATCGGATGGGCGGAGTACGAGCGCAATCAGGCCGTGCTCGCCGGCAACGCCTACGGCAAGGTCGGCGACGCGAAGTCGGGACGAGGAGGCCGGGCGCTACTCGCCGGTCTCATCTGTTGTGGCCGATGCGGTCGCAAGCTCAAAGTCACCTATACCGGTCGCTATCCGCGGCCCGTCTACGGGTGCGAGAGTCCGAACCTGCAGTTGGGCCACAAGCGCTGCTTCAGGATGGGCGGCAAACACATCGACGAGACGATCGCCGCCGAGATGTTGCACGCCGTGACGCCGATCGCGATCGAGGCATCGAAGGAGGCCGAGCGCATGCTGAGGGATGAAGCACATGATCGGCAGCGCATTGCCGAGATGGAGTTGAGTCAGGCCAAGTATGATGCGTCCCTGGCGGAACGTCGCTACGCTGCCTGCGATCCAGACAATCGCCTCATCGCGGCGCAACTGGAGAAGGCATGGGAAGGAGCGCTTCAGCGGGTCGAGGCGTGTCGACAGCGGCTCGATGGAATGCAAGCGCCCGTAGTAAGCGATGCGCGTCCCGACTTCGCCGGATTGGCCGATGACCTCTCGGCGGCATGGAAGTCAAAGAGAACGACAATGAGAACGCGCCAACGCCTAGTGCGGGCACTGATCACCGAGATCATCGCCGACGTCGACACGGCAGCTGGCGAGATCGTTCTCGTCATCCACTGGAAGGGCGGTCAGCATTCCGAGCTGCGCGTCAAGAAGCCTAAAACCGGCGAGCACGGCCGTCACACCGCAGATGAGGCGATCGCAATCATGCGCAGCATGGCTGGTCGATGGTCCGATCAGGACATCGCCGCATCATTGAACCGCATGGGCATTGCGACTGGCCAAAGCAAAACATGGACGGCACGCCGTGTCGGCGACATTCGCCGAGTACGAGGCATCCACGGCTATCGTCCCGCCGAAATGGACGGCGAGTGGCTGACGATGCGCGATGCGGCGGCAAAACTTGGCGTCAGCCATCATCAAGTTCGCAAGCTCATCAATGCCGGCGTCCTCAAGAGCGAGCAGATCATCCCCGACGCGCCGCACCAGATCCGCGCTGTCGATCTCACGAGCGAGCCGGTGACAGCCGCACTGAAGCAAAAAGGTCGCCCGTGTCGGGCAAATCCAGAAAATCAGCTCTCAATGTTTCCAGGCACTTACGAAGGAGGTGCAGAATGACTCGGTCATCGCTATACCGCGCAAGCCGCGCTCGGCGGCGTTGTTCGACAGGCAGATGCGGCCATCGTCGAGGAAGCGCGTGAAGGCTGTCCAGCGCTTGAGCATGTAATCCATGGCTTTGGCGAGATCGCTGCCACGCGAGAGCTTCGGCCGCTCGGCACGCATGCGAGCTTCCAGTTCGTCGACGAGCGGCCGGCTCAGTTCCCGGCGCACGGCGCGGCGCTCGTCGGCGCTCCGGCCGTTGATGCCGCGTTCGATATCGAACAGCACATCGATGCGCCGCACGACCTCCAGCGCCAAAGGCGAGATCGGCGCCGGCATTTTGCCTTCGGCCTTGCGGCGGGCGCTGGCCTCGATGTCTGCAAGCGCGAAGAACGGCCGGCGCGCATGCGCCCAGCAGGCTGCTTCAAGGATCGGCCCCGGAGTTCTGTCAACCGTATACAGCCGATTGTAGCCGCCATAAGCGTCGGCCTGCAGGATGCCCCGCCATCGCGAGAGGTGTTCCTCGACGTGCGCACCGCCGCGATCACGCGAATAATAGAACATCGCGGCCGGCGGTGCGCGACCTGCGAATGGCCGATCATCCCGGACATAGACCCAGCAACGTCCCGTGTGGGTCCGGCCTTTGGCGAGTACCGGCACCGTGGTGTCGTCGCCGTGCAATCTCTCTGCGGCGAAGACGTGCGCCTCGACGCGCCGAAGCAGCGGCTCCAGCACGGCGCATCCCGCACCGACCTGATCGGCGAGCGTCGACAGGCTCGAGGGCACACGCTCGCGCGCATATCGTTCGGCCTGTCGGTTCAAGGGCTGATGCTGGCCGAACTTCTCGAACAGCAGCATCGCCAAGAGGTTCGGCCCCGCCCAGCCGCGTGGGCAGACATGGAACGGCGCCGGCGGCTCGGCTATCCTCTCGCAGTCCCGGCATGTCATCTTCTCGCGCACGTGCTGGATCACCTTCCACTGGCGCGGGATCACCTCCAGCGTCTCGGTCACCGTCTCGCCGAGCTTGCGCAGACGGTTGCCGCCGCAGCACTCGCAGGTGGTGGGGGCTGGAATGACGACGCGCTCACGGGCCAAGTGCTCCGGGAACGGCTGGCGGGACGGGCGTTTGCGCGTGAACGGCGCAACGTTCGTCGTCTTGGCGGCCGCCCGCTCGGCGGCGATCTCGTCCTCGGTGGCGGCGGCTTCCAGCTCTTCGAGACCCAGCTCCATCTGGTCGATAAGGCGCGCCGTGCGCTCCGAGCGGGGACCGTAGATCTGCCGCTTGAGCTTGGCGATCTCCAGGTTCTGGCGCGCGATGGTCGCCTCGTCGTCGGCCGTTCTGGGCGCGGGCGAGTGCCAGCTCGGCCTCTCAGCGCTCGGCGATGTCGTCGGATCGGTGCGAATCCATGCGCCTGAGGGAATCACAAACCGTCGTCCGCCGCTCGCAGAAAGCGCAGCTATCCCGCACGTTCCGGCCGGAATGTGTGAACCGGGTTACGCCAGTCGATCCCGTCGAGCATGTAGGCGAGCTGCGCGGCCGAGATCGAAATGCTGTAGCCTGCGTGGCCCTTCGGATGCCCACCCGCTCCAGGCGCGTCACCGATGGCCAGACGAAGCGGCCTCGCTCCAGCCGCTTGTAACCCACATGGGAATGCAGCCCCGACCAGTGCAGATCAGCATTTGGTTGAGGTCACGCACCCTTTTCACCCGCTGTTCGCGCGACAACTGCCGTGTGTCGGTCGACGATACAATCGTCATGGCGAGCGCCTTTTGCTGCGAGCCGATGATGCCGCCATTTGGTCGGTTCCTCCGCAATGGACGGATCTTGTGAGCCCGGATCCGGAAGTGGTGATGGGTAATGGGCGGGCGGTTTTGCGGTTCGCCGACGTGGTGGAGCTGGCCGATTTGGTGGATCGCCTCTCAGGCAAATCGGCGATGCAATCGCGTGGCGTGTCGTAAAGTCAATTATGCCGCAAATGTAAAGCGGATTACGCCGCGAGAAGGTCTGCGTGAGCGATGGAACTTATTAGATGGCGAATATACTGACAGATGTCGGTGAACGATTTCTTGACAAAGCCGTCAAAAGCGGCATAATTATAGCTACACATGTGCCGCGTCGTACGCATAGAGCCTGCGATGCCCCCGAAGCACGACAGCAAGCGATCAAAGACGGACGCCCTCATCGAAGAGGGAACCTTCAATCCAGCGCCGGACAAGGTGCGCGACCCCAAGTTCCGCGCCGGCGAGTTCTTCGATCCGCGCGATGCCGTGCAGGTCAAATACGAGCTGCTGCGTCGCGTCTCCATCGACAAAGTGTCGGTTACGGAGGCGTCCGGCGAATATGGCGTTTCCAGGCCGACCTACTATCAAGCCAAGGCGGACTTCGACATGGCCGGGATTGCCGGACTGGTGCCGGCAAAGCCAGGCCCGAGGGGGCCCAGCAAGGTCGACGACGATGTTCTCGCATTCCTGCGGGCGCGGGTGGTTGTGGGCGAACCCCTCCGTGCTCGGGAACTGGCGAAGCTGGTCCACGACGAACTCGATATCGAGCTGCATCCCAGAACGATCGAGCGGGCGCTAAAAAAAACCGGCAGGTGAACTCCGCCGCGACATCGGCATGTGCATCGTCGGCCATCGCGGCCCAGTACGAGGTGCTGCGTGGCGCAGCACTCGGCGACGCACTGCCGCTCAAGGCCCGAAGCGGCCTCGCGCTCTTTTTGCGGCGGGGCATGTGGGGATGGGCGCGAGCGCTGATCTCAACAGCAAACTCGCCCCAAGAGCAGATGACGCCATCGTCAGCCAGTTGGCCGGTATCCGGCGGACACAGCGCCGTCGTGCATGTTCTTGCGACAATTGCCACGAGTATCTGCGAGCGGAGGACACCATGAATGCACATACTAAAGTACGACCCCATCACCTTGAGCGTGGCGCTTACCTGTACATCCGGCAGTCGTCGATGCGGCAAGTCGTTGAGAACGCCGAGAGCGCCAAGCGGCAATATGCGCTGCGCGGACGCGCCGTCGCCCTCGGCTGGCGCGATGAGCAGGTTATCGTCATCGACAACGATCAGGGCGAGTCCGGCGCGTCGGCGGCTTGGCGCGAGGGTTTTCAGCGGTTGGTCAGCGACGTCGGCATGGGGCACGCCGGCATCGTGATGGGCCTGGAGGTCTCCCGTCTGGCGCGCAACAATGCCGACTGGCAGCGTCTGCTGGAGATCTGCGCCCTCGCCGACACCCTGATCCTCGACGAAGACGGCATCTATGATCCGGCAAGTTTCAACGATCGGCTCCTGCTCGGCCTCAAGGGCACAATGAGCGAAGCTGAGCTGCACGTGATCAAGGCCAGACTGCGCGGCGGCATCCTCAACAAAGCCAAACGGGGCGAGTTTCGTTGCCCCCTGCCAACCGGACTGGTCTATGACCATTCCGGCAATGTCGCGCTCGATCCGGACATGCAGATCAGGGAGACGATCGCCCATTTCTTCGAGACGTTTACTCGCGTCGGATCCGCCTCCCAGACGGTCAAAGCCTTTCGTCGAGAAGGTCTTCTGTTCCCATCACGCCTGCACAACAGCCAGACGGTTTTCAGGCCGCTGACGGTATCGACGGCTCAGCGCGTTCTGAGCAATCCGCGCTACGCCGGCGCCTACACCTATGGCCGGCGCCAGTTTCGGCGCACGATCGATGGCAAGAAGACCGTCCGGGCGCGGGGCAACGATGACTGGCTGGCCTGCATTCCCGATGCTCACCCCGGCTATATCAGCTGGGAGCAACATCAGGACAATCTCAAGACTCTCAAAGCGAACAGCCACGGCTATGACGCGGCGCGAGCGTCAATCCCGAGAGAAGGCCCGGCACTGCTGCAAGGGCGGGCTGTGTGTGGTCAATGCGGCAGGCATTTTCGGGTTCGCTACGCCGCCCGGCGTGGCCGGCAGGAAGCCTGGTATGTTTGCGATCGCGCCCATAGCTATCGCGGCGAACCCTTGTGCCAGTCGATCGCCGGCCCTCCCGTCGATGAAGCCATCGGCAAGCTGATTGCCGAGCAGATGACGCCGGCGGCCGTCGAACTGGCGCTCGAAGTCCGCAAAGAGATCCAAGCACGGCATGACGAGGCAGATCGGCTGCGCTGTCGCGCGATTGAACGCGCGCATGCGGATGCCGATCTCGCCCAGCGTCGCTTCATGCTCGTCGACCCCAACAATCGCCTTGTCGCCGATACGCTCGAAGCGGAATGGAACGAGAAGCTCCGCATTTTGGCCAATGCCCGCGAGGACCGCGAGAGCGCCCGGGAGCGCGATCAAGTCATCATCGACAAGGCTGTCCACGAGCGGCTGGTCACAATGACGGCGGACTTCCAAAAGCTTTGGGCAGACGCGGATACCCCGAACCGCGAACGCAAGCGGCTGCTCGCCCACATCATCGAGGATGTCACCCTCGTCAAGCTGCCGGCGGAAGGAACGACCAGGGTTCACGTTCGATTCAAGGGCGGCAATATCCAGACACTCACCACCATGAGCCCGAAATCCTCCGCCGAGCAGATCAAGACACAGCCCGGCATCGTCGAACTCGTCGACAAGCTCCTCGATGACCACATCTATTCCGAGATCGCCCAACACCTCAACCAACACGGATATCGTCCGGGCGAGGCGGCGCGACGCGGCCGACACGACGCACGCTTCACGCCCTTGCGCGTTGCCTATCTCGTGCACGAATACAAACTGCGCCCGCGCTACGACCGCCTGCGAGAGCGTGGAATGCTGACGAGGCAGGAAGCGGCGGCGCGTCTCAATATCCATGAGCACACCGTCGCCAGATGGGCCAAACACGGCATCATCACCAGCCATGCCTACAACGGTCACTATTGCCTGTACGAAATTCCCGATGCAGACCTGCCGCAAAAGCATTGCAGCCGTTGGAACCGGCTCGTTGATCGGGCAGCCGCGCACGGGCAAAATGCCAGCCGGCCAAAGCCATCAGCTGAAGACGCAAAAGGTGCAGTATGAATGCAGATCG
>CAVUIJ010000018.1:0-21125 GCA_963741505.1 uncultured Alphaproteobacteria bacterium | reverse complement strand
GTTTCGATGTTCGCCGACGAATCCATACACCAATGGAATCACAAGGCCGCTGTCCGCTGCTCGCAGAAAGTGCTCCTATCCCGCACGTTCCGGCCGGAATGTGTGATCCGGGTTGCGCCAGTCGATCCCGTCGAGCATGTAGCCGAGCTGCGCGGCCGATATCGCGACCGCGCCGTTCGGCCGTCGGCGGCCAAATGAAGCGGCCGCGCTCCAGCCGCTTGTAACACACATAGGGAATGCAGCCTCGACCAGCGCAGAACAGCATTTGGTTCGGGTCACGCATCCGTTTCACCCGCTGTTTTCACGGCGGCTGCCGTGTGTCGGCCGACGATACAATCGCCATGGTGAACGCATTTTGCTGCAGGCGGAAGATACCGGCATCTGGTCGGTTCCTCCGCAATGGACGGATCTTGTGAGTCCGGATCCGGAAGTCGTGATCGGCAATGGGCGGGCGATCGTGCGGTTCGCCGACCTGGTGGAGCTGGCCGATCTGGTGGATCGCCTTTCGGGCAAATCGGCGACGCAGTCACCCGACGAGGCGTAAAGGCAATTACGCCGCCAATGTAAAGTGGATTTTGCCGCGGGATGGATCTGCATGAGCGATAGAATTTATTAAATGGCACTATTGTGACAGATGTGGGCGAAAGATGGCTTGACAAAGTGTCAAAAGCGGCGTAATTATAGCTACACACGTGCCGCGTCGTACGCATAGAGCCTGCGATGCCCCCGAAGCACGACAGCAAGCGGTCAAAGGCCGACGCCCTCATCGAAGAGGGCACCTTCAATCCTGCGCCGGACAAAGTGCGCGACCCCAAGTTTCGCTCCAGCGAGTTCTTCGATCCGCACGATGTCGTGCAGGTCAAATACGAGCTGCTGCGTCGCGTCTCCATCGACAAAGTGTCGGTGACGGAGGCGTCCGGCGAGTACGGCGTATCCAGGCCGACCTACTATCAAGCCAAGGCGGACTTCGACGCGGCCGGGATCGCCGGACTGGTGCCGGCAAAGCCGGGCCCGCGTGGTCCTCACAAGGTCGACGACGATGTTCTCGCATTCCTGCGGGCGCGGGTGGTTGCCGGCGAACCCCTCCGCGCACGCGAACTGGCGAAGCTGGTCCGCGACGAACTCGATGTCGAGCTGCATCCCAGAACGATCGAGCGGGTGCTAAAAAAAACCGGCAGGTGAACTGCGCCGCGTCATCGGCATGTGCATCGTCGGCCATCGCGGCCCAGTACGAAGTGCTGCGTCGCGCAGCACTCGGCGAAGCGCTGCCGCTCGAGGCCCGAAGCGGCCTCGCGCTGTTTCTGCGCCGGGGCATGTGGGGATGGGCGCGAGCGCTGATCGCAACAGCACGCTCGCCCCAAGAGCAGATCGCTCCATCGTCGGCCAGTTGGCCGGTATCCGGCGGACACAACGCCGTCGTTCACGTTCTTGCGACAATTGCCACGAGTATCGGCGAGCGGAGGGCACCATGAACGTACATAACAAAGTCCAGCCTCATCACCTTGAGCGTGGCGCTTATCTGTACATCCGGCAGTCTTCGATGCGGCAGGTCGTCGAGAACGCCGAGAGCGCCAAGCGGCAATATGCGCTGCGCGGACGCGCCGTCGCCCTCGGCTGGCGCGACGAACAGGTTATCGTCATCGACAACGATCAGGGCGAGTCCGGCGCGTCGGCGGCCTGGCGCGAAGGTTTTCAGCGGCTGGTCAGCGACGTCGGCATGGGGCACGCCGGCATCGTGATGGGCCTGGAGGTCTCCCGTCTGGCGCGCAACAATGCCGACTGGCAGCGTCTGCTGGAGATCTGCGCCCTCGCCGACACCCTGATCCTCGACGAAGACGGCATCTACGATCCGGCAAGTTTCAACGACCGGCTCCTGCTCGGCCTCAAGGGCACGATGAGCGAAGCCGAGCTGCACGTGATCAAGGCCAGATTGCGCGGCGGCATCCTCAACAAGGCCAAGCGGGGCGAGTTTCGTTGCCCCCTGCCAACCGGGCTGGTCTATGACCATTCCGGCAATGTCGTGCTCGACCCGGACATGCAGGTCAGGGAGACGATCGTCCATTTCTTCGAGACGTTTTCTCGCGTCGGATCCGCCTCCCAGACGGTCAAAGCCTTTCGTCGGGAAGGTCTTCTGTTCCCGTCGCGCCTGCACAACAGCCAGACGGTTTTCCGGCCGCTGACCGTATCGACGGCTCAGCGCATTCTGAGCAATCCGCGCTACGCCGGCGCCTACGCCTATGGCCGGCGCCAGTTTCGGCGCACGATCGATGGCAAGAAGACCGTCCGGGCTCGGGGCAACGATGACTGGCTCGCCTGCATTCCCGATGCTCACCCCGGCTATATCAGCTGGGCAGCAATATCAGGACAATCTCAAGACGCTCAAAGCGAACAGCCACGGCTATGACGCGGCGCGAGCGTCGATCCCGAGAGAAGGCCCGGCGCTGCTGCAAGGACGGGCTGTGTGCGGTCAATGCGGCAGGCATTTTCGGGTTCGCTACGCCGCCCGGCGCGGCCGGCAGGAAGCCTGGTATGTTTGCGATCGCGCCCATACCTATCGCGGCGAACCCCTGTGCCAGTCGATCGCCGGCCCTCCCGTCGATGAAGCCATCGGCAAGCTGATTGCCGAGCAGATGACGCCGGCGGCCGTCGAACTGGCGCTCGAAGTGCGCAAAGAGATCCAAGCACGGCATGACGAGGCAGATCGGCTGCGCTGCCGCGCGGTCGAGCGCGCGCATGCGGACGCCGATCTCGCCCAGCGTCGCTTCATGCTCGTCGACCCCAACAATCGCCTTGTCGCCGACACGCTCGAAGCGGAATGGAACGAGAAGCTTCGCATTCTGGCCAATGCCCGCGAGGAGCGCGAGAGCGCCCGGGAGCGCGATCAAGTCGTCCTCGACAAGGCTGTCCACGAGCGGCTGGTCACGATGACGTCGGACTTCCAAAAGCTCTGGGCCAGACGCGGATACCCCGAACCGCGAACGCAAGCGGCTGCTCGCCCACATCATCGAGGATGTCACCCTCGTCAAGCTGCCGGCGGAAGGAACGACCAGGGTTCACGTCCGCTTCAAAGGCGGCAATATCCAGACACTCACCACCATGAGCCCGAAATCCTCCGCCGAGCAGGTCAAGACACAGCCAGGCATCGTCGAACTCGTCGACAAACTCCTCGATGACCACATCTATTCCGAGATCGCCCAACACCTCAACCAACACGGATATCGTCCGGGCGAGGCGGCGCGCCGCGGCCGACACGACGCACGCTTCACGCCCTTGCGCGTTGCCTATCTCGTGCACGAATACGAACTGCGCCCGCGCTACGATCGCCTGCGCGAGCGTGGAATGCTGACAAGGCAGGAAGCGGCGGCGCGCCTCAATATCCATGAGCACACTGTCGCCAGATGGGCCAAGCACGGCATCATCACCAGCCACGCCTACAACGGGCACTATTGCCTGTACGAAATTCCCGATGCAGATCTGCCGCAAAAGCACTGCAGCCGTTGGAACCGGCTCGTTGATCGGGCAGCCGCGCGCGCGCAAAATGCCAGCAAGCCAAAGCTATCAGCTGAAGATGAAAAAGGTGCAGTATGAAGGCAGTTCTTTGGCGTAGAGCGACAGCCCGAGGCCGTCGTGCCAAAGGATCTTGACGAGTCGCCACGCGCTCCGCGAAACACGAAAAGATCGCCGGCGAAGCGGATCGCGACCGAGCGTCTCCTGCACCTGCAGCGCGAGCCCGTTCATGCCGCGCCGCATGTCGGTCCGCCCGACCGAGAGCCACACGCGCACGTCCTCGACGGCAACCGGGATCATCGCTTCCTCAGCACGTCGAGCACGCGCTTCAGTGCGCGACCGTCGAAGTCGGCGCCGACGCGAACACGGTAGTCGCCGCCGACCTCGATCTCGATCGTCTCCGAAACAGCCGGCGCGGGCGGCGACGCGCTCTCTCGCCATCCGGCTCGCGGCGTGATCGTCACCGGCACGAGCCCGGCGTCGATAGCGCGGGTGCCGGTGGCTGCTCCGCCACGCGATAGCGGCGACGCCAGCTGAATACCTGGTTGGCGTTGACGTCGTACTGGCGCGCCACGACCGAAACCGAAGCTCCCGGCGCCATCGACGCTGCGACGATCTCGCGCTTCAGCGCCTCCGGCCACCGCTTGTTCGCGCCGCTTCGCCTTTGTGTCCACATCCGACATCGTGGGCACATCCCCGCCTGCTCGACCCAACGGGCGTCAGACTCGGCGCAACCCCATCGTCCGGGCAAGGCGGTACTGACCGGAGGGAGACGGTGAAGGCGCGGGGTCGGGCGGCTTTTCCGCCCGACAAAGGGGGTGTGTGCATTGTATTGCAAGGACATTTTGCGGTTCGGGTGTACAAACGCACATACAAAACAGTTTGTACGGTCTTTTGTATGATTCTTTCGCTCTATCGGACGTGTTCGATACTGTGTATCGCGACATGCTCCGATAGACCGCGCCGGTGTTTTTCTTCTGGGTGAATTCTGAAATCGAACGCGCATCGGCTCTGATGTGAAGGTATATATGAAGAGTAAGATATGCGGATTTTGGTCGCGCCAAACGATGGCTCAATGCCTCGACGATCTGGCGAAACGGGCAGGGAAGTCGTCCCTCAAACCACACGATTAAGAGGCGATTGCTGTCCCTCAAACCACACATTATGACCCCCTCGGTGTCCCTCAAACCACACATGCATGGGGCATGAGCAGCAGCGGCTTGCAGGCGCAATCGGCTATTTCGTGGGAGACGGGGGCGACGCAGGATCAGGCTTCAAGTGGGCGAGGTAGGCGCCGATATGCTGTAGGTTGGATTTGGCATCCTCATCGGGAACCGATCGATGGTGGCGCGTGCGCCGGCGTGCCGGGTCGATACCGGCACGCCATGGATTGACGTATTGACGCACGCCTACGAGCTGGCGGACGGAGTACCCGTCTGTTGCTGCTGCTTTCAGAGCATAGGCGACGAAGCTCACGGGCATCATCCAGTCCATACTTGGCGATCAGCTGCTGGGCGAAAGCGCGATCCTTCTCGCTGAACATGTCGGTGTCGGCAACGGCAGCGCCGTTCAAGCTCGCGTGGAATTCGGCAACGAGGGTCAAAGGGTTGCCGATCGTCGCCTGGTCGGATGCTTCCTGGTATTTGAGCCGCGGCTGATAGCGCGAAAGGTAGAGGTCGAGATAGTCGGCGACGAATGCCGGCCCCGGCCGGACGATCAGGGTAAAGCCTCCCGGTGTGGCAGACTTACGGACATCGTAGGGGCCAATCAGACCCGTGGCCTGAAGTGCGTCAAGTCGCTCGCCATACTTCTCGAGGATCTTGCTCTTGCGCGGCGGAAGCTTCAGGCCGCCAAGCCAATGGGAGAAGATGTCGCCGAGATCCTTGTTGTAGCGCATCTCTGCCAACCTCGATTTGACGACGAGGGTGTGGTCAGCCTGGGCGCTCTGAAGCTCCTTCACTGTTCGGCCGGCTAGGCGGCAAAGTTGCCAGAACAGCTGCTTGTAGAGAACCATGCCGACGGGATCGAGATGCTTCATGCGATCCCAGTTGAATGCTGCCCAATGCCGGTCGTTGAGGCTCTTGATGATCATGGGGTCGGGCGTCAGGGAGCAGGCGTGGACGCGTCCTTTGTGTTCGGAGAACAACGCGGCATTGACGACCGAGAACAGCATTGCGTCTCGTCCGCCTGTCGTCTTGTCGGCGATCTCGCAGCTGATATCGGTGCGACGCAGTTGCTGCACGGCACGATAGAGTTCCTGCGATTGCGCGCCGCCCATACTGCGGCCAGCGAGCTGCATCATCTCGTGCCGGGAAAAACTCACGGTGTCGCTGAATGGATAGCCCTCGCTGGTGAGCTTGCGGAAAATGGCCTGCAGCACGCGATACGCCAGAATGCTAGGCCGGCCATAACGCGGATCGAAGGTGAGCCGAACACTGCGGCCCGTCGCATCATTGGATTCGACGACATCGGCGGTCTTGTCGGCATGTTTACGGCTGAAGTCGAACAGCAAGCCTTCGAGCTGCAGGATATTGAGCTCCTGCACGAACGTCTCGGCATTGGCGATGGAGGGAAGTGGCCGCGGCCGACGTGCGCTGCTCTTCTCGCTCATATAGCTGGCGAGCGCGCAGCACCGATCTGGTAGTAGACACGAAGCGCATCACGCACGATCTCGGATGTTGTCCGGCTCTCTCGCGCCTTCTGCTGATCGATCCGGGCGATGAATTCGGGTGGCAAGGTCACGGTGACCGGCTGCTTGATGCGCTTGCTCATGATCCAATCATCAGTGGCAGTGTCACACACTGCAACAGATGACGTGTGGACAACACCTATCGATCGCGGGCGCCGTGCACGATGCCGATCACGTGAATTGCGTCGGCGTCGCGGTCGAGGCGGTAGACGATAATGTAGGGGAGCCGGGTAACGACGCGCTCCAATGTGCTCTGCACCTTGCCCTTGCGGCCGGCCTCAGGCAGCACCGCCAACCGCTCGATCGCCTGCATGATGGCCAGGACGACATTGGTATGCCGTGCGTGGGCTGGTTGCAGCGATGTAAGCCCAGATCTGCTCGAGATCGTCGGCGGCCTGATCGCGGATCAATACCCTCATGCGCCGAAATGCTGGAGCCGCGTGCGCAACTGGTCGATAGTGAGGTAGCGGGGCGTTGGGCTCGCAAGGCGTGCTTCGATTTCGCGGGCTTGCGTGTCGGTGAGCTGCAGGTCATCGTTGGTTTCACCGAACGCAATGATCGCGTCCGCGATCACCTCCGCCTGCTCCTGCGGTAGTTCGTGCAACACCTCGATCGCTTCGCGTAACTTGCTGATCATGAGATGAGTATAGAACGTAGTCTGCTTAATGTCGCGAAACAGTTATTTTACGACGTTCAGAATGGCCTGCGACTTCCCTGCCGCAGTCCGAGGATCACGACAGCTCGGGCCGCTAATTCATGACGGCGTCATTGGCCTGCGGCTCGCGCATGCTTCCCTCGCCTGGCCGCGGATTCTTGAACGGATCAGGTTGACCAAGCAGCGGCGCCAACATTCGCTGGACGGCACCGAGCAGACCCTGTGTTTCCTTGAAACGCTGCGACAGGTCTTCGATCTGCTCATCTTTCTTGGTGAGTTGGTTCCGTAGAAACTCGTTCTCCCCTTCGAGGCGTTCGACAAAGCGTGACATGAGGTCGTCGTTGCGTACGACATCGGGCTGCGACACTTCCCTGCTCTTGCTGATTTCGGTGCCGACAGACGCGGTAGGTCGCGACGTGTCGGGGCTTGTCGGAGGATCATGTCGCGGTTGGTCGTGGCTCTGCGGAGCGGCGACAAACGTCGCGCCTTGTCCCGTCAGGTCGCGACCGGTCGTGCGCTGGATAAACGCAGCCTGCTCGCTGACTTGCGCAATATGTCGCGCGACAGAGTATGGCGCGACATAATACTTGTCGCCGAGGGCTGTCGCGACCTTCTGACAATCCAGGTGGCCGCTGAGACAGTAGCGTTGAAGCGTGCGGGTCGTTCTGGGTGGCCGGCGCGCGCGTAGCGATCCGCCGTCTCCTCGATTGTCAGGGAATAATCGTAGTCGGGGCCTGTCGCGTCCTTCCCCTGGTCGCGATGTTGAGCGGCCACTCCGTCGTTGTTGTCGTTCATTTCGCCAGTGTATCAGCCCGCAATTGCATGCCGCGCGGATGTCCACATGGCATGTCCTTTTTACGCGGCTCTATGACCGCTCGTAGATCAGTAGGAGACTACTATGAAGGCCTTCAACGAAGCGGCACATAGTCTCCAGGCGCCCCAAGCGAGCCTGAGCAGGGCAGCATGGGCGACAAACTGCCGGAGCCGAGAAGAGAATTCTCGGCATCCGGCGTAGTCTGTTTTTAGTTTAGTTAGTTCTCGAAATTCGGAAACAGAAGTGACCGGGAACTTTCACTTCTTCTTGCCCGTTCCCGCTCCATTGTGAGCTGGACGGTCCATCACGTAACGCTGACCGGGCTTCGGTGTTGGAGGCATCGGCTCTCCCCGGACGACAGTGCGTTCTCTTCCGGTCTCTCCGCCGCGCGGCCCGACGATGCCGTACTCTCCGGAACGAGGGGCCGTCTGCCCCGGCTTCAAAGTCTGCTTGGTCATGTTGAGATCTTTCGGATTTGGAGCGATGACGTGGGCGTTACGCACTGCACTCGGGAAGGGCGAGCAGGTTGTCATTCCAAACGTTATCGGCGTAGGTGCGAAGGTACTGGCCATTGGGACCATCGACGACCCCGACGTTGGCCCGTTTGCCGTTGACGAGCGTGTAGAACGTGTTGGTCTTGGCGTTGATCGAATTCACAACATCTTGACGCGGCCAGCGCCATGTCGGACCGCCAAGATGGGTGATCGACTCGTGCTTGCTATCTCGGTGTGGTTTGTTGATGCAAGTGACCTGGACATCGGCCATCGGTGTCACTCCTGTGACGGTTCGACTCGGGCAACACCTTATGTCACATAAAACTAGAACAAGCAATAGAACACGGCGGATAGTTCTAGATGTTTGCCGTGGATAAGGTAGTGTGTCGGTATGAGCGATAAGCCCTTACACCCCGTCCAGACCGAGCTGTTGGAGCTCCTGCGGCGCCAAATTGAGGAACAACTGACGATCCGCGACCTACAAGAAGCCGTCGGCGCATCGTCGACGAGCGTGGTCGTTCATCACCTTCAGCAGTTGGAAAAGAAGGGCTATATCAAGCGCAACCCGTACAATCCCCGTGACTATCAGGTCTTGGAGGGTGGGCCCGAGCCAGCGGTGGCACTGATCAACGTCTACGGCCTTGCAGCTTGCGGCCCTAACGGGTCGATCCTCGACGGCAATCCCATCGATCGATTTCCGATCGGTGCTCGGCTCCTGCCGTTCCCGTCGTCAGAAGCCTTCATGGTCCGAGCGAAGGGTAGGTCTATGGAGCCGACGATTCATGAAGGCGACCTCGTCATCGCGCGGCGGACCAACGACCGAGTTGATGGCAAGATTTGCGTTTGTGTGAACAACGAGGAGAGCGTCATAAAGCGGGTTCGGATCGACGGTGAACGCGTGATACTCGAGTCCGTGAACCGTGAGTTTGCGCCCTTCGTCGCCGCGGACGATTTTCGCGTGGAGGGAGAAGTCCGGAGTGTTATTTCGGGGAAAGTTTGAATTCGAAAGGGGGATGGCGCGCTGTTGTGTGACGCAGTAGTTAACCGGCTATTGGCCCGAGCGTGACTACCTCGAAGGAAGCGGCGACTGAACACCGCACGTCGAAATCACATTGCAGAAGACAATCAGAGAGAACATTGAGGAACGTGAGTACGCATGGAAGCCCAGTACCCCCGCAGTACCCAGGCACCACCGCCCGCGTAGCTTTAAATGACATAACCCATTGATTTTATTGGCGCGCCCGAAAGGATTCGAACCTCTGACCCCCAAATTCGTAGTAAGCAGATCTCTAGTATCTCATGGTAACACGCCATAACGGAAACCCATCAAGGATGCCAGTTTTTCCTTGCATAACAGGCCAATCAT
Source organism: uncultured Alphaproteobacteria bacterium (assembly GCA_963741505.1). GTDB lineage: Bacteria > Pseudomonadota > Alphaproteobacteria > Rhizobiales > Hyphomicrobiaceae > JAKFWF01. Next base: position 11,600 of record CAVUIJ010000018.1, on the reverse strand, counting down.
TGTATCGCATCCTAACATAGCATCACCATCTATAACGCGTCGCATCTGTTACCTGGCGTTACCTAGCACCATGGCTCGCAAGAGACTGACAGCCGCTTCCATCGAACGAGTCCGGCCGCCCAAAGCAGGACAGGCGGAGTATTTCGACGAACTGTTGCCCTCGTTCGGCCTACGCGTCTCGCACTCTGGCACCAAGGCCTGGTTCGTCATGACACGTGTCAATGGCAAGCTAATCCGGCTGACCATCGGCCGCCATCCAGCTACGAAATTGGCAGAGGCCCGCAAGCGCGCTCAAGAAATCCTGGGGCTGGCCGCGGAAGGCATTGATCCGCGCCACGTCGAAGAAGCGAAGCGGCTCAAGCGTCAGATCGACGTCGAGAACACGTTTGGCCGGCTGGCCCAACAGTTCATGGCCAGGCACGTCGAGCCCAACTTACGAAATTCCACAACCCGAGAGTACCGCCGCATCCTATTTGGCAAGGACACGGCAGTCTGGCACAGCAGGCCTGTCAGCTCGATCAAGAAGCGCGACGTCTTAGACCTCTTGGATTCCATCGACGCGCGCGGTGCCAAGGCGGCATCGCGGTTATCGCTGGCCTACCTACGCAAATTCTTCAACTGGTGCGTGGACCGCGAGATCATCGAGACATCGCCCATCGATCGTATCCGACTGAGCCGTAGTCTGAGTTCGCGCGAACGGGTCTTGTCTGAGGACGAATTGCGACTGGTCTGGGCGGCATTCAATAAGGAAGCCGGCTTGTTCGGACCGCTGTTCAAGCTCCTGATGCTGACAGGTCAACGCCGCAATGAGGTCGCCGGCATGCGCTGGGACGAAGTGCCGGACTTTGACACCGATCGGGCAGTTTGGGAGATCCCGAGCACCCGGACCAAGAATCGTCTTGCCCACCTGGTGCCGCTCCCGCCGCAGGCTGTCTCCATCCTCCGCACAACCCCCCGCACTGGGCCGTACGTGTTCTCCAGCACCGGCGACACGCCCGTGTCCGGAATTCAGCAAGGCGAAGGCTCGTGTCGACAGTCGGATCGCTGAGTTGGTCAACTCCCAGCGCAGGTCACCGATCCCGCCATGGACATTGCATGATCTGCGTCGAACAATGGTGACGATGATGAACGAACAGCTGGGAATTGCACCGCATGTCGTCGAAGCAGTCGTGAACCACGTAACCGGCTCTGCGAAGGCCGGCGTCGCTGGCGTCTATAATCGTGCCCTCTATCTCGAAGACCGCCGAGGCGCACTCCAGCGCTGGGACGCCTTGATCGCTCGTGTCGTTCAGTGACAGCGGTGTTTTGGTCGGCATTATTGGTTGTGATAGGGATGATCAGCCATGGCTCAACGAGAGGCGATCTGCATTGACGCTGAACAGTTCCGTGCGTTCCTGACGACGTTGGATGTGGCGACACTTAAGTACCGCACCTCCGCCAATCCGGAAGTTCAACGAGAAGGCTGGTCCGACGTCATCGTGGCAATATCGGATTTCTTGGGCCAACTTCCCGATGCCGACGTCGGACCGCTGCACATTCTCACAGACCTCATTGGTGATCTCGGCGATCTCAACGAAGGACGCCGCCCGCCTAGGCTAATGCCTTCGAAATGGACTCCAAAGCGACGCACGACAAACGTCGCGATCGCGGATTACGCAACGGCAGCAGCCCTCATCGAAATGCTGATAGCCGGTGGCCTCAGCGAAGAACAAGCGGCGTGTCGGGTGGCACGGGTAGCTGGAGCCATTGGTGCCGCTCTTCCAAAGAATATAAAGAAGCGCGGCCGGCAGAGCGAGCGGCCGGATCACGAGCGCCTCTTGGACTGGCGCGCACGGCTACGCTCCGCAAAGGCCAAGGACCCGAAATTTTCGGTCGCCCACCAAATCTACAAATTTTGGCGCGACATGTACCGCCAGCATAAAGAACGTTATCGCTTAAGCGAAATCGACGCCGCCGAGGACATTCTAAAAATGTGGCCGGGCCTCAAAGGCAAGAAAGTGCAGTAGCCCCACATTGTAGTGCACCCTAGCACGGTCGATCATGTGCGCATGTTCAACAACACACGAGGTTCGTGATGATGCGCGCGCATTCAAGGGAGGGGCCGTCGGAGGTGCCTGATCAGCTCATTGGTCGCCGTCAGCTTCGCCACCTGATCCCAACTTCAGACATGACAGTGTGGCGCTGGGAACGGGCCGGCATTTTCCCGAAGCACATCACGATCAATGGCCGGAACTATTGGCGTCGAAGTGAGATCAACGCCTGGCTAAGCAGCCATGTGACCGACGCCGATCTGATCGATTGAGGTGGCAAATGCCGACATTTTTCGACTTGCTGCCTCAAAGGCGGCGCAAGGCCCTGCAGTCGTGTGCGAACGCTGTCGCCGTCCCTGCCGAACGGCAGCAAACCGAGATGGCAGTTGTAGCTCGGAACAACACGGTTGGGCTGTTCGCTCCGGATGCCGGCAAGGCCCGCCATGAAAGCTGAAACCATCGCCAAGGCCCTTGGCGGGCGCAAAGCGGGCAGGACGTGGATGGCGTGTTGCCCGGCGCATGAGGATCGCGAACCTAGTCTGTCGATCACCGAAGCCAAGGACGGAAAGGTGCTTGTGCGGTGCCATGCCGGATGCGATCAGCGTGACGTGATCGCCGCTCTTCGCTCGCGCGGTGTGTGGCACGCAGCAGGTTGGCATGAAGGCGAATCGCCTAGACACAGCGGTCGCGAAACTCCAGCCGTACCCGATCCCGACGCGGTGAGACGCACCTCGACGGCACTTGCCGTCTGGCAGGCATCGCGACCCGCCCGGGGAACGGCGGTTGAAACCTACCTGCGTTCGCGCGGCCTGCATATCGCGCCGCCGCCGGTTATCCGTTTTCATGCCGGCTTGAAGCATCCCTCGGGCAGCATCTGGCCGGCGATGGTGTCGCTTGTCACACGCGGCGTAGATGATGGGCCGATCGCTATTCACCGCACCTTTCTCGCCCGTGACGGGCAGGGGAAAGCACCGGTCGAACCGGCGAAGATGATGCTCGGGCCTTGTCGCGGTGGCGCAGTACGTCTCGCAGAACCGTCCAATGTACTGCTGGTCGGCGAAGGCATCGAAACCTGCCTCGCTGCTATGCAGGCCACCAGCCATGCGGCATGGGCTGCGCTTTCGACCTCAGGCCTTCGTACCCTCGATCTGCCGCGCGACATCCGCGACGTGATCGTGATCGCCGATGGCGACGATCCGGGCGAGGCGGCAGCGCAGGATTGCGCTCGGCGCTGGAAGCTGGAGAGACGGCGCGTTCGCATCGCTCGCCCACCGCACGGCATGGACTTCAACGATCTGCTCAAAGGCGGCGTGCCGTCAATCGAGGAGGACGCGCTATGAATGCGGATCAACTCCTCGAACTCGAAGACCTTAACCGCGTCGGCGGGCTCGACGGTCGGCAGGCGATGCACTGTCGGACCAGGGGGGGTGCGTCATGAGTAACGCGCGCAATTCGGCTTCCAAGCTTCCATATGTCGCCCGGTGTCTCGCCGATGTTGCGCCTGTGCCGGTCAGCTGGCTGTGGGCGAAGCAAATCGCACTCGGCAAGGTCAATCTGATTGCTGGCCAGCCGGGCCTCGGCAAATCTCAGATAACCGCACTGCTTGCTGCTGCGGTGTCGACCGGCGGCAGATGGCCTGACGGCTCGGACGCCCCTCTTGGCAACGTCATATTCGTGTGTTGCGAAGACGACGCTGCCGACACGATCGTACCTCGGCTCGATGTTGCTGGTGCAGATCGTAAACGGATTCATCTGCTCGACTGGGTAATACGGTCCGGCGATCAGCGAGAGCCGCAGCAATACCTGTTCGATCTCGGTCGCGATATTGGGGCGCTGCAAGCGCTCGCGAATAAGATCGGCAATGTGAAGCTCATAGTGATCGACCCCATCTCGGCCTATCTCGGCCGCCTGGACAGCCACAAAAACAGCGATGTGCGGTCGGCGTTGGCGCCACTGCAGACCCTTGCGGCCGAGATCGGCGCGGCGGTCGTGCTGGTGTCGCATCTCAACAAGGGAGTCGCAGATGGTGCAGCCACCTCGCGGGTCTCGGGCTCGGGCGCGTTCGTGGCGGCCTGCCGGTCGGCTTGGCTCGTGGCCAAGCACCGTCAGGATGAAATCCGTCGGATCTTCACGCCACTCAAGAACAACATCGGCAACGATCGTGAGGGCTTCACCTACGCCATCGAAGGCGCTGATCTGCCCGGCGGAATCAGCACATCGAAAGTCGTCTTTGATCCGACGCCAATCGAGATCTCGGCGGAGGACGCTTTGCAGACCGACCGGGACGATACCGATGATGCAGGCGCGATCGGCGACGCCAAGTCCTTCCTCACGCAATTGCTCGAAGACGGACCGAAGGCGGTAAAGTTCATTTTCAAAGAAGCCAGGGCAGCCGGCGTGTCCGAGATTACGCTCCGACGCGCCAAAGCCAGCCTGAAGGTCCAGGCCACGAAAAGCCATATGACCGGTGGGTGGATGTGGAGCCTGCCGACCGAAGGTGATCAGCACAGCCGTCATGATGATCATGATCATCATGATCGCCTTCGACAGAATGGGCATTCGCGAGGATCATCTTCGGCTATCGAACATGATCAAAATGACGAAGATGATCATGATCCTGCGCACGGGGAGAATGAGCACCTTCACTATAATGGCCATTCGGTTGATGACGACGACATCGTCGAGGGCCGCACATGACCCCGGCTCGAGCCCTCATTACCCGGCTGACAAGCGCGGGCGTGACGCTGCGGCTCGACGGTGACGCCATCGTGCATCGCGGGCCGCGTAGTGTTCTGAGCCCCGACGTGCTGAACACACTTCGCAAGCTCAAAGGCGAGATCGTAGTTGAGCTTCAACATCACGCCGATTTCGGTTCACATTGCTTGCCCGACATTGCCGGCGGCAACGGTAGCGGGCGCGACGGGGTTGATCCCGGCGGGGTAAGCCCTGGTTCATGGCATGTAAAAGCTGACGGGCTGCGGCGCCGGATCGTTGCCGCGCTCGACAAGTTGCCTGCCCCGCGCGATCACAATGGTCGCCGGCTAATTGCCGAAACCCGGAAGTTCTTAGGGTCGCGGTGGTGGATCGAGGCGATCGAATGCGAATGGGCGCTCGAAGAGCTATTCGGAGTTGATCGGCATGCGCCCATCGGATAACCACGAGAGCTGGGGCCTCATCGTCGGGATGGCTCTGGCTCCCAGGCGCGGCGATATCATCGAGATGCTCGACGCCGAACATGCCGTCATTCGCTACCTCGCCGGCCCGACGATGAAAAATGTCAGACGGCTTGAGCGACGATTTACGCCAACAGAATCGGCGGTGCCGTGGTGGCAGTGTCCCACCCTGATGGGTGACGTCGAGCGGCTCACTGCGTCGAATTCGTAGGTTGCTTGTGTGTGCGCAATAAAGACGCCGCGCCGGCAAAAAGGAAGCGCCGGGACCCGCAATTTGATGATGAGGACGCCTGATGAGCACGAAGAAACCTGCTTCTGACGACAAGCAAGCGACGACGATCATTGCAAATGACCCCAATGATCAGAAGGGGACGTTGAAGCGCATTGGTGGGTCGCAATCGGACAATTGGAACCACACACTCGCCTCACAGACCATTGAAACGGTGTGGCTCAAGCATTCCAACAACGAGACTCGCAACCGGCAATTCGGTGCAACCGTTGCCGGGCTTGTTGGCATTGGGCCGAAAGACGAGGTGGAGGGTATGTTCGCGGCTCAGCTTCTTGCCGCACACAACGCCGCGATGGAATGCTATCGGCGCGCCATGATCGGCGAACAGTCGTTCGACGGACGGCGCGAGAACCTGAGCCAAGCCAACAAGCTATCCCGCACCTTCGCGGTGCTGATCGAAGCACTCAACCGCCATCGCGGAAAGGGCCAGCAGAAGGTCACTGTCGAACATGTCCACGTCCACTCCGGCGGCCAGGCCGTCATAGGCACGATTGAGACCCCCGGGGGAGGGGATCGACCGAAACTGGAGGATCAACCCCATGCAAAGCAAATTGCCCATGCTGCTCAGCCAGCGATGTGGAGCGCGGACCAGGAGCGGGAGCCGGTGTCGGTCACCAGCGATGCCGAACGGCCGATGCCGGCTGCACGGCGGACTGTCGCCGGGAGCACCGAAGGGCAATAAGAATGCCCTCAAGCACGGACGCTACACGGCGGAAAGAATTGCGCGGCGCCGGGAAATTTCCGCGCTGATCCGCTCGATGAAGGCACTCGGAATGGCGCTCGAGTAGTTCGCTGACCCGATGCCATCTTGCGAACCTCACTCCGCGAGGGCCGATTGGTTCTCGCGCGCGTCTCGTCGGCGTCTTGGCCGGCAGCGCCGTCTTGGCGACCGTCGTCTCACTGGGCGCCGGGGGGCAAGACTTCACACTCAGCATTGCAGCGGCGTACCTGCCCCGTAAATCGATCAAGAATAAATACTGACGATGAGTTGGCAGTGGGCCCAGAAATTGTGTATCGCCCGGCCGTGACGACGGTGCCGATGACAATAGCTGCGCCGAGAATGCAAGCGGCGATCACGTTTGCGTTCACCTGTCGGCCCTCCCATACTGCCGTCATTGGTCTGTCATTGGCCTTCGGCGATCCGGGATTGGAAGCCGGCGCGCTGGAGCCGCGTTTCGAGGGTGCTGCGGCTCGCGCTTCCAGCGTTTTCTTTAGCCGTTTGTGCGCTTCCTTCGCTCTCGCCTCGCGCTCGTGCATCGGCATGTCCTTGGAGTATTCGTCTGGCACCTGTTCTGCCCCTGCACCGTCCATGTTGGAGGCGAGGGGTTGATTTTTCCGACGCGCCTCAGCCTTAGCAAGGGCGCGGTCCCAACCCCTGCCGGTCAGATTTGGCATGAAATTACCCACGTCCAGTGGGATAGCGTTCCTGAAGTCGTCCGCAGTCGGCTTATCGCTTATGCTGAGCGTCCCCGGGCTCTGGATATTCAACTCGGCACTTTCATGACGATCGTCGGCGGTGTTCCCTGAGTGCTGCTCGCCGCCCGCGCTATCCACTTCGGCAACGTCGGGTTGCTTTTCTCGGCGCGGGACGACCGCATCGCCAATCTCGACTTGCTCCGCTGGCATCGCACGTACAATGCCGTCTATGCCGATCACAACGCCCTTTCCCTTGAAGCGCGGATCTTGGCTTGCGTGTACGAGCTTCAAAATATCGTCTCGCATTTGCCGTTCGACGGAACCCTGGTCTGCGCTGTCCACCACGTCATCGAGCATCGAGGGATGAAACCTCGAGCCATTAATGGTCTCGCGCACGCGGGCAACAGGTAGCGGAATGCCAAGCAAATCCATCTGCCACTTACGAATGTGAGCGTCCAGCTTCTGGGGAAAGTTCGCCACGATGTGGTTCACACCATAAGTGAGATTGCTCGGATCCAGCTTGGCGGCGTACGTGTACCCGCGCGGTACCTTCCTGCTCTTGCGCGGATGATACATTGACAAGAACAATGTCTCGCGCACCGCGCCATCGAGGGAGAGAACTTCGTACACGTCGACTGCACCGCCGGCCTCCTCTTCGGCGCGCACTCGGTGAAACATGACCGGACTTCCGGCGTTTGTGCGCAACCGCGAAAGATAGATGACCTGGCCCAGCGGCCCGTTCGTGGGAATGGGGTTGGACGGCGCGCGCCCGAACTCGCCCTGCGCACCTGGCAGCTCGTCACAGTCGAGACCGTTCGCCATCTGCGATCGGACCGGTTCAGGCAGCATGCCATTCTGCTCGTTATCGCTTTCAAGGAGCCTGTCGAGTTTCTTGAGGATTGCCGCGACCTCAGGCGGCAGCGGCAGACGGGGCGGTTCTGGCATGCTGGCCTCGTGAGCAAGTGCGAACTGGTGGGCGCCGATCAATTCATTCTACCAGCTCCAACTGTGACACAATTCGCACGGTAGTGATCTTTTGCTGCAGGCCACGACCGTCGGGCGCCAGCAGCTGCACCATCTCCGACAAACGAACGTTTGTCGGAGGGTCTCGCGGGTCATCCGAATGCCCCCGCTGAGGTGCCATTGTTTCTCCGATAATTGTCTCTTGAAATAAAATCTCCGAAATGTTATGTTGCAGATGGATTTTCGGAGACGGCCATGCTGATCGGCTATGCGCGTGTTTCGACCCATGAGCAAAATCCGGACCTGCAGCTCGACGCGCTGCAAAAACGCCGGCTGCGAGGAGATCTTCGTCGAGAAGGCCTCCGGCGCGCATGCGGGACCGGCCTGAGCTGAAGGCGGCGCTGCGGCATGCGCGGAAGGGCGACAGCATTGTCGTCTGGAAGCTCGACCGGCTGGCGCGATCCCTGAAGCAGCTGATCGAGACGGTCGAGGACCTTGAGCAGCGCGGCGTCGGCTTCCGCTCGCTGACCGAGGCCATCGACACCACGACCTCGGGCGGCCGGCTGGTGTTCCACATCTTCGGCGGCGCTGGCCGAGTTCGAGCGCGGCGTCATCCGCGAGCGCACGGTGGCCGGTTTAAAAGCGGCACGGGATCGGGGCTCCAAGCCAGGGCGCAAGCCGGCGCTGACGGCCAAGGATATCGCGGCGGCCAAGGCGTTGCTGCAAGACGCTTCGATCAGCGTGACCGATGTTGCCCGACGCCTCGGCGTTGCGACGAGCACACTCTACAAGCACATACCGGCGGCGCGATCGGTGGTCACGCGCGGCGAGCCCGCCGAATAGCGGCACGCACGCGGCGTCGCCCATCAGATCGCAGGCGGTGACGTCGCCGCTCCCCAGACACAACCTCTCGACAGCGGCGCGATGCCTCGCGGACGGGGCGGCAACGACGACCTCGGTCATTGCAGCGTTCACGCACCATGAGCGCCCCAGCTGTCGCCCAGACCTCCCCACGATCAAGCACGGAGACTTGACCATGGATGACAATCGACTGTTGAGGTGGCTGTCCCTGTTGATGGGCCTCTGCCTCGTCGCAGTGGTCGCCGGGCTGAACATGCAGCACGTGCTCGATGGCCGGCTGCCGGCCGGGGCCACCTGGGCGACACTCACGCAATTCGTGCTGACCGCGCCGGAGTGCGTCGCGGTCTTGATCCTGGCGTTCGGCTCGGCGCTGGCGGTGCCGGTGATGCAGGGGGCGTGGCGCTCGGGACGGACCGGCATCGCCATGCTGACGCTGGTCGGCATGCTTGCTGGCGAGAGCTACGGCTTTGTGTTGTCGGCCGAGCGTCAACTGGCGCACCGGGCGGACAGGACCCGCATTGCCAGGACCGAGAACGAGCATCGCGCGACGGCTGTGTGGGTCGTCGAGCGCGAGCAGCGCGCACTCGCCGAAATCGAGACGGCGGTGCGCGACGAGATCCGGGCCGGCGGCTGCGGCAAGGTGTGCCGCACATTGAAGGCCGACGAGGCGGTGGCGCGTCATCGCCTTGCGGACGCAACGGCTGCACTTGGCCGGCTCAATGCCCCGAAGGTGGAGAACCACATCGCGGCCCTGACCGGTCTGCCCAGCGCGGCCGTCGATCTTCTCCCGTCGCTGGCATTTTCCACTGCCCTGCTGCTGCTCGGCTTCGCCTTCATCGGATTCGCCCACCCGTTCGGACCCACCAGGCGGTCAAGGTCAGCGGCGGATGATGTCGAGACGCGACCAGGGCCAACCCCGCCGACGCGGGCCGAGCAGGTCCGGGTGTTTGTCGAGGCATTCCGAATGATGCACGGCCGTGAACCGACGTTCTCGGAGGTTCGCGATAGCCTTCAGCTGCCCCGTTCCACCGCTTCGAAGTATCGGACGCGGGCGCTGGGCTGACCAATAGCGGGCCGGGAACCCTTTCCCGACCCGAGCAAGTTCACCCCAGCAGCGACCGAGTTCACTCGTGAACTGGGGCCCGGACTTACACTCCAGCGGGCCACGATTCTCGCCGTGGAACTCACGTGGCCTCGTGCACCGTCACACGTCGGCAGGTAACTGGGGGTCAAGCGGAAGATTTATGCTCTATGCGATCATTTCTCTTCGTGACCCATTGCGGTCCTCGGCTGCGCGCCACTCTTGCGATGCAGCATCGCTTTCGAGCTGCGTGCGATGAGCAATGAGCATTGAGAACTGAGAACTGATAACCGCCTTCACGAAAACCTACGATGCGCATCACCCGCCACTGATGTGGTACTGTCCACGCTCCGGTGGCGTGATCCTCGGCTGAGGGAAGGCAGATGACACGGCGTAACTTCATCGCACTCATCGGCAGCGTAGCAACCGCGTTGCCGGTCGTCGCACGCGCGCAGCAGCCGGCGATGCCCGTGATCGGATTCCTTTCCATAGGGTCGCTGGAAGTTGATAGTAAGCGCATGAACGCCGTCCGGCGGGGTCTGGCGGAGATCGGCTATGTTGAGGGGCAAAACGTGGCGATCGAATATCGCGGGGCGCAACACCAAAACGATCGCCTTCCAGCGCTGGCAGTCGACCTGGTTAGTCGTCGGATTGACGTGATCGTCGTGGTTAGTACCGGAGGAGCACTTGCTGCCAAGGCGGCGACCAACACGATTCCAATCGTGTTCACAATGGGCGGTGATCCGGTGCAGTTCAGCCTAGTTGCTAGCCTCAATCGGCCAGGCGGCAATATCACAGGCGTAAATGTCCTAAATACCGTGGTAATGGGAAAACGACTACAGCTATTGCACGAAACAGTACCCACTGCGCGCGTTATCGGCTACCTCGCCAATCCAAAAAGCGCGACTACAGAGCTCGAAACGAAAGAGCTGCACGAGGCAGCACGTGCTTTAGGTGTGGAGCTTCGTGTCCTGAATGCCGCCAACGAAATCGAGATCGATACTGCCTTCGCGACTTTAACAAAAGAACACCCCGTGCCCCTTGTAGTAAGTACCGACAATTTGTTCACGGACCGCCCCGTTCGACTTGCCACGCTCGCGGCGCGTCATGCCATTCCCGTGGTTCATGCGTACCGCGAGTTTGCTGCTGCGGGCGGCCTGATGAGCTATGGAACCGACCTTGCTGATGCCTATCGGCAGGTTGGCACCTACGCTGGTAGAATTCTCAAAGGCGCCAAACCGGCAGACCTGCCTGTTCACCAGGCGGTGAAAGTCGACTTTGTCATCAACCTCAAAACTGCCAAGGCGCTGGGCATCAACTTCCCGCCTGCTCTGCTTGCTCGCGCGGACGAGCTGATCGAGTAGGTACCTTGTGCAAGCACTCTTTGCTGCAAATGCTCACGTCTGAAAGTGGCCCGACTTCACCATTCTTGGTCGGGCAGAGCGCGGCAGCTCTGCCCGGGGACTTCAGACGTCGATTTTCTCGGCGATTTCAATGGCGTCGTCAATCTCCACGCCAAGGTAGCGCACTGTGCTCTCGATCTTGGTGTGGCCGAGCAGCAGTTGGACGGCCCTCAGGTTTCCGGTTCGCCGATAGATCAACGTGGCCTTGGTTCGGCGCAGCGAGTGCGTGCCGAACTTGAGGGGATCGAGGCCAATGCTGCCCATCCACTCACCGACCAAGCGGGCGTACTGTCGCGTCGTCAGCCCGCTATCGACACCCCGTCGGCCGGCGAACAGGAATTGGCCAGTGCGCCTCCCTGCAATCCGAAGGTGCGCGTCGATTGC
>CAVUIJ010000017.1:0-350364 GCA_963741505.1 uncultured Alphaproteobacteria bacterium | reverse complement strand
CTAGCAGGCTGTTGAAATTGGCGTTCGGGAGGGATCGTATTCCTTCGGAGTGGTTTTTCGAGGGTGTCGTGCCGGCGGGACTTGTCCTTTGTGTTCCGGCGTCAGGCGGCGGCCTGTGCGAAGATCCGGGGCAGTCGGATGAGATCGTAGGCGGCCATCGTGAACGTGAACACGAAGCCCAGGCGTGACGTACCGCGACGCATCGGGCGGGCAAGGCCGCCGATCGTCTTGCCCCAGCCGAATGGCTCCTCGACCAGCTTGCGCTTCTTCTGGCTGATGGCGTAACCGGCGTGGCGCGTCGTTCGCGCGTCGATCGCGGAGGCTCCGACCCTTGTTGTTCTGCGCGACGTGCGGCGTCACATTCATCTCCCTGAGATCGGCGACGAAGTCGGCCGTGTCGTAGCCCTTGTCGGCGCCGACCGTGATGCGACGCTCCGAGCCCGGAGCGTGCGCCTCGATCATGAGCTTGGCAGCCTCCCGCTCGGCGGTGCCGGTCGCCTGCGTCATCTCGGTTTCGACGACGAGCCCGTGCCGGTTCTCGGTCATCGCGTGCCCGATGAAGCTGAGTTTCGCCTCCTTGCCTTGCCCTTCTTGTACAGCCGCGCTTGCGGATCGGTGACGGACGCATGCGTCTCATTGCTGCGCTTCTGGCCGTGAAAATCGACCTCGGCGTTGCGGCTCTTCTTCGGCTGGTCGGCGGTGTCGGTGGTCATCGGTGCGGCTTTGCGTCGGGGATGGTGTGGCGGGAGATGCGGCGTCTGGCTCGGTCTTTGACGGCGGCGGGGGCTCGGCTCATCCGCTGGCGGCGGACTGCCCGCATCAGGCGGCGGCGCGTTCGATCCTGTGCCGTCCTTCGGCAGAAAACTCTTCATCGATGCCCACGCCTGAACCATGGTTCCGTCGACGGTGAAATGATCGTCCGGACAGCAGCGGCGCGACTTGACCGTGCGCCAGGATCGCGGCCAGGAACTTCTTTGCGACGTCGGCCGCGAGAAGGCGGTCGCGGTTCTTCGAGTAGGTCGAGTGGTCCCACACCGGATCGTCGATGCCGAGCCCGACGAACCAGCGAAACAGCAGGTTGTAGTCGAGCCGCTCCATCAGCTGACGCTCGGACCGGACCGTGTAGAACGCCTGGATCAGCGAGCCGCGCAGCAGCCGCTCGGGCGGAATTGATTTACGGCCGATGTCGGAGTACATCGCCGCGAAATCGGCATCGAGCGAGATCAGCACCTTGTTGACGACCTCGCGGATCACGCGCAACGGATGCTTCGCTGGCACCCGATCCTCCAGATCGACATACGAGAACAAAGCGACCCAGTCACCGCATCCGATCCGCGCATCGCCGCCTCCATCCCTGACGGCGACACCGAATCTGATTTGCGCTACCCTGTCAGCGATGACTTTTTCAACAGCCTGCTAGACGCACGTCACCTAGACGCACGTCACCTAGACGCACGTCACCTAGACGCACGTCACCTAGACTGGCACCACCCGCTCGTGCGGGAAAGTGATGGTCACGCGCGTGCCCTGGCCCGCGCGCTGTCGATGTCGAGCGTGGCGCCAGAGGCAGCGGCCAGCGCGCGCACCAGCGGCAAGCCGAAGCCGGTGCCACCCGAGCGCCGGCGGATCGGCTCGGGCGCCGATGTGCCAGCCCTGGCGCGCGCCAGCTCGTCCGGCGTCATGCCGTCGCCGGTATCCGCCACGCCGAGGACGATCGGCCCGCCCGTGTGATAGCTGACAGTCAGTGTGACGCTGCCGCCCGGCGGTGTGAACTTCAGCGCGTTGGCGATCAGGTTGTTCAGGATCTGGCGCAGGCAGCGCCGGTCGGCGATCAGCCGCGGCAAATCCGATGTGATGTCGGCTGTGAGATGCACGCCATGTTGCCCGGCCAGCGGCGTCAGCGCCGACACGACACCGGCAGCCAGCTCGCCGGCGTCGAGCTCGACGAAATCGACCGGCATCATCGGGCCCTGCCCGGCTGCGGGATCGAGGAAGCCGCCGACCACGCTCATGGCGTGCTTGGCGCTCTCGTGGATGTCGGAGGCGTAGCCACGGTAGCGCGCATCGGCGAGCGGCCCCAGCCGCTCGTCACGCATGATCTCCGACAGCGCGGCGATGGCGGCCAGCGGCGTCCTCAATTCATGCGCCAGGCGCGGCAGGTCGGGCCGCCGGTCGGCTGCGCCGTCAGGGCTCGCCGGATCGAGTTTTTCGTTGTCTTCTGCCACGTTAGTCCCACAAGCGGTTATCGGTTCCTCATAGCCCCGCGGCCAGCCCCAAGCCAGCCCTTCCGCTACCCCTTCCGGGCTGCACTATCGGCCGGCGCAATTCCAGGCTAACATTCCCGCAGTCCGGCAGGCCGTACGATTCGTGCCTGCACACTCAGCCGTCCCAGCCGAAGAGGAGCCGACGCCATGGCCGACATTCCGAAGATGGATATCCCCGAGGGCGTTCGCGACATGGCCGAGAAGAACGTGGAGCAGGCCAAGCAGGCCTACACGCAGCTGCTCGACATGATGCGCAAGTCGCAGGACATGGCCTCCAAGTCGTCCGGCACGATGACCCAGGTCGGTCTCGACATCCAGGCCAAGGCCATGCGCTTCACGGAAGAGAACATGGAGGCCGGGTTCAAGCTCGCGGCCGAGCTGGCCAGGGCCCGCGACATGGCCGAGTTCTTCGAGATCCAGAACCGCCACGCGACGCGGCAGCTCCACACCTACACCTATCAGGCCCAGCAGCTCGGCCTGTTGATCGCCGAGGCGGCGCAGAAGGTTCAGCCGCGGAGCTGAAGCTTCCACCATCGGCCGACTCAGAGCTGACAGCTCAGGCCGGGCAGAGTACGCCGGCGAGGCTGTACGGCCCGGCGCCTGAAATCTCGACCGGCAGGATGCGGCCGAGCAGCGACGTTGCGGCAGCGGCGTGCACCGGCTGCAGGTAGGGCGAGCGACCGACGAGCTGGCCCGCATGCCGTCCCGCGCTTCTCGAACAGCACCGGGAAGACCTTGCCGATGCAGCCCGCGTTGAACGCCTCATGCTGCACCTCGAGCAGCATCTGCAGCCGCTCCAGCCGGTCGGTTGCGACTTTCGCCGCGACCTGTCCGGCCATCGTCGCTGCCGGCGTGCCGGGCCGCGGGCTGTACTTGAACGAATAGGCCTGCGCGAACCCGACCGCGCGCACGATGTCGAGCGTCGCCTCGAACTCGGCCTCGGTCTCGCCGGGGAAGCCGACGATGATGTCGGTCGACAGCGCGATGTCGGGCCGCGCCTTGCGGATGCGCGCGACGATGGCGAGGTACTCGGCCGCCGTGTGCTTGCGGTTCATGGCGGCGAGGATGCGATCCGCGCCGGCCTGGAACGGCAGGTGCAGGTAGGGCATCAGCTTGTCGACCTCGCGCGTGCGCGGCGATCAGGTCGTCGCTCATGTCGCGCGGGTGGCTGGTCATGTAGCGCAGCCGCTCGAGACCTTCGATCCGCGCCAGGTGCCGGATGAGCTGGCCAAGCGACCATGCCGCGCCGTCCGGGCCTTCGCCGTGGTAGGCGTTGACGTTCTGGCCCAGCAGCGTGATCTCGCGCACGCCGCGCTCGACGAGGCGCCGCGCTTCCGCCTCGAGTGCCGCCACGGGGCGCGAGAACTCGCTGCCGCGCGTATAGGGCACGACGCAGAACGTGCAGAACTTGTCGCAGCCTTCCTGCACGGTCAGGAACGCGGCCGCCGGTGACTTGCCGGACGCTGGCTTCGCGCGCGGCGGCAGCTGCGCGAACTTGTCCTCGTCGGGGAATTCCGTGTCGACGGGGCGCGCCCCGCCGCGCGCCTGCTCGATCAGCTGCGGCAGGCGGTGATAGCTCTGCGGGCCGACCACGAGATCGACCATCGGCGCGCGCTTGACGATCTCGCGCGCCCTCGGCCTGCGCCACGCAGCCCGCCACCGCG
Organism: uncultured Alphaproteobacteria bacterium; assembly: GCA_963741505.1. Classification (GTDB taxonomy): domain Bacteria; phylum Pseudomonadota; class Alphaproteobacteria; order Rhizobiales; family Hyphomicrobiaceae; genus JAKFWF01. The sequence goes on along the minus strand of CAVUIJ010000017.1, from coordinate 346,436 downwards.
ATCAGCGTCTCGCTTGCCGTCAGCGGCGCGGCGCTCCTTGAGCTGGCCGAGCCGGCCGAACTGCGAATAGATCTTCTCGGCCGCCTTCTCGCGGATGTGGCAGGTGTTGAGCAGGATGACGTCGGCGTCGGCAATGTCGCTGGTCGCGGCATAGCCCTCGGCGCCGAGCGTCTCGCCCATGCGCTCGCTGTCATAGACGTTCATCTGGCAGCCGAACGTCTTGACGAACAGCTTCCTGGACCCTGGCATCGGAGACCCGTCAGTCATCGACCGAACACCTGCCAGACGCTACGCGATAACCGTTCCCAAACCGTTTTGCGGCAGCGAACGAACGCCGTGATTGCTGCGATGCGATAGCGTCTCCCGCACTGCAACATTACGTTCGTTTACATCCTCTTAGGCACGACGTCCAGAGAGGCGGACTGACGCGCCGCCGAAAATGAGTTTCTGCGCCGGATCGGCACCGGGGGGCGAGGGGTGGCGGTGGCCAATTCGCTGCGCGAGAAGGGCTGCCGCCCTTCGACCCGCTCGGGGAGATGCCGCCGAACCCCCTCCTTTTTCCGACATGCGGCGGCGGCGCGGGCGGACGCTGGCGGGCAGCGCCCGGCCAGGGCATCATGCCGGCACGGAACAGGTGCTGTTCGTGGGGTGTCCCCGGCCGGATCGCGAGGGCTGGCCCTCGCGATCCGGCCATAGGCCGCAGCGAGGTGGAAAGTAATGAGCCCCGTTCCGCCCGGCGCGCGCGGCAAGCGCGACTTGACCGCGCGCACCGGCCTCAGCTCAATTCCCTGATCCGGAACTGGAGCCCGCCCTTCGGGCACAGCGTCACCGTGGCGTGGATGCCCGGCGGGTCCTCGCCGACGTACTCGGGCCGGAAGCGGCGCAACAGCATCGACAGCGCCAGCGTGTTCTCGACCTGGCTCATGGCGCCGCCGATGCAGCTCGCGTTTGCCGCCGCCGAACGGCAGATAGGTGTAGGGCTTGCGCCCCTTCGCCGCCTCGCCGATCCAGCGCTCGGGCCGGAACGCCTGCGGCTCGTCCCAGTACTTGGCGCTGTGGTGCACGCCATAGGCGAACATCACCACGCGGTCGCCGGGCCTGATCTCCTTGCCGCCGATCGTGTCCGCCTGGCTGGCAACGCGGATGAGCCCCCAGATCGGCGGGTAGATCCGCATCGTCTCCTGGATCACGGCGCGGGTGTAGACGAGGCCGGCATAGTCCGCCGCCGTCGGCTCACGGTCGCCGAAGACGGTTTCGCCCTCGCGCCGGATCTTGTCGGCGGTCTCCGGGTGCTTCGAGCACAGGTAGAGCGCCCAGGCCAGCGTCAGCGCCGTCGTCTCGGTGCCGGCCCACAGGTACTGCTTGATCTCGTCGATGGCCTGGCCCCGGTCGAACTCGGGGATCGTGGGATCGGCGACGGCGGCCTCGATCATCTTCAACAGCGTGCGCTCGCGCTGCTCGCGCGGGTCGGCGGCGATCACCTCGGCCGGTACGCCAGCCCACGTTTCCATCGCCTTGGCCGCGTCCTCGTCCTTCAACTCCACCAGCTCGCCGGCCTGCAGGCGCAGGCGAATGGCCTTGTGGTTCATCACGTCGGTGTAGGTCTTCACGCACTTGAACACGACGTGCGGATTGAACGGCATGTCGCGGTCGAACAGCGCCTTGCAGATCATGTCGGCGGCGAGCGTCCAGGTCTGCTCGACCATCTCGACCGTCTCGCCGGTGCGCGCCAACTCGCCCCAGGTGTCCATCTTGGTGCGGATCGCGGCGAGGAAGTAGGGGATGTACTCGGCGAACATGTCGGGGTGGAACGCCGGCTGCTGCGGCATGCGGATCTTGTTCCACACCGCGCCGTCGTGGGTGATCATCGACTTGCCGAAGATCGGCTTCAGGCCGTCGAAATACTTGATGTAAGTGTCGACCTTGGTGACGAGCACATGCTTGAAGTGCTCCGGCCGCGTCAGGAACACCACGCGCTGGTTGGCCATGGTGACCGCGATCACGCCGCCGTCGCGCTCGGCATACTGCTCGGTCATCCGGATCAGGGTATGCATCGGGTTGTGCGGGTCGCCGCGCTGCAGCGACGTCAGCTTGAACCAGATGCTCGAACTCCTCGCCGAGGCCTTGGGTATGGGACGTCGTCGTGGTGGTCGTGCTCATCTGAGATTTTGCTCCGCACCGGCCGAGCGTTGCGCCGCAGTGCTGCGGCAGCCCGGACAGTCAGGTTCAGGCGGGCACCGCGGCGGGTGTCCTTGCGCCTCTCCCAGGACGGACCATGCGGAGGTAGCACCGGCATTCGCGACCTGTCCATAGAGGCAGGCTGACGCGGCGGCCGGCGTTGGACTAGACCTTCGGACGGCATCGGCGGCGACATCAGGCAATCCCGATGGTTAACTGTCAACCCATTGGAAACACGGCCCGATTCAAGCCTTGCCGCACCCGAGGCGAGCAAACGCAGGGCGTGCGGATAAAGCCTGTGCTCGGCCGCCAGCACCCGCGCCGCGAGGCTGTCGGCGCGTGTCGCCGTCGGCGTACCGGGACAGCGGCCTGCGCGATGATCGGTCCGGCATCCATCTCCGGCACCACGAAATGCACCGTGCAGCCGGCGATCTTGACCCCCGCAGCGAGCGCCTGCTCGTGCGTGTGCAGCCCCTTGAACGACGGCAGCAGCGAGGGGTGGATGTTGATCATGCGGCCCTGCCACTTGTCGACGAAGGTCGCCGTCAGGACGCGCATGAAGCCGGCGAGGCAGACGAGCTCGGCTTCGACGTCATGCAGCGCCTGCATCGAGCGCGGCCTCGAACGCCTCGCGCCCCGCGTAAGCCTTGTGATCGACGACCCGCGTCGCGATCCCGCGCGCTGCCGCCCAGGGGAGGCCGGCCGCATCCGGGCGATTGGCAATGACGGCGATGACCTCGGCGGGAAAGCCGGCGGTCCCGCACGCCTCGACCAGCGACATCATATTGGAGCCGCGGCCAGAGATCAGGATGGCTGTGCGCTTGCGTGTCATGCGGCTAGGTCTAGCACCATGTCGTCGGGCACCGGAATGCGGATCGTCACACGATGCACGGCTATCGAGCGGTCCCCCTGCCGTCTCGGGTCGATCGCAACCCGGCATCGTGACCAGCGATGGCTGCCTGCCAGTACTGCATGATCGTCGTCGCCTGCCAGATCACATAGTGGTAGCGGGTTAACCCCGCCAACGAGGCGAGGCTGGCGCAGGAACGGGGAAGCGGTCGAGCAGATCACTCGGCGCACGGCGACGGGGAAGCGGTCGAGCAAATCACTCGGCCCATTGCAGTGCAAGTGCCGCCCTGACCAGACAAGGCGACGAGACGGCTTCATCGGTTCATCATTACGACGGGAGGTAGCAGCGCCAGCCGACCTCTGCCGTCTTGACGCGCCGGGGCAACTCGACCATGCGTTTGTCCGTCCCGCGCGTCGTTCGAGCCTGCGGGTCATCACCGATTTCAGTCCCAACCCCGCGCCGCCGGGCAGGAGGAGACATGGCCGGCCATTCACAGTTCAAGAACATCATGCACCGCAAGGGCCGCCAGGACGCGGCCAAAGCCAAGCTGTTCGCCAAGCTCGCGCGCGAGATCACCGTCTCGGCCAAGACCGGACAATCCGACCCGACCATGAATTCGCGGCTGCGGCTCGCCATCCAGGCGGCGCGGGCCGAGAACATGCCGAAGGACAATATCGAGCGGGCGATCAAGAAGGCGGCCGGGGCCGATACCGCAACCTACGAGACCGTGCGCTACGAGGGCTATGCCCCCGGCGGCGTAGCCGTGATCATCGAGGCGCTGACCGACAACCGGAACCGGACCGGCGGCGCGGTCCGCGCGGTATTCACCAAGTACAACGGCAACCTGGGCGCCACGGGCTCGGTCGCCCATATGTTCAACCGGGTCGGCGAGATCGTGTTCAAGGCCGACGCCGGCTCGCCGACGCCGTGCTCGAGGCTGCCATCGAAGCCGGCGCCGACGATGCCGCCTCGGACGACAGTGGCCATGTCGTTACCTGCGCTTTCGAGAGCCTCGGCACGACGGCTGCCGCACTCGAAGCCAAGCTCGGTGCACCGCAGAGCGTGCGCGCGATCTGGAAGCCCAACCTGTCGACCAGCGTCAACGAGGACAACGCGCAGTCGATCATGAAGCTGATTGCCGCGCTCGAGGACGACGACGACGTCCAGGCGGTGTTCTCGAACTTCGAGGTCGACGAGGCGGTGATGGCCAAGCTGACGGCGGCGTGAAACATATCGGATTGCGCAACTTCCTTGCTTAATCGCCTGGGACTCGCTAGCCGGTGCACTGCCAAGTGCACCCGAGACCCGGCACCCGAGCCAGAGACACCATGCCCGCTTCAGCCCTGATGAACGTGATGATCGCCGCCGCGCGCAAGGCGGGCCGGGGGCTGGCGCGCGACTTCGGCGAGGTCGAGCAATTGCAGGTCTCGATCAAGGGGCCGGCCAACTTCGTCTCCGCCGCCGACCACCGCGCCGAGGAGACGCTCTATCCGCGAGCTGAACAAGGCGCGTCCGGGCTACGGCTTCCTGATGGAGGAGCGCGGCGAGGTAGCCGGGCATCGACAAGACGCATCGCTGGATCGTCGACCCGCTCGACGGCACCACCAATTTCCTGCACGGCATCCCGCTGTTCGCGATCTCGATCGGGCTGGAACGCGAGGGCCAGCTCGTCGCCGGCCTCGTCTACAATCCGGCCTCAGACGAACTGTTCACCGCCGAGAAGGGCAAGGGCGCGTTCCTGATGGGGCGCAGTCCGCAGGACCGGCGGCTGCGCGTCGCCGCACGCAAAGTGCTGGGCGATGCCGTCGTCTCGACCGGCATTCCGCATCGCGGACGCGAGCCACCACGCAGCTATTCCTGCGTGAAGCGGGCGCCGCGATGAAGGAAGTCGCCGGCATCCGCCGCACGGGTTCCGCCGCGCTCGATCTCGCGTGGACGGCGGCCGGGCGCTTCGACGCCTACTGGGAGCACAACATCCAGCCGTGGGACATGGCGGCCGGCATCGTGCTGGTGCGCGAGGCGGGCGGCATCGTCAGCGATCTGGACGGTGGCGCCGACATGCTCGACAAGGGCAGCGTGCTCGCCGCCAACGCGCCCATTCACAAGGCGCTGCTGCCGGTGCTGATGGGGGCACGATAACGTAGGTCGGATAGAGCAGATGCGCGCGAGCGCATGTGCGAGATCCGACACAGTACCTCCGTCGACCACAGCGTCGGATCTCGCGCGCGGGCTCTCGCCCGCCCGCTCTATCCGACCTACGCATGATCAACGCGCCTTCTGCCCGAACAGGATCTTCTGCGCTTCCTTGTCGGTCGCGAGATTGTTGTAGCCTTCACGCAGCTCCTTGCCCTTGACGATGCCCGCAGCCACCGCCGGCCGCGCCGCGCAGCGGTCGAGCCAGGCCTGCATGTGCGGGAACGACGCGATGTCCTGGCCCTGGCCGTTCCACAGTTTGGCCCACGGATAGCAGGCCATGTCGGCGATCGAGTAGTCGCCGGCGAGGAACGGGCGATCCGCGACGCGCTTGTTCAGCACGCCGTAGAGGCGGTTGACCTCGTTGACGTAGCGGTCGATGGCATACGGGATCTTCTCCGGCCGCGTAGTTGCGGAAGTGGTGGCACTGGCCGGCCATCGGCCCGAGCCCGCCCATCTGCCAGAACAGCCACTGGTCGACCTCGACGCGGGCGCGCTCGTCGGCGGGATAGAACTTGCCGAGTCTTGCGGCCGAGGTATTGCAGGATCGCACCGGACTCGAACACCGAGATCGGTTTGCCGCCGGGCCCGTCCGGATCGACGATCGCGGGCATACGGTTGTTCGGTGCGATCGCCAGGAACTCCGGCTTGAACTGCTCGCCTCTGCTGATGTTCACCGCCTTCAGCTCGTACGGCAGGCCGCACTCCTCCAGCATGATCGTGATCTTGTGACCGTTCGGCGTCGGCCAGTAGTGCAGCTCGATGGGACGCTGGGACATGATGGAAGATCCTTCGACTTCTTGTCGCTGATCACAGTCACGCGCGTTGGCGCGCATCGAGCTCGCGCACGGCCGCGGCATCGCGCGCCGACAGCTCGGGGAAGCCGGGTCGCTGCCGACGTCGGCGGTGTAGCGCCAGGAGCGCGCGCACTTCGTGCCGGTCGCGCGCGCCGGCACGACGGCGACGCCGGCGACATCCGGCAGCGTGAACGCGTCCGGCAGGCGGCTCGCTGTCGAGCGACCTCGATGCCCGACGTGATGCACACCTCGCGCGAGGTCGACGCCCTCGAGCGCGGCGCGCGAGCGCAGCGTCCGTGATGTGCACGACCGGCGCGGCCTCCAGGCTCGAGCCGATGCGCTTGGCCGCCCGCTCCAGCTCCAGCGCGCCGGTCACGACGCGGCGCACGCGCCGGATCTTCTCCCACTTCGCGGCCAGCGCGTCGTCGCGCCAGGCCGCCGGCACCGTCGGGAACGGCTCCAGATGCACCGAGCCGTCGGCGCAGGGATAGCGCGCGAGCCAGGCCTCCTCGGCCGTGAACGACAGGATCGGCGCCAGCCACGCGCAGGTGCAGCGGAAGATCTGCTCGACGACTGTCGAGCGCCGCCTTGCGCTTGACGCTCGAATGGCGGCTCGCAGTAGAGCGTGTCCTTGCGGATGTCGAAGTAGAACGCGGACAGCTCCGTGTTCATGAACTGCGACAGCAGGCCGACCACGCGCTTGTAGTCGTACTCGGCGTAGGCCTTGCGGATCTCGCCGTCGAGCTCGGCCAGCCGATGCAGCATCAGCCGCTCCAGCTCGGGCATCGTCGCTGAGCGTCGACCGTGCCGCTGCGCCTCGTAGTGGGCGAGCGTGCCGAGCATCCAGCGCAGCGTGTTGCGCAGCTTGCGGTAGGTCTCGACGAACGTCTTCAGGATCTCCGGGCCGATCCGCAGGTCGTCCGAATAGTCCGACGCCGCCACCCACAGCCGCAGGATGTCGGCGCCGGACTGTCTTCATCACGTCCTGCGGCGCGACGACGTTGCCGACCGACTTCGACATCTTCTGCCCCTTCTCGTCGAGCACGAAGCCGTGCGTCAGCACGACGTCGAAGGGCGCGCGCCCGCGCGTGCCGCAGCTCTCCAGCAGCGAGGACTGGAACCAGCCGCGATGCTGGTCGGAGCCTTCCAGGTACATCACGCGGTCGTTGCCGCCGTCGCGCCTTGCGCTTGACGCCGGCGAGGCCGGGGAAGTGCTCGGGTCCTCCAGCGTGAAGGCGTGCGTGGAGCCGGAATCGAACCACACGTCGAGGATGTCGGTGACCTGCTCCCACTGCGCGGGATCGTCGACGAGGCCGTGAGGAAGCGCTCCTTGCGCGCCGGCCTCGAACCAGGCGTCGGCGCCCTTCGTCGCGCATCGCCGCGACGGATGCGCGCCATCAGCTCCTGCGACTCGGGAAACTTCGCCGACGGGATCACCTCGCCGGTGTCCTTGTGCACGAACACGGTGATCGGCACGCCCCAGGCGCGCTGGCGCGAGATCACCCAGTCGGGCTTCGCTGCGATCATGCCGCTGATGCGGTTCTCGCCGGACGCCGGCACCCACTCGGTCTCCTCGATCGCGTCGAGCCGCGAGCTCGCGCAGCGTCTTGTTGCCGCCCCTGCGGCCGGCCTTGAGCGGCTTGTCCATGGCGATGAACCACTGCGGCGTGTTGCGGTAGATCACCGGCTTCTTGGAGCGCCAGGAATGCGGATACTGGTGCTTGAGGCGGCCGCGCGCGATCAGCGCGCCGGCATCGGCCAGCGCCTTGATGACGGCGTCGTTGGCGTCGCCCTTGTCGCCGTTCTCCTTCGAGCACGCGCTTGCCCTCGAAGCCCGGCGCGTCCTTGGTCAGCACGCCGTCGGCGTCGACGGTGAAGGGGATCGTCGTGTCGATGCTCGCGCTGTCGCAGCGCCGACCTGGTTCGTCCATCCAGATCTTGTAGTCGTCGGTGCCGTGGCCCGGCGCGGTGTGCACGAAGCCGGTGCCGGTGTCGTCGGTGACGTGGTCGCCGTCGAGCAGGGGGACGTCGAAGTCGTAGCCCGTGGCCGCGGAGGGGATGGCGCAGATGCTCGCTCTGCAAGCTCTGCCGGTGGCACTGAAGCCAACTTCGCTGTATCCGTCTGGCTCGACCTTTGCGGCCTTCATCACGTCAGCAGCGAGCTTGTCAGCGAGGATGAATTTGTCGCCGACCTTGGCCCAATTGCCGTCGGGCGCGTTCGTCACCTCGTAGAAGCCGTAGTCGATCTTCGATGAGAAGCTGATCGCGCGGTTGCCGGGGATCGTCCACGGCGTCGTCGTCCAGATCACGACGCTGACGCCAGCCAAGCGCAGTCGATTCGCAGCGCCGCAGCCGTTTCGGTCGCGGTGTCGTCGACGGTCGACAGGAAACTTCACCCAGATCGTGTCGCTCTGGTAGTCGTGGTACTCGACCTCGGCCTCGGCCAGCGCGGTCTTCTCGACCACGGACCACATCACCGGCTTGGAGCCGCGATAGAGCGCGCCGTTCATCGCGAACTTCATCAGCTCGCCGGCGATGTTCGCCTCGGCCGCGGTAGCTCATCGTCGAGTAGTAGTTGTCCCAGTCGCCCTCGACGCCGAGCCGCTTGAACTCCTCGCGCTGCACGCTCGATCCACTTGCTCGGCGAACTCGCGGCATTGCTTGCGGAACTCGCCGACCGGCACGGCGTCCTTGCTCTGGCCCTTGGCGCGGTACTCCTGCTCGATCTGCCATTCGATCGGCAGGCCGTGGCAGTCCCAGCCCGGCACGTAGTTGGAATCGAAGCCCAGCATGCGCCTGCGACTTGGTCACGAGGTCCTTCAGGATCTTGTTCAGCGCGTGCCCGATGTGGATGTTGCCGTTGGCGTAGGGCGGGCCGTCGTGCAGCACGAACTTCGCCCGGCCCTTGGCGCCGTCGCGCAGCCGCTCGTAGAGGTCGATGTCGTCCCAGCGCTGCAAGCAGCCGCGGCTCGAGCTCGGGCAGGCCGGCCGCATCGGGAAATCGGTCTTGGGCAGGAACAGCGTCTTGCCCCAATCGCGCGTGGCGGGGGCGGCGTTGGTGTCGCTCATGGCGGGTAGGTCTCGTGACTGCGGATCGCTGACGCGGAATGGACGCGGGAACGTCCCGGGCGCCCTCAGGCGGCCGGGCCCGTAATTCGCTGCGCGATCGAACGGCGAGGCTGGTTACCATGGCGGCTGTCATAGCCGCTGCGCCGCACCAATTCAACAGAGCGATTGCGGGCCCAGCCGCAACGACAGAGCGCCTGCCAGGCGGGGCCGGGCCTGCTATTCTGCACGCAATCGATTTGCGAAGCCGGACCCGACGACATGAACAAGCCGGAGCGGATTGCAGACGCCACGGGCGAGCTGATGCTGGCGATGGGCCGGTCGGCGCGGGCGGCTGCGCACGAGCTGGCACTGGCTGCGCCGGAGACCAAGATCGCTGCCCTTCGTGCCGCCGCGGCCGCCATCCGGGCGCGCTCGGCCGAGATCATCGCCGCCAACGGCCGCGACATGGACGCCGCGCGCGCGCGGGGCACCGCGGGATCGTTCCTCGACCGCCTGATGCTCGACGACAAGCGCATAGCGGGGATCGCGACGGGGCTCGAGGAGATCGCGGCGCTGCCCGATCCGGTCGGCGCGGTGATGTCGGAATGGACGCGGCCCAACGGCCTGCGGATCTCGCGCGTCCGGGTGCCGATCGGCGTCATCGGCATCATCTACGAGAGCCGGCCGAACGTCACCGCCGATGCCGGCGGGCTGTGCCTCAAGTCCGGCAATGCCGCGATCCTGCGCGGCGGCTCGGAGAGCAGCAATTCGAGCCGGGCCATCCATGCCTGCCTCGCCGCAGGGCTGCGCGCGGCCGGCCTGCCCGAAGCCGCGATCTCGCTGGTGCCGACCACCGATCGCGCCGCGGTCGGCCACATGCTGCGCGGGCTCGACGGCGCCATCGACGTGATCGTACCGCGCGGCGGCAAGAGCCTCGTCGCCCGCGTGCAGGAGGAAGCACGCGTGCCGGTGTTCGCGCACCTGGAAGGCATCTGCCACACCTACGTCGATCGCGACGCCGACATGGCGATGGCGATCCCGCTGGTGGTCAACGCCAAGATGCGGCGCACCGGCGTGTGCGGGGCGACGGAGACGCTGCTCGTCGACAGGACCGCCGCCGCAGACAACCTGACGCCGCTGGTGAAGGCGCTGCTGGATGCGGGCTGCGAGGTGCGCGGGGACGCCGCCGCGCAGAAGGTCGACGCCCGCGTGAAGCCGGCCGCGGCCGACGACTTCGGCAAGGAGTTCCTCGACGCGATCATCGCCGTGAAGCTGGTCGACGGCGTCGACGATGCGATCGCGCATATCGAAAGGTACGGCTCGCAGCACACCGACTGCATCATCACAGGCTCGATGCCGACCGCGGAGCGATTCATGAGCCAAGTCGACAGCGCCATCGTACTGCACAACGCCTCGACGCAGTTCGCCGACGGCGGCGAGTTCGGCTTCGGCGCCGAGATCGGCATCGCGACGGGCAAGCTGCACGCCCGCGGCCCGGTCGGCGTCGAGCAACTGACGACCTTCAAATACCTGGTTCGCGGCACCGGCCAGATCAGGCCTACATAGCTCGGCCCATACGTTCGGGTTGGCCAGCCAAGCCCCATTTGCAGAGCCGGTAACCCCAGCGAGGATGTGAAAGGTTTCTCGCTGGACATTCGGCGCGCGGCAGAGAACACTCTTTCAATGTCGAATATGCTCAAAATGCACATAACAGTGCACTCACCATCATCGTGCCGGAGCGGGTAATCGAATGCCGGGCAGGTCTGCCCCCCGGAGCTTCGGCTCCGTCCGTGTCAAGCCGCCGCTGGTCCAGCCGGGCCAGCGCGTCGGCGTCATGGGCGGCACGTTCAATCCCCCGCACGACGGCCACGCCCTGATCTCCCAGACCGCACTGCGCCGCCTCGGCCTCGATCAGTTGTGGTGGGTGGTCACGCCCGGAAATCCATTGAAAGCCAACGGCGGCTTGCCGCCCGCGAAGGATCGCATGGCGCTGTGCCGTCAATTGGCGCCGGACACGCGGATGCGGATCACCTCGTTCGAGGAAGCGCTCGGCACGCCTTACACGGCGGCGACGCTGGCGTTCCTGAAGCGGCGCTACCCTGGCGTGCAGTTCGTGTGGATCATGGGCGCCGACAACCTCGCCTCGTTCCATCGCTGGCAGGACTGGCGCGGGATTGCGGCCACGATGCCGATCGCCGTCGTCGACCGCCCCGGCTGGCGCCTGCGGGCGCTGGCATCACCGGCCGCGCAGTGGATGCGCCGATCGTTCGTCGCCGAGGATAAGGCCGGGTCGATACCCCGCCGGAAGGCGCCGGCATGGACGTTCCTGACCGGACCGCTGTCGAATCTGTCCTCGACGGAATTGCGCAGCATCGCGGCAAGGGACGCATCGCCGCCGTTGCGCCAGCGCGACAAGCGTACTGCCGCCGCCTGACAGCCGCTCAACCGGCCGGCTGATCGATGAAGCGCACGAACTCGCCGGCCGGCCGCAGACCGACATCGGTTGATGCGCGATTCAGCATTCTGGGCTATCCTTGATAGCAGTCATGACCATTGACGCCGAAAAGCACCCGCGGATCGAGATCAAGCCCGACGTGATGTCAGGCAAGCCGGTCATCCGCGGCACGCGCATCACAGTGGAGATCGTTCTCGAACGTCTCGAGAACGGCTATTCCACGACCGAGCTGCTGGAGGACTGGCCGCACATAACGTCGGAAGACCTCGCGGCGGCACTGGCCTACGCGCGCGATCACCTGCTGCGTTCCTCGCCGATCAGGGCTGCCTGACCGGTGCGTTTCCTGGCGGACGAGCACATTCCCGCCGGGGTGGTTGCTGCCCTTCGCGCCGCCGGCCATGATGTCGTTGCCGCTGCAGAGGGCGAACGCGGGCTCGATGATCCGCGCCACGTGGCCGACGCAGCGCGAGATGATCGCATCATTCTGACCGAGGATTGAGATTTTACTGCGCGCTTGCGTGAGTTTGCCGATGCCGGAATGGCGTTGCCGCCGGCGCTGATCCACTACCGGTTGTCCGGCCTCGGTCGCGCCGCCAAGATTGCGCGCATGATCGCTGCAATCGACGACATTGGGCCGCTAGAACTGGGCAAGGTGTATTCGGTCGAGCCGTCGCGGATCAGATCGAGAGGTATCGGAGAGTAGCCGAGCCTCAACTGCGGATTCGGACTTGCTGTTCCACAATGCATCACGAGGACATGAAGCGCACGAACTCGCCGGCCGCCATGCGCTCGGTCCGGAACGTGTTGACGACCGCAACCGGGTCCATGTAGCCGAGCGCCATGCCGCACACGATGGTCTCGGTGTCCGGCATCGCGATATGTCGCGCGACGACCTCGTGGTAGGGGCAGAACGCCGCCTGCGGGCAGGTCTCGAGCCCCATCGCGCGGGCCGCGATCATGATCGACTGCAGGAACATGCCGTAGTCGAGCCAGGCGCCCTGCGCGAGGTCGCGATCGATCGTGAAGATCAGGCCCACCGGCGCATCGAAGAAGATGAAGTTGCGGCCGGTCTGAGCCTTGGTCCCTTCACGGTCTCCCTTCTTGATGCCGAGCGTGCCGTAGAGCCCCCAGCCGGTCTTGCGGCGACGGTCGAGGTAGGGCTCGCGCCACACGTCCGAGTAGTACTTGTACGGCCACTGCCCGTCGTCGCCGGCTTCGTGCAATGCCAGGATATCGGCGCACATCCCGTCCTTGGCCGCGCCGGTCAGCACCGTCACCTTCCACGGCTGCATGTTGCTGCCGGACGGCGCGCGTCCGGCGATCTCCAGCAGCTTCTCGATCAGCTCCCGCGGCACCGGCCGGGGCAGGAAGGCACGGATGCTCTGGCGGCCAACGATCGCTTCCTCGACGGACATCATTCGCGATGCCTTCCTACAAACTGTCGCCTGATCCCGCTGCTCAAAAAGCGAAACGCCGCCCCGTGTCTCCGCGGGACGGCGCCAATTTCGCGCGGTTTTCGGCCGCAACCCATCAGGCCGCGGTCAAGTTGCCGAACCGCTTCAGGTTCTCTTTCTGCTTGTCGTTGCGCGGCGGCAGCTTGAACAGCCGCGCTGCCGTGCCGCCGAGAATGTTGTGCTTGGCCTTCTCCGACAGCCACGGGCGATCCCAGATCGTGATCGGCGTGTCGAAGTCCCAGTGTGGATAGTCGGACGCGTACAGCAACTGCGTCTCCGCATTCATCATGCGGAACGTGTTCTGCAGCGCCTCCTCGTCCTGGATCTCCATCGGCTGCGAGGAATAGTACATGTCGCGCATGTAGTCGGACGGCTTCTTCTTCAGGAGTGGCGCCTCGGACGGCCGCAGCATGTACTCGTGGTCCATCTTCTGCATCACGAACGGGACCCAAGCCAGCCCGGCCTCGATCCAGACCACGGGCAGCTTCGGGAAGCGCTCGCCCAGTCCGTTGATGACCCAGTTCGAGCAGTGCAGGATGTTGTACCAGGAGAAGCCGAGCGCGTGCGCGGTCAGGAACCGGTTGCAGCTCTGGAACGTATGATCGCCCCACGACGGGCCGGAGTGGAACGACAGCACGAGGCCGCGCTCCTCCATCGCCCGGTAGGACTTCATGTAGGCGTTGTCGTAGACCGCCGTCTTCGGCCGCACAGTCGTGACCATGAAGCCGCCGACGCCCTTGCGATGGCCGAACTCCAGCACCTGGCGATAGCATTGCTCGGGATCGTTGAACGGCAGGCACAGCATCGTGAAGAACCGGCCGTCGGACTCGGGCAGCACCTTCTCCGTCAGCCAGCGGTTGTAGGCCCAGCAGATATCGGCCTCCATTTCCTTCTGCGGATGCATGCCGATCGACAGCATGCCGGTCGGGAACAGGCACGAGTAGTCGACGCTGAGTGCATCCATCCAGCGGTGACCGAGCTGGACGTCGCGATGGAATTTGCCTTCGGTCTTCTCCGACCCGCGCATCGGGTAGCGGGTCACGCGGCCGCCCATGTCCTGGTAGCCGATGTTCTGCGGCATGATCGAGCCGCGGCTCTTGGCCCGGGCCGACAGCGCGAGCTGCTTCAGCACCTCGTTCTCCATGAACGGCAGGATCTCGCTCATGTGCTCGTTCTCGTAGTGGTGCGCGTCGACGTCGACGATCAGCACCTCCTCGAGCTTGCGCTGCTTGGCCTGCTCTGCCGCATGGGCCAGCAGCTTCGTGGTGTTCAGCTCCTCGACGGTGACGCGCCGTCCGCGGTCAGCAATCAGATCCATGAGTGATCTCCCTGAGTTGGGGTCGCAGGCAACCGGCAGTCGGCAGTGGTGAGACCATGCCGGTTAGGGCTATGGCCGATTCACCTACTGCCACTAGCCTTATCTTCCAGTCCAGCTCTGCCACATGCCGAGCTCGAATACGGCGAGGTTTGCCGATTTCAGCAGTCCGCTCGCCATCACCATCACGTCGGTCGGCGTGACCGGCCGCTTTTCCGAAAATGCGCCGTAGGTGGCGCCGGCATCGACCTGGTGCGAGTAGACCTTGCACATTGCCGATACCATCGCCTGCACCGCCTCCGGCTTCACCGCCTCGGTGGCGTGTCCGGCCGCGACCGCCTTCTCGATGGCAGCAGCGAGCGCCACCACTTCGGCCGACAGGTCGGCCGCTTGGGCCGGCTCGCCGCAACGGCCTTGGCCGTAGCCTTGGTCGCGCTCTTGGCCTTGGTTGCCGGCTTGGCCGGAGCCTTGACTGCTGTCTTCGCCTTCACGTTAGACCGCGACATAGAGGTCATCGCCCTTTTTCACGACCTTGTACGACTTGAGCTTCATCTTGCGGTCGGACACGCACTCGCCCGTCTTCATATCGTATTCCATGCCGTGCCACGGGCACACGAAATTCATCTGCTTGTCCGAGAAGAACAGCCCCTTCGAGGTCATGTCCGGATTGAGATGCTCCTCGACCGCGGCGATCGTCAGGCCCTCGCAGGCGGGCCCGCCCTGATGCAGGCAATAGTTGGAGTAGGCGAAGATCTCCCCCTTGTGGTTGAAGATCCCGATCTCGTGCTGGCCGACGCGGACGATCCGGCGATCGCCGTCCTTGAACTCCGCCGCCTTGCAAACGAACTGCTCCGCCATGCTGTCGATCCTCCCTGCCTGCGAGCGGTTGAGGCCGGACCGTTACCCTTGACGGAACAAAAGTGAACCGGCAGCCCCGGAAACACTGTGGTGCCCGCGCCCGATTGCGGTAAGGTCAGGCACCTGCTCGCTACGGTCTCCGCGCCGACACGCGCCGAGCCAGCCGGATGATCCGAGCAAAGCAGCCGACCTCGAGTAAGCCAATCCGATGAGCTTCCTGAGAGACATCGCCGT
The DNA here is from genome assembly GCA_963741505.1 of uncultured Alphaproteobacteria bacterium. GTDB lineage: Bacteria > Pseudomonadota > Alphaproteobacteria > Rhizobiales > Hyphomicrobiaceae > JAKFWF01. The sequence goes on along the minus strand of CAVUIJ010000017.1, from coordinate 331,054 downwards.
CTTCCTCCGCGTGGTGCAGCTCAACGGCTTTGCCGCTGCCGGGCGTGATCTCGGCCTGACCGCGCCCTCCGTCAGCAAGCAGATCGCCCGGCTCGAGGCCGAGCTCGGCGTCGCCCTGCTGCATCGCACGACACACAATCTGTTCCTCACCGATGCCGGCACGGAGTTCTACCAGCGCTGCGTCAGCGGTCTCGCCCACATCGAGGAGGCGCGCGCGGCTGCGCAATCCTTCAACGTGGAGCTGAAGGGCAAGATCAGGCTGCACGCCACGCTGAGCGTCGGTCAGGCGCTGATCGCGCCGGCGCTGATCGATTTCCTGCTGCAGCATCCCGACATCCACGTCGAGCTGGAGGTCGGCTCGCCGATCAACCCGATGGAGCATCAGATCGACGTCGCGATCCTGACCCGGCGGGCATCGCGCGATACCGGGCCCGGCCACGTCAGCATCGGCCGCCGCGTCCTCGGCCGCGTCCACCAGGAGGTCGTCGCCGCGCCTTCCTACCTCGCGCGTGCCGGACGGCCGGAAACGCTCGAGGCCCTCCGCCAGCACCGCTGCCTCGTCTACATCACCCAGTCGACGTCGTCGGAGAACTGGTTGTTCCAGGACGGCCGGCAGGACGTCACGATCCGTGTCGAGCCGGTTCTGCGCTCCAACAACTGGTATGCGATCCGCGAGGCGGCGGCGAAGGGGGTCGGCATCGCGCGTCTGCCCGACTATACGGTGCGCCAGCACATCGAGGCAGGCAAGCTCGTGCCGCTGTTCGAGGACAAGGTGCGCTCCGACCAGCAGCTGATCGCGCTGTTCCCCAAGAGCCAGCGGATGCCGGCGAAAGTCCGCCTGCTGCTGGATTTCCTCGGCGATCGGTTCGGGCGCGGCAATGCCGGTCCGCTTGCCGCCCAGCGCAGTGCGTCAGCACCAGCAATCCCCGATGTCGCCGCTGCGGCCACGGACAAGGATCGCGCTGCACCATCGCGCGCCGGCGCGGCTGCGGTCGCCGCACCCCGCGCCGCCCGGCGGCGACGCGCGCGCCGAGTACGCCGATCCTGCTGACAAGCAGTTCGACGCTGCGATTGTCGGCCAGCGTCGAGCTGCGGTCACGACAAACTATTCAATGGTTGCTGGTGGCCGATGTCTGTCAACCGGGGCATGGCGTCGGTTGCACGTCTTCGCGTCTTGAACCGGCGGCACGTTCACGGCAAGCTCATCACGGGCGCCGGACCACCAGGCCCCGCAGAGGAGACGACCGATGGCGCTTGGCACCTACGAGACCGTGAAATTCGAGCACGAGGACGGCGTCACGTTCGTCTTCCTGAACCGGCCCGAGCAGCGCAATGCGATGAGCCCGCAGCTGCATCTCGACATGAACGACGCGCTCGACGACGTGGCGGAGGACGATGCGACGAAGGTCGTCGTGATCACCGGCGCCGGCAAGGCGTTCTGCGCGGGGCAGGACCTGAAGCTCTATTTCCGCGCCAACGACAAGGATCCGAAAGCCCGGATGCGCCTGCGTCGTGCCGCGCACGGCTGGCGCTGGGAGAAGCTGTCGAAATTTCCCAAGCCGACCATCGCGATGGTCAACGGGTATTGCTTCGGTGGCGCCTTCACGCAGGTTTCCGCCTGCGATTTCGCGATCGCAGCCGACGAGGCGACGTTCGGATTGTCGGAGGTCAACTGGGGCATCATCCCCGGCGGCATCGTGTCGTGGAACGTCGCCAAGGTGCTCGGGTACCGCGACGCCATGTGGTACGCGTGCACGGGCGAAGCGTTCACCGGCAAGGAAGCCGCGCAGATCAAATTCGTCAACCGCTCGGTGCCGCTCGCCGACCTCCGTGCCGAGACCATGAAGCTTGCGCGCAATCTGATGGCCAAGAACACGATCGCGCTGCGCTACACCAAGGACGCGATCCGCGCGGTGCGCGAGATGAACGTCGATCAAGCGGCCGACTATCTCAACGGCAAGAGCGAGGCCCTGAAGCACGGCGATCCGGAGAAGGGCCGCGAGAAAGCGATGCGCCAGTTCATCGACGAGAAGACGTTCAAGCCGGGGCTGGGAACGTTCAAGAAGTAGATTGCAGGAGGATGCCGACGTCATCGTCGCTGTTGCGAGCGGTTGCTTTGTGCTCTCCCGACCGCCGGCCCGGCGGCCATCGCGCATGCGCAAGCGCCGCCTCCGGTCTGGTATCGACTGCCGCCAAGGCCCAGAAGCTACTCGATCTCGGCGCAAGGCCGCGGCGACGTTGAGGCTAAGTCCGGTGCGATGAGGGCGAGGTCGCGCTGTTCGTGCACGGTGGCTACTCGCCGATCGCGCTCGCCTTCGACACGCCCTATCGCGACTACAGCTGGATGGAATACCTCGCGCGCGCCGGCTACGACGTGTTCGCCATGGACATGACCGGCTACGGCCGCTCCGGCCGCCCGCACATGGACGATCCGTGCAACCTCGATCCCAAGCAGCAGCCGCTGCTGGTGCCGCGCAACCTCGAGAAGCCGTGTGCCAACAAGTATGCGTTCGAGCTGGTCAACTCGGACAGCGAGATCCGCCGACATCAATGCCGTCGTCGACTTCATCCGCCGCCTGCGCGGGGTCGACAAGGTCACGATGATCGGCTGGTCGGGCGGCGGCATCCGCTCCGGCTCGTTCATGGTCTCGGCATCCCGAGAAGGTCGACAAGTGGATCGTGTGGTCGTCGTCGAACTACAATCGCAAGAATCCCGGTCGAGGCGCCCGCGAGCTGAGGTCGGCGTTTCAGCCGGCCGAAGCGCGACACTTCGACGGCAGCGTCGGGCTTCGCACCAAGGGGTGCTCAGCGCCGACCTACGATTGAATGCCATGTGCGATCGCCAAGCCGATAGCGAAAGTCGGTCCGACCGGTTCAGCTGCCGTTCAGCCGGCGCATGCGAAAAGGGGCCAACTCGCGGATGGTCCGTCCGTCCGCGATACCGGCTCCCGGATCGCGCGCCGCCCTCGGAAAGTGCTGGTGCCAATATGGTCCGGAGGGAGGGAGCGGCGGACCGCGCCGGCAACGGTGCGGTCCGCTTGCTCGCTGACTTGTCCGATTACATCCTGTACAGCGGCGCCTTCGTCTCCGGGATCGGCGCATTGAGCGCCGCCGCCAGCGCCAGGCCGACCACCCGCCGCGTCTCGCCCGGCGTGATGATGCCGTCGTCCCACAATCGCGCCGTGGCGTAGTAGGGATGGCCTTCGCGCTCGTAGCTGTCGAGCACCGGCTGCTTGAACGCCGCCTCCTCGGCTGCGCTCCAGCTCTTGCCCTCGCCCTCCAGGCTCTCGCGGCGCACCGTCGCCAGCACGCTCGCGGCCTGCTGCCCGCCCATCACCGATATCCGCGCGTTGGGCCAGGTGAACAGGAACCGCGGCGCGTAGGCCCGCCCGCACATCGCGTAGTTGCCGGCGCCGTAGCTGCCGCCGATGATGACGGTGATCTTCGGCACTCTGGCGGTGGCGACTGCCGTCACCATCTTGGCGCCGTCGCGCGCGATGCCGCCGGCTTCCGCCTGCCGGCCGACCATGAAGCCGGCGATGTTCTGCAGGAACAGCAGCGGGATGCGCCGCTGGTTGGCAAGCTCGATGAAGTGCGCCGCCTTCAGCGCGCTCTCCGAGTAGAGGATGCCGTTGTTGGCGATGATGCCGACCGGCAGGCCCTCGATATGGGCGAAACCGGTGACGAGGGTGGTGCCGTAGCGCGCCTTGAACTCGTGGAATTCCGAGCCGTCGACGAGGCGGCCGATCACCTCGCGTACGTCGTAGAGCGTGGCGAGCGACGCCGGCACCACGCCGCCGAGCTCGTCGGGATCGCAGGACGGCGGACGTGGGGTCAGCCCCCTTTTCGTCGACGTCTCGACTGCGCCGGCGCCGGATGAGGGGTCTGACCCCAAACTGGAAACGATCCGCCGCGCGATCTCCAGCGCATGCTGGTCGTTGGCCGCGAGGTGATCGGCGACGCCCGACAACCGCGTGTGCACATCGCCGCCGCCCAGGTCTTCCGCGCTGACCGTCTCGCCGGTCGCCGCCTTCACCAGCGGCGGGCCGCCAAGGAAGATCGTGCCCTGGCCTTTGACGATGATGCTCTCGTCCGACATCGCCGGCACGTAGGCGCCGCCGGCCGTGCAGCTTCCCATCACCGCCGCGATCTGGGGAATGCCGTCGGCCGACATCTGCGCCTGGTTGAAGAAGATGCGGCCGAAGTGGTCGCGGTCGGGAAACACCTCGGTCTGGTGCGGCAGGTTGGCGCCGCCGGAATCGACGAGATAGATGCACGGCAACCGGTTCGCGGCCGCGATCTCCTGCGCGCGCAGGTGCTTCTTGACCGTCATCGGGAAATAGGTGCCGCCCTTGATCGTGGCGTCGTTGGCGACGATCATGCACGTCGCGCCCCGCCACGCGGCCGATGCCGGTGATCAGCCCGGCGCCGTGGATGTCACCGGAATACATGCCGTGGGCGGCGAGCTGTGACAATTCCAGGAACGGCGCGCCGGGGTCGATGAGCTGCATCACGCGATCGCGCGGCAGCAGCTTGCCGCGGGCGACGTGCCGCTCGCGCTGGCGCTCCGGCCCGCCCAGCGCCGCCGTCGCACGCTGCTGCTTCAGGTCGTCGACGAGCGCTGCCATCGCCGCGGCATTGGCGCGGAACGTCTCGCTGGCGGTCGAGATTGCGGACTTGAGCTGAGCCACGGCCACCCCCTGATTTGCTCGATCAGGGGTAGCCGGGAACCTCGGCCCGTATCAAGTGCGCGCCCTGGCTCTTGTTGCGCGGCTCGACGGCGCGCTTCACCGGCTGCGTTCGCTTCGGCTCGGGTTGCGCCTTCGGCTTGGCCGTGGTCGACGCCGAGGTCGGCCTGGCCGCTCCTGCCGTTTCCTTGCTCGCGTCGCCCGTCAAGTCCGGGATCGCCGCGGTCTTCTCGGCGGCGCCATCGTAGACGAACGACAGCTCGCCGGTCAGATCGAGCAGCAGGTAGGCGCCGTCGCGGGCGAGCTCGACCGACGCCGGCACCGCCTCGGTCAGGCGCGCCGACAGGATCAGGTCGTCGCCGAGCCGCTGGTTCAGCATGTGGGTTGCCCGCGGCAGCGCCTCGCGCAGCGTGCGCGCGACGTCGAGCCTGGCGGCGGCGGCGAACTTCGAGGCGAACGGCTCGGTGCCGAGCCGCGGCACGCCCTGCGTCTTGATGCCGGTCGCGTCCTTGGCCGACACCGGCGGGAACGAGACATCGGCAATCGTCACGGTTCCGGTCGCCGCGATCGAGCACCGGCCGGCCGACGAGATGGGCCTTGCCGCTGTGCGTGACGCCCTTGTGCGTGGTCACGTCGAGGTCGAGCTCGAGGCCGATCTGGCGCTGCGCGGGATAGATGCGGGTGCCGCGCACGCGGACCTTGACCGGCTCGGTGAAGCGGTCGGCGCGGCTCTCGATCACCTCGCCCTTGACGAAGGTCGCCTCGGCGGACTGGCGCATCGCTTCCAGGTCGACGGCAGCGGCCATCCGCACGCGGGTCGGCCCCGGCACCAACGGCGTCTGCGACGGGATCGGATTGGTGCGGCGTGTGGTCGGGGTCGTCGCGCGCTCGGATTCGGCCACGGTGAGCCGCGTCGCGATGGCGATGCGGTACATCATCCGGCCGTCGACCGCGACGATGCCGCCATTGCCGAAGTATTCCGGCGTCGCCGACAGCCACAGGCCGGAGCCCTGGCCGAGCTCCAGCGGCTGGTTGAGCGCGGCCCAGGCCCGGTGCAGCGCCGGACGCACCGGCACGTCGGCCAGCGCCTTCCTGAGCTCGTCCTCGGCCGCCTTGATCGCCGGCCGGACCTTGGCGTCGATGAGGCGCGGCAGCTTGATCGTCGCCTTCAGCAGCGTGACGCTGGCGTCGGCGGCCTGCGGGTCCTCTTTCGAGACGACCTCGAGCCCCGTTCCGGGATTGACGCCGATCGAAAATGGCACAGTCAGGACGTAGTCGCCGGCCTTCTTCTCGGTGAGATGGTTGGCCCAGCCGACGCCTGTCGCCGACAATTCGTACTTGAACGGGATGCGCAACCGGGCGGCGTTCGCATCGATCTGGAACTCGACCGGCCCCGTGCGCGTGATGGTGCCTTCCATCTTGGCGCTGTTGCATTCGACCCATTGCGTCCGCTTGGCGCAGGCCGCATCCGGCAGCCACTCCAGGATCGGCGCCAGCCTGGCCGGGATCAGCGCCTCCGCGCGCTGCGCGACCGGCCCGATCTCGACGGGAACGCCGACGTAGACGGTCGACAGATCCGCGCGCAAGTCGACCTTGGCGGGCGCGGGCAGCGCGGCCCTGGTGAACTCGATGTCGGCGCTGCGCCACCCGCTACTGGTGAACCACACGACGGACGTACCGGCGGCCAATGCCCCGGCGATCAGGTAGCGCTTGTTCACGGGTATGCTCCGACTTGCCAGCTCAGACGTCCACCCGCCGGCCGGAAGCCCGGATGCGGCAGGGGACGTGTTCGGTTTCCAAACCGTGAAAGCAAGCGGTGTGCCAGCAGTGGGAGGGCGGGTGGAGGGGCCAGATCCGGATGTCTGGTAGGGCGGGTAAGCCGCGCTCTTCGCGCGGCGCAACCCGCCTTAGCCCGCGCGAGAGCGGCGGGTTGCGCGACGCTGAAGAAGCGTCGCTGACCCGCCCTACGATGATCGGGTCAATCGCGTCATCCGCCCGAGCCATTTCGACGGCAGTGCTTCCAGAGCGACCGAGCGTGCCGGACGGCCACGCCCCCCACTCACACCACCGCGCAGCCGGGCTGCCGCGGCCCCAGGAGGCGTTGGTCTGGTAGACGCGGACGCTGACCGCTGCTTGCGACGCTGCCGAAGTCGGCGATCTGCTCGGCTGCGGTGTAGGCCGCCGAAGGCGAGGTCGCGGTAGAGCGTGCGCTTGACGGTCGCGCCGTCGAGGATGTCGACCTCGTAGCGCTCGCTCTCCTCGCCGAGCGGCACCTCGGTCGCCTCCCAGGTGTCGCCGCCGGTGCGCGTGCGCCTGATCCAGCTCAGCGTGAGATCGCCGCCGCCGTCGCGCGTGCCGCGACGTGCACGGGGCTCAGCGGCCGCTGGCCGACGCCGCGGAACGCATGCGCACGCTGCCGGCGATAGCTCTCGTCGCCGAGATCGCGCGTCGGCCGGCCCGTAGCGCCAGTTGAGCGGCAGGCCGATCTCGGCCGGCGCCAGCTCGACTGCGCGTCACCGCCGCATCGAGCAGCACGAAGCGCGCGCCGGCCGCGACGCGCGCACGCATCGCGCACCTCGGTGCCGGCCTGGCCGCGCAGCAGTCCGCGACAGCTCGTAGGTGCCGGCGCCGACCAGCGTCGCGGTCTCGAACTGCACACCTCCCAGTCGCCCGCCGCGTTGCGCGACGGCGGCGATGTTGGCGCCGCCCAGCAGCTGCAGTGCGTGTCGTCGAGGCGAGCTCGCCGCGGTCGATCCTGACGCGCACCCGCGTCGCCTTGTCGAGCCGGCCCGCCGGCCCCGGCGGCAGCGCATCGAGCGTCACGCCCATCGCCGCCGGCGCGGCGGCGATCGCCTCGAGGTCGAAGCCCGTCGTCTCCGGCGAGCTGTAGAACGCGACGCCGCCCGGCCACGGCGTCTGCGAGGCCGCGACGTAGCCGGCCGTCTCCGGCTCGTCGCCGCGCAGCAGCGGCAGATCGAGGAACTCGACGAGCGGCTGCCCGGCGAGCGGCGTCGGCGGCAGCGCGCGGCGTGCGGCCTGCGCCGGAGACCAGCGCATAGATCGACGGATCGATGCCGAGCGCCTCGATCTCGCGCTCGCCGTGCTCGCCGATCTCGGTGATGCGGATACGAGCTGCTCCCGGCCATCGTAGCGCGATGCCGACGACGTCGCCCGGCTCCAGCGCCAGCCGGCTCGGCGGCAGCGCGAACGCGCGCCCGCTCGCGCGCCGCCCAGGCTCTCGTACAGCCAGCGTCTCCGCAGTCGCTGCGGCCTGCGTCGGCGTCCATCACGATCGCCAGGTCGGCCTGCGCGACGCGCCCGCTGGCCACCGTGCAGCCGCCGCGCCTCGGCGATCGCCTGCGCGATAGTCTGGCGCCGGCATCGACGTAGGCGAGCTTGGCGACGGCCGGCAGCTCGCGTCTCCTGTGCCGCGCGTCAGGCGTCAGGCCGAGCGCGCGCGGCCGCGTCTCGACGAGATCGTCGACGGCGAGCGTCGCCACCGGGCCCGCGGCACCGCGATGCCGGAACGCGATCGCGCCCTTCGCTCTCCACCGCGTCGAAGAAGTAGGCGAGCTCGAGCTGCTGCAGGGCCTCGCGCGCCGACATGATGCGATCGATCGCATAGCCGGCGACGACGCCCTCGAGCCGGCCGGCGTCGTGGTCGGCAAAGCCGTAGTCGTCGAGAATGCGCGCAACGACGTCCGACAGCGGTGCGCCGGCGACGCGGCCGTTGAGCCAGTGGCCGAGCTGCCAGTTGGCGCCGTCGCCCCACGCGCTGCTGTCGTCGGGAAACGCCGGGATAGGGCCGCGCGTCCCAGGCGTAGACGTGGATGCGCGAGGTGTCGACCATGCGGCCCGCATAGACGGCTCGAGGCCGGATTGAGCCCCGGCACCGCGCCGGCATGCGCGGGATCGAAGCCCTCGATCAGCGCCTGCAGGTAGCGCCGCTGGACGAGATCGTCGCGCCGGCCGTCGGAGAAATACGGCAGCGCGCTTTCCGCGCTCTTGGGATCGACGAACACGTTGGGCTGGTTCGGCGCCCTTGTCGACGGCCGGGCAGCCGCACTCCATCAGCCAGACCGGCTTGGACTGCGGCACCCAAGCCGTCGGCGTCGCGGCCTCGCTGCCGCCGGGGCGATTGAAATGCTGGTCGAGCCACCAGCGACTTGAGGTCCTTGGAGCGGAACACCCACGGCTTGCCGGCGCCGTCGGTGATCGGCGTGCGCATCTGGCGCGGCGCGGTCGGCGGCGCTCGCGTAGTACCAGTCGTAGCCCTCGCCGCCGGCGATGTTGCGACTTCAGGTAGGCGAGGTCGTAGATCGAGCGCGCGCCGGCCAGTCGCGTCGGCATGGTCCGTGCCCGTCGCGCCAGTCGGCGAGCGGCCAGTAGAGGTCGATGCCGATCGCGTCGATGTCGGCCGACGACCCACAGCGGATCGAGGTGGAAGTAGACATCGCCCGTGCCGTCCTGCGGCTGGTGGCCGAAGTATTCGGACCAGTCCGCGGCATAGGTGACCTTGGTCGCGCTGCCGAGGATCGACTTGACGTCGGCGGCGAGCTGCGACCAGCGCTGCCACGAACGGATAGCTGTCGCAGCGCCGCGCGCACCTGCGTCAGTCCGCGCAGCTCCGAGCCGATCACGAACGCATCGACGCCGCCGGCCGCCTTGGCGAGCCAGGCGCATGTGCAGCACCTGCCGGCGCAGCGTCCACTCGTCGGGACCGGTGTAGACGACGCTGTCGCCCGACGAGCGCGAAGTCGCCGGGCGCGCCGGTGCCGATCGAGCGCTCGCAAGTCTGCGCCGCAGCCGCCGCCGTCTTGTCGGGCGTGCCCGGACGGCCGGGCGCGGGATCGACCGTGATGCGCCCGCGCCAGGGATAGGCCGGCTGCGACGCGGCGCCGGTGTGCGGATCGGGCAGCGTGTTGCCGTCGGCGATGTCCATCAGGATGAACGGCGTCAGCGTCACCGCGAACCCGCGCGCCGTCGAGATCGCGGATCGCGGCGACCACCGTGCTGGTCGGACGGCGTGCCGCCGTAGGCCGGCCGGCCTCGCTGCGTGCTGACGACGTAGGCGCCGCGCGCGCCAGGCCTGCGACGCTCCACGCGAGCGGGATGCGTTGTCCTTCGTCGGCCAGCTCGACGCCGGGCCTGATCTGGCATTGGCCGGCGCGCAGGTCGGTGCCGAACCACGACACGACCAGCGAGGCCGACGCGCGCGTTGGGCAGCGCCGCCTCGAGCTGGTCGATCGCGACCTGCCCAGTCGGTGCCGCCCTGGCGCGTGTGCACGTTCTCGTAGACGCGCTCGCCGCCGGCGCCCAGCCGCGTCACCGGCTCGGTCGCGTAGACGAACTCGCCGGTGCCGGGAATCACGACGACGCCGCGGACCTCGGCGTGCACGTCGTCGACCGCGCGATGCACCTCGAACGACAGCTGCGGCAGGCGGTTGCCGAAGTGCGCCAGCGCCAGGTGCTCGAACACGATGTAGGCGATGCCGCGATAGGCCGGCGCCAGTCCGGCGCCTTCGCGCGCGACGATCAGGCGTCGGGCTCCTGCGTCTCGCTGCCGGTGTAGAGCCGCTAGGTGATGCCGGAGAGATCGAGCTCGCGGCCGTCGGCCCACACGCGGCCGATGCCGGTGATCGGGCCCTCGGCAAGCGCCACCGCGAAGTTGGCGTAGTAGCGGTACTCGATCTGCTGCGCCGCGCCGCCGCCGCCGAGCCGCCGCGCGGACGCCCCTTGCCGCCGCCGCCGGCTCGCTGCGTCGTGGTGACGACCTCCTCCTCGAAGTCGGTCGCCCAGATCACCTGGCCGCCGAGCCGGCAGCGGCCGTAGAGGCGCGGGATCGGCGCGCCTTCGGTCGAGGCGGTGACGTGCAGGTCGGACAGGCGCGGGCCCGCGAAAGGTGCGGGTCTGGCCCGACGGCGCGAACAGCGCCTGGTCGACGAACGAGCCGGCCAGCGCGCCGATCTGGCTGCCGATCGTCGCGCCGGTGATGGTGGCGCCGAGCACGGAGATGCCGGCCGGCAGCAGCGCGCTGCCGACGGCGGCGCCGGCGGCGGCGAGAGCGAGCGTGGCCATCAGTCGTGTCATCCCGGGAAACGAGAAGGCGCCGGCGATGCGCCGCCGCCACCACGGCGACAGCGGCACCTCGACGGCCGGGCCGCCTTCCATGGCGTGCACGAAGATGTGCGCGCGGTCAGGATCGCCGCGTGCTTGGCGACGAGCCCGGCGCGCAGGCGGAACACGACGACGTCGCCGGCGGCGGCCTCGTCGACGGCGAATCGCGACGAGATGGCGCGCCGGCGGCGGCGAGCAGCGTCTCCTCGCCGCTCGCCTCGGCCCAGTCGCGCGAATAGGCCGGCGGCGTCTCGGCATCGCCGCCGTGAGCTCGCGCCAGACGCCGCGCACGAGGCCGAGGCAGTCCGCGCCGACGCCCGCACGCTCGCCTGATGGTGATAGGGCGTGCCGATGCCAGCCGCGCGCGACGCGCGACGATCTCGTCGCGCGCGTGCGGTGTCGGCGCTGTCATGTCGTCAGCTCACCGGCTCGCGTCGCCGGGCTGCCCGGCCGCGCCACGGTGGTGACGAAGTCGTTGCCGGGCATGTGCGGAAAGCCGCGGAAATTGGCGCCGTTGGCGAACTTGGCGCGGCAGGTCGCGAACTGCTTGTCGCAGCCGGCGGTGATCGTGAAGGTGTCGCCGGCGGCCAGCGCGCCGGCCGGCTCCTGCCACAGCTCGATCGTCGACCGACGCCCGTCGCGGCGTCGTGGCGCTTGACCTCGAAGGCGCGACCGGCGTTGGCGCCGCGACGTGAAGCGCAGCGAGCCGCGCGTGAACCAGCCGCTGGCGAAGCTGCCGAGCCCGCTGGCCGTGAACGGCGCGGCGCGTCGCGCGGCGTGACGATCGCGCCGGTGCCGCGATAACGCTGGCGCCGCGAGGTCGACCCTGCAGCGCGTATCGCCGAGATCGGCGTCGCAGCCGATACTGATAGAGCCGGCCCGCCGGCTGCTGCAGATAGTGCGCGAGGCCGCGCACCTCGGCGGTGAACGCGATGCCGGCGCGGCGCACCTCGCCGAGCGATGCCGGCGCGCATCAGCACGCGCTTGCCCGGCGCTCTGCCAGTTGACGCGGAAGATCTCGACGCGCGGCGTCGTCGTAGAGGCCGGCGACGAGGTCGGCCTCCGTCGAGCCGGCCGGAGGACAGCGCGCTCTCGACCTCGAGATTGTCGACGCCGAGGCCGACCGCATCCTTGATCTCGCTCGCGGTGAAGCCGGCCGCCGCCTCGAACGTCGTGCCGTCGAAGTCGAGGTCGCGGTCGTGATCGGTGAAGCCGAGCCGCGTGCCGTCGCGCCGCGTCAGCCGCCAGCACCAGCACAGCGTCGTCGACGCCGCTCGCCAGATGCGCGGCGAGCCCGGCGGCAAGCGTCTTCATAGCCGGATCTCGACGATCGGGAATGTTGGGGATCGCGCCGTGCGGAAGCCGGTCAGGCTGACCTCGAGCTTGTCGGTGTCGAAGCGCACGGGCACGTCGAACAGGAAGCCGGCGGTGACGGCGGCGCCGGCTGCCGGGATGTGGCCGGCGACGAACGTGACCAGCCCGGTCGCGTGGTCGACGGTGTAAGCGCCGTCGGCGGCCTGACGACGCCGGCGACCGCGACCATCACCGTGCCGGCGACCGGCTTCGCGATCGCGCGCGGCCACGGCGGCATGCGCGCGCCGTAGGTCTTCGCGAGCTGGAACGTCGCGGTCGCGCCGTCGCCGGTGCCGATCGCCTGATCGAGCGCGGTCGGCGCCGCCTCCGGCGGGCACGACTTGTAGTCGGCGTGATCGCGCCAGCGGAAGCCGTAGCAGCCGGCCGCGCCGCTCCTCGAAGAACGCGATCACGGCGTGCAGGTCGTCGAGCGACTTGACGCCGTAGCCGGCGTTGTAGCTGCGGCGCGAGTCCGCCCAGCGGCGTTGCGCTCCTCGTGGCCGGAGCCGAGCACGACGACGTCGGTGCGCCGCTCGGGCCCGCCCGTGCTGCCGCGCGAGATCGCGGTCGGGAACAGGATGTCGTGGAAGGACATGGTGTGACTCTGCTTGGGTCGGTAGGTCGGTAGAGGCGGCAGCGGTCAGATCCGACAGAAGTTGCGATGACGCGCGATCTGGCCAGGCGCTGCGGTATCTCGGCGCAACGCCGACTCGCGCGCCTTCGCTCTACCCGACCTACAGCTCACAAGATTCCGCTGGCCCTGCGCCGACCGCGCGGGCCAGCATGGCGGCGAGCTGCGTCTCGGAGCGGCGGAAGCTGTCGGCGTCGGGCGTCGTGACGTTGAAGGTGACGGCGACGCCGCGCGCCGCCGCTCGCTTGCACGCCGAGGCCGGCCGTCGGGCCGCGCGCCAGCGGCATGATCGCCTCGCGCGCCGCGCTCGCCGGCGATGCCGATCGTGCCGCCGCTGCAGCGGAACGCGATCGGGCTCGAGATCACGCCGCCGGCCGCGAACGGCACCGGCAGGCCGCCGACACGCCGCCGGCGAGCACGAGCCCGCTGAAGATCTGGACAGCCGACCGACCTGCTCGAGCGGCTTGAACGCCGCCTGCAGCGCCATCTGCGACAGGCTCAGCGCCAGCGACTGGAACACGTCGCCGAGGCTCTTGCCCTGCATCGCGACGCCCTGGAACGCGCTCGTCATGCGTGCGGCTGAACTGGCGGCCGTAGCCTTCCGCCTCCTTGCAGCTTGCGGCTGCAGACTCCTCGGTGTCGGCGTTGACCTCGAACGTGCCGATGTCTCGACCGGTCTCATCCATTGATCTGCTCCTCTCGATCGGGGAAGCGGCGCATCAGCGACGCGAATTCAGTGCGCGACAGCGGCGCCGGGCCGCGCCGTCCGGCCGAGCGGGCGCAAGGCGGCGGCGAGCTCGCGCGGCGTCATCGCCCAGAACGTCAGCGGCGACAGGCGCAGCATGCCGAGGCCGGCGGCCATCACGTCGTCCCAGGGAAAGGGGTGGCGGGCCTGGCGCACCTCCGCGGGCGCAGCAGCTCCAGTCGTGCCGGTCGCACGCGCCGCCGCCGAACGTCGCTGCCAGCAGCCGCGCGACGATCTCGACGATAGCCGGCCGCTCCGCCTCGGCGCTGCATGCCGCGCGACCTGCCTCGTCGGTGATCTCGTGGCCGGCGCCGCGCAGGCCCGCGCCGATGATGCGGACGCAGTCGCGCGCGCTGAGCCGGCCCGCTCTCGAAGCGCTCGCCAGCGCCAGCATGTCGGCGTCGCCGAACGCGTATTCGAGCTCGGCGAGCGCGCCGAGCGTCAGGCACAGCCGATAGCTCCTCGCCGTCGAGCACGGCCTCGATCTCGCCGCGATGCCGGTTGGCCATGTGGCTCTCCTCACGCCGCGGTGAACGTGAGCTGGCCCGCCGATTCCAGCGCGATCTCGAAGCGCGACCTCGTTGTCGTGCCGGCCGGTCAGCTCGAGCGCGGCGATCTGGAACGGGCCCTGCGACCATGCCGAAGTCGGGGATCACGATCTGGCAGGCCTTGATCGTCGCCGGCGAAGAACGCCGCGCGCAGCATCTCGTCGGAGGCCGCGTCCTTGAACATGCCGGCGCCGGTGACGCGCGCGCTGCGGACGCCGGCGCCTGCGAGCAGCTCGCGCCACTGCCGGCCGATTCCTGGTGCGTGATGTCGACGGTCTCGGCGTTGAACGCGAGCGTGCGCGAGCGCAGCCCCGCGACCGTCGTGAACGTGCCGGTGCCGGCTGCGTCGATCTTGAGCAGCAGGTCCTTGCCTTTCTGTGCAGCCATTGTGTTGGGTCCTCGGTTGGGGATGGAGTTGTAGGTCGGGTCGAGGTGAGTGCGCCTGAGCGACGCCGAGACCCGACATCGAGCGCGTCTCGGTCGGGCACTCGCTCGTGATCGCTCCGCGCACGCCGGCACGATCGCCGACTCTACGCCTACGCTGCGGCTCCGTCACCGCGCGCAGCCGCACGATGCCGTGATAGGTCTCGCCGTCGGGATCGCGGCGCGTGTCGGTCAGCTCGTGGCGCAGATTGACGAGGCGATGGCCGGTCAGCGCCAGCGCGCTGTCGTGCAGCGCTCGTGCGTACGGCTTCGGCGATCTCGTCGGCCTCGCGCCGGCCCGCCGCGCGCGACCACACGTGCAGCGTGACGATGTGCTCGCCGCCGGGCTCGCTGCCGGTGCTCCAGTCGCGCTCGGTGGTGATGCCGAACGTGACGTAGGGGAACGCCGCGCCGCGCGGCACGTCGTCATAGACGCGCGGCCCGCCGAGCAGGCCGTGACCGCGGCCTCGCCGGTGAGCCGCTGATGGATCGCCGCCTGCAGGGCAAAGCTGGCGCTGGACATGTCTCGGTGGCTCCTGTGACGGTAGTGCCGTAGGTCGGGTAGACGGAGATGCTGAGCGGAGCGAGCGCCGAGCGCTGCCGACACAGCGCGTCGACGGCGGCACAATCGTCGCGATCTCGCGCCGGCGCTGCGACGCGCCGCCGAGCGTGCTATCCGAGCCTCACGCCACCTGCTCCTCGCAGAGGCATTCGAGCCAGCGGCGGCGGTCCTCGCGGTCGAGCGCGGCGCGGATCTCGAACACCCGCGCGCCCTCCACGAAGCGCATCTCCGGCAGCACGTCGTCGCGCCAGCGGATCAGTGATCTCGTGCGTCACGCGCGCCGTCACGCCGTCGGCCTTGACGATCTCGCGGCCGCGACCGGCTTCACCTGCGCGATGCATGCTGGCGACCGGCGCCCACGTGATGACGGCGCCGCCGCCGCCTCCGGCGTGCGGGTGCGGCTCTCCAGGCTCACGCGATGGCGCAGCGCGCCGATCATCGCGCAGCTCATAGCCGCACCTGCCGGTATGGCATCGAGCAGCGCGGAGATCTCGGCCGGGATCGTGGCGTCGACCGGGCGGCCGTCGTGCGATGGCCCGCGGCATTCGAACCAGTGCGCGATCAGCAGCAGATCGCCTGGCGGATCGGTGCCGGCACGTCGGCAGAGCGTCGCGCCGTAGCCGGCGGTGAACGCGATCTCGATGCCGTTGGCGACAGCACCGGGCGTCGGGAAGCGCGTTGCCGTCGACACGATGCGCGCGGGCACGCCAGCGCCGTCGAGCAGGTAGCGCCAGCTTTCCAGCGTCACCGTGACGTCGTCCTCCGAGGTGATCCGCACCGCCTCGACCGACTGCACCGGCCGCAGCGGCAGCTCGATGCCTCGTGCGGCTGCGGCCAGTCGTCGAGCGCCACGCCAGCTCTGCGTGATGAGCGCCAGATCGAGCGCCGCCTCGATCTGCAGCCGCGAGGTCGTGATGAGGCTCGCGATCGAAGGCATCCTCGGCGGTGCCGTCGACGCGCAGGTGCGCCTTGGCCTCGGCGAGCGAGACCGGCTCGACCGCGGGCGCGGCCGTCAGGACGAGGGACATGTGAGATCCGGTGCTGTTGGGGAGCCAGAAAAAATGGCGGGAGCGACGCGCGGGATGAGAGGACCGCGTGAAGCTCCCGCCAGGGCTCGCAGGGAGGGGGGAGGAAGGCTGCCCTGCGAGGTGAGGTATCGCCGATCAGGTCGCGCCGCGCTGTTCCGCGCGGGACAGGTCGCAATTCCTCTCCGCTTCGGGGAGAGGGCTAGGTGAGGGGCGGCGACTAGCACCACGTCGGAGCGCGGCCGCCCCTCACCCCGACCCTCTCCCCATCGCCGAGAGCGATGGGGAGAGGGAGTGGTTCAAGCCGCGAACTTCAGCAGCTTGATCGCCTCGAAGTCCTGCACGCCGCCGCCGACGCGCTTGGTCGTGTAGAACAGCACGTAGGGCTTGGCGGAGTAGGGATCGCGCAGCACGCGAGATGCCGACGCGGTCGACGATCAGGTAGCCGCGCTCGGAAGTCGCCGAACGCGATCGCCATGCGCGTTGGCCGCGATGTCCGGCATGTCCTCGCTCTCGCGACGGGAAGCCCATCAGCGTCGAGGCCTCGCCCGGCTTGCGCGGCCGGCTGCCACAGGTAGTTGCCGTCGGCGTCCTTCATCTTGCGCACGACGGACTGCGTCGCGCGGTTCATGACGAACGTGCCGTTGGCGCGATAGCCGGCCTTCACCGCGTAGACGAGGTCGACCAGCTTGTCGCGACGGGATCGGTGGCCGGGAAGCGCGCCGGCGACGCCGCGTCGCGATGAAGCCGAGGTTGCCGTACGTCCACGACGCGTTGGCGACCGTCGTCGTAGGCGAGGAAGCCCTTCGGCTTGTTGATGCCGTCGCCGGTCACGAAGGCGGTGCCCTCCTGCTCGGCGAAGGCGAGCGCGCACCTCCTCGGCGATCCACTGGTCGATGTTGACGGCGGCGTCGTCGAGCAGCGTCTGCGTCGCTGCCGGCATGGCGTAGAGCTCCATGGTCGGGAACGACAGCTCGGCCAGCGTCGGCGCGTCGGTCTGCGGCCGTGCGGCGGTCTCGCCGACCCAGCCGGTGCCGACGCCGGTGATCGCGAACGGCTTCTTGTAGACCGTTGCCGGAGACCTGGCGGATGCCGGCGATCGCGCGGATCGGCGAGATGTCCTTCAGCGCGCGGTTGACCGCGGTCTCGGTCTCCGCGCGGCACCAGGTAGCCGCCGTCGGCATCCGAGCCGACCGACAGCGCCTTGCCCTCGACCGCGCGCAGCGGCATCGTCTCGCCGCGACGCACGTAGCCGTCGAACGCGGCCTTGTGCTGCAAGGCGCCATGATCGCGCGGCGGCTGCGCCGCCGAGCTGCGGCCGCATCGCCTTGTGGGAGAGATCGTCGAGCGTGCGGTCGATGCGGGCGAGCTTGTCGCGTCGTCAGCGGATCGGCCGCACCGCGCCGCTCGATCTCGTCCAGGCGGCGATCGTTCTCCTCCTTGTAGCTCCTCGAAGGCGCGCAGGAAGTCGTCGAAGGCCAGGTTGATGTCGGCGCCGGCGGCCGACTTCGTCTCGATGCATGTCGTCATTGGTCATGTGTCAGATCCTTGGGTTGCTGGTTGCGATTGGCTCTGAGGAGGCGTGCCGCTTCGCGACATCTGGCCGACGAGCCGCTCCTCCCAGTCCCGAGGGCAGCCCCGCATCCCGCAGGGAGTCTGCAGCCCTTTGTAGCCCTCGCGCATCAGCGCGCGGGCCTGCGAGCGCGTGAACCCAGCGTCCTGCGTGAGCCAGCGCTCGAATTCGCGTTCCGTCGGCCGGCGTCGCGCCGAACGGGCCAGCCTTCATCGCCGATGACGCGCGCCTCGGGCTGCATCGGGAAGGTGACGATCGAGATCTCCCACAGGTCGATCTTCTCGAGCCGGCGGACGCCGAAGCGGTCGCGCGCGCCCTTGACCATGCGGAAGCCGATCGACAGGCCGTCGATGCGCGCCGGCGCGCATCAGGCTCATCACCTCGCGCGCCTTGGCGACCTCGCTCATCAGCCGGCCGCGCACGAACAGGCCGCGCGCGTCCTCGTGCGATCTTCATCCACACGCCGATCGGCTGCGTCGGGATCGTGCTGGAACAGCATCTTGACGCCGTCCGGCCCGCGCTCGGCGAGGCTGTCGCGGAACGCGCCCGGCAGCACGATGTCGTGGCCGAGATCCTCCTTGTTGAACAGGCTCGCGTAGCCCTCGAACAGGCCGTCGAGCGCGATGCTCTTGATGTCGAGCGGCAAAGTTCACCTCCCGCGCCACCTCGGGTGGGCGGGTCGATCGATCGGTCATGTCTGGGTGTTTCCGGTTGTTGATGTCGTGATTCGGCGTCGTCGTGCGGCGCATGACACCGACCGCCGTAGGTCTGGGTCTAGCGCGGGCCACGTCATTCGAGATCGACCACGCGGCTATCGACCCGCGCGTAACCCGAACATGTCATGCGCGCGGCTGTCGGGTTACGCGCGGAATAGGCCGTGGCTCAGCTATGCGACGCGCTGTGCGCCGCGCTGACCGCAACCTACAGTACTTGCTTGCTTGCTCGCCTCCGGCAAGACCTGCCGCCAGAACGCGCGGTTGGCCTCGGCGTAGTTCGCGTAGGTGTTGTCGCCCCGTCGCGAAGGCGACAAAGCCAACAAGCATGCCGAGCAGCATCGGCGGCACGCCGATCGCCAGCGCGATCTCGCGGGCGGCGGCGTGCTTGGCCTCGATGAAATCCACGTCGCGCAGGCGACAAATCCAAGCAACTCCTTCGGCGACAGGCTCATCGCCTTCCAGTCGAGCCCGCCTTCCAGCAGCAGCGGCCGGCCGGCAGTCGCGTCGGCGCTTGCGCCGGAGCGATCAGCTGAAGAACCGAGCGCCCTGGAACGTCGTCTCCAGTTCGCCCTTCAAGCGTTGGAACTGGTCGCCGGTGAGACTGCCGCCCGTCGTGTAGACGAGCGCTCCGGATCGATTTCGGCGTGCGACCGCTATTCGGGTTGGACTATCGGAGGCTTCACTCGCCACCACTCGTACCCGCGACGAGACACAATATCTTGTGCTGCGTTGTAGCCTGAATCAGTGCTCACCACGATTGGAGAGGGGCGGGGATAGGGCGGCCCTGTCCGGCGGATGTCTTTCCAACGGCCCTTTGACTCATCCAGCTTGAAGGCTGGTTTGACGGTATCGAGGTGATCCAATGCCGCTGTCGAAGATAGCTCTACAAGTGGACCGTCCGAGTTTGCGGCGACTGCAATGCGAACCAGACCTCCTCGAAGAAGGTTTCTCAAACCCTCGACAAACTGATCCATCTGGTCCGAAGTTCCCGAACGATCTGCGGTCGAATTGAGCAGCGTTTCGAAGGCGTCATCGCCTGCCTCCTCGAGCTCCGAGAGTATCCTCTGCTCCAGCTCTGACTGGTAGCTCATGGTGCGCTCCACTAAATGCGAGGTCACTTATTGGGAATCGTCACATGAGATCCCCAACTGCCGCCAGACGGTAGGTACCTGTAGTAGAAGTTATTGTGGAATTTTTGAAGTGATCCGTTCGAAACGGTGCCCTGGTTGGTCGGTCCATAATACGCACCCAATCGCCCGTTCTCGGATTATAAAACTGAAATCCTGGCGAGCGAGTTGCCGGACCAATGTAATTGTATCCCATATCACCAAGTTCTTTACGAAGACGATTGATGCCCCAACTAGGGTTGGTGCCCGGGATCGCGTCCCGCGTAATCTCCGCATAGCGAGCCCTGGCGGCCTGAGCAATCGCCTCGTAGTGCGCGATCAGACCGGCGACGTTCTCTTCGGACCTGAGACTGGGCGGCGTCCTCCAATTCGGGTCCAACTCGCGAACCTTCGCCAGCTCGGAGCGCGCACTGCGCACGGCATTGGCAAGTTGCGGGCTGCCCAATGGGCTGGCGCCACGTTGAGCAACCCTGTGCAGCAGCGGATCGTCGTTCTCATCTTCCCCGCCGTCGGGTACGCCGTCGTCGCCGTCTGCGTCACTACCACCCTCCCCGCTCGTCCACTGCCCGCCGCCCGTCTGGCCCGCAGGCATACGCGGCTGATCAGGGCTGTACTTCCGCGCGAAAGGGCCGGTGGCGCCATCACCACCCTCCGCGCCCGCGCGTCATACCCAACCGCCGCGCGCTTCTCGTCCTGCGACAGGAAGCTCGCCTTCTCCAACCTGGCCCACAGCGCCTCGCGCTCCGGGGCCAGCGCCTCGACCTGCGTCGAGATCCGGCGCCAACCGCAACTCGTCGCCCCACGCCGGGCCGAGCCATTGCGCGATCCCGCGCGCGCCGCGCGTCGCCAAGGGCAACACCGTCTGCCGCCAGAACGCGCGATTGGCCTCGGCGTAGTTCGCATACGTGTTGTCGCCGGGAATGCCGAGCAGCATCGGCGGCACGCCGATCGCCAGCGCGATCTCGCGGGCGGCGGCGTGCTTGGCCTCGATGAAGTCCATGTCGCGCGGCGACAGGCTCATCGCCTTCCAGTCGAGCCCGCCTTCCAGCAGCAGCGGCCGGCCGGCGTTGCGCGCGCCCTGGAACGTCGTCTCCAGCTCGCCCTTCAGGCGCTGGAACTGGTCGCCGGTGAGGCTGCCGCCCGTCGTGTAGACCAGCGCGCCCGACGGCCGCGCCGAGTTGTCGAGCAGCGCCTTGTTCCATTTCGCTGCGGCGTTGTGGATGTCGATGGCGGTGGCCGCTGCCTCGATCGGCGACAGGCCGTAGTAGTCGTTGACCGGGTGGAACAGCTTGAGTTGCAGCACGGCTGCGACGCCCGCCGCCGGCTCGCCGCCGATCCGCACGGTGCGCCCGCCCGCCGCATATTCCCACGCCTCGGGCCAGCCGTCGGCGCCGGGGATCACCTTGACGCGATCCGGCCGCAGCGCGTGCAACTCGCGGATCTCGCCGCCGAGCGCGACGGCGTGCAGGTAGGCGTTGCCCGAGACCAGCAGGAAGCCGTAGAACTGTTCCATGCAGGTCGGTGCCGGAATGCCCCGGGCACGGCCGCGCGAGCAGATCGAGCAGCGGATGCTCGGTGATCTCCGCATCGCCCTCGTAGAGCAGCAGCGGCACCGACGCGGCGGCCTCCGCGATCATGCGCACGCAGCGATAGACGATCGCGTTCTGCATCATGCCCTCGCGGGCGAACGCGGCGTAGTCGCGCGGCGCCCACTGCGGCTGGCCGGTGTTCTCGATCGCGACCAGCGGCCCGCCGCCGCCCTTGCCCTCGCGCTTCAGTCCGGCGAGCACGCGCGCCAACGCGCCGCTCATCCACTCCAGCCGCGATGGCCGGAGCGCTGATCGTGTCTGCATGCGTGGAACCTTTTCGCTTGCGATCCCTCCCCCTCGAGGGGGAGGGATCTGCGTTCGGCAATCAAAGTCATCCTGATCGACGGCAGCGGCGCCTGCTCGAGCATCAGCTCGGTCAGCGCCCAGACCAGCGCATCCATCCGGTCGGGGCTCTTGCCGCGACCCAGACCGCCGGCGCCGAACGACAGCATCTGCGCTTCCAGATCGCCGAGGTGGCCGACGTGGCTGACGCGGCCTTCCGCATAGAGTGCGGCGACCGGCTCCGCGCGCACCCACTTGCCGCGCGTCGCGCGCACCTTGCCGATCGGCACGGTGTCGTCGATCTGCTTCATGACGCCGACGACGAGGTCGCCGCCCTGGTTGACCTCCGCCACGATGCGGTCGGCCTTGAAGTCGCGATAGGCCGCGATCGCCGCCCGCGCCCACGCCGCGCCGTCGCGGCCCTGCAGCGTGCGGTCGGCCAATACGTAGCCGCGGCGATCCACGCCCACGCCGGCAACCACGATGCCGCAGGCATCCGACGTTGCCGTCGCCGTCACCGGCGGATCGACCGCGACCACGATTCTCGTCAACTCGGGCGCTGCTCGCACGCGGGCCTGCTCGATCCAGTCGAGCCGCCACAACGCGCCTGCCTCCGTCCTCGATCATCTCGCCGTCGAGCTCCTGCCGGCCGAGCAGACTGCCGCCGTAGCGCCGCGTCATCTCCGCGACGAAGGTCGGCGCCAGGTTGTCCGCGTTGTCGGTCGTGCGGGCACGGTCGATCACCGTTCGCCGCGTCCTCGATCAGCCGCTTCAACAGCGGGATCGGGCGCGGCGTCGTCGTCACCAGTTGTCGGGGATGCTCGCCCAGCCGCAGTGCGAATTGCAGCATGTCCCAGGTCCGCTCCGCATAGGTCCATTTCGCCAGCTCGTCGCACCAAGCGGCGTGGAACTGCGGTCCGCGCAGCCCGTCGGGATCCTCCGACGAGAACATCTGCGCGATCACGCCGTTCGGCCAGACCAATTGATGCTTCGAGGATTCGAACACCGGCCGCTCGGCGTGCCGATGCACCGCCAGCAGCCCGGATACACCTTCCACCATCACGCTGCGCGCATCGGCGAGCGTCTCGCCGACCAGCGCGATGCGCGGCGGCATGCCGCCCATCTCGGGCCGGTACGCCACGCGCGATCGCACGCACCCACTCCGCGCCCGCCCGCGTCTTGCCGGCGCCGCGACCGCCGAGCAGCAGCCAGGTCCGCCACGGCGACTGCGCCTCGTCGGCAGCCGGCGGCAACTGGTACTCGCGCGCCCAGGTCTGCCAGTCGTGCCGAAGCCAGTCGAGCTCATCCGCGATCAGCGGGGCCAGCCCCTCCGGCTGCTTCGTGCTCGCTCTCGGAGCTTGAGCATTCGCTCGACAATTTCCAGGCGGAGGCGGTCCTCCTCCTCGACGGTGGCGGGGGCTCGGCGGGATTTGGGATCGGCGGCGCCGGCGTTTCCATGTCCAGGCTCGAGATCCTTCAGCTTGTCGATCGATTGCATCATCCCGTTGAGCGCGCGCATGTCGCGCTCCGGGTTGGCATCGGCATTGCCGGCGCTCATCTGTCTCTCCATCTCGGTAAGCTTCAAGGCGATCAGGTGCAGTATTCTGAGTTTCAACGAGGCCGGCGACAGCGCCGACGCGACGGCCTCGCCGATCGCCACCAGCGGCGCGGGAAGGCGTGTGGCCTCGGTTGCTGTCCGCTTCGGCGGCGCGGCCTGTCCGCTTCTTCGACTTTCGGACGCAGGCGTTGCGTCGTCTTGCCGGCGGCCGCTGTCACTCGCGGGCGCGGCGGCCAGCCCTCGGCTTTCGCCCAGTCCCTGATCGTCGTCGCGGACACGCCGGTGCTGGCGGTGATCGCAGCGAGCGGCTCGCGCGTCCTCGACATAGAGCCGGCGCACGTCCTCGCGCACCGCGGCGCTGTGCGGCTCGAAGCGTGCTGGCATGGCGGGTTGGCTCGGATGTTCGCGGCGTGCTGAACGCAAAACGCCCCGAGCGGGTTGCGCCCGAGGCGTCGGCCTCACACACTTGTCGAGAATGACTGAAACCTACACGAGGAGCGTCACGCTGTCAACAGGAAAATGCATAAATCCGTGTTATGCCATGATGATGTGTTGTTTGTTCTAATTTTTTGTATGAGCCGTAGGGCGGGTAAGCTGCGGCTCTTTGCCGAGCGCAACCCGCCGGGACCACTCACCCGTCTGGCAGTCGGCGAGTTGCGCGGCGCGAAGGGCGCCGCTTGACGCCGCCCTCGATCGGCGTCGCTTGATTCCGCGGCCGGCTTCCTGTTTCGTGCCGGCGACATTCACGCCTTGCGAGGACCACTCATGGCCGCCACGCCAAAGCCGTCGCCGTTCGCGCCGAAGACGCTGCCGCAGTTGCCGCCGATCGACGGCGTGCGCTTCGCCACCGCCGCGGCCAGCGTGCGCTACAAGGGCCGCACCGACGTGATGCTGGCGCTGTTCGATCCCGGCACCGTCGCGGCCGGCGTGACGACCAGCTCGAAGACGTGCTCGGCGCCGGTGCTGTGGTGCCGCGAGCAGTTCGAGCACGGCCGCGCGCGCGCGCTCGTCGTCAACTCCGGCAACGCCAACGCCTTCACCGGCCGCAAGGGCGTCGAGGCCGTGCGCGTCACGGTCGAGGCGCGCGGCCAAGGCGGTCGAGCTGCGAGGCGGGCGAGATCTACGTCGCCTCGACCGGCGTGATCGGCGAGCCGATGGACGGCGGCCAAGATCGCCGCCGCGCTGCCGGGTCTCGTCAAGTCCGCGAAGCCCGAAGCCTGGGAAGCGGCCGCGCGCGCGATCATGACCACCGACACCTACCCCAAGCTCGCCATCGCCAAGGTCGAGATCGGCGGCGTCGAGGTCACGATCGGCGGCTTCTGCAAGGGCGCCGGCATGATCGCGCCGGACATGGCGACGATGCTGTGCTTCGTCTTCACCGACGCGGCGATCGCCCAGCCGGTGCTGCAGACGGCTCGTCTCCGCGATCGCCGACCAGACGTTCAACTGCATCACCGTCGACAGCGATACCTCGACGTCCGACACGCTGATCGTGTTCGCGACCGGGGCCGCGAGCAAGCGCGAGCGCGCCGGCGATCCGCGACATGGCCGATCCGAACTGCGGCGCGTTCGCCGGCGGCGCTCGCAAAGCGTGATGCACGATCTCGCGATGCAGGTCGTGAAGGACGGCGAGGGGCTGACCAAGTTCGTCACGGTCCAGGTGTGGGGCGCGGAGAACGACGCGCGCGGCGCACCGCATCGCGATGTCGATCGCCAACTCGCCGATCCTGAAAACCGCGATCGCCGGCGAGGACCCGAACTGGGGCCGCGTCGTGATGGCGGTCGGCAAGTCGGGCGAGGCCGCCGACCGCGACCGGCTGTCGATCTGGTTCGGCCCGCATCTCGTCGCCGTCAGACGGCGAGCGCGCGCCGGGCTACGTCGAGAAGACCGTCGCCGCCTACATGAAGGGCGCCGAGATCAAGCTCGCGCGTCGATGTCGGCGTCGGCGCCGGCCACGCCACGGTGTGGACCTGCGACCTGACGCACGACTACGTCAGCATCAACGCCGACTACCGCAGCTGAAGCGTCAGGTCAGGATGCGAACGCCGCGCGGTGTCTCGATGGCGGCGATCAGGCGGACGACCTTGCCGTCGCGGATATCGGGCTCGTCGGAGAGCGTCAGTGCCGACAGCGAGGACCGCACGAACGCCGGGTCCGGTGTCTCGATGACAAATGCCGACAGTCTGCAGCCCTTGTCCGGCATGGCGGACGCGGGCGGCCCCGCCTCACCCCAGTCGATCAGATGCGGTAACGCTCCATCGGCCGGCAGTGTGCCGTCCGCGCGGACCGAGAATTTCCAGCGGCGATCACCACGGCTGATCGGCATCGGCACGCCGAACGTCGGCCCACGCGGTCCGATGGTCGCTTCGAGGTCCGTGCACCGCGCGACCCAGCCGCGCAATCGCCGCCCGTCGCGCCAATCGCGGCGCAACTGTGCGGGATCGTCGAGCCCGAACCAGCGTCGATGCGGCGACGGCTTGCCGGCGGCGGGATCGGCGGCGATGACCTCCAGGAACATACTGTCGCCAAGGCGTAGCAGATGGTTGTGCGTTCCCATCTCGGGGTGCTTGCCGCCAGGCTGCGGCTCGACGCCGAGCATTTCGCGCACCCAGGCGAGGCCGCTGGCCAGGTCTGGTGCCACTACCGCGATGTGATCGAGCGCAGCTCTTGCAGCCTCACTCATCGCCGGCGCACCTGAAACCGATCTGGCGATGTCCCGTTGCGGGGTTCCGCCAGGCAACCGTACGGTTCCACGCAACGAGCTTGTCCGGCGTATCGTCGAAAATGTAGTTGCCGCCGCGCACGATCCGCTCGCCCGGTGCCGCAGATCCTCCCGCCCGTCGTTGGCGCGGTAGGGATACGGCCGATCGAGCGTGCTCGTCCATTCCAGCAGGCTGCCGCCCATGTCCATCAGGCCCTCCGGCGTCGCTCCCTTGGGCCGGCTGCCGACGGCGACAGTCGTGCCGCTCGGCAAGCCGATGACGGCGAGGTCCTGGGTAGGCATGGCATCTCCCCAGGGAAATGGACGGCCCGACAAGCCCGCGCGCGGCCGCCTCCCATTCCACCTCGGTCGGCAATCGTGCACCCCGCCAACGGCAATAAGCGAGGGCGCCGCCCACGTCGTCTCCGTCACCGGGTGGGTCTCATGCCCGGGATTGGAGACGAAGCGCCCATCGCGGACACCGATGCGCGCGTCCTCGTCGTCGAGATCGATCATGGTGTAGGGCGATGGCCTGCTGGAGAACTCGAGGAACAACGCGCGATCGGCCGGCGCGATGTTGGCCGCAGCGACCTTGTCCGCCCAGCGCCGTGCCGATCGGCTTTACCGGCAGCGCGTTCATGAACTCGGCGAACTGCGCGTTCGTCACCTCGGTCCGGTCGATCCTGAATGGCTTCAGCTCGACCCGATGCTCGGGCATCGCGGCACGGTTCGCCAGCGGATGGTTGGCGGGCGAGCCGATCGTGTAGGTACCGCCGGTGATGCGGACCATCGACTGCTGTTGGGCCATGGACGCCGGCGCACGGCCGGGCTCGAACGATGCGGCCCGGGGGAATTGCGGTATCGGCGAATTGGGTGACGCGGTCTGTGCGGCGGCGCCCGGCATGCCGCAAGAAGCGACCGCGAGCATCGCCATGCCCAACGTGGTCCAACTTGGCTCGGGGGAGATCATGTTGCGCTCCTCGACCATCGCTCAGCGTCGCGCATGCACCGCGAACGCTTGCGGGCCCTGCTTCATCACGTTCGCGTCCATCCACTGCAAGGAACGTGGCGCGGTCGCGGGAGATCTCGTCCCAATCGATGTAGAACTTGTTGTTGCGGGTGTAGTAGCCGTGCGCGTAGCTCGGGAACGCGCCGCCCGGCACGCAGGCGATCGCGCTGACGGTCCACGTCGGCAGGATGATCGCGTTGGCGTTGCGTGAGCCACGCGCGTCGGGGCTTGCCCCGGAGCGCGCATCGTAGAGCTCGTCGACGATCTCCTCGACCGTGACGACTGCGCGCTTTGCCGCCAGCACCGCCTCCTTCTGCACGCCGACGATGCCTTCGAGCAGCACGTTGCCGGCCTTGTCGGCGCGCAGCGCGTGGATCACGGCCACGTCCGGCCGGTGCGACGGGATGGCGGCAAGCCGCTCGCCGGTGAACGGGCACTCGATGAAGCGGATGTTCGGGTTCACCTTCGGCAGGTCGACGCCGATGTAGCCGCGGAAGATCGCGCACGGCAGGCCGCTGGCGCCGGCCTCGTAGGCGTTGGCCATTGCGGCGTGGCTGTGCTCCTCGATCTCGAGCGGACGCGGCCAGCCCTGCTCGATCGCCTCGCGCACCCGGTGCAGCGAGCCGACGCCGGGGTTGCCGGTCCACGAGAAGATCATTTTCCGGACCATCCCCATGCCGACCATCTGGTCGTAGATCAGGTCGGGCGTCATGCGGATGACGGTCAGGTCCTTGCACGCGCTGGCGGATGATCTCGTGGCCGGCGGCGAAGGGGATGAGGTGCGTGAAGCCTTCGAGCGCCAGCGTGTCGCCGTCGCGCACGTTGCGCCTGATGGCTTCGTCGAGAGGCAGGAACTCGGCCACGGTACGCTGTTCCTTGCAAGAGTTGCTCCGGCGCGCCGTTCTGGGCGAAGCGGGGGGCATTGGCAAGTGCGGACCATAGGCGAACCGGGTGGGCGCGCACCGGCCGCCCCGGTGCCGCGAACCATAGGCCAAAGTTTGCCTTGAGGCGGCCCCGGCACTGGCGCAGTGTCGGGGCTCCAAGGCCAATGCAAGGCGCGAGGTCGCATGTTCGAAGGCTGGGCCATCGTCCCGCTCGCCATGGCGTATGTCGGGATCCTGTTCCTGATCGCCTGGTTCGGCGACCGTGCGCGCCTCAAGGGCGACGAGACGCGGCCGCTGATCTACTCGCTGTCGCTGGCCGTCTACTGCACGTCGTGGACGTTCTTCGGCAGCGTCGGCCTCGCCGCGGAGACCGGCTACGACTTCATCCCGGTCTATCTCGGCCCGATCCTGCTGTTCATGCTTCGGCCTGCCGCTGGTGACTGCGCATCGTGCGGCTCGCCAAGAGCCAGAACATCACGTCGGTCGCCGACTTCCTCGCCGCGCGCTACGGCAAGAGCCCGGCCGTCGCGGCGATCGTCACGCTGGTCGCGGTGGTCGGCACGCTGCCCTACATCGCGCTGCAATTGAAGGCGATCGTGATCTCGACGGAGACGCTGCTCGGGGGCAGCGCCGCTGCGACGCCGATCACGCTGCCGCATGTCGGCATCCTGGATACCGCGCTGGTCGTGGCGCTGATGCTGGCGGTGTTCGCGATCCTGTTCGGCACGCGCCACATCGATGCGACGGAGCACCAGGACGGCCTGATGCTGGCGGTTGCCGCGGAGTCGCTGGTCAAGCTCGCCGCGTTCATCGGCGTCGGCGTGTTCGTGCTGTTCTCCGTGTTCGGCGGCTTCGGCGGCTTCCTCGAGGCGGTGCGCGCCAACACCGAGATCGGTGCCACGCTTCGACCGGACGTTCAACGGCGGCACGTGGCTGACGGTGACGTTCCTCAGCTTCTGCGCGATCCTGCTGCTGCCGCGCCAGTTCCACGTCACGGTGGTCGAGAACCACTCCGAGCGCGAGATCAGGCGCGCGTCGTGGCTGTTTCCGCTCTACCTCGTCGCGATCAACCTGTTCGTCGTTCCGATCGCGGCGGCGGGCCTGCTCATCCTGCCGCAAGGGCCTCGTCGACGCCGACATGTACGTGCTGGCGCTGCCGATGGCCAAGGGCTCGACACGATCGTGACGGCCTGGCCTACATCGGCGGGCTGTCGGCGGCGACGGCGATGGTGGTCGTGGAATCGGTCGCGCTGTCGATCATGGTGTGCAACGGCCTCGTCGTGCCGCTGCTGCTGCAAGCACCGGCTGCTCGACGATCGGATGCAGCGCGAGGATCTGGCCGAGCCTGCTGCTCGATCATCCGCCGCATCGCCATCGTCGTCGATCGTGCTCGGCGGCTATCTCGTCTACAAGCGCGCTCGGCCAGGCGCAGGGGCTGGCCGCGATCGGCCTCGTCTCGTTCGCGGCGATCGCGCAGCTCGCGCCGGCCTTCTTCGGCGGGCTCGTCTGGCGCCGGGGTACCGCGCGCGGCGCGATCGCCGGCATGCTCGCCGGCTTCGCGGTGTGGGGCTACACGCTGCTGCTGCCGTGGATCGTCAAGGCCGGGCTGCTGCCGGCCGACATCCTGCGCGATGGGGCCGTTCGGCATCGCGGTGCTGCGGCCGCAGGCGCTGTTCTACCTGGCGTTCGATCCGCTCACCCACGGCGTGCTGTGGAGCATGGTCGCCAACATCACGGCCTATGTCGCGGTCTCGCTGTGGCGCGCGCCGGAGCCGATCGAGCGGCTGCAGGCGCATGTGTTCGTGCTACGACGACCTGCCCCGCGACGGCGCCGGCAGCCGGCGTTCCGGCTGTGGCGCACGTCGCTGACGGTCGGCGACCTGCAGGCCACGGTGACGCGCTATCTGGGCGCGGAGCGCGCCGAGCGCTCGTTCGCCGAGTACGCGCGCGAGCCGCAACATCACGCTGAAGCCGCAGGCGGAAGCCGACCTGCAGACGCTGCGGTTCACCGAGCATCTGCTGACGAGCGCGATCGGTGCGGCCTCCGCGCGGCTCGTGATGTCGCTGCTGCTGCGGCGCGGCAACGTCGGCAGCCCGTCGGCGCTGAAGCTGCTCGACGATGCGTCGGAGGCGCTGCAGTACAACCGCGACCTGCTGCAATCCGCGCTCGACCAGGTGCGCCACGGCCTCGGCGTGTTCGACAAGGACATGCGGCCTCGTGTGCTGGAACCGGCAGTTCCGCGAGCTGCTGGCGCTGCCGGAGGAGCTCGGCCGCGTCGGCGTTCCGCTCGACAGATCCTGCGGCACTGCGCGGAGCGTGGCGACTTCGGCGAAGGGCCGATCGACGAGCTGGTCGCCGACCGCTTGATGCGGCTTCGCGGTGCACCAAGGAGACGTTCCAGGAGCACGTTCGAGGGCGGCAAGCGCATCCTGGAGTTCCGCACCTCGGCGATGCCGCAGTCGCAGGGCGGCATCGTGTGCACGTTCTCCGACATCACCGAGCGCGTCGAGGCGGCCAACGAGCTGGCGCGGGCCAACGAGACGCTGGAGCGGCGCGTCAAGCGAGCGCACGCAGCACTCGAGGCTGCAATGCGCGCTGGCAGCGCCAAGGCCAAGGCCGACGAGGCCAACCTCGACAAGACGCGGTTCCTCGCCGCGGCCAGCCACGACCTGCTGCAGCCGCTCAACGCGGCGCGCCTGTATGCCTCGAGCCTCGTCGAGCGGCGACCTCGGCAAGACCGATCGCGCGATCGCCGGCAACATCGATGCGGCGCTGACCTCGGTCGAGGAGATCCTCTCCGCGCTGATCGACATCTCGCGGCTCGATGCGGGCCGGCTGGAGCCGGAGATCACGGCGGTGCCGCTCGCCGACCTGCTGGCCAGCCTGCAGGTCGAGTTCGGGCCGCTTGCCGCCGGAAAGGGTCTCGAGCTCAGGATCGTGCCGAGCACGGCTGTGGGTCCGTACCGACCGCCGCCTGTTGAAGCGCGTGCTGCAGAACCTCGTCGCCAATGCGGTCAAATACACGCGCGAAGGCCGCGTGCTGGTCGGAGTCCGGCGGCAGGGCGATCGCGTCCGCATCGAGGTTGCGCGACACCGGGCCCGGCATTCCCGCCTCGAAGCACAAGCTGATCTTCAAGGAGTTCCAGCGGCTGCAGGACACGGCCGGGCGATGCGCGCGGCCTGGGCCTCGGCCTGTCGATCGTGGAGCGCGTCTGCAAGGTTCTCGACGTGCCGATCAGGCTCAGCTCCGCGCCCGGTCGCGGTGCGATGTTCTGGACCGAGCTGCCGGTGGCGGCACCGACGAGTGTCACTACCGCTCCGGTCGAGCTTCCGATGCACGCCATGGGCAGCCTCGCGGGGTGCACGGTGCTGTGCATCGATAACGAGCCGGCGGTGCTGGAAGGCATGCGCGCGCTGCTCAGCGGCTGGGGGTGCGAGGTGCTTCTGGCTTCAAGCGCGGAAGCGGCAGTGGCGACTGTCGAGCCGCATCGGCAAACGCTGCAGGTCGTACTCGCCGACTATCACCTCGACAAGGGCACAGGCGTCGATGCGATCGCTGCCGTGCAACAGGCGGTCGGCCGCGCGGTGCCGGCCGTCATCATTACGGCCGACCATTCGCCAGAGGTGAGCCGGCAGTTGCGCGACAACGGACTATTGGTGTTGCGCAAGCCGTTGAAGGCGGCAGCGCTCAGGTCCGTGCTGATGCGCTATACGATCAGCAGGGAAGCGGCGGAGTAGGCGCTGGCGGATACGCGGGAGCAGTCAGGCGCTGCCCGTGTCCGGGCTTTTCTGCCACTCGGCCATGCCGATCTTGCCGATCGCGATCACGGCCTGCGTGCGGCTGTCGACGCCGAGCTTCTGCAGGATCGCCGACACGTGCGCCTTGATGGTCGCTTCGGATACGCCAAGTTTGTAGGCGATCTGCTTGTTGAGCAGGCCCTCGCCGAGCATCATCAGCACGCGCATCTGCTGTGGCGTCAGCGTCGACAATCGGGTTGCGAGGTCGGTCGCTTCCGCGTCGCCGGTGCCGTCGAGCGCGATGCCGGGCGGGCTCCACACCTCGCCGTCGAGAACCTTCTTCACCGCCGTCCTGATCTGGTCGACAGGCAGCGATTTCGGAATGTAGCCGGAGGCGCCGAATTGCAGTGCGCGCCGGACAGTCGCTGGCTCCTCGCTGGCCGAAACGATCACGACGGGTATCTCGGGGTGCTGAGCGCGCAGGAACAGCAGTCCCGACAAGCCCTGCACGCCCGGCATCGTCAGATCGAGCAGCACGAGGTCCACTTCGCCTTCGGTCGCGAGCTTGTCGGTGAGCTCGTCCAGGCTTCCTGCCTCGATGATCTCGACGCCGCGGATGGCCACCGCAAGCGCTTGCGACAACGCGCCCCTAAACAGCGGGTGGTCGTCGACGATGACGATCCGGTGCGCAGACATTCGCGGCCTCGGTTTGCGGCTTGGGCAAGTCGCCCTGCATCGACTTTGGCATGACGACCTTGGCATGATGCGACTTTTTCAGGCAATAAAGCAAGTGTGCGTGCTACGATCGGGCGGTTTTCGAGCAACCTTGCCCGTGTTGCCTAGTCCGGGTGTGGCCGCAGCGTCATCGCGATTGGACGGTAGGTCGGTGCTGAAGTCGACGCTTCAGCCGGCCGAAGCCCGATATCGACGGCATCGTCGGGCCTCGCGCCAAGGGCGCTCAGCCCGACCTACATGAGATCCCCAAACGCGATTGCCCTGGGGGCCGGGGTGTGGATTGTCCGCCACGCACCGGGGGCAATGCGCGTCAACATTGCGGACGACCCTACGAAAAGCCACACTCGTGGGCGACCAAGAACCGAGAGTGACCAATCCTCGCGAGCAACCAAGCTCGTGAATAACCAAGCCTGGCGTGCCGGCAGCCGCCCTGCCATCATGGTGTAGAAAAGGAGCCGAAGGATGGATCTGGAGGAGCGCAAGCCGTATTGGCGCCATACCAAGTGGCAGGTGATCGCCAGCCTCGTTCCGTTCCTGGTCGTGCTGGTGGTGCTGCCGCTCTATGTCGACGCGCTCAACCACAACAAGTTCCTGGGCTTCCCGCTGGGCTACTTCCTGATGGGACACGGCCTGCTGCTGATCGCGATCTTCACCATCGGGTCGTTCATCAACCGGCAAGACGCGATCGACCACTGGCATGGCGCCAACGACGACGTTTGAGGCGTCGGTCCGCGACTATCGGACTGAATGACCTGCGTGCCGACGAAACCTTCAGATCCTCGAGACGAGCCCGACGGGTCCCATGCGCCAGCCCTCCCAGCGCCGCCTGATCAATCCGCGGCTCGGCACCTATTTCGGCATCTTCTCGAGCGCCTTCGTCGGTGTCGTGCTGCTGTTGCTGATCTTCGAGCAACTGGGCTGGCCCGGCTGGGCACTGCGCTCCGCGATGCTGGTCGTGCCGCTCATGCTCTACATGGCGATCGGGCTCGTCGCGGCGTGCCGCGAGCCGAACGACTTCTTCGTTGCCGGACGCCGCGTGCCGGCGGTCTATGCCGGGCTGCTGCTGGCCGGCTCGGCGCTCGGGTCGACGGGGCTCGTCGCCGGCACGGGATTGTTTTTCATCAACGGTCACGATGCGTGGTGCATCGCCTCCGGCGTGGTCGCGGGATTCGTGGTGATGGCGCTGCTGCTGGCGCCCTATTTCCGCAAGTTCGGCGCCTACACGGTGCCGAGCTATCTGGGGCGGCGGCTCGAGAGCAAGGCTGTCAGGCTCACCGCGGCCGCGGTGATGGTGATGCCGATGCTGCTCGATCGCGGCCGCAGAGATCAAGATGGGCGCGGTCGCGGCTGGCTGGCTTGCCGACGTGCCCGAGGGGCGCGTGGCACCGCTGCTGCTGGTGTGCGTGCTGGCCATGGTGCTGCTCGGCGGCATGCGCTCGCTGTCGTGGAGCGGCGCGGCGGCAGCGATCGTGGCGTTGATCGCGGTGCTGGTGCCGGTCGCCATCGTCGCCGGCATGGTAACCAACCTGCCGCTGCCGCAGCTCAGCCACGGACCGGTGCTGCGCGCGATCGGGCGCATGGAGGCGATCCAGGGCGTGCCGGTGCCGATCGCGCCGTCGATGGCGCTCGAGCTGGCCGGCATCGGGCTCGAGCCGCTCACCCACCGCATCGCCCAGCCCTATGCCAGCGTCGGACCGGTCGCGTTCATCCTGATGACGCTCACTGTGATGTGCGGCATCGCGGCCGCGCCATGGCTGCTGCCGCGCACGGGGACGGTGCCCGGCGTCTACGAGGCACGCAAGGCCAACGGCTGGGCGCTGGTGTTCGCCGGCATCCTGATGCTGACGGCGGCGTCGGTCGCGGTGTTCATGCGCGACATGGCCATGCAGCAACTGGCAACGCTGAGCCCGGACCGGCTGCCGGACTGGTTCAAGCAACTGCAGGCGATGGGGCTTGCCAGCGTCGACGGCAACATGGCCCGGCTGCCGCTGACGAGCTTCAGCTTCAAGCGCGACGGCGTGCTGTTCGCGCTGCCGATCGCGGCGGGGTTCCCGGCCGTGATGCTGCACCTGGCGCTGGCGGGGGCGATCGCCGCGGCGCTGCTGGGGGCGGCGGCGAGCATGCTCGCGATCGGCTTCCTCGTCGCGGAGGACGCGGTGGGCGGACTGGTGTCCGAGGCGCCGCCGGAGCCGCTGCGCCTCAATCTGGTGCGCGGGGCGACGGCGGTCGCGGCGCTGCTGGTCGGCTGGATGGCGGTGTTCATCCGGTTCGATCCGCTCGACCTGATGTTGTGGGCGCTGGCGCTGTCGGCCTCGACCGCGTTCCCGGTCGTGGTGCTGTCGATCTGGTGGAAGCGGCTCAACGCGGTGGGCGCCATCGCCGGGCTGATCACGGGCTTCGTGGTCGCGGTGCTGGCGATCCTGGCGGGGGAGGCGGCGCTGCTGGGCGTGCCGGGACGGCTGGCGGCCGTGCTCGGCATGCCGGCGGCATTTCTGACCGCCATCCTGGCGACCAGGCTCGGCCCCGTGCCCGGCCGCCACGTGCTCGAGGTGGTGCGCGACATGCGGCTGCCGGGCGGGGAGACCGTGCACGACCGGGACGTGCGCCTGCAGCGGCTGAAGCGGCGGCGCGGGCCGTAGGTCATGCCGGCCTTGCAACCTCGTGCAGTCGGGGCTAAGCGCACTGACCGCTCGCAGGCGATCGCCTGGCGCAAGATGGGGACGTGGCCGGCATGAACGACAGGGATCGACTTGGCCTCTATCCGCCGATCGAGCCGTATCGCGCAGGCGCGGATGGTCGTCACGGGCGGCCACGAGATCTACTACGAGCAGTGCGGCAATCCCGACGGCATACCGGTGATCGTCGTGCACGGCGGACCCGGCGGCGGCTCGAACCCGACCATGCGCCGCTGCCACGATCCGGACCGCTACCGCATCATCCTGTTCGACCAGCGCGGCTGCGGGCGCTCGACGCCGCATGCGAGCCTGGAGGCGCAACACCACCTGGGATCTGGTCGCCGACATGGAGCGGCTGCGCGAGCGGCTCGGCATCGATCGCTGGCAACTGTTCGGCGGCTCGTGGGGCTCGACGTTGTCGCTCGCCTACGCCGAGACGCATCCCGAGCGCGTCACCGGCCTCGTCCTGCGCGGCATCTTCCTGCTGCGCCGGGTCGAGCTCGACTGGTTCTACCAGGACGGCGCGAGCTGGATCTATCCGGATGCGTTCGAGCCCTACCTCGCGCAGATCCCGCCGGCCGAGCGCGGCGACATGATCGGCGCCTACTACAAGCGCCTGACGCACCCCGATCGCAGCGTGCAGATCGCCGCCGCCAGGGCGTGGAGCGTGTGGGAGGGCTCGACGCTGTCGCTGTACGAGGACAGCGACCGCGTGCGCCACTTCGCCAACGAGAGCTACGCGCTCGCCTTCGCGCGCATCGAATGCCACTACTTCGTCAACGGCGGCTTCTTCGACAGCGACGGACAGCTGCTCAAGAACGCGCACCGCCTCGCCGGCATTCCCGGCGTCATCGTGCACGGCCGCTACGACGTGTGCACGCCGTTCCGCAACGCCTGGGACCTGAAGCAAGGCGTGGCCGAATGCCGACCTGCGGCTCAGTGCCCGACGCCGGCCATGCGATGACCGAGCCCGGCATCGTGCACGAGCTGGTGTCAGCGACGCGCCGGCTGGCCAAGCGCTGAGACGGCCGCAAGAGGAGCGCCGATATTCCGGGCTCTGTTCGCTTTTGTTGTTGAAGTGCTGGGCGTCACCTTGATCTGCAATGAACTTTCCGATTTGGATGGATGCGCAAGCGTCGCATTTCAACAACGGTGGCGAGCAGAGCGATGTTCTACGCCCCGCCCGGTCCGCACGGGCTGCCGCACAATCCGTTCCTGGCGCTGGTGACACCGCGACCGATCGGCTGGATCAGCACGATCTCGGCGGCCGGTGTGGTCAACCTGGCGCCGTTCTCCTACTTCAACGCGATCTCCGGCGCGCCGCCGATGGTGATGTACTGCGCCAACGGCTCCCACACGGAGGGCGGCGCCAAGGACAGCCTCGCCAACGTGCGCGAGGTCGGGCAGTTCGTCGCCAACATCGTCACGGCGGAGCTGGCAGGCGCGATGAACGAGACCTCGGCGGACGCTGGCCGCGCGGTCGACGAGTTCGGTCTCGCCGGCCTGACGGCGGCGCCGAGCCGCTTGGTGCGGCCGCCGCGCGTCGCGCAGTCGCCGGTGCACCTGGAATGCGAGCTGGTCCGGATCGTCGAATTGCCCGGCACGGCGAAGGACCCGCACGCCAACACGATGGTGATCGGCCGCATCGTCGGCATCCACATCGCCGACGATGTCATCGTCGACGGCCGGGTCGACGTCACGCGCATCCGTCCCGTCGCCCGGCTCGGCTACATGGATTACGCCGTCATCGACGAGGTGTTCGAGATGCAGCGGCCACCACGACGGGAATAGGGTGAAAGGTGGCAGCACCGTGCGTTGCGTTGCGAGAGCTGCGTATCAACGCGACCGGTGAAGGTGCATGCAGGCCTACTGTGCGGTCTTGCCGGCGTCGGCGGTGGGGGCAGCCGCGGCGTCGGCGGGTGGCGGCGGCGCTGTCGCCGACTTGGTGGCGGCCGGTGGCGTCTTCTTTACGGCCGGCTTTGGTTTCTTGGGTGGAGCCGTCGGTTTTTCCGGCTCGCTGCTGCCGAAGAAGCTGAACAGCGACGACATCGGCGCGGCCTCGCTGACGCCGCCGGTGTAGGCCTGCAGCACGCTTCACCTTCGCGCCGACTTTCGCGATTCGGGCGAGGTGGACGACGTGCTCGTTGGTCAGGCGGAAGCAGCCGGACGAGTTCGCCCGGCCCACTGTGCGGTCGTTGTTGGTGCCGTGGATGCGATAGATGGTGCTGCCGAGATAGAGCGCGCGGGCGCCTTGAGGGTTCTTGAGCCCGCCCGTCACGGTGATCGGCAGGCCGGGCACGCGCTTGTGCATCTCAGCCGGTGGCGTCCACGACGGCCAGGCGGTGATGCGGCTGATGCGCTCGGTGCCGGCCCAGGTGAAGCCGTCGCGGCCGACGGAGATCGGATACTGGAAGGCCTTCTTGCCCGGCAGCACGTAGAACAGCCGTTTGCCCTGCGTATCGACGATGATCGTGCCCGGCTCCTCGGGCTGGTCGAAGTAGACGGTCGGCGGCTCGGCGGGCTTGATGTCGGGCCGCTCGCCGCCGTCCATGTACTTGGGATAGACGGTCGGGCCATATGTCGCGCGCCGCGCGGCGCGCTCGGCCTCTGCCTGCTCGGCCGCCTTCCTGGCGTCGGCCTCGAAGACCGGGGTCGAGCCGGACCATCCCGACTGCGCGTACGCTGGTCCGGCCGCCACGACGACCACCGTGACGAGAGTAGTGAGGAGACTGGTGCCCAGCGTCGGGAGCGTAGCGATCGATGTTCTCATGTCCATGCCTCGAGGCCCGAGCTGTCGGCTGACCCGATATCAGATATGCGATCGACTTGCGACGACACAAGCGACCCGTGGGTCATTCGTACCGCGCTCATCGGCCGTGTTGCATTCCTGCACGCGCAGACTACGACGCCCACGACGGGTGCCGGGGCGGCGTAAGCCTTCAAACTTCTATTCCTGCGGCCCCAATAGCTCCGGCCGGCGTGTGCGGGTGATGGCCTCGGCCTCCTGGCGGCGCCAACGCGCGATGCGGGCGTGGTCGCCGGACAGCAGCGGTGCGGGGATCTCGCGGCCTTCCCAGGCGCGCGGGCGGGTGTACTGCGGGTATTCGAGGAGGCCGCTGGAAAAACTCTCCTCGGCGAGCGAGGCCGCGCTGCCGATCACGCCGGGCAACAGCCGCACGCAGGCATCGATCAGCACCATGGCGGCCAGCTCGCCGCCCGACAGCACATAGTCACCGATCGAGACCTCCTGCAGGCCACGTGCCTCGATCACGCGCTCGTCGACGCCCTCGAAGCGGCCAGCGAGCACGATCACGCCGGGACCGGCAGCGAGTGCGCGGGCGCGCGCTTGGGTGAGCGGGGCGCCACGCGGGCTCATGTAGAGGAGAGGCAGGTCGGCGGCGTCGGTGCGGGCGTGGTCGATCGCGGCGCCCAGGACGTCGCAGCGCAGCACCATGCCTGCGCCGCCGCCGGCCGGGTGGTCGTCGACGGTACGATGGCGGCCGATACCGAAATCGCGGATCTGGACAGTGTCGAGCGCCCACAATCCGGCGTCGCGGGCGCCGCCGGCGAGCGAGAGGCCGAGCGGGCCGGGGAATGCCTCCGGGAACAGCGTCAGCACGCGGGCGCGCCAGGGCGATCGAGCATCGGCAACGGGTCTGTGCGGCATGGGACCGGCCCTTTCGTCGGAGCAGCCGGCCGTCGCGGGCCAGGTCGAGCCGAGTGGGGGCGCGGCGGCGGCATCGGCTCCGCCCTACCAGATCGTATGTCGCGGTGCCATCAATTCACGGTTTGCCGCCACAGGCTCCAGAAGCCTTTTGACAAGCAGGCGGGGGCGTGGCAGACCCCGGCCAACCCTCCGTTCCAACAAGTCTATTCCGAGGCTCGCCATGGCGACGAAACAAGCGCGCGGCACCAAGCGCACCTGTCAGAACTCCGATTGCGGCTCGCGCTTCTACGATCTCGGTCGCAGCCCGATCATATGCCCGCTGTGCCAATCCAAGTACGTGATCGCGTCGGCGCCACTGATGCCCGTGGTGGTTCCCGAGCCGGCACCGGTGGTCAAGCAATTCGCCGATCCGGAGACGATCGCACCAGGCGATGCGCCGGAGGTCGAGACCGAGGCCCTGGCCGACATCGAGGCGGCCGAGGAGCCGGTGGCGGCGGAGGAGGACGAGACCTTCCTGGAGGAGGAAGAAGAGGACGGCGGCGACATGTCGGCCATCATCGGCGGCGTCGGCGAGGACGAGGAGGAGGCTTGATCGGCGCGGGCGCCCGCACGGCCCGGCCGGCGCGGACGTCGCTTGCATACGGATGCCAGAATTGGCTTGCGCAAATCGTTCGTGCAGCCTAACTAGGCGTCCTCTCGCGCGGCGGTCGATCCGCCGCCGGGACAATTCCCAGCATCAGGGGCCGTAGCTCAGTTGGGAGAGCGCGTGAATGGCATTCACGAGGTCAGCGGTTCGATCCCGCTCGGCTCCACCATCGGGAAACCCAGGAAAATCAGGCGCTTGAGCGAAACCCAAGGGTGAAGCTTCGTCTTCCGTCCGCTTGGCTGTCCAGCGCCTGTCTACCACAATTGATGGTTCGAGGGGGCAAGGGGTCGAGCCGGTGGGCGAATAGCCCGGGAAACCTGACCTGTCCTGATCACTATCCGCGCGGCACGGCGCCCCCCGCGATCATGTCGAGCTCGTCGACGCAGGCCGCGGGCGTGCGGCCGGTGGTGTCGAGGACGCTGTCGGCGCGGGCGTATTCCGGCTCCCGATTGGCGAGCAGCGCCTTCAGATGCTCGAGTGCTTTCGGCGTGCCGTGGATCGGCCGCATGTCGCCCTGGCTGATCACGCGCTGCAGATGCTCCTCCGGCGACGCCTTCAGCCATACCGTCTTGAACGAGCCCAGGATCACATCGAGCGCCGGCCCGTTGCTGACGATGCCGCCGGCGGTCTCGAGCACGACGCGATCCTGGCGGCCGCTGAGATCCTTGATCACGTCGATCTCGAGCGCGCGGTAGGCATCGGGTCCGCCCAGATTGAACAGATCGTTCAGGCTCATACCGGCGCGCGCTTCGATCTCGCGGGTGACGCTCAGGAACGGCCAGCCGTGCCGTGCAGCGAACAGGCCGCCGATCGTCGACTTGCCGGCGCCGCGCAGGCCGAGCAGCGCGACACCCTTGAGCTTACGCCGCCGATCGAGCGAGATAGCGCTCGAGCACGGCGACAGCGGCTTCCTGCTCGCGCAGGCTCATGCCGCCGACAAGTGCTGCGAGCGGCTCGTGCACCGCGATCGTGGGTGCGCCGTGCATGTGCCCACCGGTGGCCGGCAACAGGCTGACGAGATCGATGCTCAATGCCGAAGCGACCCGCCCCAGAACACCGATCGAGACGTTGGCGTCGCCGGTTTCAAGCTGGCTGAGGTAGCGCTCTGAAACGTCGGCGCGCGCCGACAACTGCTTGCGCGACAGGCCAGCCTCGGCCCGCGCTGCACGAACCCTGGTGCCGATCGTCTGCGTGACCAAATCCCGCTCTTGCACGGTCGCAAACCCCGTCGTTCGATCAATTGTCCGATGCCGCGCCGCATCAGGCGCTCGATTGTGCACTATATTGCAATACACGGCAGTGATCAAGTTCAGTCTTTGCATTGATCGGTGTCAAATTGTTTGCATATCGCTTGACTCTCAGATCGGGTGCCGATATTACCAGCATCATAACGCATGACGCAGTGCCGCCGGGAGGCAATTTATGAGTTATAATGCACTTTCCAAATCGAGTGCGGCCGGCGCACAGGGCTTCGTCGATTTTCAGACGCCCCCGACAAGTACCGCCACTGGAAGCTGGTCGTTGCCTGCCCGCTCCGGGGCAAGCCCCGACGCGAGTGGCACCCCCGCTGAACTCGTCATGGACGTCGACGAGAACTCCGGCCTGTTCGAGGGCTACCAGCTCAAGCTCAACTCCTACGACCTCGGCGTCGACATCGAGCTGGCCGACGCCCTGCAGCGGCTGCGTTTCGAGCATCCCGAGGTCAAGGTCGTGATCTTCAAGTCGGCCAAGGACAAGGTGTTCTGCGCCGGTGCCAACATCCGCATGCTCGCCGGCTCCGCGCATTCGCACAAAGTGAACTTCTGCAAGTTCACCAACGAGACGCGCAACGGCATGGAGGACTCCTCGGAGAATTCCGGCCAGAAGTTCCTGTGCGCCGTGCGCGGCACCGCGGCCGGCGGCGGCTACGAGCTTGCCTTGTCGTGCGACAGGATCATCCTCGCCGACGATGGCACCTCGACGGTGTCGCTACCCGAGATCCCGCTGCTCGCCGTGCTGCCGGGCACCGGCGGACTGACGCGCGTCACCGACAAGCGCAAGGTACGCCGCGACCGCGCCGACGCATTCTGCACGGTCGAGGAAGGTATCAAGGGCAAGCGCGCCGTCGACTGGCGGCTGGTCGATGCTGCCGTGCCCGGCTCGAAGTTCGATGCCGCGGTTGCCGCAATGGCGAAGGAGATGGCGGCGACGTCGGATCGCCCGGCCGGCGCGAAGGGCATCTCGCTGACACCGGTTGCGCGCAAGATCGACAAGGATGCGATCACCTACTCGTCCGTGAAGATCGAGATCGACCGTGCCGGCCGCCGCGCGACGATCACCATTCTCGGCCCCAAGGAGGCACCACCAGCCGACGCCGACGCGATCCACGCACAAGGCGCGCAGTTCTGGCCGCTGCGCATGGCGCGCGAGCTCGACGATGCGATCTGCCATCTGCGACTGAACGAGCTCGAGGTCGGCACGTGGGTGTTCAAGTCCGAGGGTGATCCGAGCCAGGTGCTCGCCTACGACGCGCTGCTCGACGCGACCAGATCGAACTGGCTGGTGCGCGAGGTCCTCAACAACACCAAGCGCGTGCTGAAGCGTATCGACGTCACCTCGCGATCGCTGGTCACGCTGATCGAGCCGGGCTCGTGCTTCGCCGGCACGCTGGCCGAGATCGCATTCGCCAGCGATCGGGCGTATATGTTCGATGGCCAGATGAAGGGCGACCGCGCCAATATGCCGGCCGCCGCCGTCACGCTGTCATCGCTCAACTTCGGCCCATACCCGATGTCGAACGGCATCACACGGCTACAGACACGGTTCCTCGGCGAGCCCGAGAGCGTCGATGCGGCGCGTGCGCTGATCGGCAAGCCGCTCGACGGCACGGATGCCGACCGCGCCGGCCTCGTCACCGAAAGCTTCGACGAGGTCGACTGGGAGGACGAGGTGCGAATCTTCCTGGAAGAACGTGCGTCGTTTTCCGCCGACGGGCTCACGGGCCTGGAAGCGAACCTCCGCTTCGCCGGGCCGGAGACGATGGAGACCAAGATCTTCGGCCGCCTCACCGCCTGGCAGAACTGGATCTTCCAGCGTCCGAATGCGGTCGGCGAAGAAGGTGCACTGAGGCGGTATGGGACCGGCGTGAAGGCCGGCTTCAACAAGGAGAGGGTTTGAGATCCTTCTCCCTCTCCCCACCGTCCTTCACGATGGGGAGAGGGTCGAGGTGAGGGGCGGCCGCGTGCTCCACACCTCGATGGAACCCGAAACATAGAAATCAGTCGGCGTCAGCACTTGTTGCCGCCCCTCACCCTAACTCTCTTCCCGTAAGAACGGGAAGAGGGGACAAGCTGGAGCCCGCCATGTCCAACTTCTCATCCGCTTCCGCCGACACCGGCGCGGTCGACTATTCGGTGACGATCCCCAACAACGTCGGGCTTGCCAACGATGCGCGCGTGCTGAAGGCGCTCGAGCAATGGCACCCCGGCTACATCGACTGGTGGAATACGATGGGGCCGGAGGGCTTCCAGACCGCCGACGTCTATCTGCGTACCGCGGTGTCGATCGATCCCAAGGGCTGGGCGCAGTTCGGCTACGTCAAGATGCCGGAGTATCGCTGGGGCGTGCTGCTGGCGAACCAGGACCCCGAGCGCAAAGTCAGCTTCGGCGCTTCAAAAGGTGAGAAGGCGTGGCAGGACGTGCCGGGCGAGCATCGTGCGTCGCTGCGCCGGCTGATCGTGATCCAGGGCGACACGGAGCCCGCCTCAGTGGAGCAACAGCGTCACCTCGGCCGGACCGCGCCATCGCTCTACGACATGCGCAACCTGTTCCAGATCAACGTCGAGGAAGGCCGCCACCTGTGGGCGATGGTCTACCTGCTGCACAAGTACTTCGGCCGCGACGGCCGCGAGGAAGCGGAAGGGCTCCTGCAGCGCCGTTCCGGCGATGCCGACAAGCCGCGCATGCTCGGCGCCTTCAACGAGGCGACGCCGGACTGGCTGTCGCTGTTCATGTTCACCTACTTCACCGACCGCGACGGCAAGATGCAGCTCGAGTCGCTGGCGCAGTCTGGGTTCGATCCGCTGTCGCGCACCACGCGCTTCATGCTGACCGAGGAAGCGCACCACATGTTCGTCGGCGAGACCGGCATCGGCCGCGTGCTGGAACGCACGTGCGAGGCGATGAAGGCAGCCGGCATCGAGGATCCGCATGACATCGCCAAGGTCCGCGCGCAGGGTGTGATCGACCTGCCGACGATCCAGAAGAAGCTCAACCTGCACTATTCGCTGTCGCTCGACCTGTTCGGCTCGGAGGTTTCGACCAACGCCGCGAACTTCTACAACGCCGGCCTCAAGGGCCGGTTCATGGAAACGAAGATCGATGACGACCACGCCCTGACCAGCGCGACATATCCCGTGCTCAAGCTGGTCAACGGAGAAGCCCGGCTGGTCGACGAGCCGGCGCTGACCGCGCTCAACATGCGCCTGCGCGACGACTACACCAAGGACTGCCAGGGCGGCGTCAATCGCTGGAACAAGGTGCTCGAAAAGTTCGGGGTCAAGTATCAGCTCACGCTGCCGTCGGTCGCCTTCAATCGCAAGATCGGCGAGTTCGCCAATGTCGAAGCCGCACCGGACGGCAAGATCCTCACCCAGGAGCAGTGGATCAAGGGCCGCGACCAGTGGCTGCCATCCAAGGACGACGGCGACTTCATCGACAGCCTGATGGAACCGTGCTGGGAGAAGGGCAAGTACGCCGGCTGGATCTCAGCGCCGAAGGTCGGCATCGACAACAAGCCCGGTGATTTCGAGTATGTCAGGGTGCATCAGGCTTGATGGCCACCGACGATCGTACATTGGGAGTGCGCAGGTGTCAGACCCGAAGGGGCTGACACCATTGTAGCCCGCACGCCCAGATCATGCAGGGAGGAACTCATGGCCCTCGACACGGCTGCGCCCGGCGTCAAGAAGCAGCATCTCATCGATCCGGAGATCTGCA
Source organism: uncultured Alphaproteobacteria bacterium (assembly GCA_963741505.1). Classification (GTDB taxonomy): domain Bacteria; phylum Pseudomonadota; class Alphaproteobacteria; order Rhizobiales; family Hyphomicrobiaceae; genus JAKFWF01. The sequence continues at coordinate 287,083 of CAVUIJ010000017.1, read as the reverse complement.
TTCGCTGCAACACCTGCGAGGCGACGTGCCCCGTCGGCGCGGTGACGCACGACGACAACAACTATGTCGTCGACGCTTCGAAGTGCAATTATTGCCTCGATTGCATCGCGCCGTGCCCGACCGGCTCGATCGACAACTGGCGCGTGGTGCAGACCCCGTACTCGCTCGAGGCACAACTCGGCTGGAACGAGCTGCCCGTGCAGGAGGACGTCGGCGAGGCGGTCGCACCGGCCGCGCAGGCGATCGACGACGATGTCGAGCGGCTGCTGGCGACCGCGCATGCCGGCGTCGGCGGCAGGACGGTCGCGCCAGCTTCCGCCGCCAAGCCCGGCGTCAACCTGTTCAAGCGCGCCAAGCCGGCGATCGCGACCGTGCAGGGCAATTTCCGCATCACCGCGCCGGGCACCGAGAGCGACATCCGCCACATCGTGCTGGCGTTCGGCTCGACCGTGCTCCCCGTGCTCGAAGGCCAGTCGATCGGCATCGTGCCGCCCGGCACGCAGCGCCAATGGCAAGCCGCACGACATCCGCCTCTACTCGGTCGCGTCCGCGCGTGACGGCGAGAAGCGCAACGCCAACAACGTGTCGCTGACCATCAAGCGCGTCGAAGGCGGCGTCGGCTCCAACTACATGTGCGACCTGAAGGTCGGCGACACCGTCGCGGTGACGGGGCCGTTCGGCGCGACGTTCCTGATGCCGAACGACACGCAGGCCAACCTCATCATGATCTGCACCGGCACGGGCTCCGCCCCGTTCCGCGCCTTCACCGAGCGCCGGCGCCGCGCGATGCAGAACGCCAGCGGCAAGGCCGTCATGTTCTTCGGTGCGCGCACGCCGCAGGAGTTGCCCTACTTCGGCCCGCTGCAGAAAGTGCCGAACGCGCTGCTCGAGAAGCACCTCGTGTTCAGCCGCATCCCCGGCGCCGACAAGGAGTACGTGCAGGACCGCATGCGCACGGAAGGCAAGACCGTCGCCGACCTGCTCGCGAGCCCGGCGACGCACATGTACATTTGCGGCCTCAAAGGAATGGAGACCGGCGTCGACGAGGCGCTGGCCGACATCTGCCGCAAGCACGGCCTCGATTGGGCCAGGCTCAAGCCGGAGATGCGCGCGGCCGGGCGTTTCCATGTCGAGACGTATTGAAACGAGGAAGTCGGGAGTAGGAAGTGGGCAATGGGGAGTAGCCACTCCCTGCCGGCCACGCGCTATCGCCCCGATGGGGAGGAACTGATGTCGCAAAGTCCATCGCCGTGGACGCCGCCGGTCGGCCGCTACAACGCCGCCGTCGACATGATCGACCGCAACGTCGCGGAAGGGCGCGGGACCAAGCTCGCCGTCGTCGATCCCAAGGCCAAGCTCACCTACGCCCAGCTCCAGGAGCAGGTCGACCGCTTCGCCAATGTGCTGCCACGGCTCGGCATCGACCGCGAGCGGCGCATCGCGCTGATCATGCTGGATACGGTCGCGCTGCCGGCCGTGTTCTGGGGAGCGATCAAGGCCGGCGTGGTGCCGATCCCGATCAATACGCTGCTGCCACCGGAGACCTGGGACTACATGATCGAGGACAGCCGTGCGAGCGCCGTCGTGATCTCCAGCGATCTCTACGAGCGCGCGAGCGGCATGCTCGACGAGATCCAGAAGCAACGGCACCTGCACGTCATCGTCGACGGCCGGCCGGGCGACCAGAAATCGCTCGGGCTGCAGGCGCTGATGGAAACGAGTGCGCCGACGTCGAGCGCAGTCGCGACCCACGCCGACGACGTCGCGTTCTGGCTCTACTCGTCGGGCTCGACCGGCGCGCCCAAGGGCACCTGCCACGTGCAGTCGAGCCCGATGGCCACAGCCAAGCTGTTCGGCCAAGGCATTCTCGGCATCCGCGAGAGCGACGTCGTGTTCTCGGCTGCCAAGCTGTTCTTCGCGTACGGCCTCGGCAACGGCATGTCGTTCCCGTTCTCCGTCGGCGCCACCGCCGTGCTGCTGCCGGACCGGCCGACGCCCGACAGCGTGATGGCGACGATGCGCGCCAGCAACCCGACGATGTTCTTCGGGGTTCCGACACTTTTCGCAGCGATGCTCGCGCATCCCGAGCTGAAGACGGGCGCGGGCTCCGACCGGCTGCGGCTGTGCGTCTCGGCCGGCGAGGCGTTGCCGGAGGACATCGGCAATCGCTGGCAGGGCCAAGTCGGCATCGAGATCATCGACGGTATCGGCTCGACGGAGCTGCTGCACATCTTCGTCTCCAACACGCCAGGCAAGGTGCGCTACGGCTCGTCCGGCACGCCGGTCCCCGGCTACGAGGCCAGGCTCGTCGACGACGACGGCGCGCCGGTGCCGCAGGGCGAGATCGGCGAGCTGGTCATCAAGGCGCCGTCGGCTGCTCAGGGCTACTGGCTGCAGCGCGAGAAATCACGCCGGACGTTCCGCGGCGAGTGGACCCACACCGGCGACAAGTACCGCATCGGCGAGGACGGCAACTACTACTACTGCGGCCGCACCGACGACATGTTCAAGGTCTCCGGCATATGGGTCTCGCCGTTCGAGGTCGAGAGCGCGCTCGTATCGCACGCGGCCGTGCTGGAAGCCGCCGTCGTCGGACGCGAGGATAGCGACGGGCTGATCAAGCCCGCTGCCTACATCGTGCTCAAGCCCGGCACCACGCCATGCCGAGGCGCTGCTCGAGGACTTGAAGGCACACGTCAAGACGCAGGCCGGCGCCTGGAAGTATCCGCGCTGGATCGAGGTCCGCGACGAGTTGCCGAAGACGGCGACCGGCAAGATCCAGCGCTTCAAGTTGCGACAGGAGTGAGCTCGTGAACCCCGTGACATCGAACGCCGGCCTCCGCTCCATCTGGCCCACCGACGTGATGCAACTGCCGATCCCGCGGCTGCCGGCGATCATGGCTCTCGAGCCCGATCGCCTCAACGCGAGGCTCGATGCCGAGCTGTCCGTGCAGCAGAAGCGCGTGCTGCTGCTGCTGAGCTACGGTCATGCGAACAAGACCATCGCCTGGGTGCTGGGTCTCGAGGAGGCGACCGCCAAGGCACACGTCTCGAGCATCCTGAAGAAGCTCAGTCTGACCAACCGCACGCAGGCGGCATTGCTCGGACTGCGCGTCCGGCTGCACGCTGTGGACAGCTCGTCGGTGCAAGCAGGAGCCGCCAAGGGCGGAGCCACAGTCGCAATCGAGTGCGCACGGCACAGCCTTTCATGATCCACCTGGCCAGAGCCGGCCGGGCCGATCAATTCACTGGTCATCGAGGCACTGGGTCATCGTGCCATACCGGCGAGCAAATAAAATGACTCGCCATCCTCGACCGGCGAGCGCCACTTCTAGCGCGCAGCCGCGTCGAGGATGACGGCTTGAACGTTTCACTCGACGGTATAGGGACACCACCTCGATCCATGCGCGCGCTCGATCTCTCAACCCTGCTCACGATCGTGGATCTGTCATCCTCGATCGTGTTTGCCGTGACCGGCGCGCTCGTTGCCTCACGCAAGCAAATGGACATCGTCGGCTTCATGTGGCTCGGCGTCGTGACCGGGATCGGTGGCGGCACGCTGCGCGACCTGCTGCTGGGCTTGCCCGTCTTCTGGGTGGCCGACCAGGCGCATCTGATCGCCTGCCTGCTGGCATCGGTCGCGGTGTATTTCACGGCCCACCTCCTCGATTCGCGCTATCGCCTGCTGCTCTGGCTCGACGCCATCGGGCTCGCGCTGGTCACGGTGGCGGGAACCGCCAAGGGCCTCGACGCTGGCGCCGGCCCCGTGGTCGCCGTCATCATGGGCGTTCTGACGGCGTCGGCCGGCGGCATCATTCGCGACATCCTCGGCCAGGAGCCCTCGATCATCCTGCGCCGCGAAATCTACGTCACTGCTTCCGTCCTCGGCGCGATCGTCTACGTCATGCTCGTCGGTCTCGGCGCCGACCGCGTGAGCGCGGCGGTAGCCGGTGCGACCGCCGTGTTCGCGATCCGCGGGCTCGCCATCGTTCGTGGCTGGTCGTTGCCCACCTACCGATCCCGCGCCGGCCGCACCGCGGAGGAGCTGGCGCGCCTGAAATAGGGATACGAAACCGTTGGCTCAGATCAGCGTCAGCCCGGCATAGCTCGGGCGCGGCGTCCGATGAACGATGGATCGATAGATCGAGGGATCGGCCACGACCGAAGCGCCATGCTCAGGGCGGCACGCTCATGGCGCCCATCGAATGGTGCCGGCCCGAGCTGACGTCGATGCCGCCGAGTTCGGCCGCACGCGCGGCGAATTCGGATGTGCGCAGCATGGACAGGAACGTCGCCAGCGGTGGCCGGTAGCTGTCCCGCTGGCGCATGAGGATATCGAAGCGCTCGGTCACCAGCGGTACGAAATCGAGGTCGGCGACCGCTGCGACGGCGCGCGTTGCGATGCCGAAATCGGCGTGGCCGGCGCGGATCGCCTGGGCGATGTCGGGGCCGGTCGGGGCCACCAGGGCGACATCCAGGTCGCGCTCGACAAAGCCGGCCTGCTTGAGAAGGGCCAGCAGGAGCTGCTGCGCGCCGGCGCCCTGGGGCCGCACGGCAAGCTTGCGCCTTGGCGCGCACCGCGCCGGCGACGTCGGCGAGGCCGAGCGGATTGCCGCGTGCAACGAGCAAGCCCTGCTCGCGCGAGCAGAAGTGCACCAGGACCGCATCGTAGAGCGCGGGCTCCTTCGCGACGATATCGATGTTGGCATCCTTGTCGAGATCGTCGAGGTCGTGGAAGTGGATCGCGGCGGCGATCACCTCGCCCTCGAGGAAGCGCCGGTACCCGCTCTCGCTGCCTTCGGGCAGGATGGCCAGCCCGGCGCCGCACTTCGACCAGCGCCCACTGCAGCAGTGGATCGTGACTGCCGCCGACGATCGGCGGCGGATCGGCCGGCACCACGCCGAGCGGTCGCGCCATGCCGGCGAGCAGCCAGCGGTCGAGATCGCCGCGCGGGAACAGCCACTTGCCCGTGACCTTGGTGCAGGGGATCGCGCCGTCGGCGACCAGCTCGTAGAGCTTGCGCTCCTTGATACGCAGGTAGTCGGCCGCCTCAGCCGTGGTCAGGAGCTGCAATCCTGCATATTGTTGCATATTCTTGCGCCTGTTCTAAAACTTGACTTCGAGGTAGAAAACACGACCTCTCATGGCCGGTCAATCTGCCTCGTGAGGTCCGCGCGTTGGAAGGCGCCACTGCCACTGACCTGATCCTGTCCGGCGACCGCACGCTGTTTGCCATCGTGCGGCTGTCGCTGCTGGTAACGCTGGCGGCGACGCTGCTGGCGGCCGTCGTCGGCATGCCGCTCGGCGCGGCCGTGGCGCTGACCCGCTTCCCGGGCCGGGACGCTGTGATCGTGCTGCTCAACGGCCTGATGGGCCTGCCGCCGGTCGTGGTCGGCCTCATCGTGTTCCTGCATGCTGTCGCGGTCGGGTCCGCTGGGCTCGCTGGGCATCCTGTTCACGCCGACGGCGATGGTGATCGCGCAGGCGGTGCTGATCGCGCCGATCATCGCGGCGCTGACCCGGCAGCTCGATCGAGGATCTGTGGGCGGAATATCGCGACGAGCTGACCGCGATGGAGGTCGGCCCGCTCGGGCGCGTGATCCGACGTTGCTGTGGGATGCGCGGTTCTCGCTGGTGACGATCCTGCTCGCCGGGTTCGGGCGCGCGGCGGCGGAGGTCGGCGCGGTGATGATCGTCGGCGGCAACATCGACGGATTCACGCGCGTGATGACGACGACGATCGCGCTGGAGACCTCGAAGGGCAATCTTCCCTGGCGATCGGTCTCGGCCTCGTGCTGATCGGCGCTCATCATGGTCGGTCAACGCGTTCGCCTGGGGCGTCCGGCAGTGGGCGGAGCGCCATGCTGGATAGCGCGATCATGAGCGGTGCGACGGCAGTCGCAAGCGCAGGCGCGGCGCAAGGCGCCCTGCCGATCCGGCTTCGATGGCGTGACATACGCCGCGGGCACGACCCGCATCCTCTCAGACGTCACGCTGACACTGCTGGCGGGCGGCCCCACCGTGCTGATGGGGCCGAACGGCTCGGGCAAGACGACGCTGATCAAGCTCGCCATGGGGCTCATCGACGCCGACGGCGGGGCACATCACGTTCGGCGGCAGCGCATTGCCGCCGCGCGGCAGTCGCGCCATGGTGTTCCAGAAGCCCGTCATGCTGAAGCGTACGGTCGCGGCCAACATCGCCTACGCGCTGCGCGGCCGCGGACCGGCCATCCGACGAGCGCCACGTCCGGCGCCTGCTCGATCTCGCGCACATCGCCCCGCTCGCCGATCGCCCGGCCCGGCGCCTCTCCGGCGGCGAGCAGCAGCGCCTCGCACTTGCCCGCGCACTCGCGCGCGAGCCGCAAGTCCTGTTCCTCGACGAGCCGACGGCGAGCCTCGACCCGGCGGCGACGAAGCTCGTCGAGGAGATCATCGCGCGCGTGTCGGCATCGGGCGTGAAGATCGTGATGTCGACGCATGATCTCGGACAGGCGCGCCGCCTCGCGCACGAGGTCGTGTTCCTCGCGCACGGCCGCGTCGTCGAGCAGGCGCCCGCCGCACGCTTCTTCTCAGCTCCGGCCAGCGAGGCGGCGCGCCGCTTCCTGGCCGGCGATCTCGTCATCTAGAAACGATCAGGAGACCACCATGAAATTGCACCATCTGGCACTGCTCGCCGCGCTCGCGCTCGGCGCACCCCTCGCCACTGAGCCGGCCCGCGCACAGGACAAGTCGATCGTCGTCGCCTCGACGACATCGACGGTCGACTCCGGGCTGTTCAATCACATCCTGCCGCTGTTCAAGGCGAAGTCCGGCATCGACGTGAAGGTGATCAGCCAGGGCACCGGGCAGGCGATCGACACCGGCCGGCGCGGCGATGCCGACGTCGTGTTCGTGCATGCCAAGCCGCAAGAGGAGAAGTTCGTCGCCGACGGCTTCGGCGTGAAGCGCTTCGACGTGATGTACAACGACTTCGTGCTGATCGGCCCCAAGACCGATCCCGCCGGCATCAAGGGCGGCAAGGACATCGTGATCGCGCTGAAGACGATCAGCGCGAAGGCGACCCCGTTCGTGTCGCGCGGCGACAAGAGCGGCACGCATGCGGCCGAGCTGGCGCTGTGGAAGGTTGCCGCGCTCGATCCGGCCGGCACGAAGCCGTCGTGGTATCGCGAGATCGGCCAGGGCATGGGGGCTGCGCTCAACACGTCCGGCGCGATGGGCGCCTACGTGCTGTCGGATCGCGGCACGTGGCTGTCGTTCAAGAACAAGGACGCGCTGCTGATCGCCATCGAGGGCGACAAGCGGCTGTTCAACCAGTACGGCATCATCCTGGTCAACCCGGAGAAGCACAAGCACGTCAAGAAGGACCTGGGCCAGACGTTCGTCGACTGGGTGATCTCGAAGGAAGGGCAGGCCGCGATCGCCGCCTACAAGATCAACGGCGAGCAGCTGTTCTTCCCGAACGCCGGCGCGGCCACGAACTGAGGAGCCCGACCTGCGCGGTCGCCTCTTCGCCGCCATGGGCGCCTACTATGGCCGCAGCCCCGCTCGTGCGGTTCGCGCGACGATGGCGGCCGCGTTGCAGATTTGGGCGGCAGCGCGGCTTGCGAAGCGAACGGGTTCCCGTGCATGACTGGATCCACCAGTCATCGAACAGGACCAGCATGACACCCACAGTCCTCTGCCTGCGCCCCGAGGCCGACTTCCTGCGCGTCGGCGTGACGCCGCCGCGGTCGCTGTCGATCCACTATCGGTCGCCCACAGATGCCGACGTCGCGCAACTGATCGCCAGCGCCGACGCATTGGTCATTCCCGCGGTCGGCGGCAAGCTTGCGCCTGCGATGTTCGAGGCCTCGAAGCTGCGCCTCGTGCAGGTCACCGGCGCTGGCCTCGACCGGCTCGACGAAGCTGCGATGAAACGGCTCGGCATCAAGGTCGCCAACGTGCCGGGCGCCTCGAACGCGGCGGTTGCGGAATACTGCGTCGGCGCCGCACTGACGCTGCTGCGCCGCCTGTCGTGGTCGAGCGACGAGATCAAGCGCGGCAACTACGCCGCGTTCCGTGCACGCATGGTAGCGGACAATCTCGCTGGCCTGGAGGGGCTCACCGTCGGCATCGTCGGCCTCGGCACCATCGGGGAGGCGGTCGCGGCTGCATTTGCGTCGCAGGGCAGCCGGATCGTCTACTTCGACCCCACGCCGCGCGATGCGGCGGCGGCTGCCCGCAACGGCTGGCGCGCGCTGCCGCTCGACGAGTTGCTCGCCTCCGCCGATGTCGTCACGCTGCATGTGCCGCTGCTGCCGCAGACCACAAATCTGATCGCCGCCGCTGAGCTTGCGCGCATGAAGCCCAGCGCAATTCTCATCAATGCTGCACGTGGAGGCATCGTCGACGAGGCGGCATTGGCAACGGCAATCACGAGCGGCAAGATCGCCGGTGCCGCCGTCGACGTCTATTCGACCGAACCGCCGCCACCCGATCATCCGCTACTTGCCGTCACCGGCGCGCCCGCCGACCGCCTGCTGCTGACGCCCCACATCGCCGGCGTCACGCGGCAGTCCTCGGCGAAGCTGTTCCAGGGCGCCTGGGACAACGTCGAGCGCGTGCTCGTGCGCGGCGAAGCGCCGATGAACGTGTGCTATTGAAGGCTGCCGGGGGCGGCGGGCACTAATCGCGCGGCAGGTCGCGGCGCGACGGAAAAACCGAAAACGACGTGAATGACCCTGAGCTGACGTGGCGGCGCGCGCATCTCCTTCTCCCCGTCCTTACGGGGAGAAGGGCGGGATGAGGGGCGGCCACCGACGCGACGCCAGCCTACCCGATCTTCCCCTCGACGAACGCCAACAATGGATCGAGCACACCGTCGAGGTTGTCGTAGACTTCCTGATTGTGCGCGCGAAAGATCCGAAAGCCCTGCGCCTCGAGATAGCCTGATCGCTCCGCGTCCCGCGCGCGCTCCTCCGCCGTGCTGTGCGTGCCGCCATCGACTTCGACGATGATTTTCAGCTCGCGGCATGCGAAATCGACGAAGAACGGCCCGATCGGGCATTGCCGCACGAACTTCATGTCGTTGAAGCGACGGGCCCGCAGATCGTACCAAAGTCGCTCCTCTGCCGACGTCGCCGTCGAGCGAAGTACGCGGGCACGGTTCGTCTTCCAAGGCTGAGCGCGGCGCATGCGGCGAGGCTCCGTGCGGCAGCCGTCCGACAAGCGGCCGCCCCTCACCCTAACCCTCTCCCCGTAAGAACGGGGAGAGGGAATTCGCGCGGCGCCCCGACTTCCGCACCTCGCCCATCGCGACCGTCACCGGACCATCGCATCCCTCGCTGGCCCCGCCCCCTCACGGCTCCACGATCACCGCCCGGCCGCCCGCCAGGCCGACGCTCACCGCTTTCCGGCCGTCGCGTACGACGAGCGAGAAATTCTCCGACGCCGGCGCCGGCAATCCGACGCGTGACAGCTCGATGATCTCGCCCTTCTTGAGCGACAGGAACCGCAGCGATCGCCGGTCCCGGCTCGGCAGCGCGATGTCGGCGATGCCGTCGCCGTCGAAGTCGGCGACCACCGACAAGCCGAGGTGCACGGAGCCCATCACGTGGTTCGACACGTCGTCGGTGTCGGCGATCTCCTCGAGCTTGCCGTTGCCGTCCAGCGTCCAGATCTGCAACACACCGCCACGATGCGGCGTCGTCACGATCGCGATGTCGGGCCGGCCGTCGCCGTCGAAGTCGGCGATGCCGGCCGGGTTCAGCCAGTGGAACGGCAGCGCCGAGCGACGGCGTCTCGGAGATGATCTCGAGGCCCTGTCCGCGCTGCGCGATGATCGCCAGCGCCGAGCCGGACTTCTGGTAGGAGCGGATGGCGATGATCATGTCCTGGCCCTTGCCGTCGAGGTCGGCGAGGCGCGGCATGCGGTCCTCGAACACGCTGTCGGGCGGCAGCGTCAGCCGCATGACCCGCCGGTCCTTGAGCGACACGGTCAGCGTGGCGGAGTGCTTGTCGGTGCCGAACGGCGAATGCCGGTAGCGGTTGGTCGGCTCCGAGAACCAGGCCGCTGCGATATTGCGCGTGCCCATCGTGACGAGACCGTCAGCCAGCGGCCTGTCGTGGCGCGGGCGCTGGAAGTCCTGCCCGCTGGGCGGCAACGACTTCTCGCCCTGGCGTACAGTGCGCGGGTCGGCGGCATCGGCTGGACTTGCGGCGAGGGCTGCCGCGCCCGCCAACAGGCCCGCCATCAGGATCGCCAAAGTCGGTCGCCGGATCATCGCTGTTGCTCCGCGGCGGCGCAGCTTCGTTTGGACCCGCGCCGCACATCGGGCCAGTTAGCCTGATTCGCGCCCCGTGGCTGCCACGCTACATGCCGGCGAACGACGACCTTTCGCCCCGCCGGCCGGCATGCGACAACGATCGTCCGAACGGGGAGAGATCGATGCCGGACGACAATCTGAAACAGGCCGCACTCGACTATCACGAGCTGGATCCGCCTGGAAAAATCGCCATCCAGGCGACCAAGCCGATGGCCAACCAGCGCGATCTGTCGCTGGCCTACTCGCCGGGCGTCGCGCACGCCTGCACGGCGATCGCCGAGGACCCGTCCGCCGTCTCGCGCTACACCGCGCGCGGCAACCTGGTCGGCGTCATCTCGAACGGCACGGCGGTGCTCGGCCTCGGCGACATCGGCCCGCTTGCCGCCAAGCCCGTGATGGAGGGCAAGGCGGTCCTGTTCAAGAAGTTCGCCGGCATCGACGTGTTCGACATCGAGGTCGCCGAGAAGGACCCGCAGAAGTTCATCGAGGCGGTGGCACGGCTCGAGCCGACGTTCGGCGGCATCAACCTGGAGGACATCAAGGCGCCGGAGTGCTTCGAGATCGAGCGCGGTCTCAAGGAGCGCATGAAGATCCCGGTGTTCCACGACGACCAGCACGGCACCGCGATCGTGGTGGCGGCCGGCATCATCAACGGCCTGAAGCTGGTCGGCAAGCGCATCGAGGACGTCAGGCTGGTCACCTCCGGAGCCGGCGCTGCGGCACTCGCCTGCCTCAACGTGCTCGTCGCGCTCGGCATGAAGCGCGAGAACATCACCGTCACCGACATCGTCGGCGTGGTCTACAAGGGCCGCAAGGAGCTGATGGACCCCTACAAGGAGCCGTTCGCGCAGGCGACCAACGCGCGCAAGCTCGCCGAGGTCATGCCCGGCGCCGACGTGTTCCTCGGCCTGTCGGCCGCCGGCGTCGTCAGCCGCGAGATGGTCGCCGTCGATGGCGGCGCAAGCCGCTCGTGTTCGCGCTCGCCAACCCCAATCCGGAGATCATGCCGGAGGACGTCAAGGCGGTGCGGCCGGACGCCATCATCGCCTCGGGCCGTACCGACTTCCCCAACCAGATCAACAACGTCCTGTGCTTCCCGTTCGTCTTCCGCGGCGCGCTCGACGTCGGCGCCACGACCATCAACGAGGAGATGAAGAAGGCCGCCGTGATGGCGCTGGCCCGCATCGCGGAAAGCGAGGCGTCCGACATCGTGCTGTCGGCCTACGGCACGGATACGCTGGTGTTCGGCCCGGAGTACGTGCTGCCCAAGCCGTTCGATCCTCGCCTGATCGTCGAGATCGCGCCGGCCGTTGCCAAGGCGGCGATGGAGACCGGCGTGGCGACGAGGCCGATCACCGATTTCGACGCCTACCGCCAGAAGCTGTCCGGCTTCGTCTACCGCTCCGGCTTCGTGATGAAGCCGATTTTCGAGGCGGCCCGCCGCGAGCATGCCCGCGAGCGCAAGCGCATCGTCTTTGCCGAGGGCGAGCACCCCTACGTGCTGCAGGCCGCGGGCCAGGTGATCGGCGAGGGCATCGCCCGCCCGATCCTGATCGGCCGCAAGGACAACATCACGCGGATGTCCCATCACCTGGGCCTGCGCATGAAGCCCGGGCAGGACTACGACCTGTTCGATCCGGAGACCGATCCGCGGCTCGAGCCGATGATTGCGGAGTACCAGCACGCTCGTCGAGCGCCAGGGCGTATCGCCGGGGCACGCCCGGCGCATCGTGCGGTCCGGCTCCACCGTCGCCGCCGGACTACTGCTGCGCCGCGGTGATGCCGACGCGATGATCTGCGGCGCGGTCGGGCGCTACCACACGCACTTGCGGCATGTCGCCCAGGTCGTCGGCCGGCAGGGCGGCCTGCGCGGCTTCGCGACGTTGTCGGGCCTCATCCTCGACGACGGCCCGCTGTTCATGACCGACACCTATGTCAGCTACGACCCGGGCCCAGAGCAGCTCGCCGAGATCACGCTGCTCGCCGCCGATCAGCTCCGCCGCTTCGGCATCGAGCCCAAGGTGGCATTGCTGTCGCATTCGAACTTCGGCTCGGAGGAAACTCCATCGGCCGCCAAAATGCGCGAGGTGCTGGCCATCCTGCGCACCTGGTCGCCGACCCTCGAGGTCGACGGCGAGATGCATGCGGACGCGGCACTGTCGAGCTTCATCAGGTCGGAGATCGTCGCGGGCTCGCGGCTCGAGGGCGCCGCCAACCTGCTCGTGATGCCCGGCCTGGATGCCGCCAATATCGCGTTCAACTTGCTGAAGGTCGCCTCCGGCGCCGTCGTGCTCGGCCCGATCCTGCTCGGCGGTGCAAAGCCCGTGCATATCGTGACGCCATCGGTCACCGTGCGCGGCCTGCTCAACATGAGCGCGATCGCACTGACCGATCGGTCACGCGTCGGCGACGCGGTCAAAGTTTGAGCCAAGTGGCGAGCCGGCAGTCGAGCCCGCTCCTGCCCTGGCGGATCGCGACTTTCGGACCGAAGCCCGATGCCGGCGGGTGGCTACGTCGGGGGGCTACTTCTGCGCGGGCGTCTCGCCTTCTTTTTCGGCTTCGAGCAGCCCGGCGATGACGGCGCGTGCAGCATACTCCGCGACACACCGGTAGCTCAGGTTGTTGACCTGGAATCGATCGAGCACGACAGTCGTCGACGAAGCGCCCGACTTCGAAGCCCGCTTGGCGAGATCGGCCATGGTGTCGAAGCGGTGCACCAGCAGCGCCCGCTCGGCGCGCGCGGCGTCCCGCACGGTCCGCACGAACTTGACGTAGTAGGGATCGGCCGCGACCCGATCCGAGTACTGCGGGTCGATCAGCACGACATCGACCTTGTACTGCTTCAGCCAGCGCAGCGTGCTGCGCACCATGTCCGACGTCTCGTCGCCGTTGAAGCGGCCGATCACATCGGTGGAGCCGAGCTGCCAGACCACGAGGTCGGGCTTCAGGTCGGAGACCTCCAGCTTGATCTTGTCGACGGCGTCTTGTGCGACCGCGCCTGTCGTTCCGCGGGCCAGCACCTCGAAGTCGATCCCGTGCAGGAAGGCTTCAAGCGACTTCTCGAGCTGGCCGGAATAGCTGGACGCGGAGGAATTTGGGCCGGCGCCAACATTCGACGACGCACCGATCGCCAATACCTTGACTGGCCGGCGCTCGCGCATCGCCTTGCGCACGTTCCGCAGCGCCACCCTGGCATCATAGGCAGAGCTGGTGACCTGGCAGTCGGCGGAGAGCTGGGTGGCGATCTTGTTCAAGGCGGCGACATCGAGGCTCCCCGCCGGGAGCGTCCCGGCGGAAGTGCCGCCAGCGGCCACTTGCGCCAGAGCACCGTTCGTGATCGCCAGCAGCCCTCCGGCTGCCGCCACGATCAGGAAGATCGCGGCTGCGCCAACATTGGAGAGCGGCTTCGCCATTCGACGAACCATGATGTGAATCCCATCAGACCGAGCCCACACAATACGAGTAGGACGTCAACAATCAAGCTTTCATCGTAAATAAACCTAAGGATTTGCCCAGCAAGTGACAGCAACGATAGCACACAGAACACGGGCAATGAATTGCGGCCAAGTCCACACAGATATTGCGTTGCAATAGGACTTACCTGACCAATGCGGTCAAACAGTGCCTTGAAGGCGATGAGTAGAGCAATGAGGCTGATCAATCGCATCGGCGACAGGTAAGTCTTGCTCGCCAGGAACAACAGCTTGGGCTCGGGCACCAGCATCGGATCCGGCCGCCAGTGCAGCCGCTCCATCACCAGAAAGACTATGGCCACCGCGACGGCGGGATAGAACAACCTGTCGGTAATGCTGTCGAGCCGTTCCGACGAGCGGGACTTCTCTGCCGCCAGGAACCCCAGCACCAGCAGCAATTGCCACGACAGCGGGTTGAAATACCACTGTTCTTCCGAAGGCCACACGGGAGCGCTGACCCGGGTGAGCAGAGCGAACAGGTAGATGGCGAGCGACAATCCGATGGCAAGAGCCACGTGCCTGCGGGCCAGGATGATGAACACCGGGGCGGCCAGCAGCAGCACGATATAGAGCGGCAGGATATTGAAATAGCCGAGCTGGTAGGTGAGCAGCACCGTGCCGATCGTCGCCCGGACCGGATCGAAGAACGCCTGCCCCGCATTGTGCCATTCCAGATACACGGGATTGTTGCGCAGAATCGCCGCCAGCGCCAGCATCGCCAGCGCCAGCAGCGTGATCGTCAGTTGCGCGCGATAGAGCTCGATCGCGCGTGACGTCAGCCGCAACACGGTTTGCACGGGAGGCTCCGGCTTCAGCGGACCGCCCGTCGCATAGGACAACGACCAGCCGGCCAGGAACACGAACAGCTCCGCGGCATCGCAGACCGCGAAATTGCGCATCGTCGCCAATGACAGGAAGTGGCCGGGCATGTGATCGACGAAGATCATCACGAGAGCCAGGCCGCGCCAGAAATCTATGGCGTTCGCGCGCCGCATGCCGGTTGAACTCGCTCGGGATTGCCGCTTGCCGCGCGAGCCTGCCTGCACTCGGTCGGCCCTCGCGGGAGCGAGCGGATATGGCTGATCGCAGTCCGCCGAGGCAATGCCAATCTAACATGGCCGATTCAACTGGCCGCATCGGCTGTGCAGTGCCGCGAATATCGATGCCGGTCGGCCGCATCTGAGCTATCATGCGATAGATTGAGACAATCCCCGGCGATTCGGCGTACTTGAGTCGCCAAAGCGCCGCAGTTTTTGTTACCTTGGCCAGGATTGTCGGTACGAGCAGGAGGCCCTGTTGCCCCGCGAACGAGGTTCGATCGGCTCCACCAGCGCCAGCGGCGCTGTGAGGCGAGCCGTGTATGCATCGGCGATCGTGCTGGCATTGCTGCCGGCCGGCACGTTCCGGTCGCACGCGCAGACTGCCGCCGCTGCACAGGCGACCGCCCGAGGCATCGAGCCTGCTCGGCAGCTATCTCGCCGGCCGCTTCGCCCGTACCCAGCATGATACCAGCGCCGCCGCCAAGCATTACCGGGACGTCTTGCGCCTGGACCCCGACAATGCCGTGGTGTTGGAAAGCAGCTTCCTGATGGAGGCGGCCGACGGCAACCACGCATATGCCATCGAGCTCGCCCGTCGCATCGTCGCACTGCAGCCGGGCCATCGTCTGGCTCGCATGTGGCTGGCCACGGCCGATTTGCGGGATCGCAATCCGCAGGGCGCCGACGAGCATCTTTCGCGTGCCACCGGCGGCGGCCCCATCGGCGAGTTGACGACGACGCTTGCCCGCGCCTGGGTCAAGCTCGCCCAAGGTGATTCCGGCACCGCCCTCGATCAGTTGAAGAGCAGCCGCCTGGCCGAAACGGCACAAACTTATGTCCGCTACCACCGCGCCCTGATCTCCGATCTGTCCGGCCGCAAGGCCGAGGCCCGGAAGGAGTACGAGGTCGTGTTTCGCCAGGATCCGCGCACGCCGCGGCTGGCATTGGCCTACGCCCAGCATGCCGCCAGCGGCCGGTGATCTGAAGCTCGCGCGCGCGGTGCTGAAGGAGCATCTCGACAAGGTCGCCGGCGAAGGCCAGCCGATGGTGCGCGCGCTGCAGGCGCAGCTCCAGGGCAACGACGTCGTTCCGCTGCTCATCGAGAGCCCAGAGGCTGGCTATTCGGAGGTCTTTTACGGCCTCGGCGAGGCGCTATCGAGCGAGGGCGGCGTCAGCCTCGGTGCGATCTACCTGCAGATGGCGCTGGTGCTGCGCCCGAACTCGCCGTTCGCGCTGGCAGCGCTTGCCAACGTCTACGAGGTGACGAAGCGCTATGACGCGGCGATCGCCACCTACGACCGCGTGCCCAAGGATACCCCGATGCAGCACGCCATCGAGATCCGCAAGGCCGTGAACCTGAACCTGCTCGAGAAGGTCGACGACGCGAAAGCATTGCTCGAGCGCCTCGCCAACGACAATCCCGACGACGTGCGCCCGCTGGTGACGCTCGGCGACATCATGCGCTCGCACAAGCGCTTCCAGGAGGCGGTCGACTACTACACGCGCGTCATCGCGCTGACGCCGCGTCCCGAGGCCCGCCACTGGGTCTACTGGTACTCGCGCGGCACCTCCTATGAGCGGATCAAGAAGTGGCCGTTGGCCGAGACCGATCTGCTGCGCGCACTGCAGCTCGCGCCCGACCAGCCGCTGGTGCTCAACTACCTCGGCTATTCCTGGATCGACCAGAACCGCAATCTGAAGCAGGGCATGGCGATGATCGAGAAGGCCGTCGCGGCCAAGCCGGACGACGGCTACATCGTCGACAGCCTGGGTTGGGCGCACTACCGGCTCGGCAATTTCCGCGAGGCCGTGCGCTACCTGGAGCGCGCCGTCGAGTTGCGGCCGGAGGATCCGGTGCTGAACGATCATCTCGGCGACGCCTATTGGCGCATCGGCCGCCAGCGCGAGGCCCGCTTCCAGTGGGAGCAGGCGCTGACGCTGAAGCCGGAGCCCGACGACGCGGAGAAGATCAACCAGAAGCTGTTGAAAGGCTTGGCCTCGCTTGGTTCTGTGCGCCCCGCCAAGAAAACCAAGGAAGCTGTGAAGGTCGAGACGCCGAAGAAGCGCGTGGAGACACAGCTCGCGCCGTTCTCGCCGTTCCAGTGAGGAGCAGCCGCAGTCGGCGATGGCGAAATTCACCGAGCGAGCACGGCCCAAGGTCAACCTGACCCTTCGCGTGCTCGGCCGCCGGCCGGACGGCTATCATGCGATCGAGAGCCTCGTCGGTTTCGCCGACGCACCAGCCGACATCATTACCCTCGATACGGCGGGCAAGCGCGGCCTGACCGTCACCGGCGCGCAGGCCGGCGCCGCTGGAAGGCCCCAACCTGCTCGACCTCGTGACCGACTTGGTCGGCGCAAGCGCCCCAGGCCTCGTGCGCGATTGTGCGATCGTCCTCGACAAGTCGATCCCAGTCGCTGCCGGCCTAGGCGGCGGCTCGGCCGATGCCGGCGCGCTGTTGCGCGCGTTGCAGCGCGCCGATCCGGAAGCCGCGACGCGCATCGACTGGCAGGCGCTCGCCGGCCGCATCGGCGCCGATGTCGCGGTCTGCCTGCTCGATCGCGGTGCCGTCATGTGGGGCATCGGCGAGCACGTCATGCCGCTGGCGCTCCCGACCTTTCATGCGTTGATCGTCGCGCCGACAGCTCCCGTCGCCGCCGACAAGACCGCGCGCGTCTTTCGCGCGCTCGCCGCACCGGCGTTGAGCGGCGAGCCGGCGCCGCCGGCATTGCCCGGCCCCTGGCCCGACACGGCCGCTGCCATTGCCGACCTTGCAGCCGCCGGCAATGATCTCGAGGCGCCCGCGACCCGCTTGTTTCCCGCCATTGGCCATGTCCTGGGCGTCCTCCGCGCGGAGCCGACGGTCGCCCTGGCACGGATGTCGGGTGCCGGCCCATCCTGCTTCGGCTTGTTGCGCGGCCCGCCCCGCGCCGGTCTGGCCGACGCGATCGCTGCCCGTTGTCCAGGCTGGTTGTGCTGGCAGGCGACGATCGGCGATTGACGCGGCGATCGCGTGGACCTCAGTGCGCCCGCGCGATGCAGAACGTCACCGCGTCCAGCATGGCATTTTTCGGCCCCGTATTGCGGAACAGGCCCGAGCGCATCGCGCGCCATGGCGCCGTAGTGCCGCGCCCGCTCCAGCGTCGCCTCGTTGGCCTTGTGCTTCTTCATCAGCCCGATCGCGTGCTCGAGGTCGCCGTCGCGGATCTCGCCGTCGGCCAGCGTGCGCTTCCAGAATGCGCGCTCCTCGTCGTTGCCGCGCCGGAACGACAGGATCACCGGCAGCGTGATCTTGCCCTCGCGGAAATCATCGCCGACCGACTTGCCGAGCCGCGCGCTGTCGCCGGCATAGTCGAGCGCGTCGTCGACGAGCTGGAACGCGATGCCGAGCGTCTTGCCGAACGACTTGAGAGCTGCCTGCTCCGCCGCCGGCCGGCCGGCGATCGCGGCGCCGACCTCGGTCGCGGCCGAGAACAGCGCTGCGGTCTTGGCGTTGATGATGGCGAGATACTCGTCCTCGGTGGTCGCCATGTTCTTGGCGGCGGCGAGCTGCATCACCTCGCCTTCCGCGATCACCGCCGACGCATTCGACAGGATCTTCAGGCACGGCAGCGAGCCGACATCGACCATCATGCGGAACGCCTGGCCGAGCAGGAAGTCGCCGACCAGCACGCTCGCCTGGTTGCCCCAGAGCAGCCTGGCCGCCTTCCTGCCGCGCCTGAAGTCGCTGTCGTCGACGACGTCGTCGTGCAGCAACGTGGCGGTGTGCATGAACTCGACGGCCGCCGCCAGCCGCACATGGCCCTGGCCTTCGTAGCCGGTCAGCTTGGCCGCCGCGATGGTCAGCATCGGGCGCAGGCGCTTGCCGCCGGATTCGATCAGGTGGTGCGCGAGCTTGGGGATCAGGTCGACATCGGACACGGCCTTGTCGAGAATGATACGGTTCACCGCGTCCATGTCCTCGGCGACGAGGTCCAGCAGCGGCTTCAACAGATTTTCGCGGGGCTCTTCGAGTGGGACGACGACTCCCAAGGCGGGCTCCTGATCTAGCTCTCCATCGCCATGATATAAGCATGGCAGCGAGGCCGATGTCGCGGCAATATTGCCGCATTCGGCGATCGCTGCGCCGGGACTGCGGGTTCAGGAGACGACGGCCGTGCAGGAAATCATGCGGACCAATGACTTGGTCGTCCTCGGGCTGGCCGAGACGCTGCTGACGGAGGCGGGGCTGGCGCCGCATGTGCTGGATCGGGAGATGAGCGTGATGGAGGGCTCGATCGGCATGTTCCCGCGCCGGCTGCTGGTGGCGGACAGTGCCGTCGAGGAAGCCCGCCAGCTGCTCGCCGACGCCGGGCTGGCGACATGGCTGGTGCAACCATGAGCCACGGCGACGGTACGATCGACACGCCAGCGGTCGACACGCCTGCGGTTCTGGGCGCCACCACCGAGGACCTGTTCCTCGGCGGCAAGTTGCGCCTGCGCCAGCCGGCCACCGGCTACCGCGCCGGCCTCGACGCCGTGATGCTCGCCGCGGCGGTACCGATCGATGGCTCCGGGTCATCCACGGTGCTGGACGCCGGCGCGGGCGTCGGCACCGCAGGCCTGTGCCTCGCCATCCGCTGCCCCGCGGTCGACGTGACACTGGTGGAGCGCACACCGGTGCTCGCGGCACTCGCCCGCGGCAACATCGAGCTCAACGGCCTCGGCGCCAGGGTGCGCGTGATCGAGGCAGACCTGCGCGAGCCCGCTGCGAGCCTGGAGGCGCTGGGTCTGCGGGCGGCGAGCTTCGAGCATGTGATCGCCAATCCGCCGTACAACGAAAGCGGGCGCGGCCGGCCGCCGCGCGATGCCGTCGAGGCCGGTGCGAACGAGATGGCCGCCGACGATCTCGACCTGTGGATAAAGTTCCTGACGCGCATGGCTGCTGCCGGCGGCGCGCTGACCATGATCCACCGTGCCGACGCGTTGGCCCGCCTGCTCGACACGCTCGAAGGTCGCTTCGGCGCCGTCGAGATCCTGCCGCTGCATCCGCGTATGGGCGAGCCTGCACATCGCATCGTGCTGAGGGCGCGCAAGGGCAGCCGCGCGCCGCTCAGCCTGAAGCCCGGCCTCGTGCTGCACGGCGACGGCAACGGTTTCGTGCCCGTGGTCGAGCGGGTGTTGCGCGAGGGCGCGGCGCTGCCTTGGGACGGGCGATATTGAGCCGAAGGAGTAGTGTAGGGCGCAATAGGCACTTGCCGTATTGCGCCGGAAGCACGCTCGACGCCATCAATTGAAACGCTGCGGTCGTGGCACGGCGCAATACGCCCGAAGTGGACTATTGCGCCCTACCCCTCACGCGACCTCCTGCCCCACCGCATCATTGTTCGACCTCCTCCACGATCATTGTGCGCCGCAGCCGCATTCGCTATGTCAGCGCTTCCGCCTGCCCTTCCACTCACGACATCGAGGCTTGCCGATGTGGCCGTTCTCCCGCCGCGCCGTTGTTCCGGTACTGCGCCTCAGCGGACCGATCGGCATGGCGACGCCGTTGCGTCCGGGCCTGAGCCTGGAGACGGCAGCCGGTGCCATCGAGCGGGCGTTCTCGCTGTCGCGGTTGCCGACTGTCGCCTTGATCGTCAATTCGCCGGGCGGCTCGCCGGTGCAGTCGAGCCTGATCTTCAAGCGCATCCGCCAGCTCGCCGCCGAAAAGAAGAAGAAGGTCGTGGTGTTCTGCGAGGATGTCGCAGCATCCGGCGGCTACTATCTCGCGGTGGCCGGCGACGAGATCTACGCCGACCCGTCCTCCATCGTCGGCTCGATCGGTGTCATCTCCGCGAGCTTCGGCTTCGACAAGGCGATCGACCGGCTCGGCATCGAGCGCCGCGTCTACACCGCCGGCCTCAACAAGGGCTCGCTCGATCCGTTCCTGCCCGAGCGGCCGGATGACGTCGAGCGCCTGAAGGCGCTGCAGCGCGACGTGCACGACGTGTTCATCGGCGTCGTCAAGGACCGCCGTGCCGGCAAGCTGAAAGGCCTCGATACGGAGATCTTTTCCGGCGCGTTCTGGTCGGCCGCCCGTGCGCTCGACCTCGGGCTGATCGACGGCGTCGGCGACATCCGCACCAAGATGCGCGAGCGCCACGGCGACAAGGTCACGCTGAAGGTCGTGCCGATCAGGAGCGGCGGCTGGCTGTCGCGGCTGCTCGGCAATCACCTGCCGGGCGCCGGCACTGGACTGATCGACGCCGGCGATGCGCTGTCGACGCTGGAGACCCGCGCCCTGTGGTCGCGCTACGGGCTTTGAGCGAGCCTTGGGCCATGGCTCAAGCGCCGCTGCCCGCCCGGAATGGATTTGGGTACCGCACGCGCGGCACCGCAGTGGTCTCGGCATCGATCTGGTCGAGTGCTGCCTGCATGCGTGCGCGCAGCGATGTGACGGCTGCTGACTTGGCCGGCAGCATCGACGTCGGCCGCGACCGCGATCGGCTCCGGCACGCGGATGTGGGCGATGCGCGCGCCCGCCGGACGCGGCACGAACTTGTTGAACGTATCGCGCAACGTCCCCGCGCAATAGTCGTAGCGGATGCGCTTGATGCATTCCGCGACCTGCTCCTGCGTCATCTCGGCGGCCGGATACAGCGCCGCGCGCATGCGCAAATTGCGCCGCAATAGTCGAACCGCGCGACGGGCCTCATCGATGCCGCTGCCCGCGTCCGCGTCTCGCAGCCGGCGGTCGGCCGCGCGCAGGAACGTCGCGATAGGACGCTGCGATGTCGTCGGCGGGATCGGACGGCGGCCGCTCGGCCAGCTCGAGCCGCACCACGATCTGCGCCGCAAGCCGCGTCGCCAGCCGGCGCTGTCGCGCATCGAAGCCGTCGGCTGCCGCATCGAGCCCAGCCGCTGCCTCGTCGCGCGCGAGCAGCGCCAGATAGGCCGCATGCATCCGCGCCGCCGGGCTCGCACCGTGCGCCGCACGATCGAGCTTCAGCCTGGCTTCGACGTAGTCGCACTCACCGTGCAGCGCCGCCTCGACGTCGCCCGTGAACCGCAGCTTCCACACGATCGGCACGACCCAGGCATCACGCCGCGTGCCGGCGATCGCCAGCCGCCCGGCTGCTTCCGCCGCCATCTCGACGGCACCGGGAAACACCGGGCCGATGGTGTCGCCGTGCCAGCCGACGTCGCCCTCCGGGTGCAGCAGCACGCCGTGACCGGAGACCGCCCAGCCGACCGAGTAGTCGCGCCCGGCGCGGCCGCCTGCGCCTGGGATCTGCGCCACCAGATTGTTGGCCAGCCAGAACCGCTGCACGACCGGCCCCATGCCGTTGACGACGACATGCGTCGCCCAGCACGCAGACAGCGGCGCCACGCGCGACAGGATCTCCTTGTCGATCATCCAGTCGGTGAAGAATTCGGGATGGTTCGGCGCAATGAACGCCGCCGTGTCCCTGTTCACGGCCCGCTCGAGCCGCGCAAGGTCGCCCGCCGGCAGGTCGAGGCGCACGACGTCGGCGAGCCCCCGCACGCCGGGCACCGCGCTGAGCAGCGGCAGTCCGCGCAGGCCGGGAATTCCGCCGAGGCAGAGGACGCGATTGACCGGATCGAGCCCGCGCATCAGCCACGCATTCGGCCGCGGCGCCTTGAACGTCGTCAGCACGTTCGGCCGCGGCGCGGGCTCAATGTCTGGCGGTTGTATCGTCACGCGGGCTGTCCGATGCGTCCGGCGAGATCCCTGATCGCACCAGCCTATCGCGCAGCGGCTGACAAAGTGTGACCTCAGGGCCGGTCTTGTCACAACCCCATCAGCCCCATGCGTTGACAATCGGTAAATGGCCATGCCTTGCATAGCCGCTGAACGGCCCCGCAAACGAGCACCGCATCATGTCCCTGAAGATCGCCTGCCAGATGGACCCTATCGACCGCATCGATATCCGCGGCGATTCGACATTCGCGCTGTTGCTCGAGGCGCAGCGGCGCGGGCATGAGCTGTTCTACTACACGCCACCCAACCTGGCGCTATGGCGCCAGTCGTTGATCGCGCGCGGCTCGCGGCTGACCGTCGAGGACAAGATCGGCGACCATTACCGGCTGGGTGCCGCCAGCACCGAGAATCTCGCCGACTGGAATGTCGTCATGCTGCGGCAGGATCCGCCGTTCGACATGGCCTATATCACCACGACGCACCTGCTGGAGCGCATTCATCCCGGCACGCTCGTCGTCAACGATCCCGCGCACGTGCGCAATGCGCCGGAGAAGGTGTTCGTGCTCGACTTCCAGGACCTGATGCCGCCGACGCTCGTGACCCGCAACCCGGAGGACGTGAAGGCGTTCCGCGCCGAGTACAAGGACATCATCATCAAGCCGCTGTACGGCAACGGCGGCGCCTCGGTGTTCCGGGTCGAGCCCGGCGACACCAACCTCAACTCGCTTGTCGAGCTGTTCCAGACCGTGTTCCGCGAGCCGTTCATGGTGCAGCAGTATCGCCCCGAGGTGCGCGGCGGCGACAAGCGCATCATCCTGATCGACGGCGAGGCGGTGGGCGCCATCAACCGCGTGCCGGCCGCCGACGAGACCCGCTCCAACATGCACGTCGGCGGCACCGCGACGCCGACCGAGCTGACGCCCCGCGACCAGGAGATCTGCGCCCGCCTCGGCCCGGAGTTGCAGCAAGCGCGGCCTGCTGTTCACCGGCATCGACGTGATCGGCCCCTACCTGACCGAGATCAACGTCACCTCGCCGACCGGCATCCGCCAGGTCAAGGCGTTCGGTGGCGCCGACATCGCGGCGATGTTCTGGGACGCGGTGGAGCGCAAGGTGCGCCCCTCGTAGGTTGGGTCAAGCGGCGCTCAGCGCCGCGCGACCCAACAGCAAGGCGAGCGCGTAGCGCTCCGTTCAATCCTTGGCGTCGACCCGCACCGACGGCACGCCCTCGCGCGCTGTCGTCAGCCAGCGCGGCTGGGGCAGGCCCTTCTCCGCCAGGAACTGCGGATTGAACAGCTTCGACTGGTAGCGGTTGCCGAGATCGCACAGGATGGTGACGATGGTGTGCCCTGGCCCCAGGTCCTTCGCCAGCCGGATCGCGCCGGCAACGTTGACACCGGACGACGAGCCGAGGCACAGGCCCTCCTCCTCGACGAGGCCGAATACGATGCCGACGGCCTCGGCGTCCTCGATCCTATACGAGCGGTCGACGACGACGCCTTCGAGATTGGCGGTGACGCGGCCCTGGCCGATGCCTTCGGTGATCGACGAGCCTTCCGCCTTCAGCACGCCGGTCGTGTACCAGGAATGCAGCGCGGCGCCCGGCGGATCGGCGAGCGCGATCTGGATGTCGCCCCGCTTTGCCTTGAGACCGAGTGACACCCCGCCGAGCGTGCCGCCGGAGCCGACCGCGGCGACGAAGCCGTCGACCTTGCCGCCGGTCTGCTGCCAGATCTCTTCCGCCGTCGTCTCGACGTGCGACTGGCGGTTGGCGACGTTGTCGAACTGGTTGGCCCAGATCGCGCCGTTGGGATCGCTGGCAGCGATCGCATCGGCGAGGCGACCGGAATACTTCACGTAGTTGTTGGGATCGCGGTAGGGCACGGCCGGCACCTCGACGAGATGGGCGCCGAGCAGCCGCAACGTGTCCTTCTTCTCCTGCGATCTGCGTCTCCGGGATCACGATCACGCTGCGATAGCCCATCGCCGCCCCGAGCAGCGTCAGGCCGATGCCGGTATTGCCGGCGGTGCCTTCCACGATCGTGCCGCCGGGCCGCAACTGCCCGCGCGTCACCGCGTCCTTGATGATGTAGAGCGCGGCGCGGTCCTTGACGGACTGACCGGGGTTCATGAACTCGGCCTTGCCGAGGATCGTGCATCCGGTTTCCTCGGATGCACGCCGCAGCTTGATCAGCGGTGTATTGCCGACGGCGGCGGCGACATTATCGGCGATCGACAACGGTTTCTTTCCTTCGGCGCTCGTGAGCATGGCACGCATCGGCGGCAACCTAATTGGCCGCCCTGCGCGTTGCAAGGCGGGCGCGGTGTACGGGAATGAAACGCCACTTAACCTCGCTTTAACTCCGCGTGCTGCAAAGTCCCTCTGCAACTTGAGGCGAAGTAGCCCCGCGCGGCTGGCGCCCGTCAAAGAGGATCATGCAGACAATGACACGTTCACTCAAGGCAGGCCTCGCCACCGCCGCGATCGCCATCGCCGCTTCCTTCGTGCTGCCCGCCAACGCCGCCGACCTCAATCGCGGCTGGCAGCGCGGCGGCTCGGTGAAGGACTAGCGGCCCCGTGCGCATCGCATTCCCCGGCCGGCCCCTGCTACGTCCGCTCCGACGTCGGCTACTCGATGTCGCGCGATCCGGAGCTGCGCTGGAACGCCACCGACGCGCTCGGCAACATCAACGACAAGGTGTCGAACACCTCGATGGACAACTCCTGGCTGGCCGAGATGGGCTTCGGCTGCGGCTCGGGCTCGCGCGGCGTGCGCGCCGAGTTCATGCTGGGCTATCGCGGCGAGCGCGACATCAAGGGCACCACGGCGCCGTTCTTCGATGGCGTGCGATACCTCCACCGCAGACCATCGCCTCCAAGCTCACGACCTACACCGGCATGGTCAACCTCTACTATGACCTCGGCAACATGGGCGGCTTCGTGCCCTACGTCGGCGCCGGCCTCGGCCTCGCCTATCACCAGATGGCCGACTACACGTTCCCGGATTGGGCAGCGGCCACGGCGGTCGGCTACGCGGTTCGCGGCGACAACGACCTCAGCTTCGCCTGGAGCGTGATGGCCGGCGGCGGCTGGCAGGTATCGGATCGCGCGATCCTCGACTTCGGCTACCGCTACATCGACTTCGGCCGCGCCTGGACCGCGCGCAACGACACCACGGGCTTTGCCCAAGTAACCCGCCTGCACGCCGAGGACCTTGGCGCGCACGAGTTCAAGGTCGGCCTGCGCTACCACTTCGGCCCGACCGCCGGCAGCTGCTGCAGCCAGCCCGCGCCCCTGAAGTAAGCTGTCGTTCTTCGGAATCGACATGCCGAAAGGGCCGGATCCCGCAAGGGGTCCGGCCCATTGGCTTTCATCACAGGCGTTCCCGGCCGGAGCAGGGCTGCCGCGGAGAAGCCGGACCCTATCCAGACCGCTTGATCGCGCTCGGCGTCGTCCACATGACGGTGGTTTTTCAATCTGTGCATTCACCATCCCGCGCGATCGCGCTTCGCCACTGGCGGCGGCCGGCAAGGGCAACATCTCGATGGAAACCGTGTCTCGACAGCCACCCTTGCCGTTCCCTGCCTTGCCAATCCACAGCGCCCCATGCGAGGGAGGCATGAAACCAGTTGTGCTGCGTGAGATTCGCCCAGGCGCCGGCCTCATTTCGCCTGACTTTTCCGGCGTTTGATGGCTTGCAGGCGCCCGATCGAGGGGAGGCGAAACACCAATGGCTTCACAACGTGACCTGTTCGCAAGGCTCGAGACCGAGATGACCGATAAGACGGCGCGTGCCCGCAAGACGGCGGATGCCTCCGACGACTACACGGCAGCCGACATCGAGGTGCTGGAAGGCCTGGAGCCGGTCCGGCGCCGGCCGGGAATGTATGTCGGCGGCACCGACGAGAAGGCGATGCACCACCTGTTCGCCGAGGTGATCGACAACGCCATGGACGAGGCCGTCGCCGGCCACGCAACCTTCATCGAGGTGCGCGTGGAGCCGGACGGCTTCGTGTCCGTTGCCGACAACGGTCGCGGCATTCCGGTCGACCCGCACCCCAAGTTCAAGAACAAGAGCGCGCTCGAAGTCATCATGTGCACGCTGCACTCCGGTGGCAAGTTCGACGGCAAGGCGTACCAGACCTCCGGCGGCCTGCACGGCGTCGGCGTGTCCGTGGTCAACGCGCTGTCGGAGACGCTGGAGGTCGAGGTCGCGCGCGGCCAGCAGCTCTATCGTATGGTGTTCAGCCGCGGCGAGGCACAGACCAAGCTGGAAAAGCTCGGCTCGATCATGAACCGGCGCGGCACCAAGGTGCGGTTCCGCCCTGATGAGAAGATCTTCGGCAAGGGCGCGGAGTGGAAGCCCGCCCGTTTGTTCGCGATGGCCCGCTCGAAGGCCTACCTGCAGGGTGGCGTCGAGATCCGCTGGTATTGCGATCCCTCGCTGCTGCCCGATGGCGGCAAGGGCGAGATACCGTCGGAAGCCGTGTTCCACTTCCCCGGCGGCCTCAAGGACTATCTGCTCGCCACCATCCACGGCCAGACGCTGGTCACCAAGGACGTGTTCGCGGGCAACGTGCAGAAAGAGGGCAAGCACGGCTCCGTCGAATGGGCGGTTGCCTGGGTTGCCGACGAGGACGGATTCTCGCGCTGCTATTGCAATACCGTGCCGACGCCGGACGGCGGCACGCACGAGAACGGCTTGCGCTCGGCGCTGTCGAAGTCGCTGCGCGCCTACGGCGAGCTGACCGGCAACAAGAAGGCAACCCAGATCATCGCAGACGACGTGATGGGCACGGCGGCCGCGATGCTGTCGATATTCATCCGCGAACCGGAGTTCCAGGGCCAGACCAAGGACCGCCTCGCCACGCAGGAAGCGACCCGCATCGTCGAGAACACGGTGAAGGACGCCTTCGACCACTGGCTCGCCGACAGCCCGCAGCAAGCCACGCGGCTGCTCGAGTGGTGCATCGAGCAGGCCGAGGACCGCCTGAAGCGCAAGCGCGAGAAGGAGATCGGCCGCCAGAGCGCCACGCGCCGCCTGCGGCTGCCCGGCAAGCTCGTCGACTGCTCCATTCAGACCGCCGAGGGCACCGAGATCTTCATCGTCGAGGGCGACTCGGCCGGCGGCTCGGCCAAGCAGGCACGCGATCCGAAAACGCAAGCGGTGCTGCCGCTACGCGGCAAGATCCTCAACGTCGCCAATGCCTCATCGGCCAAGCTCAGCCAGAACCAGATGCTGTCCGACCTCGTGCAGTCGCTGGGCTCCGGGCTCGGCGCGCGCTACCGTGACGAGGACCTGCGCTACGAGCGCGTGATCGTGATGACCGACGCCGACGTCGACGGCGCGCACATCGCCTCGCTGCTGATCACGTTCTTCTACCAGGAGATGCCGATCCTGATCGAGAACGGCCACCTGTTCCTCGCCGTGCCGCCGCTGTTCAAGCTCACGCAGGGTGCCAAGTCGCTGTACGCCCGTGACGAAAAACACCGGGCCGAGCTGGTCGCCAAGGAGTTCAAGGCGAACCAGAAGATCGAGGTCAACCGCTTCAAGGGACTGGGCGAGATGAACCCGTCCCAGTTGAAGGAAACGACCATGGACCCGAAGAAGCGCATCCTGCTCAAGGTCGAAGTCGGCGACGGCGACAGAAGCGAGCTTGCCGACGCCGTCAACGCGCTGATGGGATCGAAGCCG
The DNA here is from genome assembly GCA_963741505.1 of uncultured Alphaproteobacteria bacterium. GTDB lineage: Bacteria > Pseudomonadota > Alphaproteobacteria > Rhizobiales > Hyphomicrobiaceae > JAKFWF01. The sequence continues at coordinate 258,884 of CAVUIJ010000017.1, read as the reverse complement.
GAAGCCCGCTTCCGCTTCATCCAGGAGCACGCCGCGTTCGCGAAGGACCTCGACATCTGAGCCGGCAACGCTGCCGCTGCCCGCATTTACCAACGGGCCCGTGATACGATGCGCGAGACGGGCAACTAGGCTATTCATGGCTGCCCAGTTCGGCTCATTCGAACGGTCTAGAGTTCATTCCACATGATGTGAATCGCAACGCGTAGGTTGGGTCAAGCGCAGCGCGACCCAACATGCCGGTCGCAACCGTCGAGCTTGTTGGGTCGCGGCCCGCAGAAGAAGCGGGCCTTGACCCAACCTACATGGAAAGCGCTCTAGCCGCCTCGCGCCTGCAGTCGAACGCAGCCGGTCGACATGGGGCCGTATAGTGACAGTCCGATCATGCGGCGGCGAGCGGTGACAGCGTAGGAATAGCCGGATGAACACGTTGATCGTGACCAGTTTTCCCGAGCCGGAGCTCGAGAACCGGTGGCGGCAATTCCTGGCGCGGGCCGACTTTCCCGGTCTCAACACGTCGCCCGACCTGTTCCGTGACGTGGCCAGCAGGGACTGCAATCCGTTCGCCGTGCTCGCGCTCGAAGGCGGGGACATCGTCGGCGTGCTGTCGGGCATCATCGAGGGCGGCGAGGTGGTGTGCGGGCAACGCTGGTGCCCGCAGGTTGTGATGCTGCGGGGCGGCGATCGCGGCCTGATCGGTGACGCGCTGCTCGATGGCCTGCGCCAGGTTCCGGGAACGGCGCGGGCGCTGCTGGTGATCTACAGCTTCAGCGAGCTCGACGCCATGGAGCGCGGCGGGTTCCGCAAGCGGGTCAGCGCCGGCGAGGATCACGGCATCGTCATGCTCGATCTCAGTCCGGGCAAGGACAAGCTGCTGGCGGGCATGTCGGAGTTGCGGCGCAACAAGGTGCGTCGCGCGATCCGCAACGGTGTCGAGGTCGCCCGGTTCGACCTGGCGCGCGACTTCGACGACTTCTTCGCCATCTACAAGGACTGGGCCGACTTCAAGGACCTGCCGTCATCGGACGCGATGGAAATGCGCGAGACGTTCGGGCAGACCGATCACCGGCTGGTGCTGGCGGCACGGCACAAAGGCCAGCTCGTCGGCATCTCGAGCTGGCGCATGACGCGCGGCGGCATGATGGAGTACGCCGCCAACTGGTCGCGACGCGAGGAGACGAAGGCGCGCCCCAACGACCTGCTGATGTGGCGCGCGATGGAATGGGGCGTCGACAACGGCGTCATCACCTTCAGCATGTGCGGCTCGCACTTCTTCCTGCGCGGTTTCGGCGGCGAGATCGTGCCGGTCTATCGCTACTCACGCGACCAGACTGTGCTGCATCACCATCACGCGCGGGAAAGCGCGATCGAGATGGCGCGGCACCTCTACCGGATGGCGCCCGAGCCGATCCGGCGGATGGTCAAGCGCTGAACCGACCTGGACTGCCGCTATGAAAAAGGGCGGGGTTGTCCCCGCCCTTGGCCGTTGAGCTAGGATTTGCGCTCAGTTGATGTCGTAGCGCAGGCCGACGCGAAGCTCGTGGATATTCTGGTCCGGCACGGACAGCACCTCGCCGCCGTGGTTGAAGTCGACACCATCGATGAACAGCCAGCGATAGCCGGCGTCGATCTTGCCGATGCGCGAGAACTGGTAGGTGAAGCCGACCATTGCCGCGGCGGCCAAGCCGTAGGCGCTGTCGTTCGCTGCGATGCTGGTGGATCTGATGTTTGTCGACCCCTGCTGACCTGCAGCCACGGGATCGCAATCGGTGGCTACCAGATCAACGATACAGTCGGTGCTGTTCGTGAATTGCCGTGTCGATCGGTGAATGGCTACACCGAGACCTACACCGACATAGGGCGTGAACGAATGACCCATCGGGATGTCGGCGTAGAGATTCGCCATCGCCGTGTAGTTCTTGTAGCGGATGCGGTCGTCGTATGTGTCGCGGAACACCGCGCTGCCCAGCGGATCGTAGCCTGGATCGGAGACGCTGTAGGTGGTCGACCCACCAGCCTTGCCGCGGACCTCGCCGCGGATGTCGAACGTCACGTCCGCACGCAGCCAGCGGCTGAAGTAGTAGCCGGCGCCGAAGCCGAGACGGCCGTAGTTGTCGAGCCCGGAGTTGATACGATTGTCGTCGACCATTGGATAGCTGCTGCGGAAATTCTTGGTGTCCGAATGGCTGAACACGCCGTCGACGCGGACGTAGTAGCCGCTCGCGTAGTCCGGCACGGGCTCGGGTGCGGGAACCGGTACAGCGGCAGAGCCACGCGACTTGCGCGCTGCGCCATCACCATTGTTCCAGTCGGCGGCGGATGCCGGCAGCGTCGTCCCGGCGGCGATCGCCAGGCCCAGCGAGAGGCCGAGCAACTGGCCGGCGTTCATGATCCTGGAGATTGTCATGTGCGTCGATCCCTTGCGTGCGCGGGGCGCGGGACATCCCGGCCGACGAGCACTTTTGATGGTTGTCACCTTGCGGCGACGAAGCGCCGAGGCAGACAAGCGGGTCCTGAACGGCGTCCCAGGCGGGCGCCAACTGCGCCGCCATACGCGAACAGATACCGTGGGATCGTGCGGGGCCCCCGTCGACCTCGAGGGGGCCGGATGGAAGCGACAGCCCCCATCCGGAATTTTCAAGACTTCAGATCAGCGGATGTCGTAGCGCAGACCGACGCGGAACTCGTGGGCGTGGATCTCGTCGATGTTGACGGGGCCGGCGGCGTTGGCGGGGGTGCCGGTCTGGTAGAAGTTGCCGCTCTTGGCCTGGCCCAGGTACAGGAACCGGTAGCCGGCATCGAGCGTCATGCGATCGCGCAGCGCGACCGTGAAGCCCGTCATCAGCGCGCCGGCGACGTGCCAGTTGCTGGCGTCCTCGATCGTCAGCGGGATGCTTGTGAATCCGGGCGCGGGGTGCCGAACACCAGAGACGTTGTGGCGGACGGCGCCGAGGCCGATGCCGACGTAGGGGTTGAAGTGGCCGCGCGCGTTGAAGTCGTAGTAGACGTTGGCCAGCAGCAGCGTGCTGTCGAGGCCGAGCTTGTGGCCGGCCGTCGCATAGGCGGGCGAGAACGGATTGGCGTTGGCGCCCTTCACGTCGGTGTCGAAGCGACGATCGATGGTGACGTCGAAGCGGGCGCTGCACGACAGGTAGGTGCCGATGCCGCCGCCGACCGACCACGTGCTGTCGATCTTGGCGCCGGTCCAGTCGTCGACGTTGATCTGGATGATGCTCGGACGGTCGAATGTGGAGTAACCGCCGTCGACGCGCGCATACCAGGACGGGCAGCCGCTCGGCGCCGGCGCAGAATAGCCATGGTCCTTGATGCTGCCACGACCGCCATGGCCGCGATTGAGATCTGCCGCCTGGACGGCCACGCTCGTCGCAACAACCGCTGCGCCAATGGCCACGAAGCCGAGAAGTCTGGTCATGTGTCTTCCTCTTGAATTCCCCGTCCGGCCGGGAGGCGCAGTCAGGACCGAAACCGTTACGCGGCACTGTTTCAGATCGGGACTATCGGCAATAAGGCTTAAAGGACGTTTAATCCGCGGAAAGAAGTTGCGCCGGCATCACGCGGGCGGCGTGAAGGATGTAGGCTGGGTCAAGGGGAGTGAGCGAAGCGAGCGCCGCGACCCAGCTTACAAAGCTGCGAGCAGCACCGGCAGCTCGGCAAGACTGTCGATCACGTGCTGCGGCGTACCGCCGGGTGCCGTGGCGGCGCGGGCGTGAATACGCAGCGGGCGGTCGACCTGCACGCTGATCCAGCCGCGTTGATTGGGCACGACGAAGTCCTTGGCGGGATTGTCGCCGACGTAGACGAAGCGATCGCCCGGCTCGCCGAGCGCGGCCTCCATCCGCTCATAGGCCAGCGGGTGCGGCTTGGAGAATTGCCGGCCGCCGAGTGCGCTCGTGTAGACGATGTGATGAAATCGCGGCGCGATGCCAAGCGCGGCGACCTTGCTCGCCTGCACGTCGTGCTGGCCGTCGGTGATGAGGCCGAGCGGGCCCAGCGCGCCGTAGTGGTCGAGCGCGGCGCCGGCGTCGTCATAGAGCGCGATCTCGGGCGCGTGATAGCGGTAGACGTCGATGAAGCGTTCGACGAGGTCCTCGCCGGCGTGCGGCACCTTCCGGCGCAGCACCTGCGGAAACAGGGCGCGCATGTGCCCGTCGTCGAGCAGGCGGGTCATGTCCTCGACGATGCTCGTTGCTGGTCGCTCCGGCGTAGACGCCGACGCGATTGTCGCGCCGTACTCGCGCTCGAGCCAGGCCTCGCAGGCGCGGAAGCCGGAGATCGCGAACTGACGCTCCGAATAGAGCGTGTCGTCGAGATCGAACACCAGCTTGAGGCGGGGCATGGGCGCGCAGGGTCGCATCGTTGGCGGGAGCTCGACCTTAGAGTGCTTCCGGAAAAGTGGGAACCGGTTATCCGAAAAGAAGCACGAAAAAGCAAAGAGCTAGAGGCTTCCGGCGATTCGAAGAAAGCCGGAAAGACTCTAGCCGCTCGCGCCCATGCCCGCACTCGAATTTGCCGCCTGCCGAACGAGCGCGGCTATTCCTGGATGGAGCCGAGGTAGGCCAGGATGGCGTCGATCTCGTCGGGCGAGAAGCGGAACGCGGGCATGTCGTTGTGGCCGGTCACGATGCCTTCGGCCAGGGCCTCCGCGAGGAAGTGCAGCGGGTAGCGCTTCGACAACGTGCGGAAGGCAGGCGCCTTGGGCAACGGGCTGGCGTCGGTCTTGCCGGTGGCGTGGCAGCGCGCGCACTGGCCCTCGACGATCTTCTGGCCGCGCGCCAGGCGAGTGTCCTGGGCCCACGCCGGGCCAGTCATCAGCAGCGAGGCCAGAATCGTAGCGCGTAGCGCTGAGGGATGTAGCATCGTGCCTCCTGCGATGATGCTTGTGCATGTCGCAAGACCTGCCGGCCGCAACCTTGACGACGATCAAGCCACGCCGGGACGCTACCGCTTCATGCCCAGAGATTTCATGATGATGTTTTTGATGACGGTTGCAGCCGAGCGGGCTACCGAGCGCTGGATCTCCTTGGCGATCATGCCGCCCATGCCCTGCTGCTGGCGGCCGGTCGTGGCGCTCTTGCCCCCGAAGATCGTAGTCTGCCACCAGCCGCCGCCGGTGCCGGCCTGCTGCTCGGCCGCGGCAGCCTGGCCCTGGATGATCTCGTGCGCGGACTGGCGCTCCTGCCGGTCCTCGTACTTGCCGAAGACCGGGCTGTACTCGATCACGCCGCGCCGCTCCTCCGGCTTCAAAGGTCCGATGCGGCCCTGAGGTGGACTGATCGTCGTCCGCTGCACCATCGACGGCTCGCCCTTGTTCTCCAGGAACGAGACCAGCGCCTCGCCGAGCTTCAGCTCCTTGATCACGGTGGCGGTATCGAGCGCCGGGTTCTGCCGGAACGTCTTGGCCGCGACCTCGACCGCCTTCTGCTCGAACGGCGTGAACGCGCGCAGGGCATGCTGAACGCGATTGCCGAGCTGCGCGGAGATCGTATTGGGCACGTCGAGCGGGTTCTGCGTGACGAAATATACGCCGACCCCCTTGGAGCGCACGAGGCGGGCGATCTGCTCGATGCGCTCCAGCAGCGGCTTGGGCGCGTCGGTGAACAGCAGATGCGCCTCGTCGAAGAAGAACACCAGCTTGGGCTTGGGCTGATCGCCGACCTCGGGCAGCGTCTGCCACAGCTTGGTCAGCATCCACAGCAGGAACACCGAGTAGAGCCGCGGCTTCTCCATCAGCTTGTCGGCGGCGAGAATATTGATGATGCCGCGGCCGTCCGGTGCGGTGCGCATGAAATCGTTGATGTCGAGCGACGGCAGGCCGAAGAACTGCGCCGCGCCCTGCTCCTCCAGCACCAGGATGCGGCGCTGGATGGCGCCGACCGAGGTCGTCGCGACGTTGCCGTACTTGGTGGTGATGTCCTTGCCGCGCGAAGCGATGTTGGTGATCAGCGAGCGCAGGTCATTGAGGTCGTCGAGCGGCATCTTCTCGTCGGCGGCGATGCGGAATGCGATGTTGAGCACGCCTTCCTGCACCTCGTTGAGCTCGAGCATGCGTCCGAGCAGCAGCGGTCCCATGTCGGCAATCGTCGCGCGCACGGGGTGCCCGCTCTCGCCGAACACGTCCCAGAACACGCACGGGTAGGCCTTGTTCTGGTACTGACCTTCAAGGCCCATGTCCTTGACGCGCTTGACGATGAAGTCCTTGGGCTCGCCGACGGCGGCGACGCCGGACAGGTCACCCTTGATGTCGGCGGCGAACACGGACACCCCCGCGTCGGAAAAGCCCTCCGCCAGAACCTGAAGCGTCACCGTCTTGCCGGTGCCGGTGGCGCCGGTGACGAGCCCATGGCGATTGGCAAGCCTCAGGTCCAGGAATTCCGGCTTGACGCTTTTGCCGACGTAGATCTTGCCATCCTGCAGCATATGCCAGAGCTCCTCGCATGCGCCTGGCCGATCGCCAGGCGGGGTGGCCGAATCGGACACCTGCTATCGCCGCCAGTTGGCACATCGCTCCCGCGATTGCCTAGAGGGTTGCAGCTGAGACTTGGTAATACTCTCGTTCCGCGCAAGGGGGTAGACGCGGGGGCAGGCGCGGCTCGTCGGGGGCTTCGCGATGCTCGCCGCCGCCCGGTCGAGCGCAGGGCAGTCGTATTTGGCGGGGCAGCGGGCACACATCCAGCAAACCGTCATCCTGGCGCCGAGCGGGAGCGGAAGCGAGCGCGAGGGACCAGGCCGGGACGATGTTGAATTTCAAGTTGTCTTCGCGGTCTGATGCTTGGCTCTGATACTTGGTTCTTGGCTCGGATACCTGGCGATCATTTACGCCCCCGCAGCAGGCGCGTTGCGCCCCGCCTCGTCTGCCCATATGTAGGGGCAATGAAATTCCTCGATCAGGCTAAGATTTTCGTGAAGGCCGGCGACGGCGGTGCGGGCGCGGTGTCGTTCCGGCGCGAGAAGTTCATCGAGTTCGGAGGCCCCGACGGCGGCGACGGCGGCAAGGGCGGCGACGTCATCCTCGAATGCGTCGAAAGCCTCAACACGCTGATCGACTTCCGCTACCAGCAGCACTTCAAGGCGAAGATCGGCCAGCACGGCATGGGCCGCAACCGCGCCGGCGCCGGCGGCGATGACATCGTGCTCAAGGTACCGCCGGGCACCGTCGTGCTCGCCGAGGACCAGGAGACGGTGCTGGCCGAGCTGACCGAGGCCGGCCAGCGCATCACGCTGCTCGAGGGCGGTAACGGCGGCTTCGGCAACTCGCACTTCAAGAGCGCGACCAACCAGGCCCCGCGCCGCGCCAATCCGGGCCTGGTCGGGCAGGAGATGTGGATCTGGCTGCGGCTCAAGCTGATCGCCGACGCCGGTCTCATCGGCTTGCCCAACGCCGGCAAGTCGACGTTCCTCGCCGCCGTTACGGCCGCGCGGCCGAAGATTGCCCCTTATCCGTTCACGACTTTGCACCCCAACCTCGGCGTGATCCGCGCCGGCGACGTCGATTTCGTGCTGGCCGACATCCCGGGCCTGATCGAGGGCGCACACGAGGGCGCCGGCCTCGGTGACCGGTTCCTCGGCCACGTCGAACGATGCCGCGTACTGCTGCATCTGGTCGACGCCACCGAGCCCGACCCGGCCGCCGCCTACAAGACCGTGCGGCGCGAGCTCAAGGCCTACGGCGGCGGACTCGACAGGAAGAAGGAGATCGTCGCGCTGTCGAAGTGCGATGCGCTGGATGCCGACACCATCGCCGAGCGCGCGGCCGCATTGCAGAAGGCCGCGCGCAAGAAGCCGCTGGTGCTGTCGGCGGTTTCGGGCGCCGGCATGAAGGAAGCGCTGTTCGCACTGACCGGCGAGATCGGCAAAGCCGGCACCGCCGAACGCGAGGCGGCGGACGCCGGCAAGCCCAAAGACCCCTGGGCGCCGTGAGGCGGCACAGCACATCACACGCGGCCTGATCGTGGGCCGCCGCCGCGTGCGAAGACAACCGTTACGAGCCCGACTTTACGCGCCTGGGCGCTTTCCATGATCTGGTTCGGCGATCGGCGCGGGGGCGAGATCGAACACCTTGACCTCTCCAGGCTCTGGCCGCGCGCGATTGCGCCAGCGGTCGTGCTGCAGTGTGGCTTCGACGTCTGCCTTGCCTGACGCCCAATGCGCCTCGATCGAGGAGCGTGCGAAATCATAATCTTTCGAGAAGCCGCCGAAGTCGTGCTTGGCCTTGTAGATGAAGTGGACGAGCGACAACGACGGCACGCAGGCTTGCTGCATCAGATAGACGAGATCGGGATCGCCGCGCAGCTCCGGCCGCACCTTGGCAACGATCCGCGCGGCCGCCTGTGCCATCACCTGTCTCCGCTTGACGACGTCGGTGTTGAGCCGCGTCCGGCTCGAGAAACGGATGTCCTTCTCGCGCTCGGCGACGTCCCATAGATTATGCGGCATCGGACCGCGCGCGCTGAACAGGTCGACCTGGAACGCCAGGATGTCATCCTGCCCGTCCTCGTCGATGACGTACTGCAGCGGCGTATTGGAGACCAGGCCGCCGTCCCAGAAAAACTGACCCTCGATCTCGATCGGCGGCAGGCCGGGCGGCAGCGCGCCGCTCGCCATGATGTGCTCGGGCCCGATACGAGTCTTGGCGCTGTCGAAATAGGCAAAGTTGCCGCTTTCAACACCGACGGCGCCGACGCTGAGGCGCATGGTGTCGGCGGCACCCGAATTTATTCGATCGAAATCGACGATGCGCTCGAGCGTGCCCTTCAACTCACGCGTGTCGTAGTAGCTGAGCTTTGACGGCGGGCAATCGCCGTTCCCGAATGGCGGCAAGGCACGCGGGGTAAAGAAGCCTGGCGCCCCGTACAACAATGTCGTCGCGGCCGCGCTCTTGCTGAACGTCTGCTCCAGCAACTCCTCGAAGTAGGGAAACGGCGTGACACTCGAGGAGATGCGTTGCCAGAACTCGCGCAGGCGAGCCACGACGGTTTTCGGCGGATTGCCGGCGATGATCGCGGCGTTGATCGCACCAATGGATATACCGGCGAGCCAGTGCGGACGCAATCCAGCCGCATCGAGTGCCTCGTAGGCGCCGGCCTGGTAGGAGCCGAGCGCGCCGCCGCCCTGCAGCAGCAGCGCGATCCTCTCGTCGGCTCTGGGCGATGCATTCGTCATCGTGGTTTCACATTTGAACTTGCGGCCAGGGATCGCCAAGACGGGCACAAAGGTAACTGGCCATGTGCAACGCCGGTTTGGCCGCGACCTCGCACATGCACGCGGAATATGGTGACTGTCCACATTTTCTCGCTACATTGTGCCCACACCTTACGTCTGGTTCAGGAGGCACTAGCATGTCCTACCGCGGCATGATTGCGGATGTCGTCAAGTTCAAGGGCCACAACGGCGACGAGGGCGAGGCCTACTACGCGCGCCCGTCCGCACCCGGAAAATATCCCGGCGTCGTGCTCATCCATCACATGCCCGGCTGGGACGAGTGGATCACCGAGGCCGTGCGCAAGCTTGCGCTGCACGGCTTCGCGACGATCGCGCCGCATCTCTATTTCCGCGAAGGCGCCGGCTCGCCCGACGACCTCGCCGCCAAGGCGCGCGGCAAGGGCGGCGTGGCCGACGAGCCAGGTGGTCGGCGATGCCGCAGGTGCGGCAGCGTTCCTGCGCGCGCGGCCTGAGAGCAACGGCAAGGTCGGCGTCATCGGCTTCTGCTCGGGCGGCCGGCATGCCTATCTCGTCGGCCTGCAAGCTGCCGACGGCGTATCGACGCCTGCGTCAACTGCTGGGGCGGCAACGTCGTCGTCGACGACCCGAAGGACCTGACACGCCGCTGCGCCCGGTCGCCGCCGATCGAGCTGACGGAGAATCTCGCCTGCCCGGTGCTCGGCCTGTTCGGCAACGAGGACCAGAACCCCAAGCCGCGAGCACGTCGACCGGCTCGAGGCGGCGTTGAAGAAGGCCGGCAAGTCCTACGAGTTCCATCGCTACGACGGCTGCGGCCACGCGTTCTTCAATGCCTCCCGCGTCGCCTATCGCCCCGAGCAGGCCGCCGACGGCTGGGCCAAGGTGATGGCGTTCTACAACAAGCACCTGGCGGCCTAACGCTCACCGCAAATCAATGCGGTGCGCTTCGCGCGCGCCATTCTGTCGGGTCGCGCTCCGCATGACCCGACCTACAATGGAGAAACCTCATGTGCTCCTATATCGTCGACAAGAAGCGCGTGTTCGGCAGCGCCAAGGGCCCGGCCGGCTGGATGCGGATCGACACCGCCAACGTCTACTTCGACCATCCGTTTCACGCGCCGCTCGATCACGCGCTCGCGATCGATTTCGTGTGCCAGGCCGACGGCGCCAAGGATCGCGTCGCGGTCGAGTTGTCGGCCGACAGTCCGCGCGCGCGCTGATCGCGGCCATCGAGCCGCGCTGAAGAAGGGCGAGGACGCGCACGACGGCGCCGACGAGCCGGCGCTGCAGGACATGCACGTCTGATCGGATGACACGCAGATGACCATCGACATCTCCGCCCTCGATCTCGTCGCTCGGCGTCGTCGGCGCCGGCACGATGGGCCGCGGCATCGCGCAAGTGGCGGCCGAGGGCGGCATCGCCGTCCGCATCTTCGACGCCAAGCCCGGCGCTGCCGCGAGGCGCGTGCGCGTTCGTCGGCAAGATGATCGGCGCGCCAGGCGGAGAAGGGCACGATCACGGCCGAGGCCGCCACGCGATCGCCGCCGAGCGCGTCACGGTCGCCGGCTACCCTCGACGAGGTCGCGCATGCCGACATCGTGATCGAGGCGATCGTCGAGGACCTCGAGGTCAAGCACAAGGTGTTCGCGGCGCTCGAGGCGGCAGCCGCGCCCGACACGATCCTCGCGACCAACACCTCCTCGCTGTCCGTCACGGCGATCGCGGCCGCCTGCAAGCAGCGCGAGCGCGTCGCCGGCCTGCACTTCTTCAATCCCGTGCCGCTGATGAAGCTGGTCGAGGTGATCCCCGGCGTCGCCACTGCGCCCGTGGGTGACCGACGCGCTGGTCGCGCTGGCCAAGCGCATGGGACGCGAGCCGCTGATCTCGATCGACAGCCCCGGCTTCATCGTCAACCACGTCGGCCGCGCCTATGTGCCGGAGGCTGGCCGCCTCGTCGCCGAAGGCATCGCGCGCTTCGACGAGGTCGACCGCATCATGACCGGCGCGCCGGGCTTCCGGCTGGGGCCGTTCGCGCTGCTCGACCTGATCGGCTCGGACATCTCCGTCGCCGCGATGGAGAGCATCTGGGGCCAGTTCTTCGCCGAGCCGATGTATGCGACCGGACCCCGAGCTGAAACTGCGCGTCACTCGGCGGCCTCTACGGCCAGAAGAACGGCGAGGGCTGGTACGACTACGACGACGGCAAGCGCAGCGAGCCGCCTGCACGCATCGCCAAAGGCGAGCGCCCGCGCGCTCGTGTGGGTGCGCCCGAGCGAGACGAACCCGCACGTTCACCGCCGACCTGATCGCGCTGTTGACCGCCGCCAGGCATCGCCGTCGACCGCTCGGAGCATCCACGGATCGGACGCGCTGATCCTGCTGACGCCGGTCGGCTGGGACATCGACCACGGCGGCACTGCGATCTCGGCCTCGACCCGCGCCGCACCGTCGGCGTCGACATGCTGTTCGGGCTCAAGGGCCCGCGCACGCTGATGGTGACGCCGGCGACCGAGCCGGCGTTCCGCGACGGCGCTGCACGCGCTGCTCGTCGGCCGACGGCACGCCGGCGATCGTGATCAACGACAGCCCCGGCTTCGTCGCCCAGCGCATCGTCGCCCACATCATCAACATCGCCTGCCAGGTCGCGAGCCGCGGCATCGCCAGCCCCGCCGACATCGACAAGGGCACGCAGCTCGGCCTCGGCTATCCGTTCGGGCCGCTCGCCTGGGGCGACGCATCGGGCCCGGCCTCGTGCTCCACATCCTGGAGCGGCTCGAGGATTTCTACCGCGACCCGCGCTATCGCCCCTCGCCCTGGCTCAAGCGCCGCGCGATGCTCGGCCTGTCGCTGCTGAGCCCGGACGGGACCCCGCGCTGAGGCTATTTCCTCGGCGTCTTGCCAGGCACCGGCGGGCCGGCGGCCGGCGGCGGTACCACTTTACCGCCCGCCGGCGCCTTGCCCCCGGCCAGCGCCCCGCCGCGCGCTTCTGCCTCGATCCGGCCCAGCAGGTCGCCGCCGGTGCGCCGCTCCGAATCGGCCTGCGCCTTGCCCAGCATCTCCTTCGAGCTGCCGACCTCGGCCCCGCCGTTGGGTACCTTGACCCCGCCGATAGGCACCTGGCCCCGCCGATAGGCCCTTGTCCTGCTGCGCCGCAGCCGGCCAGCGCGCCCACCGCAAGCGCCAGCAAAACGCGCGTAAGCCACTGTTTTTTCTTGATTTTCATTCTCACCCCTCGCGCCTTGACGGGATCGTTGACCGATCGCGCCGGCAATGCCCGCGGCCGCGCAACACGCGCGACCACGAGACAATCAGTCGGACGCTGCCCCAGGCGCCGCGGCCGGGCTGTTCCGCGCGTAACAGGTCGCACTTGCCGGCGCCGCCGCGCCGGTGCAGCGTCGCCAGCGGACAGTCACGAGGGCGACATGCAGATCGACGGCTACGACATCGACATCATCGTGCAGGGCTACCCGGGCAAATCGGTGTGCCACGGCGGGCTCGGCTGGAGCACGCTGGCGCTGATCCGCGGCGAGGGCCGCGTCGCCGTCGTCGATACCGGCCCGTTCGGCTACCGCCCGCTGATCCGCGAGCGGCTCGCCAAGCGCGGCCTGAAGCCCGCCGACGTCACCGATCTGCTGCTGACCCACTGCCACCACGACCATTCGGTCAACTGGGTGCTGTTCAAGGACGCCCGCATCGTGATCGGCGCCGACGAGATGACCTGGGCCGGCAAGCTGCCGTGGGGCGAGACGGCGGTGCCGGAGTTCTACGTCGCCGAGCTCGCGAAGTGGCCGACCTGCCGGCAGGTGCGCGACGGCGAGGCGGTGTGGCCGGGCCTCAAGGCCTATCTCGCTCCCGGCCATACGCCGGGCTGCCTGGTCTACGTGCTCGAAGGCCGCGAGCGCGACCTGATCTTCACCGGCGATGCCGCCAAGAACCGCGCCGAGCTCGTCTCCCGCGACACCGACGCGAGCCACGACAAGAAGGCGAGCGCGGCCTCGATCGACATGATCTGGCGGCACTGGCAGAGCAAGCCCGGCACCATCGTGATCCCCGGCCACGACACGCCGATGGTGCTGAAGGACGGCAAGCCCGTCTACCTCGGCACGCTGGACGCCGCCATCAAGTCGTGGACCGGCGACGACATGGAGACGACGACGGTGTTCCGCCTGACCGCGTGAGGGCCGGAGCACCGTTGGCCATGGCCGCGAGGAACGACGCCCGGGCAGCGGATCAGATCCTTGTCGCCAGCGTCGATGCCGTCGCCTCGCCTGGCCGGCGCCTCGACCCGCTTCTTGTGGTCGGCATCCGGGCGCCAGCCGAGCACCGCCAGCATCACGGCGAAGCCGATCACGTAGGCCAGCGCGACGTGCCAGCCGTGCCGCAGCCACAGCCCGACCGACCGCGCCTCGGGGTACATGTTGGCCAGCGCCACGCCGGCCGACGAGCCGAACCAGATCATCGACCCGCCGAACCCGACCGCGTAGGCCAGCATGCCCCAGTCGTAGCCGCCCTGCTTCAAGGCCAGCGCCGTCAGCGGGATGTTGTCGAACACCGCCGACACGAAGCCGAGCCCGAGCGCCGTCGTCCATGACGCCAGCGGCAGCTTCTCGACCGGCATCATCGACGCGCTGGTGACGAGCGCGAGCAGGAATATGGTGCCCTTGAACGTTTCCGGCATGATCTCCCAGTCCGGCTGCCGCAGCGCCGCCGTCGCCAGGATCGCGACCCACACCGCCAGTCCGATCACCGGCAGCTGGTCGAGCAGCGCGGGGAAACGCAGGTTCGCGGTGACATTGGCGCCGATCGCGATGACGAGGATCGCCAGCACGATGCCGACCCGCACCCAGTCGATCTTCAATCCGCTGGGCGACGTCCTTGCTGATCGGCGAGAAGGCGTGCTGCTGCAGTGCCGCCGGAATGCCGCACACGACGAGCGCGACGCTGGCGGCGACGTAGGCATCGAACACCGACAACGGGCTGACGCCGTCGATCCACATCATCGTCGTCGTGGTGTCGCCGACCACGCTGCCCGAGCCACCGGCATTGGATGCCGCGACGATACCCGCGAGATAGCCGATGTGGACTTTGCCGTTGAACACGCGCATCGCGATGGTGCCGCCGATCAGCGCGGCGGCGATGTTGTCGAGGAACGACGACAGCACGAAGATGATGACCAGCAGCGCGAACGCGCCCTTCCAGTCGTCGGGCAGATAGCGCGGCATCGCCTCCGGCACGTGGCTCTTCTCGAAGTGGCGCGACAGCAGCGCAAACCCCATCAGCAGGCAGAACAGGTTGGCGAGCACCACCCACTCGTGCGCCATGTGGCCGGCGAGACCGCCGAGGCCGGTGCCGAATTTGAAGCCGGTGAACACCAGCTTGTAGGCGGTGATCGTGGCGAGCCCGGTCAGCGCCACTTGCAGCGTGTGGTGATGGAACAGCGCGACGCCGAGCAGCGTCGCCGCGAACAGGATGAAATCGACGGGAATGCCGGCGATCATGATCGGCTCGACCGCCGCGCCGCCGGCAGCCATTGCGGTTTGCGGAATAGCGATCAACACAGCAGCAATGGCAGCCGTGGCGGCCGATAGTCGTTTCATATCGAGCATTTCCCCCATGGTCGAAATCGAGCGCGCCGTGCCTGCTATCGCGCTGCGTGTATGCTCACCGGCAGCCCATCTCTACGGCAGGGGGTAGGCTGCCGCAACTTGGCCAAAGTTGGACACGTGTGGACCCGCTGCCTCGGTGGCGTGGCCGGAATCGTCGGCCGGAGGATTCGTCCCACACACGAGGCGCCGTGCGACTCGCTGCTCGTGGCGTGAATGCAACATCGTCGCAGCGAAAACTCCTGCGCTGAAAATCGTCACACGAACTACGCAAATTCGCCAGAATTGGACGGCGAATTTGTGCACAGGCCAGCGGCGAATTCCGGGCGGACTCTGCGCAGCCTCAGGTTTTGTCAGTCGACGAATATTTTATGCACTTCGAGGCATGGGCGGGTGTGCCGGTATTCTTCCGGACATCGTCGGCAACCCACCCCTCACACCGCTTACATAGCGCATCGCATTTTCCTGGCGGGGATCAGTCGTGAGCGTGGATTCGAGACCGGCCATCGCCGGTCGAGGGTTCGTCGTGTGTCAACTGGTGGTGAGTGTGCGTCATGGAAGTACTGCATGAGATTATCCGATACCTCAACGGGCGCCATCTGACGCCCGACGATCTGCTCTACCTGCGTCGCAACGGCTTCATCGACTACGTCCAGGAGCTGGAGCTGCGCGAGGCTCACCCGATCGTGGAGCCCGCCGACATTCCGCCGGAGGATCTCGAGCCCGACCTCGAGGATCAGCTCCTCCCCGGCCGGCGCGTCGGCAAATCCGGGCGCCGCAAGTGGCGCCGCACGAGGCTGCGGCCCGACGTCTTCGGCCAGCGCATCCTGGCGCAATGGCCCGCATGGCAGCCCCGCCTCCAACCGCTGACCACCATCGCCATGCAGCTTGGCGCCCCGCGCACGCTGGAGGATGCGCTGCAGGTGATCCGCCACGCCGAGCCGGCCGCGCTCGACGACTGTCGTGCGCGCCCTGCTGGCCGGAACCGGCACGGCGCTGCCGGCATTGTGGCCGGCGATCGCCTTCGACGCCTACTGGGACGGCATCGTCGCAACCGGCGAGTATGGCCCGGAGGTCAAGGCGTTCGATGCCATCCTGCAAGGCCGCCAGCGCGGCGACATGGGCGCGTATGGCAGCGCCTTGCGCCACCCGGGCTTCGCGCGCCTTTACGCCCTCGTCCAGGCGCAATGCGCCATCCTGACAGTCGCTGCGCCGGGTCATCGTCGCCGCAGCCGCTGCTGCTCGACCGGCCGCTGTTCCGTCGCGGCTACGAGGCGAGCTGCTACTGGGCGCTGACGTTCATCGTGTCCGCGATCGACATCGAGCAGGACGGCTTCCCGGTGCATTTGCACGCCCCCCGTCGCCCCTATCCGCCTCCTGCTGCGGAGGCCGCCGCCGTTCGCGCCGTCGCCCGCATGGCGCCGCGCCTGATGCAACAGTTGCTCGCTGCCGACGTCGACGAGTTCTTGGCCGTGCTGCGCTGCCCGTGCCGCTGGGACCAGTACTACTACAACCATGACAACGACAAAGGGAGGATGCCATGAGCAAGGACAAGAGCGGTGCCCCGGCGCACGAGGAGGTCACGCTCAGCGAGGCCAGGATCATGATCCGTGCGCTCGCCGCCACCCAGAGCATTCTGCTGCTGTCGGCGCCCGGCATCGGCAAGTCGGAAATGGTACAGTCGGTGGCGGCAGAGGCAGGCCTGCCGTGTCGTTCGCTGCTCGGCACGCAGATCGCGCCGGAGGACGTCAGCGGCGTGCCGCGCATCATCGGCAGCCGGTCCGAGTTCTGCCCGCCGCGCCTGCTGCTGCCCGATCCGCTCGAGCCCTACTGCCTGTTCCTCGACGAGTTGCCGGCCGCCGCAGCCGACGTGCAGAAGGCGTTCTACTCGCTGCTGCTCGAGCGCCGCGTCGGCGAGCACAAGCTGCCGCCCGGCACCTGGGTTGTCGCCGCCGGCAACCGCATGGAGGATCGCGCCATCGTCCGCGCCATGTCGAGCGCGCTCGTCAACCGCGTGTTCATTCTCAACGTCCGCGCCGACGTCAAGGAGTGGCTCGACTGGGCGCAGGACAACGGCGTGCATCCCGACGTCATCGCCTTCATCTCGTTCATGCCCGACGCGCTGATGCGCGAGGTGCCGGCTGCGCCCGGTCCGTTCTCGACGCCGCGCGCCTGGACCCGCCTGTCGATCGCGCTGAAGCAGCTCGAGGCCGACCGGATCGTGACGCGCACGCTCGTCCGCGCGCTGGTGCACGGCCGGGTCAGCCCGACCGACGCGGCGATGTTCTGCGCGATGCTGGAGGCCCGCCTGGGCGACCTGCGTCCGCCGCAGGACTACGTGCGTCAACCCCGAGCTGCTGCCCAAGGACCCGACGGCCTGCTGGTTCGTGCTGTGCGCGATCCGCAAGCTGGTGCTGCGCAAGGAGCTGAAGGCGACCCCGACGGCGATCAATCGCTTCCTGATGGCGCTGACGCCGGAGTTGCGCTTCGCCCTGTTCATCGGCCACGTCCAGCGCTGGGGCCAGCTCGGCGCCGACAAGGCGTTGATGAAGGCGTTGAAGGAGGCGCACCGGGCTATGACCGAGACCGCTGGCAGCAGTGAGGAGGCGATGGCCGCGGAAGCGCGTGCGCGCTGCGCGAAACGCGCTCCGCACGATCGGCGTGTCGTTACCGCACCTGACCGGCCTCGCCCACCTGGTCGAGCCCGATGGCCTCGACCAAGGTGCCGACCGCGGCGGTGTTCGAGTCGGGGCGGATCATCGTCAATCCGTCCTGGTTCCTGTCGCTGTCCTGGCACGAGCGGGAGTTCGTGATGGCGCACGAGCTCCTGCATCTGGCCCTGCAGACGCATCAGCGCTGCCACGGCACCAACGCGCGCCTGTTCAACGTCGCGCACGACTACATCATCAACGACATCCTGCGCGAGGCACTGGGCCGCCCGGTGCCCGCGCAGGGCCTCGACATGCCCGGTGCCGCCAAGCGTTCGGCCGAGGACATCGCCCTCGAGATCAAGGCCAACGGACGCGACGCCAACCTCGGCGCACTCGACGCCTGGATGAACGGACCGCGCATCGGCTCGTTCGGCGAGGCCTTGGCGCAGGCTGGTGCGATCAAGCTCGGCGAGCTTGTCGCCGCCCACGCTCAGGATGGCACATTCGACGTGCTGAGCGAGGCGATCGAGCGCGCGTGGTTTCCCGACCTGGCGGCCGACGGCAACGCCGAGCGCATCGCCCAGGTCAAGACGGAGATCGATCGCGCGCTGGCGCTCGGCGTGTGGCACGAGCGCTTGCAGACTGGTCTGACCCGGTCGGCCCGCGTGCAAAGCAATACCGGCCACTCCGCCGTGTTCGATGCCCTGCGGGCCAGCACTCAGCCGCCGTGGGAATTCGCGTTGCAGCGCTGGATGGAGGATATCGCTCCGCCCGAGCGCACGTTCCAGCGCGCCTCCCGCCGCCAGGGCGACCGCACCGACATCGTGCTGCCCGGCCGCCGCCGCGATGGCTGGACGCTGAACCTCATCCTCGATACGTCCGGCTCGATGTGGGAGCTGCTGCCCAAGGTGCTCGGCGTGATCAGGAGCTATTGCGAGGCAGCCGGCGTCGCCAAGGTGCGCATCATCCAGTGTGGCGAGAAGGTCGAGATCGACGAGCGCGTCGATCTCGAGGATCTTGACAGCTATCGCATCAACGGTGGCGGCGGCAGCGACATGCGGCCGGGCTTCGCACGCCTTGCCGAGGACATCGAGGTGGAGGCCGCAATCTGCATCACCGACGGCATGATCCACTATCCCGCCAGGATGCAGTCCTACGAAGTGTTGTGGGCCCTGGTCGGCAACTTCCACCGCTTCAAGCCGCCCTACGGCAGCCTGGTCCGCGTCACGCTGTGACCCCGGTTGCGCGCAATGCGACATCGGGGTGCCCGTAGAACGCATAGTCCGCGCGATCCGCTGCGACGCGTGGATCGGCCGCCACGGCCGCTCGTGCCTGCACCATCGCGGCGTTGATCGTGCCGCCCGATGCCACGGCGCGATAGAACGCGGCGGCGAACAGCATGGCTGCCTCGTCGCGCACCGGCCAGTAGGTGCCCACGAAGCTCGCGACACCGCCGCGCAGCAGCGTTTCCGCGACGCCATGCCCGCGCCGGTTGGCCTCCGCCGCGCCGACCTTGCCGCGTGCCGGCCCGTGCCGCACACGCGCCGACTGGCAAGAGTTGAAGAATACGAGCTGCGGCAGGCTGGCGATCGGCGCCAGGTCGGCGCCGGTCAGGATCTCCTCGCCGGCACAAACGAGACCGCTCCGCTGCGGCCGCTCCGCGTCGAAGAAGCTGTGGCCGGAATAGTGCAGGACGTCGTAGCGACCCGATGCCATGCGGCCGAGCAGCTCCGCGCGCGTCGCGCCAGCGCCCTCGAGCTTGTCGAGCCGCGCCGCCGGCCCGAGCCGCGTCACGATTTCCTCGATCCGCCGCCCCTCCTCGCGCGCACCGGCGAGATCTCCGGTCGGATCGACAGCCAGCAGGATGCCGAGGCGCTGCGCCGGCGCCCGCCTGCCGAGCCACTTCGCGATCGACAGGTTCGCTGCCTCGTAGCGATGGCTGAGCCCCGCGCCCCGCACCAGCTCCGCGCCGTCGACCCACACAGCGTCCCAGGGAATGCGCGAGGCCGGCGCATCGTGGACCACAACGATGTGCTGGTCGGCGTGGTCGCGCAGGATGCGCCGCACGCCCGGCGGCAGCACCAGCGATCCGATCGCGCCGCCGACTGCCTTCAGATCTGCATCCGACAGCGCGTTCGCCGAGCCCGGCAGCCGCGCCAACAGTGCATCGAGCGCGCGCGGCTCCACCTGCGCCGTTTCGCTCCACACCGTCGCCTTGGCGCCCGACGACAGCACGGAGCTGGTGAACCCGATCGTGTCGTCGTGCGCCGTGGTGCGCACCGTCAGGTATGTCGCCTGCGCGCCGGCCGGTCGCGTCGGCTTTGCTGCGCGCGCCGTGATCGCCAGTGCCGGATCGATCCGCCTCTCCGCGATCGTGACCTCGATGTCGTCGAGCAGTGACGTCGCGCTGAGCCGGTAGATCTCCTCGCGCAGCGCGGCGAAGCGATCCTCGTCGCGCTCGCAGATCGTGATGCCGCGGAACGCGTGCGCGTGATCCGCATCGACGAGGCCGCGTACGAAGCCGCCGAGCATTTGCCTGAGCCCCTCCGTCCCGACCGCCCCTGCCCGCGCGCCGATCGCCACCGTCGCGAGGTCGTCGATCCGCGCGGCGACGAGCGTGCGCACGACAGCCTCTGCCGCCAGCCCCAGCGTCTCCGCGCCGAACGTGTCGAACGGCCCGAGCCCGGCCAGCGCCACGACGTCGCAACGCAGCGGGTGCCGTCCCGTCGGCACGAACGTGATCCCGCCGACATTGCCGCCGAGCATCCGCCGCTGCGCCAGTTGCGTAATCGCCCCGCCCATCGCCGCGTCGATCTCGGCCGCCGCCCCTTGCGGCGTCACCTGCGCATAGTGCCCGAGCACATACGCACCGGCCTCCACGTCGAGCATACTGCCGTTGACCAGCGTGATGTCGAGCCGGTGCTGCGCACGCCGGCCGACCACGATGCGTTGCGCCCGCACTGGCACCGCCGCGCCCGTCTCACCGCAGACATCGGCTGGCTCGCCCGCCCTCCACGGCACGCTCGGACCCGCGATCGAAGCCAGCATGGCCCGCGCGCTTGCAGCATCGATCGGACGACGCGCCCGCGTCGCCGCGCGCGTCTCCGACAGCAGGGTGCTCTCGCATACCATCCGGCTGTGTGCCGCGCGCGTCACCGCCGGCGTTTGCGGCAGCACCTCCGTCCGCCCCGTCGCGATGATCTGCACCACCGCCGCCGCCACCGCGGCATTACCGGGCAGACTGCCGTGCTCCTCCGCGACGAACCAGGCCGGCACGTCCGGCAGCACCGCCAGCGCGCGCGGCACCGTGCCGTCGCCGTCCGGCGCGGTCTCGTAGCTGATCTCGCCGCCGACGATCGAAGCCCCGATCACCGTCGACTGGCCGCAGCCGACGATCTGCACGAGATCGCGAACACCGGTCGGCAGTGCTGCCTGCGTCCGCCGCGCCGACGACAGTATCGCATGCGACGGTGCCATGCCGTTGCGCGGCCAGGCGGCATGGTCGAAGAAGTCGACGGCGGAGCGGCCAGGCGCCGGCATCATCGCGACGAGGCCGGGAAACGTGCCGAACACCCGCGCCAGATCGCCTGCGTCCGCGGTCACGTCGAGCGCGGCGACCTTCGACGCCAACGCATGCACGCCGCGGAACGCCAGCACCGGCGCGTAGGACCCGAAGTGCGGCGTGCCGAGTGTCACGATCCGGCCGAGGTTGGCCGGCGCCGCAGCCGCTGCCGCCCGCGCGACGAGCCCGCCCATGCTGTGCGCGACGACATGCACGGGCCGGCTCGCGCCATCGATCTGCTTTGCCAGCACCGCGCCGAGCGCGCCGATGTCCTGCCGCCAGTCGAACGGCCAGTACGAGGCGTCGAGGCCGGCCGCCCGCAGCGCGAGCTTCAGCCGCGTGTAGAACAGCGGGATCACACCGAGCGCCGCGATGCCCGCCTTGCCACTACCGTCGAGCGCGAGCCCGCCAAGGCGCCCGATCGCGACGTCGAATGGATCGAGCCACACCACGTCGTCGATGAGCCGGCGCCGGAAGCCGAGCGTCGAGCCCATGATGCCCGGCAGGATCAGCACCTTGGGCGCCCCGCGTGTCGGCTGCGACGCACGACCGGCGAGCCCGCGCAATTCCACCAACGATTCGGCGCCGAAATAGGCGGTCAGCAGGTCGTCGTGTGTGCCAGCCTCGATCGCCTGCTCGATGTCCGCCGACCGCATCCGGAATGGATTGTCCTGCGCGTTGAGACCGCGCTTACCTTGCCGGCCGCCCTGGCCCTTGCCCGAATTTGCCACAGCCTGCTCCTGACCGACCTTTGCTGGCGTGCAGGATGCGGCCTCCCGGGAGCGCGGGGATTGGTCGGCGTCCGAAATCGAATTAACGTTGACGTGGGCTATGCAAGCGGGCTCACCGCCACCGACACTGCAAAATGGGTATGACTGTCAAACGCTAGTGAAGGGGCTGAGCGCCGATTTGTGGGCGGTCCAGCTTTTTGCTGTCGCCGGCCTGCAACGCTGCCCCGGATTCAATCAATCGTACAAGCTGCCGCATGTCATGTTGAACGCTGTCTCATGTAATGGGTTCAGGGACATGCGATTTGGGGACAGGTGACTTATGCACATGCTCGCGCGACGCCTTAAGGCGACTGTAGCGGTCGGCATTGCCGGTATCGGCTTGAGCTGCCTCGGCGTCGCTATCGCGAGCCCCGCCGCGGCGCTCGACTGGCTGCACGACCAGCGCGTCGAGGGCGGCCGCGTGTGCATGTCCGATCACTTCCACTCCGGCGAGAGCGCTGGCCAGCAGACGCGGCAGGCCGCCGAGCGTGGCGCCGCTGGGTCCTGGTCGAGTTTCACGAGCTTGGAGTACGGCCCGGAGTGGGGCAACTTCAACCTTGCCGGAAGCAAGGCGATGAAGTGCTCCGGCAGCGGCAATAGCTGGTCGTGCAGCGTCGAAGCCCGCCCCTGCCGTCCGCACGGCGCCGGGCCGGCCCCCAAGCGCAAGCGCTGATCGCTGGTCGCATGCCGCGCCCTACTGACGGTGCTTAGTAGCAGTCGAGACACGAGCGCCACCATCTCGGCACGATAGGGATAGAGACTTTCTGCGCGCATAAGTCGATGGTGGCGACGCGCCGCGGCAGGTCGTCCCGCACGACGACGGACATGGCGTCGAGCAGTCCGTGCGGTCGCGCCCACTCGCGAACAACGGTCAGGGTCGCGATCACCTCGCCGCGCTGGCTCTGGCCGCGCCGATCACAGGGCCGATCACCGGGAAGGCGTCACCGGGAAGAACTTGTCGAGCCAGCCCTTGATGAGGTGGCGCGCGTAGGTGCCATCACCGGCGAGCGGGAAGTGCGATACGCCGGTCATCAGCAACAGCTCGGTCGGTTGTCCGGCACGCTCGAACAGGCGCAGCGACTGCTCGGTCGGCGTGATCGTGTCGTTGGCGATGTGGAGCAGCAGCAATGGGCGCGGTGCGATCTTGGCCACCACCTCCTCGGCGCGGAAATCGAACATGCTCTGGGCGGTGTCGGCGGTCACCTTGTCCTGCGCCTTGCTGGACAAATGCACGCGCAGCGCCTCGGGGATCGGCACGACGTCCCAGCGCGACACCCACAACGGCTCGCCGGTCTTCGCCTTGTGCTCGCGCCCGCGCGCCAGCATGTCGGTGAACTTCTTCCAGTTCTCGGCGCCGGGATGCTGGCCCTGGAACTTGCGCTCGCCGTGGCCCCAGCCGCACGACGAGATCACGGCGGCGACGCGATCGTCGACGCCGCCGGTGTAGACCGACACCGCCGCGCCGAAGCTGTGGCCGATCAGGGCGATGCGCTTGGCGTCGATCTCCGGCTGCTGGCCGAGCCAGGTGAGTGCGTTCCTGGTGTCGGCGACCTGGTCGAGGCAGAGCACGTAGCCGCGTGTGCCGCCGGACTCGCCGCAGCCGCGGAAGTCGATGCGCAGCGCCGCGTAGCCCCAGCCCTCCAGCATCCTGGCCTGGATCTCGGCGTGGCTCTCGTCCTTGGAGCCCAGGAACCCGTGCAGCACGATGAACGCCGGCAGCTTTTGTCCGGGCTTGTGACCGTCGGGAATGTGCAGTGTCGCCGGCAATGTCGATACCGTCCGACTTGAAGCGTACCGCGCGTTCCATTCCGCCCTCTTTGCCTGTTTCACGACGTGCCGCGAGCTTGCGTCGGCGACGTTTCCCGCACAATCGCTATGAATGCAGTGCAGCCGTCCGCTTCCGGCAGACGCCGCCGGATGTTGCCGCGCCCGGCGCAACATTGTGCAGCATCGCGACGAGTTCGTTGAGCGATGATACGCCGAGCTTCTGGTAGGCGCGCTGCCGGTAGGTGATGACGCTGGTCCGGGCGATGTCGAGATCGAGCGCGGTGCCCTCGATCGTCATGCCGGCGACGGCGCGAGCGCATACCTCGCATTCGCGCTCGCTGAGCCCGCCCGCCAGCGCACCGAGGCGCTCCTGCAGCACTGGAATGGTCAATGGCGCCGTGATGCCGGTCGCCGCCTTGGCGCGCGCGTCGTGCTGGACCGCCGTCGCCATGATCAGGCCGCCGATGGTGGCGAACAGTTCCATCTCCGCTTGCGTGAAGGCGCGCCGGCCCGGCCCCCGGTAGATGCTGAGCTGATACAGATCGTCCGCCGTCCTGGTGAAGTAGCTGAGCCGTTCCTCGACGTCGGTCGCCTCGAAGCACTTGCGATACTGGCGGTCCTCGATGTCCTTGATGCCGATGTTGACCATGCAGGGCTGGCGATGCGGCTGGCGCCGCAGGATCGGCAGCGCCGGATCGACGTGGTGGCAATGGCCCACGAACTTGTCGATGTTGGCGCGGGCAGCGGCGGCTTTGACGCGGCTCGCCGTTGCGATGCAGCTGATCGACGTGTTGCCGGGATACTGAAACAGCGCCCAGTGATCGACGCCGAGCAGCCGCTCGAGCAAGTCGAAGCAGGCGCCGTCATAGCCCGCCGTCCCGATAGCGCCGATGATCCGGCCGAATCCCTCGGCGGGAATCGTGATGTGCTCGCTGGAGCGCGCAGGTGAGATCACGAGCATCGCGACGTCCTCCCATCGCCGCCCCTTGGCCTGGTCAGCTCTCGACGGCTGATCCCGGTCTTTTCGACCGCCTGGGGGACGACGTCGCGACACGCTATGCCACGCGCCACCGTGTTTCAAGCAATCGTGGTGCCAGAGCATCGACGGCCAGCTTCATTCGCGTGGTCGATGCGATGCAATTCGGCGGCTGACCGGTGCCCTGCCAGGATCGTCGGCAGCCGGGCGGGATCGGTGCGCCCGAACCCGCATTCTGCCCCGACCCCGAACTCCGCCAGCACCGTGCGGGCAGCCGCGATCCGCCGCCGGTCGCCGTCCGGATCGTTGTGCTGCAACAGGCCCAGGTAGAGGAACGTGCCGGGCGGGCGCCGCCAGGCGCGCAGCGGCGCGAAAAACGCCTCGGTCGCCCCCCTGCGGCACGGGGATGTGGATGAACTCGACCCGCCGGCGCACCTCGGCCGCGATGCCGTTCATCAGCTCGGCCAGTACGGTGCCGTCCCCCAGGTTGAGCAGCGGCTGGTCGCCGGGCGAGCCATAGCACAGGTGGAACCCCAGCTCGACGCTCTCCGGTATGGCAGCGGCGAGTCGCCCGAATTGCCGGAACACCATGCCTTTGTAGTCCGGCACGGTTTCCGGGAAATAGCCCTCGAACAGCAGCACTTCCTGGCACACGTCGATCTGGATCGACAGATCCTCGTGCGGAATGCCGGCCAGGATCTTGCCGAGCGCGGCCATCAGCGAGCGCTCATAGGCCGCGACGTAGCCCTCCCGTCCGTTCGGGCTGACGTACATGAGACCGGTTGCCAGCGGTGTCGGCAGCGCGAACTGGAAGCGTACGTGCGCCGGGATCGCGCCCTCGCCGCGCAACCGCTTGAACACCGCATAGGACTCGAGCGCGGCACGGTCGTAGCCGGTGTCGAAGCTGACGCTGTCGGCCGGATCCACCGACGGCTTGATCCGGACGCGCGGGATCTCGCCGGAACACGGTACCGTCCGACTGCTTCACCGGCAGCGGCGGGATCGTCGTATCGATCTCCATCGCGGGATGATGCTGCAGCATGCGCTGCTGGAACACGATCCACTTGATCCGCTCGCCCGTCTCGCCGTCGGGTATGCGGCGGAGATACTGCCCGACCTCACGGCCGAGATTGCGGTAGACGTCCTCGGCACTGTCGTAGGGCAGGCTGCCGACGAAATGCAGCGCATCGCTCTGTCTTGCACATCACAGGCACCTCTGATCGCAGGAGTACAATCAAGCGGTTCAGCGCAGGAAACCCGCACTGAGACACATCGACCGCCCAGAACAGCATGTATTCGACGCCGGGATGCTGCCATCGCCATTTCAGCGGATGGATCGTCCCGATCGCCCATGCCGCGACGACCAGGATCGTTGCCGCGATGAGCGCGCCCAGTTGCGGAAACCAGCCCGTGATCATGCCGAACGCGGCGATCAGCTCCAGCACCGCGGTCAGCACGACGAAGGTTCGCGGCGGCCGGAATCCGATCTTGTCGAACAGCTGCGAGGCGCGCTCGATGTTGGTGAGCTTGGCGTAGGTATGCGGCAGCAGGAACAGGCCGCACGCGATGAGAACGGCCGTCTTGGCGTCGGGCACGAAAAACCTCGTCAGGAGCTGAGGGCGACAGCAGCAGCACGAAAGCTGTCGTCGAGCACGCGGTGACCGCCCGCCACGACCGCGTCGTCGGCGAGACCGGCCTTGCGCATCAGCTCGATCGATTTCGCCAGCGCGGCAGGCGGAATGGAGCAATCGCGGGTGAACACGGACTTCTCGCGCATGTAGTCGAGCGCCTTGCGGGCATAGGCGCCTTCGGCTTGCGCCAACTCGCCCGTGAACGCGACCGACTGCGCATCGTTGGCGGGATCATAGACCCAGCGCGTGCCCTCGATGACGCTGCGGATGAAGCGGACCACCGCGTCGCGATTGGCATTCGCCCAGGCGACGTCCGCGATCAATGCGGTGAACACGATCTCGGGGATGTAGTCGGTCACCTCGCCGAGATCGGAGTAGCCTGCATCGATGCCGACGAAATTGAGCGGGATGAGCTGCACCGCCGCGTCGATCGTCCCCTCCTGCATCGCCTTCCAGCGCGCCGGGTGCACGCCGACCACGGCGAACTCGTAGTCGCCGGGGTAGTTGAGCCCATGCTGGCGCAGCATCTCCATCGTGTAGAGCGCGGTGCCCTCGGTCATCGACGAGGTGCCGAGCTTCGCGCCCTTCAAGTCCTCGACCCGCTTGAAGCGGGGATTGGCGATCAACGTCAGCGGCAGGCGGTTGACGTTGCCGGCGACGATGCGCAGGTTGCCGCCCGCGACGCAGTCCCGGATCGCCCCTTCCGGCGGCGTGATGACGAGGTTCAGGCTGCCGTCGCGCACCGCCGCCGTCGCCTTGTCGACGGTGCCGAGCCGCTTGATGTCGACTTCCAGGCCGTTGCGCTCGAAAATGCCGAGGCGCTCGGCGGCGATGACCGGCAGCCAGTTGAAGCCGACGGCACCGCCGCCGATGTGCAACAGGGTCTTGGAGCCGGCCATCGTTTCCTCCGCATGCACTGTGTCGCCGTCTGGCGCGCTGCCTCACACTGCCCGCTGGGGCATCGCGGCGCAATGGCTGTGAAACAAGCCATGCAACGTAGTCCGGCAGGCGCGGCAGCGTCTGTCCTCACCACTTGGGACAGGGCCGCTTGGGACAGGTGCGGGGCCTGGTCGTGGCGCCAGCAGCGATTGTCGGTAATGATTAGGACATACCGCGCGCTGCCGCCGCCGTAGGCTGCCGCCAGCTTGCTCGATCCCTGACAGCTGGAGCGCGGGACATGTCGATGCGCAGGAAGCCTCCGTTCCGGGCCGATCACGTCGGCAGCCTGTTGCGGCCGAAGCATTTGCTCGAGGCCCGCCAGCAGTGCGACGCCGGCCAGATCACATCGGCCGAGCTGCGCCGGCTGGAGGACGTGGAGATCACGCGTCTGGTCAAGCGCCAGGAGGACATCGGCCTGCAAGTGCGTCACCGACGGCGAGTTGCGGCGCGGCAGCTGGCACATGGACTTCCTGTGCAACATCGGCGGCGTCAAGATCGGCGGCACCCAGCGCCGGCCCTTCCATGACGACAGGGGCGAGGTCGAGAACGAGTTGCCGATGCCGACCGTCGTCGAGCGGCTGCACCTCGAGCGGCCCATCTTCGGGGAGGACTTCGCGTTCCTGAAGTCGGTCGCCAAGGCCATGCCGAAGCTCTCGATCCCGTCACCCAGCATGCTCGACGGCCTCGGCGCGGTGAAAGAGAACGGTGGCGTCTATGCCAGCCGCGAGCAGTTCCTGGCGGACCTCGTCAAGGTCTACGCCGAGCAGATCCGGCTGATCGGTGCCGCCGGCTGCACCTATCTGCAGATCGACGACACGATGTTCGCGATGCTGGCGGATGAGACCTATCGCGACAAGATCCGGGCCACCTCCGGTGATCCCAACCAGCGCCACCTCACCTACATCCGGCTCGTCAACGACGCCGTCGCCAAGCGGCCGCCGGGGATGGTCGTATGCGTCCACACCTGTCGCGGCAATCACCGCTCGTCGTGGGCGGCGTCCGGCGGCTACGACCCGGTTGCGGAAGCCGTATTCTCCGGTCTCGATGTCGATGGCTTGTTCCTCGAGTACGACGACGCCCGCTCCGGCTCGTTCGAGCCGCTGCGCTACGTGCCCAAGGGCCGCATGGTCGTGCTCGGCCTCGTCACCAGCAAGCGCAGTCGCATCGAGACCAAGGACGAGCTGAAGCGCCGGATCGACGAGGCCGCGAAATTCATCGATCTCGATCAGGTCTGCCTGTCGCCGCAATGCGGGTTCGCCTCGACGCTGGAAGGCAATCTGCTCACCGAGGACGAGCAGTTCGCCAAACTGCAGGTGGTTGTCGACACGGCAAGGGAGGTGTGGGGCACTGCATAGTCGCTTCCACGATCAAGCAATAACAACGATACGACATACGTCGTGACCAACGGAGGAAACGTCATGAACAGGCGGAAATTCGTGAAGGGCTCGGTGGCGGCAGCGGGCCTGACGGCACTGCCGCGCGTGCCGGCGCAAGCGCAGGCAGCACCCGACAAGATCAAGGTCGGCTACGCCATCTCGATCTCGGGTCCGCTCGGCGCCGGCGCGGAATCGACATCGATCTCGCAGTACAAGCTGTGGCAGAAACGGACCAACGATGCCGGCGGTATCATGCTGAAGAAGTTCGGCAAGAAAGTGCCGATCGACCTCGTCGAGTACGACGATCGCGGCCAGCCCGACGAGCTGATCAAGCTGACCGAGCGCCTGATCCTGCAGGACAAGGTCGACCTCGTCCTCAGCCCCTACGCGACGCACATGAATCTCGCCGCCGCGCCGCTGCTCGACAAGCATGGCTATCCGACCATCCTGACCACGGCCGGCGCCAACCGCATCTACGACCTGGCGCCGAAGTGGCAGAACGTGTTCTGGTCGCTCGCCCAGCCGAAGGAGGCCACGGCGCCGATCGCGGCGATGCTGGCGAACCTCAAGAAGGAGGGCAAGATCAAGGGCCGCGTCGCCGTCGTCCATGTCGGCGTGCAGTTCGGCGTCGAGCATCTCACCGCCTTCACCGACGTCGCCAAGCAGCAGGGCCTCGAGGTCGTGTTCTCGAAGAACTACCCGATGGGCGCGTCCGACCTGCAACCACTGCTGCGCGAGGTCATGGCGACGACACCCGACGCCTTCATCGCCTTCAGCTACCCGGCCGACACCTTCATGCTGGCCGAGCAGGCCAAGATCGTCGGCTTCAATCCGCCGGTGTTCTATGCGGCGATCGGATCGGCGTTTCCGGCCTTCAAGGCGAAGTTCGGCAATAACGTAAACGGCATCATGATGTACGACGGCCTTGACATCACGGCCGCCGGCTTGGCGGAATACAACAAGGCGCATCGCGCCATGTTCAACCGCGAGTCCCAGATCCATGCCGTCGGCGTCTATGGCTGCCTCGAGGTTACCCAGCAGGCCATCGAGGCCGCCGGCGAGATCGACCGTAAGAAGATCCGCGACGAGATCGCCAAGGGACCGTTCAAGACGGTGTGGGGCGACATCCAGTTCAAGGACCAGCGCAACACCAACCCCTGGGCGATGGGCCAGTGGCAGAACGGCGAGGTCGTCGGCGTCTTCCCTGCCAACAAGACCGGCGCCAAGCCGCCGCTGTTCCCGAAACCGAACTGGTCGTGACGATCGCGGCCTGTTGACCGCGACCCGGCACGCAACTTGCGTGCCGGGACCGTGGTCGCAGACCTGAGGAATTGACGGTGGTCCTGTTCGAAGTCTTCCTCAACGGCCTGCTGCTTGGCGGCATGTACGGGCTGATCGCGCTCGGCCTCAACCTGCAATACGGCATCGCGCGCATGCTGAACCTCTCCTATGGGGAGTTCTTCATGGGCAGCGCGTTCACCGCGTTCTTCATGATGATGCTGTGGAAGTGGAACCCGCTGCTCAGCATTTTCGTCAGCGTGCCCATCGCTTTCGCCGCCAACTGGCTGATCTACCGCTACCTGATGCAGCCGCTGGCGAAACGCGCGCCGAGCCAGGACGCGCTCGATGCCGACGCGGTGCTGGTGACCTTCGGCCTGATGTTCGTCCTCGAAGGGCTCGCCATGGCCAACTGGGGCGGCGAGCAGCGCGGCTACAGCTTCCTGTCGACGCCGCTCGATATTCTCGGCGCCAAGATCGCGCTGAACCGATTGCTGGCATTCGTAGCGGCATGCGCACTCGCCGCCGCCCTCTTCTATGTGTTCCGCTACACTTGGCTCGGCACCGCCTTGCGATCGATCGCGATCGATCCGGTGGCGGCCAGCATCGTCGGCGTCAATGTCGCGAGCCTCAGCGCGCTGGCATTCGCGGCCGGCGGCGCCATGGCGGCGATCTCAGGCATGCTGGTCAGCACGTTCATCTCGGTCACGCCGTCGATCGGCGTCGTCTACACGCTGAAGGCGCTGATCGTCGTCATCATGGCAGGCGTCGGCCGCATGGCCGGCACGCTGGGTGCAGGCCTGCTGCTCGGCGTGGTCGAATCGCTCGGCGGCTATCTGCTCGATCCCGGACTGACGCTGGCCATCAACTTCGCCCTGTTCATGGCCATCCTGCTGTGGCGACCGACGGGGATGTTCGCGCGTGCATGACCTCCCGAAAATCCCCTGGAGCCGGGCGGCGCTGCTGATCGCGGTCGTCGTCGAGCTGGTCATCCTGCCGCTCTACGTCTCGAGCTACACGATCTCGCTGCTGATCGTGCTGCTGGCCAACGTGGCGCTCGCCACGGCCTGGGCGTTCTTCTCCGGTGCGACGCGCTACATCTCGCTGGCGACGGCGGCGTTCGTCGGCCTCGGCATGTATGTCGTCGCGATCCTGCACGAGCATGTGCCGATCGGCATGGCGCTCGCCGGTGCGGCCGTCGATCGGCTTCGCTCGTCGCCCTGGTGGTCGGGCTGTCCAGCCTGCGCCTGCGCGGCGTCTACTTCATCATCTTCACGTTCGGTTTGACCGAGCTGACCCACCAGTTGTTCGTGTGGTGGGAGATCAACCGCAACAAGACGTTCTCGCGCTACATCTTCGCCAACGTCTCCGGCACGGTGATCTACGAGCTGCTGCTGGCCATCGCCGTGCTGGCCGTGCTCGGGAGCTGGTACGTCAGCCACACCCGCCTCGGCTACGCCTTGCGTGCGATCGGCGAGGACGAGACCGTCGCTCGACACGCCGGCATCGATACGACGCGGGTCAAGGTCGTCGTGTTCGCGGCCTCGGCTTCGGTGATGTCGCTGGTCGGCGCGGTGCTGGCCCTGCGCTATCCCTATGTCGACCCCAGCATCGCCTTCAACAGCACGTGGTCGTTCCAGGTGCTGATCGCGGCCCTGCTCGGCGGCGCCAGCCGCCCGTGGGGACCGATGCTCGGCGCGATTCCCCTCGTGCTGCTGTCGGAGTTCCTCACCGGCAAGTTCCCGCACCATTTCAACATCGCGCTCGGGCTGTGCTTCATGGTGATCGTCTACTATCTGCCGGGCGGCATCGCGCCCAAGCTCGAGCAGATCTGCCGCAGCCGCGACTGGAGCCGATGGCTCGCCGCGCGTCGCGAGCGGATCTTCGGCGGTGCCGCCGGCAACGCGCAACCGAAGGCCGGCGAATGACCAGCACCGGCTCAGTCACGGATCGTCGAAAGCTCCGGGGCAAGCCGAGAAGCGCTACTCTCCGTGCGCGGCCTCACGAAAGGCGTTCGGCGGCCTCGTCGCCGTGCGCGACGTGTCGTTCGACGTGCCGCGCGGCTCGATCACAGGGCTGATCGGCCCCAACGGCTCCGGCAAGACGACGGTGACCAATCTCATCACCGGCGAGCTTGAGGCCCGACGCCGGCTCCGTCATGCTCGCCGGCCAGGAGGTCGCGGCCAGCCGTCGTTCCAGCTTTGCCGGTCGCGGATCGCCCGCACCTTCCAGCTCGTGCGCGTGCTGCCTTCGATGACGACGCGCGAGAACGTCATGCTCGGCCGCATGTTCGGGTCCGACCCCGTCCGGCCCGGCGTCGCGCGTCGCGAGGTCGACGAGCTGCTCGACCGGGTCGGCCTCGCCGCCCATGCCGACATGCACGGCTCGCAGCTCACCTACATCGACCAGAAGCGCGCCGAGCTGGCGCGCGCGCTGGCGACACGGCCGCAACTCCTGATGCTCGACGAATGGCTGGCCGGCCTCAATCCGACGGAGTTGCAGACCGGGATCGAGCTGATCCGCCAGATCGGCAAGGACGGCGTCACGATCGTCATGATCGAGCACGTGATGGAGGCGATCCGCGCCCTGTGCAGCAACGTCATCGTGCTCAACGTCGGCGAGGTCATCGCGACCGGCAGTCCTGACAAGGTGCTGGCCGAGCCCAAGGTCATGCACGCCTATCTCGGAGCCGACGATGCTGAAGCTTGAGAACGTCAGCGTCGCCTACGGCAAGCACCAGGCGCTGCAGGCCGTCAGCCTCGACGTCGCAGCCGGCAAGGCGACGGTGATCCTCGGCGCCAACGGTGCCGGCAAGACGACGCTGCTGAAGACCATCGGCGGTCTGCTGCACCCGTTGCCCGGCGGGCGCATCCTGCTCGATGGCCGCAATATCGAGGCAGGAGCCGCCGCACCGCATCGTTGCCGCCGGCATCGCGCTGGTGCCCGAAGGCCGGCGCCTGTTCGGCGAGATGACGGTGCTGGAGAACCTGCGGATGGGCGCCTACGTCGAGCACGCGCGCGCCGATGTCGAGGTGATGCTGGCAAAGCAGCTCGCGCTGTTCCCGCGGCTGGCCGAGCGCCGCGACCAGCTCGCCCGCACGATGAGCGGCGGCGAGCAGCAGATGCTGGCGATCGGGCGCGCGCTGATGTCGAAGCCGAAGATCCTGCTGCTCGACGAGCCGTCCCTCGGCTTGAGCCCGCGCCTCGTCAAGGACGTGTTCGCCATCATCAAGTCGATCACCGCCGGCGGCCAGGCCGTCGTGCTCGTCGAGCAGAACGTGCACCAGAGCCTGCGGCTGGCGGACCGGGTCTACGTCCTGCAGAACGGCCGCATCGTGCGCTCCGGAACGCCGCAGGAGATCCGCGACGATACCGTCGTCCAGCAGGCGTACCTGGGGCAGAAGGCCTGAGCAGGATTGCCCGCCAATGCTGCGGTAGGGCGGGTAAGCGATGCACTCGCATCGCGCAACCCGCCTGGTGTCGCCGCAACGCCGAAGGCGGCGGGTTGCGCCGCGCGAAGAGCGCAGCTTACCCGCCCTACGATGGTCTGCTCCGGCCTTACCTCGCCATCCACTTCCGCCGAAGGGTCCCGAGCGCGTTTGACAGATCGCATACCCCTGCCCACCCCCGTATTCGCCTGTCCTAAGGGCTCAGGACAGACTGTCGCACGGGCGGCCGATAGTGCATATGCTGGGAGAAGCGTCGCGCCGCGCTCGATCGCGGCGGGCCACGACTATTGCAGGGGTGGAGCCGGATGGCAGCGGAGCAGGGCGTTTGGGCAGTCGTACCTGTCAAGGAGACGACCTTCGCCAAGCAGCGGCTGGCAGGGCTGCTGCCGGCCGAGGCGCGCCGGGAGCTGGCGCTCGCCATGCTCGATGACGTGCTGCAGACCCTCACCGCGGTCGACGAACTGGCCGGCGTCGCCGTGGTCACGCTGGACCCCGATGCAACCGCGGCAGCCCGCCGGTGGGGCGCGGATGTCTGGACCGATGGCGCACGCGATGGCCACACCGGCGCGGTGACGGCGGCCGCCCGGCGACTGGCCGGCGATGGCGCGGCGATGCTGACGCTGCCCGGCGACGTGCCGCTGGTCACGCCCACTGATATCCGCGAGATCATCGACGCCCATCGGCGCACGCCCGGCTTCGTCATCGTGCCGGCGCGCGACGAGCTCGGCTCGAACGCGATCCTGGCCGCCGAGCCCATGCGCGTGCCGCTGCGCTTCGGCGCCAACAGCTATTTCCCCCATCTCGACGCAGCCCGTGCGCATGGCGTCGAGCCGGCGATCGTGCGCCTGCCGCACATCGCGCTCGATATCGACGAGCCGGCTGATCTCGTCGCGTTCATGGCGGTGCCGTCCGCGACGCGTGCACGCAACATCATCGCCGGCTTCGATCATTCACCGCGTCGGCACAATGGCGCCAGGCGATCGGGCGGTCGCATGACCGCGATCGCCACCTTGCTCGCGCGCGCCCGGGCCGGCAGCCGGCCGTCCGCCGCGGAGGCGCGCTCGCTCGCCGACTGCGACGACCTCGCAGCCGATGATGGCGGCAGCGGCCGTCATCCGCGATGCCGGCCATGGCGACTTGATCTCCTACTCGCGCAAGGTGTTCATTCCGCTGACGCGACTGTGCCGCGACCAGTGCCACTACTGCACGTTCGTCAAGCCGCCGCGGCGCGGCGAGCGCTGCTACCTGACGGCCGACGAGGTGCTGGCGATCGCGCGCGCAGGCGCCAAGGCCGGCTGCCGCGAGGCCCTGTTCACGCTGGGCGACAAGCCGGAGCTGCGCTGGATGGCCGCGCGCGAGGAGCTGGCGAGCCTGGGTCACGACACGACGATCTCCTACCTCGCCGCGATGGCCGGGCTGGTGCTCGCCGAGACGGGTCTGCTGCCGCACGTCAATCCCGGCATCATGACCGCTGCCGAGATCACCGCGCTGCGGTCGGTGTCGGTGTCGCAAGGCATCATGCTGGAGACGACGGCGGAGCGGCTCGGCCAGAAGGGCGGCCCGCATTACAACTGCCCCGACAAGGTTCCCGCGGTCCGCCTCGACGACCATCCGCGCGGCCGGCGCGGCGGCGGTGCCGTTCACCTCGGGCATCCTGATCGGCATCGGCGAGACCCGCGCCGAGCGCATCGACGCGCTGCTGGCGCTGCGCGACCTGCACGACGAGTTCGGCCATCTGCAGGAAGTCATCGTCCAGAACTTCCGCGCCAAGCCCGGAACCGCGATGGCCGCTCATGCCGATCCCGATCTCGACGAGCTGTTGTGGACGATCGCGGCGGCCCGCATCGTGCTCGGGCCGTCGATGAACATCCAGGCGCCGCCCAATCTGTCGCCCGGCGCGCTGCCGCAGATCATCGCCGCCGGCATCAACGACTGGGGCGGCGTCTCTCCCGTCACGCCCGACCACGTCAATCCCGAGCGGCCGTGGCCCGAGCTCGACGCACTCGCAGCGCGAGACGGCCGCTGCCGGCAAGCTGCTGGTCGAGCGGCTGGCGATCTATCCCGCGTTCGCGCGCGAGCCGGCACGCTGGCTCGATCCGAAGCTGCGCACCGCCGTGCTGCGCGGCGTCGATGCCGCCGGGTTCGCCCGCGTCGATCCCTGGTCGCCCGGAACCAGTGCGGAGCCCGCGCGCGAGCCCGCCTTGCCGGCACGTGGCAGCCGTCTCGCTGCGATCATCGATCGTGCCGTCGCCGGAAGATCGCTCGACGAGGCCGACATCGTCGCGCTGTTCGACAGTCGCGGCGATGCGTTCCACGCCGTGTGCGAGGCAGCCGACGCCTTGCGGGCCGCGACACGCGGCGACGAGGTGACCTACGTCGTCACGCGCAACATCAACTACACCAACATCTGCGCGTACAAGTGCACGTTCTGCGCCTTCTCGAAGGGCAAGCTGAGCGAGAACCTGCGCGGCCGGCCCTACGATCTCAGCCTCGACGAGATCCAGCGCCGGGCCGTGGAGGCGTGGGAGCGCGGCGGCGTCGAGGTCTGCCTGCAAGGCGGCATCCATCCCTCCTACGACGGCAACACCTATCATCGACGTCTGCCGCGCGATCAAAGCGGCGTGCCCCGGCATTCACATCCATGCCTTCTCGCCGCTGGAGGTCTGGCAGGGCGCGGCGACGCTCGGGCATCCCGCTGCAGGAATTCCTTGCCGAGTTGAAGGCGGCGGGCCTCGGCTCGATGCCGGGCACCGCGGCCGAGATCCTCGACGACGAGGTCCGCGCGGATCATCTGTCCCGACAAGGTGACGACGGCGCAGTGGCTCGAGGTGATGGCGAACGCGCACCGTCTCGGCATTCGCACCACCGCGACCATCATGTTCGGCCATGTCGACCGTCCCGTGCACTGGGCCCGGCATCTGCTTGCGCGTGCGCGACCTGCAGGCCGAGACCGGCGGCTTCACGGAATTCGTGCCGCTGCCGTTCGTGCCGACCGAGACGCCGATCCACCTGCGCGGGGCGAGCCGCCTCGGCCCGACGTTCCGCGAGGCCGTGCTGATGCACGCCGTCGCGCGGCTCGCGCTCAATCCGCACCTCACCAGCATCCAGACGTCGTGGGTGAAGATGGGGCGCGAGGGTGCGAGCGCCTGCCTGGAGGCCGGCGCCAACGATCTCGGCGGCACGCTGATGAACGAGAGCATCAGCCGCGCCGCCGGCTCCGTGCACGGCCAGGAAATGCCGCCGGAGGAGATGGAGCAAGTGATCCGCAAGCTCGGCCGCACGCCGCGCCAGCGCACGACGCTCTACGCCGGTGCGCCAACCGCGCAGACCGCGCGCTCGTTCGGTGCACTGCCGCTGTCGCCCGCCATCGAGAC
The DNA here is from genome assembly GCA_963741505.1 of uncultured Alphaproteobacteria bacterium. GTDB lineage: Bacteria > Pseudomonadota > Alphaproteobacteria > Rhizobiales > Hyphomicrobiaceae > JAKFWF01. The sequence goes on along the minus strand of CAVUIJ010000017.1, from coordinate 222,312 downwards.
GCCGCCGCGCACCACGACCGCAAGCCAAGGTGGTGAGCCGCGATCGCGGCACACATCGACACGCCGGTCTTGGAAAGCGAGCCCACATGCCGCTGACGGGCAAGACGATCGCCGTGCTGGGCGGAACGGGCGCGGAAGGCTCCGGCCTCGCGTTCCGCTGGGCGCACGCCGGCTTGCGCGTCGTGATCGGCTCGCGTGATGCCGCCAAGGCTGCAGCAGGCCGCCGCCGAGCTCAACCGGCTGCTGGCCGAAGCCGGCGCCGCGTGCCACGATCGAAGGCCTCGACAACGCGGCAGCCGCCGGCCGCGCCGACATCGTCGTGCTCGCCGTGCCCTACGCCTCGCAGCAGGCGACGGCGCTCGGTGTCAGGCAGCAGCTCGCCGGCAAGGTGCTGGTCGACGTCACCGTGCCGCTGGTCCCACCCAAGGTCGATCGCGTCGCGCTGCCGGGCGGCCGCTCCGCGGTCGAGCAACTCGCCGAGAAGCTGGGCCCCGACACCCAAGTCGTCGCCGCCTTCCAGAACGTCGGCGCGCACCACTTGAAGGACCTCGCCCACACTATCGACTGCGACGTGCTGGTGTGTGCGGACACCAAGACCGCGCGCGATATCGGCGTCGCGCTTGCCGAGGCCGCCGGTCTCGTCGGCATCCACGCCGGCGCGCTCGCCAATGCCGCCGCAGTCGAGGCCATGACCTCGGTGCTGATCGCCATCAACAAGGCCTACAAGGCCAAGGCTTCCGGTGTCCGCATCACCGGCATCGACATCACCGGCATCGACCGGCCGTCTATGTCACGTCGCGAGCGCCCCTGAACCAGCAACCTGAACCAGCAAGGAGACGACATCATGGACTTCGGGCTAATGCTGCCGACCAAGGCGAACTCCTGGGAGGTGGTGAAGCGTGGCGAAGAGCTGGGCTTCACGCACGCCTGGTTCTACGACACGCACATGCTGAACGCGGAAGTGTTCGCCGCGATGGGCGCTGCCGCCGTCATGACCAAGAAGATCAAGCTGTGCGCCGGCGTCCTGATCCCGGCCAACCGGATCGCGCCGGTCGCCGCCAGCGGCCTTGCCACGCTCAATGCGCTGGCGCCCGGCCGCGTCGTGTTCGGCGCCTCGACCGGCTATACCGCACGGCGCACGATGGGCCACGGCCCCGTCACGCTCGCCAAGCTCGAGGAATACGTGAAGGTCGTCGAAGGGCTGCTCAAGGGCAAGACCGTCGAGTGGACCGGCGAGGGCAAGACCACCAAGGTGGCGTTCCTCGATCCCGACAAAGGCCTCATCAACATCAAGGATCCGATCCCGACGTTCCTGTCGGCGTTCGGACCGAAGGCGCGGCAGCTGACCGCCAAGCTCGGCGCCGGCTGGATCGGCAGCGTGACGTGGCCGGAGCGCGAGCAGGAGGAGATCGGCGAATACAAGAAGGCGTGGGCCGCCGCCGGTCACGCGCCGGGCAAGCTCTACGCATCGCTGGGCTGTGGCGGCTGTGTTCTCGACGAGGGCGAGCCGCCCGACAGCCCGCGCGCCAGGGCGCAAGCCGGCCCGTTTGCGGCGATCGCATTCCACAACCTCGTCGAGGAGCAGGAGTTCGGCTCGGTGTTCCCGGTGGGCGACCACTTCCCGTGCAAGGAGGAGCTGGAGGCCTATCGCAAGGTCTATCTGAGCTACAAGCCGGCCGACGCGCGCTACCTGAGCAACCACAAGGGCCACCTGATGTACCTGCGCCCCGACGAGAAGCACATCAGCGCCAAGGTGATCAGCATTCTGTCGTTCACCGGCACCAAGTCGCAGCTCGTCGAGCGCATCAAGGGCATGAAGGCGATGGGCTTCAAGCAGATCGCGGTGAACATGCCGCCAGGCCAGGAGACCGATATGATGCAACGCCTGTCGGACGTGATGGCGGCGGTCTGACAAGCATCCGCGTCGGGTCCCGACATCCAGCCGGCGTGCCCGAAGTTCGCACCGAACAATTCGACAGAAATATCGAGGAGAGCGCTCATGAAGGTGCGTCGCGTCGTTACCGGCAACAGCGGCGGCAAGGCCGTCTTCGTGTCGGACAGTCCGGCTCCGCGAACGCGGGACTTCGCCAGCATTCCCGGCCAATCCTCGACGCTGATCTGGGCGACATCCGGCGCGCCGTCGGTCCCCCACGACGGCGTGGATACGATCTCGGCCAGGACCACGTGCATTCCCGGTGCCGGGCGAGACACGCCTGATGGTCGTGACCTTCGCGCCGGACAGCGTGATGATGAGCAAGGACTTCAACCCGGCCGCCGCCGGCATGGAGTTCGCCGCCGAGCTGCCCGATCTCGCCGCGAAGTTCGAGATGGACAACCCGGGCATGCACACGACCAACACCGTCGACTACGGCATCGTGCTGGAAGGCGAGATCAGGCTCGAGCTCGACGACGGCAAGCAAGTGCATTTGAAGCCGCACGATATCGTCATACAGAATGGCACGCGGCACGCCTGGCGCAACAAGGGCGACAAGCCGGTCAAGATCGCGTTCATCATGGTGGGTGCGCGACGCAGCGCCTGACGGCCGACACTGTGCGAAGCAAGATCGAGCGAGGAGACGTCATGCTGGGGTTCACGAGAGTTGCCTGTCTCCTCGCCGCCGGATTTGCGGCGCTGCCGGCAGCAGCCCAGGACTTCCCGTCGAAGCCGATCCGCTTCGTCCAGGGCTTCCCCGCCGGCGGCAACGCCGACATCATCTCGCGGCTGATCGGCGACGTGATGTCGAAGTCGCTGGGCCAGCCCGTGATCGCCGAGGCGCGCCCCGGCGCCAGCGGCAACCTCGCCTCCGAGCAGGTCGCGCGCGCGACGCCCGACGGCTACACGCTGGTGCTGCTGTCGACCGCGCACGTGATCTCGCCGGCACTGCTCAAGTCGCTCAACTTCGACCCGGTGAAGGACTTCAGCTTCATCAGCATGGTCGCCGAGTTCCCGGTATTCGTCGCCGTGCACAACGATTCGCCCTTCAAGTCGCTGCGCGACCTCGTCGCCGGCGCGCAAGCCAAGCCCGGCGCGTTGAATTGGGGGTCGGCGGGAACCGGCACCGGCCAGCACATGTCCGGCGAGCTGCTGGCACAGACGACGAAGATCAAGATCGTGCACGTGCCGTTTCGCGGCGACGCCGGCTCGGTGACGGCACTGCTGTCCAAGAGCATCGACTTCATCATGGCGCCGTCGACCGTTCTCACCGGCAACGTCGAAGGCGGCAATTTTCGCGCGCTCGCCGTCTCGTCCAGCGCCCGCGCGCCGGTCATGAAAGACGTGCCGACGATGAAGGAGGCGCTCGGCCAGGACCTCGTCTACAATTCGTTCTTCGGCGTCGCCACGACGAAGGGCGTGCCGCAGCCGATCGTCGACCGGCTGGTGAAGGAGGTGCACGCGGCGCTTGCCGATCCGACGATCGCGCGCCGCCTCGTCGAGATGGGCGGCAGCCCGGCGCCGACATCGAGCGCGGCTACGGCCACGTTCGTCGAGGCCCAGGTCAAGCGCTGGAAAGACGTCGTCGCTGCGGCCGGCATCCAGGTACAGTGACTGGCCACAGTGACGGGCAGGCACGACGGACACGCATTCGAACTGACGAAAGCTGGAGCGGAGCCGAATGACATTCATCGTGCACGCCATGGGGCACGTGCAGATCAACGTGACCGATCCCGACGCGGTCATCAAGGACGCTACCGAGATCCTCGGGTTGCACGTCACGCAGCGCACCGCGGATCAGACGTGGCTGAGCTCGAACGGCCGCGCCGCCGAGCTGGTGCTGCGGCACGCATCGCAGAATTCCGCCCATACGATCGGCCTCGAAGCGCTTGAACAGGGAAGCAGTCGAGGCTGCGTCATCGCGTGTCGAGGAAGCCGGCTGCCGGGTGCTGTCGCGCACGCCGAGCCTCGCCTGCATCGACGCCAGCGTGACGTTCGCGACGCCGGAAGGCCTGCGCTTCGAGATCCACACGCCGATCCGCAACGTGCTCTATGGCCGTCGCCACGCTACGACCGGCGTCGGTCCAAACCGCGTCGACCACGTCAACTTCATGACACCGGACCCGGCAGGGATGCGCGAGCGCCTGACGCGCATCGGCGGCCTGAAGCTGTCCGAGCGGATGGTCAACGACGGATTGAGCTGGATGTACGGCGGCAATCGCCAGCACCACATCCTGGGCGTCGTGAAGGGCACAGTCGGGCTGCATCACACCTCGTTCGAGTTCCCGGACTTCACGTGCTACCTGAAGCTCGGCGATCTGCTCGACCGCGCCGGCAAGCAGATGCTGTGGGGCCCCGGCCGCCATCGCCCCGGCGACAACACCTATGCCTACTACCTCGATGCCAGCGGCGCGATGATCGAATGCTCCGGCGCGATGGCGCTGATCGCCGACGATGCCGACTTCACGCCGAACGTCATCACCAACCTCGCCCGTCCCGGCAACGTGCGCGAGATGAACGTGTGGGGCACGCCGGCGCCGGTCGAGTGGCGCGAGTTCCACTTTCCGTTCGACAGCCCGAAGTAGGTTGCCGCGGAGGTCATGGTGCGGACAGTCGTGCTGCGAACGCCGGGCGGACCGGAGGTTCTCGAGACGATCGAGCATGACGTGTCCGCACCTGCGCCCGGCGAGGTCCAGATCCGCACCCGCGCCATGGGCGTCAGCCGTCCCGACATCCTGATCCGGAAGGGCATCTACACGTGGATGCCGCCATTGCCCGCCAGTCCGGGCAACGAGCTGACCGGTCATGTCGTCGAGATCGGCAGCAATGTGCAGGGCATTCAGCCGGGACAGCCCGTCCTGCTCAGCGCCCGCGACTTGCCCGTGCGCGGCGGCTGCTATACCGAGGCCATCAACGTGCCGGCCGGCGCTGTGCACCCGCTGCCCGCACACGTCGATCTCGATCAGGCGGTCGTGCTGCCGACCTACCTCGTCGCCTACGCGATGCTGAATGACACTGGGATGCGACCCGGTCTGCGCAGCGTGTTCATCGCCGGCGCCACCGGCGGCATCGGCGGCGCACTCGTCGAGCTGGCGAAAGCCCAGGGGCTGACCGTAATCGGCAGCGTCGGATCGCCGGCGAATGCAGCGCACGCCCGCGCGCTCGGCGCCGACCATGTCGTCGACTATCGCGCGGAGAACGTCGTCGAGCGCGTGCTCGAATTGACCGGCGGTCGCGGCGTCGACGTCGTATTCGACCACGTCATCGCGCCCGACTTCGCCGACCTGTTGTCGATCGTCGCCGACCTCGGCACGCTGGTGTTCTACAACGTCCACACGCCGATGCCGAAGCACGACGTGTTCGGCCGCATGCGCGAGCTGTCGACGAAGAGCCCGGCACTGCGCTGCTTCAACATCCACACCTACGATCGCCATCCCGCCGAGCGGCGGCGACTGACGCGCGCCGTGATCGACCTGCTGGCGGCGGGCCAGATCAAGCCCCGCATCGGCGCGCGGCTGCCGATGGCGCAGGCCGCCGAAGCCCACCGCCTGCTGGAAGCCGGCACCGTCGTCGGCAAGATCCTGCTGCACCCCTGACTAGGGTCGTTCCGGTTCTGATTGAATCGCGGAACGACCCTAGTGCCCTTGTATTCAGGGTGCTTCTGGTCGGAAAACCGCTTCACACTTTTCCGGAAGCACCCTAGGAGCCTGTCTGAGTAGTCGGTTGCTCTGAGGGCGCGAGTTTGATTCTTTCCTGGGCTATGAGCAAGCACTTTCGCCCCTGGAAGATCGATGAGCCGCAGCTTCTGCCGCCGAGCGTGCAGGACTTCGTGCCGAGGATCACCTGTCGCGGTTCATCGTGGCGCTGGTCCGGGAGAGCCTGGATCTTTCGGCGATCGCCGGCGAGCTATACGAGCGGGCTCGGCCAGCCGCCGTTTGACCCGGCATGATGACGGCGCTGCTGCTGCATCGGCTATGCGAGCGGCATCTATTCCTCGCGCCGGATCGCCAAGGCGGCCGAGGAGCGGGCCGACTTCATGATGATCGTGGCGCTCGATCCGCCGGACTTCCGCACGATCTCGGACTTCCGCAAGCGGCACTTGAAGGCGCTGGCCGGGCTGTTCGTGCAGGTGCTGAAGCTTGCCGAGAAGGCGGGGCTGGTGAAGCTCGGGCACGTCGCGCTCGACGGCACGAAGATCAAGGCGAACGCCTCCAAGCACAAGGCGATGAGCTATGAGCGCATGAAGAAGCGCGAGGCGGAGTTGCAGGCCGAGGTCGACCGCTGGCTCGCCGCCGCCGAGGCGGCCGACGCGGAGGAGGACAAGCTCTACGGCGCCAAGAGCGGCGACGAGATGCCGGAGTGGGTGGCCGACAAGGAGAAGCGGCTCGCCAAGATCCGCGCGGCCAAGGCCGAGCTGGAGGCGGAAGCCAAAGCGGCCGCCGAGGAGGAGGCGCGGCGCCGGGCCGAGGCGGAGGAGCAGCGCAAGGCCGAAGGCCGCAAGAAGAACGGCAAGGACCCCGCGCCGCCGAGCGAGGAGCCCGACCGCAAGGCGCAGCGGAACTTCACCGATCCCGAGAGCCGCATCCTGAAGACCAAGGACGGCTACATCCAGGGCTACAACGCGCAGGCTGCGGTCGATGGCAAGGCGCAGATCATCGTCGCCCATGGCCTGACGCCGAGCATGAGCGACCACGACCAGCTCGTGCCGCTGATCGACGGCATCGAGGCCAATCTCGGCCGCAAGCCGAAGGAAGCCTCGGCGGATGGCGGCTATCTGCAGCGAGGCCAACCTTGCCGCCCTGGACGCACGCGAGCATCGAGCCCTACATCGCCACCGGACGGGCCAAGCATCCCGACCGAGGTCAAGCGCAAGATCGGCGGGCCGCTCACCCAGGCGATGCGGCGAAAGCTGAAGCGGGCGGGATGGCGAAGCCGGTACCGACTGAGGAAGCAGATCGTCGAGCCGGTGTTCGGACAGATCAAGCAGGCGCGAGGCTTCCGTCAGTTCCTGTTGCGCGGCGTCGAGAAAGTGCGTGCCGAGTGGGCGCTGATCTGCACCGCCCACAATCTCATCAAGCTCGCCAGGGCCGCCTGAGCGGGCTATCGTTGCACAAATCAGCCCGCCCCAGCAGCTATCTGGACGGGCTCCTAGCGCTTCTCGTCCGCCGCGCACTCGTGTTTCAATTCTCGTCGTCCCGGCCAAGTGAGCGGCGTCTTGCCGCGAACGCGATCCCGGATCGATGTCCGGGAGGGACCCAGCATAAGGAGCGTGCGGAGCACGCGATATTGTGCGCTGCGCGCTGTTGCTTCGCTGGACCCCGGATCTTCCTCGCCGCTGAAGAGCGGCTCGTCGTCCGGGATGACGGATGAATTGAATTGCCCCGCCCCACCCCGCCCCGCTCACCCGCGGCGTCTGATTATCGTTGCGCTTTTCGTCGGCATTGGCTTGATAGCGGTCAAATCAAACACGCGGAGCGCGCATGAAAATCGTCGCCGAAGAGCATTGGGTCAAGAAGGGCCCGGTCAAGCTGTACGTCTATCGCAAGCACGATGCCGACCGGGCGGGCAAAGCCGGTGCTGTTCCTGGTGCACGGCTCGACGTTCTCGAGCCGCGGCACCTACGATCTGATGGTCGGCGGCAGCGGCGACTACTCCACGATGGAGCACTTCGCGGGCCTCGGCTACGACGTGTGGACCATGGACCACGAGGGCTACGGCTACTCCGACCGCACCGACAGCAACTCCGGCATCATGGTCGGCGTCGCTGATCTGCAGGCGGCGATGCCGCTGGTGCTCGAGAAGTCCGGGCAGAAGTCCGTGCTGCTGTTCGGCGAGTCGTCCGGAGCGATCAAGGCCGGCGCCTACGCCAACGTCGAGCCGGGCAAGGTCGCGCGGCTGATGATGCACGCGCACACGCATCACGGCAAGCACGCGCCCGAGATGGAGCGCCGCCGCCGCATGATCGACCAGCTCCAGGCGAGCCCGCGCCGTCCGTTCGGCAAGGCGCAGATCGACAACGTGTTCAATCGCGACAAGTCCGGCCAGACCGACCCCGCCATCATCAAGTGCGCTGGAGGAGTTCGAGATGAAGTTCGGCGACAGCATCCCGGCCGGCACCTACATCGACATGGCGATCAACCTGCCGCTGGTCGATCCCGCCAAGATCTCCTGCCCGGTGATGGTGTCGCGGCCCGATCACGACGGCAACTCGACGGAAGAGGAGCTGTATGAGTTCTTCGCCGCGCTCGGCAGCCGCGAGAAGCAGTTCCACCTGATGCGCGGGCTGCCGCACGGTGGCGCCATGGTCGGCCACCAGCGGAAGCGCATGTGGTACGTGATGCATGCGTTCTTCGGTGCACCGGAAGCACCGCAGGCCGGGCATTGACGGGGCTGGCACAAGGAAAATTGAGCGCTGCCGCGCGCATTTTTCTGTTGGGTCGCGCGGCGCGACGTGCGCCGCGCGACCCGACCTACGGGAGGGGAATGAACTCGTCCGCGTCGCCCGGCACCACGTCGAAGCGGCCCTGCGACCAGTCGGCCTTCGCCGCTGCGATGCGGTCGGCGGAGGACGACACGAAGTTCCACCAGATGTGCCGCGGCCCGTCCATCGGCTCGCCGCCGAGCAGCATCAGGCGCGCGTTGGAGTTGGCGAGGATCGAGATGCGGTCGCCGGGGCGGAAGGTCAACAGCCGGCCGGCCGCGAACGTCTGGCCGGCGATGTCGATCTCGCCCGAAGCGATGTAGACCGCGCGCTCGTCATGGTCGGCATCGAGCGGCAGCACCGCACCCGGCGCCAGCACCGCCTCGGCATAGAAGGCGGGATGCGGGAATTCGGCGGGCGATCGTGCGCCGTACAGCTCGCCCATGATCACGCGCACGCGCTTGCCCTCGCCCTCGATGCGCGGCAGCTCGGCAACGGCGTGATGCACGAATGCCGGCGCGTCCTCCTCGTGCGCCTTCGGCAGCGCGGCCCAGGCCTGGATGCCGAACATGCGGCGCGGCCTGGCCTTCGCCTCGCTCGTCTCGCGCTCGGAATGCACGATGCCGCGGCCGGCGGTCATCAGGTTGACGTCGCCCGGCCGGATCGCCAGCGCGCTGCCGAGGCTGTCGCGGTGGAAGATCTCGCCTTCGAACAGATACGTGACGGTCGCGAGCCCGATGTGGGGATGCGGGCGCACGTCGATGCCGTTGGTCAGCAGGAATTCCGCCGGCCCCATCTGGTCGAAGAAGATGAACGGCCCGACCATCTGCCGTTGCGCCGACGGCAGCGCGCGCCGCACCTCGAAGCCGCCGAGATCGCGCGAGCGCGGCACGATCACATGCTCGATCGCCGCGCAGGAGTTGGCATCGCCGGGCGTCGGATCGGGGGCGGGGGTGGTGCTCATGGCGATCTCCTGGGCGCGGCGTGCCTTGCCTGGGCGGCTCCCCCAACGTAGGTGTTCAGGCGCGAAATCCCAAGTCCGCAAGGCCACCCTGTGCATGAGGTTCGTCGTCGAGACCGACATACCGCCCTGCGCTCGACCGCAGCGGCAGCGCGCATGACGACGGGCAGCAAGCCACCCGGCGGGCCGCACACGCTGGCCGACCACCTGCTCGGCGCGCTGGCGTCGCACAGCCACGACGGCGACGCCGACCACGATCATGACCACGACGCGATGCCGGGCCTGCTGCGAGACGGCGAACGCGACGAGGTCACGCTCACCAGCATCGGCGTCGACATCGGCTCGTCCGGCACGCAGGTCGCGTTCTCGAAGCTCCACCTGGAGCGCGGCGACGACGCCCGCGCCGCCGCCGACACGGCGCCAGCCGATCTACCAGTCGCCCGTCTCGCTGACGCCCTATCGCGACGGCGACACGCATCGACCCCGACATGCTCGACCTGATCCTCGATCACGCCTTCGCCGCTGCCGGCGTCACCGCCGACGATATCGATTGCGGCGTCGTGATCCTGACCGGCACCGCGCGCGAGCGATCGAATGCCGCGGCGATCACACAGCGGATCGCGGAGCGCTGCGGCGATATCGTCTCGGCCAGCGCCGGCCATCACATGGAGGCACGGCTCGCAGCGCACGGCTCGGGCACCGTCGAGCGCTCGCGCACGACGGGCCGTCGCCTGCTCAACATCGACATCGGCGGCGGCACGACCAAGCTCGCGGTTGTGCGATGCCGGCTCGATCGTCGCGACAGCCGCGGTCGAAATCGGCGGCCGCCTCGTCGTCACCGACCTCGAGCGGTGCATCACCCGCCTCGAGCCGGCGGGTCGGCGCCACGCCGCGCGCGCCGGCTTCGACTGGCGGCCGGGCGAGTTCGCCAGCGCGGCGGCAATGCGCGCGGTCGCCGACGCAGATGGCGGACGACCTCGTCACGCTGCTGACCACCTCACCCGCGCCGCCGCCGACGCAGGCCGCGCTCTACCTCACCGCGCCGATCGCAACGCTCGCCGCGATCGACGGCGTCGTCGTCTCCGGCGGCGTCGGCGAGTACGTCTACGGCCGCGAGCGGCGCGACTTCTGCGACCTCGGCCGTGATCTCGGCCGCGCCGTTGCCCGTGCGATCGACGCGGGCCGCCTGCCCTGGCCGCTGCTGCCGGCCGCCGAATGCATCCGCGCGACCGTGCTCGGCGCCGCGCAACGCAGCGTGCAATTGAGCGGGCGCACGGCGACCATCACCAACCCCGCCACGCTGCTGCCGCGACGCAACATGCGGGTCGTGTCGCCGTCGCTCGAGCTTGCCGGCGCGATCGAGCCCGCTGCCGTCGCCTGCGCGATCGTGCGGCAGGCGGCGGCCCAGGATATCGACCTCGCCCGCGACGACATCGTGCTGGCGCCTGCGCTGGCAGGGCGAGCCTGCGCACGGGCGGCTGGCGGCGTTGGCGGCGGGACTCGAGCGTGCGATGCGTCCGCGTGCAGCAGCCGGCCAGCCCCTGCACATCGTCGTCGACGGCGACATCGCCGGTGCGCTCGGCGCAATCCTGAAGGAGGAGTGCGGCATCGCCGGCGATCTCATGGTGCTCGACGGGCTGGCGCTCTCCGATCTCGACTTCGTCGACCTCGGCCGCCTGCGCTTGCCGTCCGGCACCGTGCCGGTGACCATCAAGACCCTGGTCTTTCGCGACGAGCCGGTGCAGAAGCCGAGACGGGCCGAGCCGCGCGCGGACCGGCGCTGACACGGACCGATGCGGCGGCTGGAGTGGGGATGGGGGGCACATGAGCGCGACGACGACCGTCGACAACGGCGCGAGGGATTATCGCATCCTCGGTGCCATCGGCATCGGCCACTTCATGAGCCACTTCTACTACATGACGCTGCCGCCGATCTTCGTGCAGCTCAAGGAGGCGTTCGGGGCCAGCTACGCCGAGCTCGGGCTGCTGCTCGCGCTGATGGCCGGCGCCGCGGCCGTCGTGCAGGTGCCGGTCGGCTTCCTGGTCGATCGCCTCGGCGCGCGCGTCGTGCTCGCGGCCGGCCTGATCGTCGCCGCGATCGCGACGGCGCTGATGGGATTTGCAACGAGCTTCTGGATGCTGGTCGCGCTGGCGTTCCTCGGCGGCGTCGGCAATGCCGTGTTCCACCCCGCCGACTATGCGATCCTGAATTCGTCGATCAGCGCCGCGCGCATGGGCCGCGCGTTCTCGCTGCACACCTTCACCGGCAGCTTGGGCACCGCGGCCGCTCCCGATCATCATGTTCGCGCTGACGGCATGGCTCGGCTGGCGCATGGCGCTGGTCGCGGCCGGCGTGCTCGGCGCCGTCGCGCTCGTGTTGCTGATCACGCAATGGAGCGTGCTGGAGACCGACGTCGAGGCCAGGCCGAAGAACGAGCCGAAGTCGAAGGACGCCGCATCCGCTGCCGGCAGCGCTGCCCCCGCCGACAACGGGCTCAGCCTCATCTTCTCCTGGCGGATGATCGTGTTCTTCCTGTTCTTCACTACGCTGTCGATGACGCAGTCCGCGTTCCAGTCGTTCACGGTGACGGCACTGACGACCTTGCACGGCACATCGCTGGCGATCGCCAGCACGGCGTTGTCGGTATTCCTGTTCGCGACCACGGCCGGCGTGCTGCTCGGCGGCGAGATCTCCGACCGTACGACGCGGCACGACCTCGTCGCCGCCGCCGTATTCGTGATGAGCGCCGCGATCTGCGTGGCGCTGGCGCTGCTCGACATGCCGGTGGCGCTGCTGATGCTGGTGATGGCGGTGATGGGCATCGGGCTCGGCATCACCCGGCCGGCGCGCGACATGATGCTGCGTGCCGCCGCGCCAAAGGCAGCGCCGGCAAGGTGTTCGGCTTCGTCACCTCCGGCATTGCGGTCGGCAGCGCGCTGGCGCCGATCCCGTTCGGCTGGCTGCTCGACATCGGCCAGCCGGCGTGGGTGTTCTACCTGCTGGCGATCTTCTTCATGGTCGCGCTGCTGACCGTGATGACGCCGAAGGAGCCGGCGGCGCGGTGACGCCGTTGCAAGTGCGGCGGGTGGCCTACCCGAGCGCCATCGCCACCGCGCGCTCGGCCATCACCGGGATCAGCGCGGCGCGGTAGTCGGCGCTGCCGTGCATGTCGGTCATCATGCCGGCTGCCGAGACGCTCTGGCCGGCGAGACCGGCGACCGAGAAGTCCTTGGCCAGCGCTGCTTCGAGGCTCGGCACGCGGAACACGCCCTTCTCGCCCGAGCCGGTCACCGCGACGCGCACGCCCGCTGCGGTCTTCGCCACGAACACGCCGACCAGGGCATAGCGCGAGGCGCGCTGCTCGAACTTGGCGTAGCCCGCCTTCTCCGGCACCGGGAAGCCGACGCCGGTGATCAGCTCGCCCAGCCCAGCGCGGTGGTGAACAGGCCCGTGAAGTACTCGTCCGCCGCGATCTGGCGCTTGTTGGTGACGATCGTCGCGCCGAGCGCCAGGACGGCGGCGGGATAGTCCGCTGCCGGATCGTTGTTGGCGAGCGAGCCGCCGATGGTGCCGCGCTGCGCGCACCTGCGGATCGCCGATGCTCGCCGGCGAGCATGGGCGAGCGCGCGGCATGACGCCTTGACGTCGGCGTTGGCGGCGACCTCGGCGTGCGTCGTCATCGCGCCGATGCCGATCGCGTTGCCGCTCTTGTGGATGCCCTTGAGCTCGGCGATGCCACCGAGATCGATCAGCGCCGCCGGTCGGGCGAGCCGCTGGCTTCATCGTCGGCAGCAGCGTCTGGCCGCCGGCGAGATAGCTTACGCCTCGCCGCTGGCAGCAATCTGCCGCTTCCGCCACCGTGTCGGCGCGCGTGTAGGTGAAGGGGTACATGGATCGGTCTCCTCCTGTTCCCGCTCGCCGCTACTCGGCGGAGCGGGAGCTTGCGCCGCCGCCATTTTCCGCGGCGCCTTCTGGATCGCCGCCCACACCTTCTCGGGCGTCGCCGGCATGTCGATGTGGTCGATGCCGTACTCGGCGAGCGCGTCGCAGATGGCGTTGATGACGGCCGGCGGCGCAGCCGATCGCGCCGGCCTCGCCGCAGCCCTTGACGCCGAGCGGATTGTGCGTGCAGGCGGTCACCGTCGTCGTCACCTTGAACGACGGCACGTCGTCGGCGCGCGGCATCGTGTAGTCCATGTACGAGCCGGTCTTGAGCTGGCCGTTGTCGTCGTAGACCGCCTGCTCCAGCAGCGCCTGGCCGATGCCCTGCGCGAGGCCGCCGTGCACCTGGCCCTCGACGATCATCGGATTGATCACGTTGCCGAAATCGTCGGCGGCCACGAATGAATCGATCATCGACCTCGCCGGTGCGCGGGTCGATCTCGACCTCGCAGATGTAGGTGCCGGCCGGGAAGGTGAAGTTCTTCGGATCGTAGAACGCGGTCTCCTCGAGCCCCGGCTCGATTGTCTCCATCGGGTACTTGTGCGGCACGTAGGCGGTCGAGCGCGATCTCGCCGAACGTCTTCTTCCTGTCGGTGCCCTTGACCTGGAAGGCGCCGTCCTTGAACTCGATGTCGTCCTCCGCGGCCTCCAGCAGGTGCGCGGCGATCTTCTGCCCTTGTCGATCACCTTGTCGACCGCGTTGACGATCGCCGTGCCGCCGACCGCGATCGAGCGCGAGCCGTAGGTGCCCATGCCGAACGGCACCTTGGCGGTGTCGCCGTGCACGATCTCGATGCTGTCGATGGGGATGCCGAGCTTGTCGGAGACGACTTGCGCGAACGTCGTCTCGTGGCCCTGGCCGTGGCTGTGCGAGCCGGTCAGCACGGTGACGCTGCCGGTCGGATTGACGCGCACGGTCGCCGCCTCGAACAGGCCGGCGCGGGCGCCGAGCGCGCCGACGAGGCTCGACGGCGCGATGCCGCACGCCTCGATGTAGCTCGCCACGCCGATGCCGCGCAGCTTGCCGCTTGGCCTTCGACTGCGGCCTTGCGGGCTGTCGAAGCCCGCGTAGTCGGCGAGCTCCATCGCCTTGTCGAGGCTCGCCTCGTAGTTGCCGGTGTCGTACACGACGGCGACCGGCGTCTGGTAGGGGAACTGGCTCGGCTTGATGAAGTTGCGGCGCCGGAGCTCGGTCTGGTCGACGCCCAGTTCACGCGCCGCCTTGCGACCAGCCGCTCCAGGATGTAGGTCGCCTCGGGCCGCCCCGCGCCGCGATAGGCATCGACCGGCACGGTGTTGGTGAACACCGCCTTGACGTTGCAGTAGATCGCCGGCGTCGTGTACTGGCCGGCGAGCAGCGTCCCGTGCAGCCAGGTCGGCACGCGGTCGCGAACGTCGAGAGATAGGCGCCCATGTTGGCCAGCGTCTCGGACTTGAGCGCGACGAATCCTGCCGTCCTTGTCGAACGCCATTTCCGCGTGCGTGACGTGATCGCGGCCGTGCGCATCGGACAGGAAGGATTCGGAGCGCTCCGCGGTCCAGCGCACGGGCGCAGCCGATCTGCTTCGACGCCCAGGTGACGAACGCTTCCTCGGCGTAGTGGTAGATCTTGGAGCCGAAGCCGCCGCCGACGTCGGGCGCGTAGACCCTGAGCTTGTGCTCGGGGATCGACAGCACGAACGCGCCCATCAGCAGGCGGATGACGTGCGGGTTCTGCGCGTCGTGTAGAGCGTGTAGTCGCCGGTCGCGATCTCGTAGTTGCCGATCGCGGCGCGCGGCTCCATCGCGTTGGGGATCAGGCGGTTGTTGACGAGGTCGATCTTCGTCACGTGCGCGGCCTTGGCGAACGCGGCATCGACGCCGGCCTTGTCGCCGAGCTCCCAGTCGTAGCAGACGTTGTCGGGCGCTTCGTCGTGCACGGACTGCGCCGCCGCCGCTGATCGCCTTCTTCATGTCGATCACGGCCGGCAGCTCGGTCATGTCGATGTCGACCAGCTCGGCGGCATCTGCGCGCCTGCGCGTAGGTCTCCGCGATCACCGCGACGACCGGATCGCCGACGTGGCGCACCTTGCCGGAGGCCAGGATCGGATGCTTGGGCTCCTTCATCGGCGCGCCGTCCTTGCCGGTGATCAGCCAGCCGCACGGCAGACCGCCGACCGGGCCGGAGGCGTCGATGTCGGCTTGCGTGTAGACGGCGACGACGCCGGGTGCGGCGAGCGCGCGCGACACGTCGATCCGGTCGATCTTGGCGTGCGCGACGCTCGACCGGATCAGGAGTAGCAGTGCGTCTCGTGCGGCAGCACGATGTCGTCGGTGTAGCGGCCCAGGCCCTTCAGGAAGCGGAAGTCCTCGCGGCGTTTGACGGAGGCGCCGATGCCGGTGGGGTTCATGGTCGATGGATCAAACCTCATGAGTGTCGCTCGACAGGCCGGCGTCAGACGGTGGCCTGGCCGCTCGCGATCTGCACGGCCTTGACGATGTTGTGATAGCCGGTGCAGCGGCACATGTTGCCCTTCAGGCCAGGCGCGGATCTCGGCTTCGGTCGGCTTCGGGTTGTTTCGCCAGCAGGTCGGCCGCGGCCATCACCATGCCGGGCGTGCAGAAACCGCACTGCAGCGCGTGCGCCTCCTTGAAGGCAGCTTGAACGGGGTGCAGCTCCGCGCCCCGCGACAAGCCCTCGATGGTCACGACCTTGGCCCCGTCGGCCTGGACGGCCAGCACGTTGCAGGCTTTCACGGCATATGCCGTTCAGATGCACGGTGCACGCGCCGCACTGCGCGGTATCGCAGCCGACGTGCGTTCCGGTCAGCAGCAGCTCGCGCCGCAGGAAGTCGACCAGCAGCACATTGGGCTCGACATGTTTGTTGACGGATCGTCCGTTTACATCCATTGCGATCTGCGGCATGCGAGCCTCCGGCATCGACGATGACTGCGACTGGCGAAAGGCTGTTTTCCCTGGCGACGCTGCAATGCGCCCGAGATACGACACGCCCCCACCGCCAATTCGAACCAAGTGTGCCTTACACGGTGATGTTGGGCAACGGATAGTAACAGTGCTCGAATAGTGCCGAAGTTTCAAACAGTTGAAACCGGCACCGAGCGAGCCGCGGCGTTTGCGTTCCGGTCCAGATCCGGTTCGCTGGCCGACTGAAGCGGGAGCACCGTCGCGTATCATGCCAGGCCGAAAACGGACGGCACGTGCGGCCACCATCATTACGCGCCTGGAGGGGCTGGCCGCAATCACGAGCGAGCCCGGCCGGACGACGCGCCATTATCTCAGCGCGGAGCACCGTCAGGCCGCTCGACTGGTGATGGGCTGGATGCGGCAGGCCGGCATGACGTCGTCGCTGGACGCGGTCGGCAACGTTGTCGGGCGCTATGAGGGCGACGGCAACGATCCGCGTACCGTGTTACTCGGGGCGCCGATCGACGCCGCGCGCGATGCCGGCGGTTGCGACGATGGCTTCGGCGTGGTCGTGGCGATCGAGGCGGTCGCCGACCTGGCGCGGCGGCGGCGGCGCTTGCCCTGCGCCGTCGAGGTCGTGGCCTTCGCCGATTCGGCCGGCGCTCGCTTCGGCCGTCATCACGCGACATCGCGGCCGCTCGTCGGCCTGTTCGATGCGATGTCACTCGACGACGTGGATGGTGACGGCGTATCGCGGCGCGTGGCGCTCGCGGCATTCGATTGCGACGTCGACGGCATTGCGCGGCTGGCGCGGCGGCCTGCGGAAACGCTCGCCTATATCGAGGTCGGCGTCGAGCGCGGTCCGGTGCTGGAGACGGAGCGGTTGCCGGTGGGCGTCGTCACGGTCGTGGCCGGCGCGATCCGCATCGCGGTCGACGTGCGCGCCGAGCCGCGTCGCTCTGGCGCCGAGCCGATCGTTCGTCGCCGCGACGCGCTGGCTGCTGCCGCCGAGATGATCCTGGCCGTGGAGACGTTGGAGCGCGCCGTTACGGGCCTGACGGCCGGCGTCGGCCGCGTCAGCACCCGATCGAGCGGCGCGCAAGAGACGGCGAGCGAAGCGTCATTCGCCATCGACATCATGAGCCCGGTCGACCGGACACGACGCACTGCGCAGACGCGCATTACCCAGGACCTGCGGGCGATCGCGCGTCGGCGCGGCCTGCGTGTGACGCTGCATGCCGACTTCGACGAGAAGTCCGCCAGTTGTGATCCGCGGCTGGTCAACCTGATCGGCAACGCGATCGAGCGTGCGGGGGCGCCCCCCAGCGGGCTGCCCAGCGGCACCTATCTCGATGCCGCCACGATGGCGCACATCTGCCCGGTCGGCGTGCTGCTCGTGCGCTGCCGCGACGGCGCGACGCTTGCCGCCGGCCCGGGGCTGAAGCCCGACGACGTCGAGACCGCCACGCGCGTGCTGCTCGACGTGCTCGAGAACGTGGCCCGCCTGAATGAAACGGCGGAGTGACCTCGATCTCCACGAGGTGACCGGCCGGGTGATCTGTGGTCACTTGCCGCCCAGCGGCGAATTGGTGCACGTGATCGCCGCCCGGATCGAGTAGACGTGTCCGGGTCGGGCCGGCGCGTGCGCTCCGCGCACCCGTGCAGCAGGCGAGATCGGAATGACGCCATGGGCGACTGGCTGGCGAGCATCAAGGAGAGCGTCGACGCGGACGGCGTCGTCGTGCGCGTCGCGATCGTGGCTGCGAGCGGGCCAACGCCGCGCGAGGTCGGCGCCTGGATGCTGGTCGCACCGGGCAGCAGGCGCGGCAAGATCGGCCGCGTCGAATTCGAGCAGAGCATGATCGCACATGCGCGCGAACTGATGGCCGCGCGGGTGTCATCGCCACGGCCGTCTTGGCAGCGGGAGTTGCGGGCTGTGCCATTGGGCGAGGTGCTCGGCGCCAGCAGCGGCGGCGGTCTCGGCGTGCTGTTCGAGGTGTTCGCACGCGCGGAGTGCGACATGCTCGCGGCGGCGGGATGGTCGGCGGCGTCGATCGCGCTGCGGCCGGTGATCGGCGGCGTGCCGATCAGACTGGTCGGCGACGGCGCGCTGCCGCACGACTTGCCGGTGGCGGCAGCGGCCGCGCTGCACAGTCTGCAGCGGGCGCCGTTCGCGACGACGCTCGCATTGTCACCGGACGAGGAAAGTCCGGACGGGGCATGGCTTGCCGAGCGCGTCGCGCCGGCGCTGCCGGCCTTCTACGTCTACGGCACGGGTCTGCTCGGCCGCGCGCTGATCGCAACCCTCGATGGCCTGCCGTTCGACCCGACCTGGCTCGATACCGACGCTGCGCGTCTCACGGGAACGCCGTCACCGGCCGCTCGCACGGTGGCCACGACCGACCTCGTGGCAGCCGCGCTGGCGGCACCTGCCGGTGCGCTGCACGCCGTGATGACGGCCTCGCACGAGCAGGACTATGCGATCGTTCGCGCGCTGCTGTCGTCGTCGCGCCCGCGATTCGTCGGCGTCATCGGCTCTGCGCTGAAGCGCGAGCGCATGCTGGAACGCCTGGCGCTGGACGGGCTGCCGGCGGCTGCCCGTGCGCGCCTGGTTTGTCCGATCGGCCTACCCGGCATCCGCGCCAAGTCGCCCCGCGCGATTGCCGTCGCCGTCGCCGCGCAGGCCCTCGTCCTCGTCCAGGCGCCGGCAAACGATCAATAGTCAAGCGAGCGTGTGCGGCCGGCGTTCACCCATGCCAACTCCCGCCTGCCCAACTCCCGCCTGCTTAACTCCCCCTGCCCAACTCCCGCCTGCCTTGACACCCGCCGCCTGCACCACTAAGTCTGCCTCGGCCTGGGGCCGTAGCTCAGATGGGAGAGCGCTGCAATCGCACTGCAGAGGTCAGGGGTTCGATTCCCCTCGGCTCCACCAATTCGCGTTATAAATAGTTGATTTTGTTGATATTTTTGAGGCGGCCAGTTCGGCGCCCCACAAAATACCCCGCACGGCGCGGTCGCTGAAAGCGGCTGAAATGTGATGTTCCGCCGGGTTGCCCCGTGTGTCGCTGCTGTCGATCACTCCTGACATTCGAACCTCCTGTTCGTTCTCCTCGTTGTCGGCACGGCGCGATCATGATCGCCGCCGCCAGTCTGGCAGTGCTCCATCGGAGCGGCAAGCTGCCCTGTAGGTCGTCGCACCGCCGTCCATCACCGACGTCGTCGGCGCCATCATCGTGGACCACGCGTGCCGGCGCTATTGCGGCCGGCTCGCCATCCACGCCCGGACATCGGACGCGAGCCACGCAATGCGCCGCACGCCGAGCCGTCGCTGCTTCGGGAACAGGCCGATCGAGACATAGGCGTAGAGCGTCGAGCGCGACAGGCCGGTCTTCGCGACCACGGTCTTCAGGCCCCACATCTCGTCTTCGTCACGGTTGGTCGTCGTTTCGGAATCCACATCGGTCGTCGGCATCGTCTCTACTCGTGAACGGTTGGGTGGTGTCGCTCCGCGCGCTGCCGCTGAATGTCCGGGATCGCCGAGATGTCCTGCGCGTCGCGAGCCGTTGGAAAGCCTGGCATGGCACTGGCCGTCGTCGAAGAGGGAATCGCGGGAAAAACCGGGAAGGTCCAGGAGTTGGCGGGCAAGGCCGGGAGCCTCGGTGCGATCAGTCGCGGCGTTGCTTGTTCCGGGTTCATCTTCCTCGACAGTGGGTCGTGCGCAGCCAAGCATCTCAGACCGAGTTTACTGGAGCAGCTTCCTCACCGAGAAGAGGGTTTCGCGTGCAAATCCGTGCAGTTGCGGGCAGATCCGTGCATTCCCGTGCAGATTGGAATTCGAGAGCAGCCAGCCGAGACCAAGTCGAGGTTTGGGGCGGCCCCTCGCCCTGCGGGCGACGGTCGCGCTCTATCTCGCGGGCCAAGAGGCCCGCTCGACCGAGCCCCGCAAGTGCGGGTCTCGGCCCATCCGGGTTACGATCGCTCCGCCGGACTACGACGTTGCAGGGAACGTGAAGGGGAGCGACATTCGTTACGCCGTAACAACCTCAGCGGGTGAGCTAATTAACTGCATTTCGCTCAACACGGAAGCCTTCCATCTTGAGTGCGCAGAGCGAATCCTATTGATGAATTCTGAGTGCGAGCGTCAGCGATTGCTGAGCCGATGCATCCGCCTGGAAGCTTCACGAAGAATTTTGGTTGCGGAGAGCGAGCCGGGCCTCAAGAAGCTGTGGACCGCGATCCGGGCCGGGTTCGCCGGTAAGGCAACTTCAATCGCGCGCGATACGTGGCGCGGGAACTCCGGCCTTGATCAAGACCGGCAACTCGTTGCGCTGAATTTCTTTCTGCACAACACTGTCGTTGGGGGCTCCAACACCGTCACCGTTGACCAACTCGTCTGGCAGGCTGTGCACGAGCCGCACAGCGAACAATTTCCCGACTTGCTGGCATTCTTCGCCTTGAACCTGAGTGTTGCCGGCAAGCGGGCTGGCAAGAACGGCATCGCGACTCCAAGCCAGTGGGCCAACTCCTTTGCTCGTCACCACTTGTGGAGCGCTGGGGCTTGGGTCGCAGACGAATTGAATTGTCCAACCGCTTCGAGACGAGCATGGGCGCGCTCATTGCAGCGACGCCGGACACCATTGAAAAATGCACGACGAACTATCGACGGCTCTTCGAACTTTGCGGTTACCCAGTAGATGGGACGGGCGCGCTGAATTCCCACTCCGATGCCATCGTGCAGAGCGCGTGCTTCTTAGTATGGGACAGGCTCATAAAGTGCATCGCCAAGGTCGCCTTCAGCGGGCGCAGCTGCGAAATACGGCCGATCGACGCGAGGTCTACAAGCTGTTGGGAACGACGAAAGCCTTCGTAGACGACGCCCTAAACGTGGTCGCCGAGCAAACGCGCCGCAGGCGCCACGACACGTTTGACGACGCCCCACGCCTTGCAAATCACCAAGAAGATTACTGCACCTACGACCGCAACGCCGAATTGGCTCACGGCCGACCAGTCGGACGCCATCGCTGAGCGGCAACTTGCTCAGGTGTCTCGCCTCAAGAGGGACCGCGCACTCGCAGTCAGGCTCAAGGAACTCTACGATCACAAGTGCATGTTCTGTGGAGAAGTCTTAGTAATCGGTATCAATCCTGACCGGCTGTACTCGGAGGCGGCGCACATCCGACCGCTTGGCGCGCCGCACAATGGCAGCGACAAGAATTCGAACATGATCGTCCTTTGCCCGAACCATCATCTCCAATTTGACATGGGGCGCTGCGCTTGCGCGCGAAGGGGGCGGATTGGAAGATCATAGCCGCGGACCAAAAGTCACCGCTGCTTGGACAAGCGATCAAACTCAAGCCCGGACACGCGCTGGACGCCGTGTCGGTGCAGTACCATTTTGCTTGGCACGCACCGCGAAGGCGTTAGGCCGCCTTCTTGCTGCGCTTCTTGGGCTTCTTCTCGGTGGCGGGTTTCACGGCCTTGCCGCCGTCGAGCGGAAGCAGGGCTGTGGGCTCGCCGAGGGGCGGCAGCTTGAATCCTCTTCATCTGCCATTTCTTGGCTGCGATTTGTCAGCCAACGATTTCTTCGGCGGGCAGCGCGGTGAGCGACGCGGCTTGGCGCACGTCCTTTAGTTCGACCACGTTGCTGCCGAATGACTTCATTTCCGGTCACGGCTTCGGCGGCGGAGTGGTTCGCGTAGGTCGGCCAGCTGGGCGCGTATTCTTCCGCCTGATCGCCCCAGTGGACCACCCTTGCGCGCCGCCGCGGGCGAACATTTCCAGGCGCGGCCCCAGGACTGCACGCCTCGACCATGTCGAACAACTCGTCGGGCTTGCGCGAGTGTTCCCGCTTCATGGTCTTGATGATGTTGACCTGCCGCCGCCCGGGCGCAAGCGTGCGAATGTCCTTGCCGCGCACGCCGAACAGCACCAGTTCGGTCGTGTTGCGGAAGTAGAATCCGACGCCACGCCCGTCAGGCCCGCCGTCCTTCCGGATCTTGTGCCAGACGATGTTGCTCTTGTAGTGGAAGCCCCACGCCTTGAGCACTGCCAGTCCCTTCGGGAAGCAAGCGCGTTCGGCACCCACAGAATAAAGGTGCGCCGCGGTCTGCGGCGAGCTTCGACACCGGCAGCGCCATGATATCGTCGAGCGTCATTGTCCCGTATCGCTAAGCCGGCGGTGTTCGGGGGCCATTTTTCCGGTCCGGTTCTGGAACTGCCACGGCGGATCGCGAGAATGGTCTCCGAACCCCTCACACGGCCTAAGCGCCAGCAAGTCTTCGCTCGCAATCATTGCCCCTCCGTCCGCCGGCTAGCACCACTCTTCTCACGCGGCCCCCACGCCAATCAAAGACGAGTCGGCGAGTTCTCGACAGGTGAATTTTGCCTACATGTTGAAGCTAGCGCATTTCGAACGCATGTTCAACATTTGTTCACGCCACCCATTGCAGCCAAAAGCCGGCATCGCCCAAGGCCGGCGACAGCGGCAGCACGGTGCTCGGCCGGTCAAGGCCAAGCCCTGCGGGTGGCCGCCGAAGGGGCGGCCAGCCTTGAGTCGGCCTTGCGCGCCGTGCTGCGGGGATCCGTACGGCCGGGACGGGAAGATGCAATCCCGGCCGAACAAGAAGATGGACTTGGCCGGTGCCGAGGCAGCCGGCCGCGTCCAAGCGGCTGAAGGGCTTTTCTGCAGGAACAAGGACAGAGGCAGTCTTCACACCCTATGCACCGCTGGTGCAGACGCCTGCGGCGAAGGAGACGAGCAACGAATTGATCCTGCGAGCTATTCCTGGCGATACGGCCGTATTCGCGATGAATACGCTCATGCTGTGAGCCTCGCTGAATTGCTCGGCGGTTCAGTGACTTGGAACCCTGGCACGACGGATACAGCCTCTGTATTCGCCTGATGGGCATCGATATCCGCCGCACTCACGAGCGATCGTGCTCCCGGAATCCGCGCCGCGCGGCCCGCTCGCGTTGCGAGAGATCGACGGCGACGCCGGGCATGCCGGCGTGCTGGTCGAGCGACCGAGCAGCGGCCGCAAGCTTGCCGAGTGCGGCCGGCGCGCGAGGCTCGGATCGAGCGCTGCCGTTGCTGAGCGCGGCGGCAGGAGTTCGGGCTGACGAGTGCAGATCGCACATCGACTTCGCGGGCACCCAGCCGCCGATCGGCGCGGGACAGCTCGAAGCCCAACGCCCTGGCCTCGGCCCGCCACCCCTCGAACAGCCGCTCGCGGCTGACGTCGCGCTTCGGCTGTCGCGTTCGCAATGCCGCCAGCTCCATCCCCTTCGGCGATTGATATCCGTGCGCCTCGGCGGCAGCCTCGATCGACTGGCGGCGTTTCGAGAACGCACGCTCGACGTCGCGCGGGATCGCGGCCACGCGGAAGCTGTCGGTGGTCCGCTCCAGCCGAAAGCCGGCGCGCTCCAGCTCGGCCGCGAGCGCCGCGCGATACACGGCGCCGGCCTGCTTCTGCGCCTTGTACAGCTCGCGGCTGACGATGGCGCCCCAGGTGCCATCCCGGCGCGGCGCCAGGTTGAACACGAACACATGCGTGTGCAGCTGCGGATCGAGCTCGCGGCTGGTGTGGTGGTCGAACCGCGCCAGCAACAGTCCGGCGGTCGGCTCGCGAACGGCGCCGCCCTTGCCGCGCCGGGCGAATGCTGCCGTTCGCTCCAGATAGCTCGTCGCGGCGGCGACGGCGACGCCTTGCGCCTGCTCGATGCCGGGCCGGTCGCGCGCATCGGAGAGCGCCCACAGCACGGACACCGACTTCGGCGCGCTGAAGGTCATGTCCCAGCCGGCGGCGTGGTTCAGGCTCTTGCCGCCGAGCCGCGCCAGCTGAGCGCCGGTGTGCGGATCGATGCCCTTGAGCGCCGCCTCGAAGTCGGACCGCGTCACCGGTCCCGCCAGCGACAGCCGAGCCGCCCCCTCCCCCGCCCACCCGCCCGGCGGCTCGGCCCCGCGCGTGTAGTAGTCGTCACGGCCGAGGTGGCCGTAGTAGCCGAGCGCGGCCTCGACACCGCCGCGCGCCGAGATCGTTGCGACCATTGGTCTTTCTTCCTCACAGTTTCTTTGTTCGGCTTGAGATGCCCGTTTCTTCGCCCCGGCCCGCGCGTCGCGCACGCCGACGCGCGCAGCGGCGGTCAAGGCCGGCCGCACTTCAGCGGCCGCCCGCAGGGCGTGGCCTTGACGGGCGCGAGCACGGCGGCAGCCTGAAGGCTGTCGGGGCTCGACAGTTGCGGCTACTCGCCAATTTCTCGAATCCGATCCGCTGCGCCCTTCGACAGCGTCGGCATCGTGAGAATGCGCGCCGTCTGCTTGGCCGCCGGCTCGACACGATCCGGCACCGCGCGTCGCCCAATCCGCCGGCACATGGCCAGGGCGCAGACACCGGCAACGTCACGAACGGCACCTGCAGCTCGAGCGCGTCGTTGCCCTGGCCCAGCATCAGCACGCGGATATGATCGCCGCGCGGCCCGAGCCGCGTCGCGATCTCGTCGGCCGTGATCACGCGGCGGATGTCGCGGCGGCGGTTGGTCGTGACGCTCCATTTGCCGCCGACCACCGTCTCGCTGCGCTCCTCGCGCTCGATCTCCTGCTCGCCGATCAGCTGGCTCGCCTCCTCGGCGCCGCGCCCCGCGTTGAGCCGCGTGATGATCTTCGTCCCGATCATCCCCACCCACGCGTCGGCGCGCTCGTGGCCGTAGGTGGCGCGCAGCTGCGCCAGGTCCTGCGCGCAGATCACGGCGACCACGCCCTTGGAGCGGCCGAGGTCGAGGAACGTCGAGAAATTGTTGAGCCGCGGCAGCTGCGGGAACTCGTCCGCGAAGATCCAGATGCGCCGCGCGCGGCTTTCGGCAAGCGACGGGCTGCCGACGTGCGACGCCAGCAGCCCGAGCACGCCGCCGATCCAGATGCTCGACAGCTCGGGATGGCGCGAGTCGTGCTGCAGGATGACGGGCCGGTGCGGCGTCGGCGCATGCAGCCAGTCGGACACCGCGAAGCGCCCGTTGGCGTCGCCGCGCCACGCATCGCTGAGCGACGCGACGACGTTCATGTGCGTCTGGAAGGTCGAGAGCACGCTCTGCGTCGTCCGGCTCTCCGGGCTCTCCAGCAGCCGCACCGCATCGCGATGATGGAGGCGCGCCATCTCCAGCAGCGCCTCGGCGCTCGACGTGCCGATCTCGTGCAGATCGCGCCACGTCCAGCGGTCGCCCTTGGTCGCCTGCAGCGTCGAGACGCACACGACGAGGATCTCGCGCGCGGCATCGCTCCACATCGGGTCGTGGCTCGCCGGGAATGATCCGCGCGGCCAGCTCGCGCGCGTCCTGCTTGGTCCGGCAATCGCGCGCCACGTCCCAGATCATCGAGCGGCGATCCTGCGGCGCGATCAGCAGCGGCGCGCCCGGCAGCGTCGCGGTCATGTCGCCCTTGACGTCGATCACCAGCACGCCGTCGCCGCGCGCCAGCGCGGCCAGCACCAGATGCAGCATGGTCTGCGTCTTGCCGGCGCCGACGCTGCCCCAGATCAGCCAGTGGCGGGACTCGCGGTCGCGGCTGACGGCGAGGCCGGGCAGCAATTCGAGGCCGGCGCCGGATTGCTCGATCTCGGGCTTGGCCGATTTGAGGAAGGCGCGCGTTGCGGCGTCACCGGTCAGCAGCCGACGCCCGCGCAGCACGCGATGTGGCGGGCGGGCGAACCGCATCGCGAACGCGAACACGAACGGCGCCAGCAGTGTCCAGACGCCGGCGACGATCAGCGCCCAGTAGCGCCAGGCGAATGCGTCCGAGGCCTGTTGCGCGTGGAG
Organism: uncultured Alphaproteobacteria bacterium; assembly: GCA_963741505.1. Taxonomy (GTDB): domain Bacteria; phylum Pseudomonadota; class Alphaproteobacteria; order Rhizobiales; family Hyphomicrobiaceae; genus JAKFWF01. The sequence continues at coordinate 196,340 of CAVUIJ010000017.1, read as the reverse complement.
GGTGGCTGCGCAACGACGCCAGAGATCCGAGCTGGTCCGGTCGGCGAGGTTCGAGAACAGGCGAGCGCCCATGCACTCGCGGACATCGGCCGGCAGATAGTATCCGCTGCGCCCGTCCGGCGACGTCCAGATCGGCGGATACCAGTTGATGGCGAGCTCGTTGATCAAGTGCAGAGCGCCGAAGCCGGCCACGACGGCGGCGAGCAACGCGAGCTTGAGTTTGCCTGGTCATCGCGCCGCTCCATCGCCGGAGGTCAGCGCGTTGAGCAGGGCATCGAACTTGGTGCGCTGCTCGCGGGCCAGGGCCTCGATGCGCTCCGCGCGTTCGGCGGCGGTCGCGCGCGAGGCCTTCGAGCACGACGAGCCGCCGCTCGATCAGCAACAGCCGATCGGCCAGCGCCTTGTTGTCGCCGCCGGCAAGCCCGGTGACGATCAGCTCGCGGGCGATGCCCGCCACGGTGCCCGAGACGACATGCGCCCGCACCTGCAGGCGCTCGACCTCGCGGATGGCGAGCCGCACCGACACCGGCCGCGTCGCCTCAGGCATGGCCGGCGGCCTTGGCGGGGCGACCGCCGCGGGCTGCGATCCAGGCGCGCAGGAACTGAAGGCGGAAGCTCGCGGATTGGGCATTATGCCGTACCTGGACGGCAACAGCACCTGGCTCAGCCAGATCAAGTCGTTGTCGGGCTCAGAGCTGCGGCTCGCGCAGGCGGGGCGTAGTTCGATAGGCATGGTCGGTCTCCGGGTTGGTGTGGACCGCTCCACTCAACCCGCACGACCGAAGGGGAAAAAGCTCAATGATTTCGCGAAATTGCTATCGGACGCTGCTGGAGGCCTCGGGCGGCAGGCGTCGCGCGGGACTTCTAGAGAGCTTGGCTTGGCGCGCTGGGTGAGCATCTCGCCTTGAGTGCCTTCCAGGGCGTAGGTAAGGTCAGCTCATTGAGGGTAAGCAGCAAGTGGAGGACTTCCTGCTTCGGACCAAGTGCGGTCATCGCTGTTGTTCCGGGCTTGAGCGAGCATTATCATCGCTCGTTGCACTGAAGCGGTCATTGCTCCTGCTGACGACGCCTTCCCTCTTGCCGACGGGGCCGTCCCCGAGGATGCTGCTGGCATGAACTCGCGACTGATCGTTGACGCGATGATTTGGAGTGTTACATGTTCGGTTGGTTCAAGCGACGATCTAGTGCCAGTCAAAAGACCGCCGTGCCGGCAGAAGTCCGGGCAATATTGGAACGCGTAGAGGCGCTTCTCACGAACGACGACGCGCAGAACGCTTTACTTCCTGAGCAAGTACGAGGGGCTATTGTAGAAGGTATCTCTTGCGATGTTTTGCCTGGAGGCCGCGGAGAATTTGGACGTCATCCGGACAACCCCATTCCAGTCGATGGCCCTATAGGCGAAGTGCTATATCTTTCGCATCTGCGCACGCGTGAATCCGTGCCGCTGCTTTTCCATCGGCTGGGTTCAGTAGAGGGGCAGTTTGGCAATGTCGACGCTTACGAGGTCCTGCCCATGAAAAAGGGCGCTCAATCGGAGCGCTTGTTCTTTTCAATGTATCACCCTCGAAAAAGTCGTAATGCGCCGAGAGCCTACATAATCAACAATTCCCGAGACCCGGGCAATGAGATTTACGGCGTAAATTGGTTGGTTGAGGACTTTCCGACCGCTCTGGATGCGCACATTAGAGAGTGGCAAAAGGGAAGCCTCGGCGTTCCCCTTTCTATCAATAAGGTGCGCACATTCCTGAATGGCTCGCCATTCGCACCATCGCCTCCACTGCAGCGTCGCTCATAACTGCCGGCCTGAACCGGATTGACGGTCAACCTTGTGGACCGCGTAGACTTGCAAGACCTGCGTCAGGTGCGGTCAGCGTCACGTTTGCATTGTTCCAGATAGTATCTTGCTTGGCTCAGACGCCCCTCGATCTCGCGCATGCGGGCAATGTCGATGCCCGTCTTCAAAATGTCGACTGCGCGGCCATAGGCTGTCACCGCATTGGACATGGCGGTAGACGAGTTGGGGTAGGTCATCATCACATCGCCGCAGGCGATGAGGATGTCCGGTTCGTCAGGATATTGACGAACGGCGTCGAGGATCAGCTTTCGCGCATCGTCGTAACGGTCGCAATGCACGAGCGCGCGGGCCCTGAATGCGATGGAGGGCATCTGGCCGCCCGGCATGCCCTTGAGAACTTCGCACCAGTGCTCGACAGCTCCGATGTCCTTCAGCAACTGGCTTGTTTCGATGAGGCGGCAGATCGCAAAGCTGTCCTTCGGGTCGAGTTCGAGCACACGCGCGAAACACTCGCGCGCGGCTGCCTGATCGTTCGCTTGGAGGTGCAAGAGGCCGAGATTGTGCCACAGACTCTTGTCGCGTGGATTCCGACGCGTGTCGGCTTCGAGTTGCCGCCGCGCCGCCGCTGGATCGGTTTGCATGAGTGCGAGCACGCCCGGTTCGTCGGGAAGGCCTGCGCCACCTGAATGCTTCTGACTATGTCGGCGTGGTATCGCTCGGGGGCGAGCGCGTGCGCCTTGCGCAAGCATTCAAGCGCATTCTTCTTGTCGGCGAGTTCAATGTAGACCCCGCCAAGATTCGATCCAAATCTCAAATTTGTCTGGAGCGATTTCGGCGGCCCGCTTCAGGCGAAGCAACGCCTTTCCGCCTGGCCGAATTGCATTAGCGCTTCGCTGGAATTCAGCATGGGCGCGGTATTGAAGGGATCGCAGTCGAGCGCACGGTCGAACGCGAACACTGCCCCCTGCCACTTTTTTGCCCGCTTGAGCGCAATTCCGAAGTTGTTCCAGGCAGGCGACCGTGTTTCATCGAGCGCTAACGAGCGCTCCATCGCAGCGATAGCAGCGTGATCGTCGCCATGTTCGAGGAGAAGGCGGCCCAATTCGGTCCAGTGGCCGGCGATCTCGGGCTCGATCTTGACAAGCTGGCGCACGGCGTCAAGCGCCTCTTTCGGCTTGCCCACCGCGGACAGGCCTCTCGCCAGAGCTGAAAGTTCTCTGCCTTTCTGGCCGCTGATGACGGGCTTTGGCGGGAGCGGAATGTTGTGCTGCTTGCACATGCGCGTTAGGTCCGCCAGCAGCGCAAGCGTGTCCGGGTAGCGGGCAGCCGGGTCCTTCGCAAGGCAGCGCGTGATGACGGCGGCAAACATCCCGCCGGGAATGTCGGGCTGCCGGCCGATGTGCTGGGCGGCGAGTGCGCGCAAGTCCGAACCGGCGAACGGTAATCGCTCGTAGCACATCTCGTACATGACGACACCGAAGGCGTAGATGTCCGTCGTGATGTCCTGCCGGCCTCCCTGCCATTGCTCTGGCGACATATAGTAGGGAGTTCCGGCGATCTTCCGTCGTGCGTCTCCCAGCCGCCGAGCTTCCCAGGCCGATTTTCGTTGCCGGCGGCCCCCAGCACCATCGCGCGCGCGAGGCCGAAGTCGGTCACGCGCAGCTTGCCAGAAGCGCCGATCAGAAGATTCTCGGGCTTGATGTCCCTGTGCGCGACCATGCCCTTTGATCGCGCATGGGCCATGCCGTAGCAGAAGTCCGCCGTGAGCGCCGCGACCGCACGAGGCGTCGGAGCGCCGGTTGCAAGGTAGTCGCGCAGGGAGACGCGGCCGAGTTCATCGGGCTCGATAAGCTCGGCGATGACGAAAAGCTGCCCCGCGAACTCATCGACGCCGTGTGCGCACACGATGTTGGGGTGATCGCCGAGCCGGACCCATGTCTCGGCCTCGGTCCGGAAGCTCTCGCGCACGCCGGATCGGCTTGCCGCTTCGGGGCTTTGAGCACGCGGCGTTCGCCCAACTCGCGATGCTCGACCGCATAGACGAGCCCGAGGCCTCCTTCCATCGCGCGCAACACGCGCCACTCGCCGCCGATAATATCGCCCTGCCTGTAGACGCGATCAAGTTGGGCTGCCTCACGCTCGGTGGGAGGAGCGCCAGCACCACCTCTACGACCAAACCAGCCGAACACCATGGAAGTTCATACCCTAGTTCCGCCAGGCCAAAGGCCAGCTCTCCTAATCCTAATTCATGGCAGTCTCGATGTAAGCGATTGCCACATCGTCTCTGACCAGGGCGACTCCCGCACGACCCATCATGTGCCGCCAACTTTCCGCAGGGGAAGAAAAATTGATGAAGCGACCGCCAAGCCTGCTCATTATCAAGAAATGCAGGAGCTGAGCATCGAACTCCGATCTGGGAAATATCTGAACGCGGCCTAGCCGATCTCCCATCTGGTTGGCAAACGCCGCTGGTGCTATTTCGCCGACCATCCATTCTTTTGGCGGATAGCCAAATGTTGCGGTTGCGCGAAGCGAATGCTTTGCAATCGCTCTAAGCTCGCCCACGATCGCGCTTTGATTGCGAGCGAAATCTGGGAAATGTTGTTCCAGGAGCTTTGCTATGAGCATGGAATCGTCGTCCATCCCATGCTTGAGAGAGAAGCATTCTGCCAATATATTTACGGCTTGCTTCAACGAGGCTCCCGCAGCAACAAGTGCGTTCAGTTCTTTGTCGATTAGATAGATCAAGTATTCCGGTGTTTGCCAAAGCTGAAACATAGGTACATGCGAAGGGTGCGGCTCCCTCTGCCTGATCCGAGCCAGCCAGGATCGCTTGCGTTGGCGGCGTTCGATCATCTGGATGATCGTCTTGTAGTCCAATCATCGATAGGCTCCCGCGCCCACATCGGCGGTGCCTCATCTCACCCCGACGGAGTGATCGTAAGCGGACCCTGGTTCGCGCTGCAAGTAGCTGGATCTCCACTTCGGTTTAGGGTCAGGTGCACGCATGCCGCGGTGGTCCTCGCACGCATCGTGTCCGAAACGTAGCTGAAGCCGCGCCAATAGACGACAGGATGGCCGTGACCAGCACCGTCACGCCGATCCCCCACCCAGAATCGCTACCATGTCGCGCTGTATCGTGCCGACCGAGGGCAGCGCGTCCTCCGGAAACTCTTGCCGCGCCAGCGTCCAGGCTTCGAACGCCAGTTGCTTCTTCTGCCAGTCGGGATGCGCGCGATGCAGCTCGCGCACCAGCTGCACGACGCGCGGCCATGCCGGCTTGTGCGGCCGGCCCCTCGGCTCCGGCGACAGCGGCGGCATGCGCCGCGCCGCGAGCCAGGCGCCGAGCTTCGTGCTTCGAGACGAGCAGCGCCTCGAGCTCGCGACGGCCGGTCTCCGGATAGTCGCGGAACGGGATGCGCGCGAGCGTGACGTACGGCAATTCCTCGTCGCGGTCCGGAACGGCGATGTCGAACAGCCGCTCCCAGTCGGCCCGCTCGCCCGGCAACGCATCAGCGCACAGCAGCACGCTGGCGACCGTGCTGCGATTGACGCCGTACAGCGCCCTGGGCCGCACGGTCATCGCCGCCACATCCGGCGGCAGCGTGCAGCGCGGCACCTCGATCTCCATCTGCAGGCCGGCGTTGTCATGGTCCAATTCGCCGGCGAAGATCGCGCGCTTGAAGGCATCCATGATGTCGTCGGCGGTCGCATCGTCGCGCTCGCGCGCAATCAGTTCGGCAGCGCGGCCGAGCCGCACGTGGCCGTCATCGAACGGCGGAATGTGCGTCATCATCATGGGGAACTCCTCCAGTGAGGTTGCAGCTTCGGTTGCAGATTGACGGGCCCGGCCCTCGGCTTGGCCGGCGCGCCATCGCAGTAGGCCGCCCAGGCGTCCATCAGCTCGCGCCGTTTCTTGAGCAGATCGCCGCGCCGATACGCCGCCTCGACCTTGTTCTCGATGGCGTGCGCCAGCGCCTTCTCGACCACGAAGTTCGGGAACGCCGTCTCTTCCGCCGCCCAGTCGCGGAACGACGAGCGGAAGCCATGCGCGGTGACGGCCAGCTCCATGCGCCGCAGCGTCATCAGGAACACCATGTTGGACAGCGGCTTGCCGGGCTGGCGGCCCGGAAACACCAGGCCCTGTGTCGCCGGCGAGCGCCTTCATCTCCGCGAGGATCGCCAGCGCCCGCCGCGACAGCGGCACGACGTGAGTCTCGTGCGCCTTCATGCGCACAGCGGGGATCGTCCACGTCGCCTCGCCGAGGTCGATCTCCTCCCACGCGGCCAGCAGCACCTCGTTCGTGCGGCAAGCGGTCAGGATCAGCAGCTCGAAGGCGAGCAGCGCCGGGTTGTCGGTCGACCGCTGGCGCAGCTGCGCCACGAAGCCCGGCACCTCGGCATAGGGCATGGCCGCGTGATGCTCGCCCCGATCTGTCTGCTTCGGCAGCCCGCGCTCGACGCCGTCGACCGGATTGGCGCCCTTCAGTCCGTGCGTGACGCGCGCCCAATCGAACACCGTGCGCATGCGTTGGCGCACGCGCCGTGCGGTTTCCGATTTCGTCAGCCAGATCGGAGCCAGGACCTTCTGAACGTCGGCAGTGTCGATCTGATCGACGGGACGATCGCCGATCAGAGGGAACGCGTACGTCTCCAGCGTGGTCAGCCACGACGTCGCGTGTCGCTGGTTTCTCCAACTCGTGACCGTCTCGGCGTGGACGGTCTTGGCCGCCTCCTTGAATGTCGGCGCCAGGGTGCGACGCTTGCGCCGCTCGGCAAGGGGATCACCACCATCCCGCGCAATCCGCCGCATCTCGATGGCTGTCTCGCGCGCGGTCGAAAGCGGCACCAGCCTGGCACTGCCGAGCCCGATATCGCGCCGGCGGCGCTGCACGACGATCCGCAGCAGCCAGCGGCGCCCCCCGGTGGGATCGACGACGAGATAGAGTCCATTGCCGTCCGAGTAGCGGCCGGGCGTCGACAGCTGCCGGACAGCGACCGCGGTCAGGGGCTTTCTTTGCGTTACTCTGTGCTGCGACATGGCTACGCCCACAGCTTCGAATTCGAACACACCGACCCAAATGGCACCCCACATTTTACCCCACACAGGGGGTCGGATGGCCTAGAATGGCGTGAGCGGAATTTGATCAGACTAAGGGGGCATTGCGGTAAATATATGAATAGTATCAATTGGTTGCCGAGACGTCGCTGGACGGCCTTAGATGATCTTGGACGACCGCGATTTTTCGTGTTCGAATTCCCTCGGCTCCACCAATGAAATCAAATACTTAGCACTCCATCTACCTGAGCCAAATTCCGCCTTCACACACCATTCACACACCGATGCAGTGCCGAAGCGTGCGCGAAGCTGCGGCGCTCGGCCGCGCCGCGCGCTCTTCGGCCAGCAGATCTCCCTCGGTGCCAATCACGCAGCGCGGGTCCACTCATCAGATTTGCCGGCGGAGAATCCTGCACCCGAACCGTCGCCAAGATGGTCATCGTGTCGACGTCGCGCCGCACTCGTCGCGCGTTCCATCCAAGCTCGACCTGCCTGGCCACGAACATTGAACGGCGACGCGATACCCCCAAGGGCTGACGTTCGGCAGTCCGGCCTCGATCGACGAGGAGGGCCAATTGCAGTCGACAGCGTCGTTTGTGGGCGCCGACCGCTCCTGGGAGGCGAGCAGAATACCCGCGGCCATGTCACCCTGCTCATCGGTGCTAATCGAACGAGATGTTGGTAAAGCCAAGGAATTGCCGATGCTCGGGGGAAAGGGATGCGACCGTTGCTCGACCGAAGATGCTGGCAAAAATATCTATGTAAGCTCTGCTGCATGCTTCTCTTATCTGCGGCTCGAATGTCGGCCAGTCTTCGGCCAACGAGAACGCACTGCGGTATGAACTCGGCAGTCCTTCTAACTTTCTGACAACCCTCGCGAGTGTAAGCTTATCCTTCAGCACAGATTCGAGTGATGCAATTTGCTTTACATTCGCTAATGCTTTTTCCCTTGCGGCTTTTGGCATTCTGCAAACATATCTTCCCGCCTTCTCGGTGTGAATAATTTCCAAACCAAGGAACTCTACCGGCATTTTTGGTGCCGCATATTCTGTTTTCGATCCGGGCCCAGGATCTGGGAGAGAGTGATTTACTTTGCGCAGCTCCTCAACCAGAAAAACAAAACCCTTTTGAACTTCACTCTTGGTGTCGCCGAAAAGTATCAGATCATCTGCGTATCTAATCAACTTCCAGCCCGACTTCACTATTGCAGTGTCAAAGCGATCGAGCGCAAAGTTTGAAAGAAGGGGAGAAAGTGGCATGCCTTGCCTGAGTCCTCTGCCGGGTCTAATACCTTGGGCCTTCATGGTTGCAGCTTCGTTGGCGGAGGATATTCGTATCTCGGTGTCGATTGCAGCGCACAGCAGAGGCACCAGGCCATTATATCCAAGGCGCCTTTCAATCTTTTTCTTTAACATATCTCGGTCGATTGTATCAAAGAACGATTGAATATCAGTCTTGAGGACCCATTCGTGCTTTTCCCGAAGCCGCATCGCAGCATTTATAGCGCCCCGCACGCCCTTTTCATTGCCGGATACAAATCCGTAGCTGACTTCATTCAACAGTCGAAGTCGATCATTTGCAGTGATCTGCTGAACGATTGTCCGTTGGACCAATCGATCCGCGACCGTTGGAACGCAGATTACACGGAATTTGCCGTTTTTCTTTTCAATGAAGAAAGGCCGAAGCCGGCTAAAGTTATAGCCGCCGCCCTTTGCTGCCTGCGAAATTCTCAAAATATTTTGATCGACATTGTCTTTAAATTGACGTGCTGAGACCTCGTCCACTCCTTTGGCGCCAGGCTTCTGGCTGGCGTCTCTGGAGCTTTTCCAAGCGGCATGTAACGCTCGAGTTGTGAGTATGCGCATTGCGCGTGGAAACTTGCGAGTGTCAGCGGGCATGACAGTTGGATCAACGTGGCGCTCTGTCATGCCCCTGCACGGCTATCCGCTTGCACCGCTCTAGTCGGGCTTGCGATGACCGACCGACTGGCCTCCGACTTTTTGCCGGACGAACCTGCCGATGCCGATCTCAAACACGCCCTGAGCTGCGCATCAAGTCGAAAAGCTAGTCGCCCGCGAAGGACAACAGACCTGATCCTAAGCCGCAGGCTGCCCAAAAGAACAAACCATGAACATTTGAGCTTGCGAGGCGTGGATTTGCCGGCGCACCCCCCTCCTCCTGGCTCGACAAAATTGCCACTAGCCCCACCCGTCAATTCCTGCGCCAAGGGCATTGGCTGCTGCTCCTCTCTTGATTGGCTATCCGCTTGCACCGCTCTAGTCGGGCTTGCGATGACCGACCGACTGGCCTCCGACTTTTTGCCGGACGAACCTGCCGATGCCGATCTCAAACACGCCCTGAGCTGCGTTCAGAAACCTAGTAGGAGGAGAGTTTGTCTTCACCGATTGGTCGAGAGTATGCCAACGCTCCTTGTGTGGAACAATTCTGGCGCTGTTTTGATTTGATGTAGTGGCTCATCCGCCAAGCGCCTCGGCGATGGCGTAGTGCGGGGTCAGGCGGACGCCGAGGCGCTCGATCATCCGGCGCCAGCCGAGGTAATTGGCGAGATATTTCGATGCGACGCCGTTGAATGGCGCCATCCAGGCTTTGAGGCGGCTGGCGTAGGCGTTGACGTTCTGGATGTGGAAACCGCCCTTCTCGTGCTCGCCGCGACTGGCGACGATCGCGACGTGGGTCATGCCGCGGTCGCGAGCGAAGGTGTGGTACGAAGGCCGGCCATCGGTCACGAGGACGCTGTCACGAGACACGACCGGGTCCATCACCGCATCGAACGTGGCGCCCACGAAGTCGGGCAGGATGTGATCGGTCGTTGTCTTATGACGGTCACGCATGATCAGGACTATGTCGTAGTCTTCCGGCGACGTGCCCGTCTTTTTAGGCTTGCCACCGCGCTTTCTGGGCGCCCGCCCGACCAGTTTCTGCGATCCCTTGGCCGATTTCAGGATCATCGTTTCATCCGCTTCCACGATGCCGGTCACACTTTCTGGTCGGACGTCCCTGGCCGATCGCAGGAAGCGGTGGCGCCAGCGGAACGACGTTTCGAGGCACACGCCGGAACGCTCGGCGGCTCGCCGCAGGCTCACCCGGTCGACGAGTGCCCTGGCATAGTCGAGCCACGCGTCACGCCGGTGCAATTGCGCGAGCGGCGTACCGGTGAGCGCATTGAACGTGCGATTGCAGTCGCGGCATTTATAGCGACGCAGATCGCTTGCACGGCCCCAGGTGCCGAAGTTCGTCGACCTGCAATGGCCACACGCGGGTGACGCGTCGAACCGCGTCTCGATCAGCCGGATCGCCTCATTGGCTGAGCCTGCGCCCGCCAGCGCCGCAACCAGGCCGGCACGCTGCGCCTCGGTCAGTTCACCGAGCTGTTCGACAAACGACCGGAAATCCTGGGCTTTCATGGCATCCTCGGGAGTGAGACAAATCACCACCGAACCATCGCTCTACATCAAGTCAAAACAGCGCCACAATTCTTGGGCAAGAGTAAGGTGGAAGTTTTTCTATCGACAGATGTTTGCCGGCACCGCGAGTCATGAAACTGCTTCCACCCGCCCACTTTGGTCTTTGAGCGCGGTGACGTGAAAGTGTTCCGACACTTTCTCAGTACTTCTGTAAACTTTGGGGGCAACCGCGAAGTAATGGATCTTCTGCTCGACGCCGCCGATGATCGCCAGCGCCTCGCCGAAGTCGGCCTGCGCGTGCCCCGGCGGATGCACCAGCGGCACGAACATCTCTCGGCCGCGTTGCTGAACGCCTGCCACGTAGTCCCTGACGATCGTGATGCCGCCGGTGAAGCCGTGCTCGTCGCGCAGCCGCTCGAAAATCCGCTTCGACGTATGCTGCTGCTTCTTCGGCCGGGTTTTGTCGTCGGCCAGCATCTTGTCGATTGTTGCGACGAACGCATCGAGCTTCGGCCGCGTCGGCGGCTTCGAGCGCACATACCCGCGCGGCACCGAGAACGTCATCATCTTGTCGACGGTCCTGGGATCGATCCCGAACCGCCGCGCCGCCGCCCGCTTGCTCAGGCCCTCGATCTGGACCGCGTAACGAACCTTCAAATAGTCGTCCACGTCGAACATCCCCCGCCCTCGGCCAAACGCGGCACAGGGCTTCCTGTTGACGGAGTTTTACTCCGGTGCAACCGAACAATTCGGCCGTCTCCCTTGCGGAATCCCTTCGTAGTCCCAGATCAGCGTTCCGGCTTTATTCAGCCATTGTCGAAGGTTCTCGGGATCGAGTTCCGACACGTGTTCGAACTGGATCTGCGCCGCTTTGAATTTGCCTGTTGCCTCGAGGGCCGGCTCTTCGAACGACTGACCATTCCAGAACAGCAATTTCACGGCCCTCTTCGAAGTGACGCTATACCCGACGACGGGGTGCTCCTCGATGAACCAGACAGGCCCCCCGTGCCAAATCCGGGACTTTGCTTTGCGAAGAGTTGCGTCAATCACATTGCGTAAGGCGATACAGACCTCTGTAAGTTCCGGCGTGAGCTTTGACGTGTAGTCGGCGACGGCGTCCGCACTGTTGTCACGCTGTGGTGCTGGTCTTGTCCGCGATGTATTCGCCATGCTGGCTTCCTTCAGTCGGATCATCGTGAAAACTACTCTCCGGCACAGCGCGACTGCGCGCGCTGATAGGCCGGCCGTGATCGCAGTCCTGCTTGATACCGGCTCAATGCATCGGGGAGCCTGCCGCCCAAGGCGCCTTGCCAGATGCCGAGACCGCAACTGACCGAAATGTCGGCGAGAGTCAGACTGTCGCCGACAAGGAACGGTTTCTCAGATACGAGTGTCGCCAGAAACCGCACGGCACGGTCGAGCCGCTGCTCCAGCCCGGTTACCGACCAATTTCGCTTGTCGGCCGGACCGGCCATGAAGTGCGCGCCAATCAGCGGATTGAGGGTGGTGCCAATCTCTGTCTCGCCGATCAGCGCCAGCTGCAAGAACTCGGGCATGATCCGCCTTATCGCTGGTGGGGAGCAGCGGCGTCGGGCCATAGGTCTGGGCGATAAAGAGCATCATCGCGATGGACTCGTTGATGGCCACGCCGCCTGTATCCTCCAGGAATGGAACCGTGCCCAATGGATTGAGCGCCCGATACTCGTCGCCAACCGGGAAGGCATGGTTCTGCACGGTGTAGGGGAGGCCCATTTCCTCGCACAGCCACATGACGCGCTGCCCGCGGGCGCCACGGGCAAAATTGTGAATCCTGATCACAGAAACCTCATTGCATCATCGTTTCGAGGCGGACGTAGCCGGCCTCCATGCCGTGCTCCATGCCGGTCGCAAGCATGGCCGCGCGCGTCTGTGCATCGGGCAGCGTCATGCGCATCGTGATCAGCGTGCCGCGCCCGTCGGGCTCGAACGTCGTCACCACGTGGTTGTCAGGCGTCGGATGGGGCAGATGCATGCGCTCGACGTGGACGATGCGGCTGAACGGCGTCAGCTCAAGGAATTCGCCTGTCAAGAAAAAGCCGCCGCCTTTGCCGTTGCTCCACTCGTAGCGGATCTTGCCGCCGGGCCGGGCGTCGTTGATGCACACGGGCATGGTCCAGCCATCTGGACCGAGCATCCATTTCTGGATCAGCGCCGGCTCGATGTGTGCGCGATAGACTGCCTCGGGCGGTGCTGCGAAGCGACGGGCAACAACGACATGCGTATCGCCTTCAGTCTTTAGGATCAGCTTCTTCACCGGCGCGCCTTTCGTGGTTTGGGTTTCATGGTGGCGAGGACGTCGTCCAGGCGGTCGTAGTTCTTGGCCAGAGCCTCGCGGAGAAGCCCGAGCCACTGGTCGATCTCGGTGATGGCGGCGGGCGCTAGCCGGCAGGGGCGCTTCGTGCCCTCGACGCGACGGACGATCAGGCCGGCGCCCTCGAGCACCTTGAGGTGCCGGGAGATCGCGGGTTGCGTCATGTCGAAGGGAGCTGCGAGCTCCATGACCGTCGCCTCACCCGACGTCAGGCGGGCGAGGATCGCTCTACGGGTGGGATCGGCAAGAGCCGAGAAGGCGGCATCGAGGTTGAGCATGTGACCATCACGGCATGGTAATATAATCGATTGGTTATATATAGGCGGCACCGCGAGGTCCGGTCAAGATCTGACTAAGGATTCGCATCAAGCCGGTGCGCCGTCCGCCGGCGCTCGGCGTGTGAAGGCGCAACGTGCCAGCAGTCCTGCAACACATGCCGGCTACCGGCAAATCGCAGGCACCATCGACAGGGCGAAAGCACGAAGCTCCTTTGGCGAGCCACCCAGGCGCGCACGCACGGCCAGCGTATCGAACAGCGCGCCAGCGAGACGGGCACGCGTCATCGGATCGGGCTGCGGCGCGATCTCGCCGGCCTCCACGGCTCGCTCGAACGCACCGACCAGAAGCTCTTCAATCTTCCCGAGCAGGAACCGCGCAGCCTCGGCAATTTTTGGATGCGTCGGCGCTTCGGTTGCCGCGGTGCCGATGATCATGCAGCCGGGCGCCAGCGGCGGCGCGGTGTAGAGCTTCACGGCGGCTACGTAGAGTTCGGTGAGGCGCTTCTCGATCGGACCTTTGCCCTCGAGGATGGACGTCATCCCCTGATGCACCTGCTGGCCGTAGCGCGTGAGCGCGTGAATATAGAGCTGCTCCTTGTCGCCGAACGCCGCATAGAGGCTCGGCCGGTTGAGCCCGGCAGCGGCGGCGAGATCGTCGAGGGAGGCCGCCGCGAACCCCTTCTCGATGAAGACGTTGCGGACCCGGTCGAGGACTTCGTCCGGATCGAAGGCACGCGGGCGGCCGCGCGGGCGCTTGTCATTATTTGTACTGTTTCGCATAAAATACTTGACGGTGTCCCTTCTTTTGATTTATGTACTGTCTCGCATGTTATTCAGGAGGATGCAATGGAACTCTACGCCCGACCCATGGCCTGCTCGCTCGCGTCCCACATTACCGCCCTTGAAGCCGGCCTACCGGTCGCAGTGCACTTCGTCGACGCCACGCAACGCAGCGATGACGGTAAGGACTTCCTGACGATCGCACCGAACGGTTATGTCCCGGCGCTGCGGTTGCCAAGCGGCGCCATTCTCAATGAAGGCCCATCGGTGCTGCAGTGGCTGGCCGACCAGAAACCTGAGACTGGCCTTGCGCCGCTATGGGGAACGCCCGAACGCTACGAGTTGATTGACGTGCTGAATTACCTGTCGACCGAGGTCCACAAGCGCATCTTCAACCCGCTGTTCTCGCCCAAGTCCAGCGACGAGGCCAAGGCAACAGCGCGCGCGCAACTCGAGCCGACGCTGTCCTATCTGGCGCAGCGCCTCGGCGACCGAGACGTGCTTGTCGGAACGACCTTCACGGTCGCCGACGCCTTTCTCATTACGCTGCTCATCTGGTTCCGTTACGTCGGTACTGATCTCTCACGTTACCCGACGCTTGCGGCCTATCACACGCGCCATCTCGCGCGTCCGGCCGTTGCCAAGGCCATGGCGATCGAGATGGCCGAGCGCAAACGCCGTGCTGCCTGATTGGAGGCCGCGCTGATGACACAACCGGCAACGACTGAAACACATGCCGTGATCATCGACACCGCGACCGGTGAGCGCGGTGACATGCGGGCATGGGTCGTGGCGTTCGCCCATGTGTGGGCAGCGCCACGGGAGCGCCTCGACGGCTTGATGAACTTACTCGCCGCCGATGTCGTTCTGAAGGCACCGACGCGGCCATCGAAGACGATAGGCCAGGACGCTGGGCGCCGCGCCTTCGAACGTGCCTTTCGCGCCATGCCGGATCTCAGCGCTGACGTCGAGCGCTGGAGCGCCGCCGACGACGTGCTGTTCATCGAGATGACCTTTCACGCCACTATCGGTGGCCACAGCATCGCTTGGCGGAGTATCGACCGCATCCTCTTTCGCGACGGCGTCGCCGCCGAACGCCGGGCCTTTTTCGATCCGTCCAAAGTGCGCCGGGCCTTTCTCCGCAATCCTTCGGCGCTGCGGCAACTGCTGCGATTGCGGTTTGCAATCTAGTCCAGAGTTGGAAAGGAGACCGACCATGAACACACCAGCTTATCTCACGCCCTTCGTGCTCATTGCCGACGTCGTGATCATTGGGGCCGTGCTGATCGGACTTCGGCTGGCGCTCGCGCGGACCAGCTTCCCGGCTGGCGTGCGCGGAACCATCATGCGCCGGGCAAGCATCGCTCTTGCAGGCTGGTTCCTGCTCGCGCTGACCTTGAGCTATTTTGGAGTGTTTCTCGGATCGGCTGATCGCTGGCCGACCATTCAGTTCGGCATTCTGATTCCGATCGCAGCCGGATTGATCATCCTGCGGCGATCGCAGATCGCCGCTGAGATCATCGATGCCGTTCCGCAAGGCTGGCTCGTCGGCGTCCAGCTCTATCGCACCTTGGGCATCATCTTCATCCTGCTCCATGGCGCCGGGCAATTGCCGCCCCAGTTCGCACTGCCGGCCGGTTGGGGCGACATCGCTGTCGGCATCGTGGCGCCGATGGTCGGGATCGTCTATGCGCGCGGACTATTCGGTGCTCGCGCGGCGGTGTTGGGCTGGAACATCCTTGGACTCGCCGATCTCGTGATTGCGGTGACCATGGGCGTTCTCACATCCCCATCGCCGCTTCAGGTGTTGGCAATCGATGCACCAAACCTTTTGATCAGCGCATTCCCGCTGGCCATGGTTCCGGTGTTTGCAGTGCCGCTGTCGGTACTCCTGCATGTCACGTCGATGATCAAGCTGAAACGGTCGCGGCAGGAGCTTGAGCGCCGACAAATCTCGACGGGTGGCCGTTCGCTGGAGGCGCGAGCATGACACGCACAACATCCTGGCTCGGCACGGCGATCTTCCTGCTCCTGGCACTAGGCACCGTGGCCGGTTTGGTGCCATGGTGGATTACCCGATGGCAACACGTTGCCGGCGGGATGGCGGGTGGTGAACTTCTGGCGGCGTTTGGCATGGCGATGATCGTGCTCGGTCTGATCGGGCTGCTCGAAAGCTTTGCCCGCTTCGCACTTGTGGGGCAGGGCACACCCGCTCCGGTCCTGCCGACACAGCGGCTGGTGGTCAGCGGCTTCTGTCGCTTTGTCCGCCACCCTCATCGTCAACATCAAGGACTACTTTCCGCGTCGTGTCGTTCTCGAGCCGGACAACGTGTTGATCCTCGCCGCAATCGTATTCGTCGTCTGTCTGATATCGAGCGCTCTGGGTGTGCGTGCCGCGCTGAAGGTCGATCCTGCCACCGCGCTCGGAGGCTGAGATGATGGTTCCGGCAACCGGCGCACCACTGGTGCGGGTCAAGAATGTTTCCAAGCACTTTGGCGAGGGCGAGGCCCGCGTCGATGCCTTGCGCGAGGTATCGATCGATGTACATCCTGGCGAGGTTGTCGCGCTGCTCGGCCCCTCGGGATCGGGCAAGACGACGCTGCTGAATGTCATTGGCTGCATCCTGGATCCATCGGCGGGCTCGATGGAGCTGGACGGCGAGCGTGTCCTCGAGGAGGGTCGATGGCTGCGGTCGGATTTGCGTAAGCTGCGGCTCGACAAGATCGGCTTCATCTTTCAGTTCCACAACCTGATCCCATTCCTGGATGCGACCGACAATGTCGCTTTGGTCCTGCAGTTGGCGGGCGAAGATGCCGTGACCGCCCGCCGCCGCGCTGTCGAGCTGCTCGACTATCTCGAGGTCGGTCATCGCAAGACTTCGATGCCGGCCAAGCTTTCCGGCGGCGAAGCGCAGCGGGTCGCGATTGCGCGAGCACTGGCGAACAGGCCTCGGATCATTCTCGCCGACGAGCCGACGGCAGCGCTTGACTCCAAACGCGCCGGCATCGTCATGGATTTGCTGCGCAAGGTCGCGGTCGAGCAGGCGGCGGCTATCATCGCAGTCACCCACGACGAGAAGATCTTCGATCGCTTCGACCGCATCTTCCAGCTGCGCGACGGCCGGCTCGAGCGGGATCAGCCGGTCGGCCGCGCCGCATGAGCGCTGCCATCGAGCCTGTGTGGACTTTGAGCCAAGTCACGGCGGCGGCCGCAGCAAACTGCATCTTTGTCGCAACATTGTGCCCGATGCGCACTCTGCATAACCCAACAGGGTTCGTCTCCTTGTCCATCGATCGTGCTGTACTCGCTTTCGCCGGGATGGTCGTTCTGATCAGCTTGGCCCTCGCACGGTTTGACAAGACGAAGGTGCTCAGGCCGCTCGGCGTCCGGCCGGGCGCGGCGTTGCACGGACGGCGACCATGTGCGAACTATTTGCATTGAGTGCCAGTTCCCCGGTCGACATCAAGCTGTCGCTCAGCGAGCTTGCGCGGCACGGCGGCGAGACTGGCATCCATGCCGACGGCTGGGGTGTGGCGTTTCTGGAGGGGCGCGATGCCCGCGTCATCCGCGAGCCACAGGCCGCCGCATTTTCGCCCTGGGTAAAATGCCTGCAGGATCACTCGCTCCGAAGCGATACGGTGATCGCCCACATTCGACACGCGACTCGCGGCGCCATCTCGCTCGCCAACACCCAGCCCTTCGCTCGCGAGTTGGATGGCTGCGCCCACGTCTTTGCGCACAATGGCGACCTCGGCGATGCGATGCTCCTGCAGCAGGCGTCCTCCCATCGGTTCATGCCGATCGGCGAGACCGACTCCGAGGCCGCATTCTGCCGTTTCATGGACGCTTTCGCAGCATGCCCGAAGCCCGATGCCGACAACCGGGCAAATGCAATGCTGTCGACATTCAAGAGCTTCGTGTGCCAAATGCGCGACCTCGGTCCGGCCAACGTCATTGTTGCTGCCAACGGCCGCCTGGTCGTGCATGCGGACCGGCGCACGCAGCGGCCGGGCGTGATCGAGCCTCCGGGGCTTTGGATGCTGGAGCGCTCGTGCATAACCGCTTCAGCAGCACCGTTTGCGGGCGGAGGCGTGTGCTTCGATGGGCAGGCGGTAGGTGTCGTCCTCGTCGCCAGCGTGCCGCTGACCACGGAGCCCTGGCAGCCCCTGGAGCGCGGCTGCGTGCTCGAACTGCACAAGGGCCAAGTCGCCTCCCGGCAGATCGTCTAGCCAACAGGTGGGTTTGCTTGTGATCCAAAAGTTGAAGCGATTTCCGAGCCCTGACGCAACGTCTTGCTCACGGGGCAGCGCTCGGCGATGTCGAACAGGCTCTGACGTTGCTCCGGGGTCAGATCGCCCGCGAGCGTGATCACGCGCTCGAACTTGTCTTTCATGTCCTTGCTGGAACTGGCGCGCTGCAGGTGCCGAAGGCGAACCTCGACCCGTTGCAGCGGCATCTTCTTGCGATCGGCGTACATGCGGATTGTCATGGCCGTACAGGCGCCGAGGCCTGCGAGCACCAGTTCGTATGGGTCGGGGCCGGTATCCTTTCCCCCGAGTTCCTCGGGCTCATCGGCGCCGAAGACATGGCGACCTGCAGTCACGTATTCGGCATACGGTCCGTTTCCACTCTCTTTGACTGTGACTATGCGCTCGTGCATGGCTGATACCAGCCCTTCAGCTTGAGATCGTCGGCGCTGCGATTTCGCCACTCAGTTACACCAGTAGATGGGATCTCTTGCCAAGACGCCAAGCCCAGTCCGCGAAAACGCGCACATGCGGCAAGTACTGGTGCACGGCGGTTAGCTCCATCGTGAACGCCGTCTGCAGGTGCTCGAACACGTTCGGATCGCCTTTCATCCATTTCTCCTTTAAGATTGCGGGCGGTAATCAGCGCCGAGCGCGAACAAGACTTTCAAAGATTTGAATGTTTCCATTGAGCTTCATCAATCAGCGAACGTTATACAATCTCAAGATTGAGTGGCGGTGTTTGATGCCCTGTTGATGCGCGTCAAGGAGCCCGCCTTGCCGATGACGCTATCAAGACCGCCAAGCTGGTGACTATGTGGGGGAGCCAGCGGGCAAGCCACATGGAGTTAGTCATGGCCCACATCCTCGTACTCGGCGCCGGAATCGGCGGCATCGCGATGGCCTACGAGCTGAAAGAGGCGATCGGCCCCGAGCACGCGATCACGCTCGTCAACAACAACGCCTACTTCCAGTTCACGCCGTCCAATCCCTGGGTCGGCGTCGGCTGGCGGACCAAGGAGAGCATCACCGTCGAGCTGGCGCCCCTCATGGCAAAGCACGGCATCAAGTTCGTACATCAGTCGGCAGCGCGTCTCCATCCGGCAGATAGCCGCCTCGAACTGACGGACGGCACCTCCCTGAACTATGATTATCTTGTCATCGCGACTGGTCCCGAGCTGGCCTTCGACGAGGTGCCGGGGCTAGGTCCCGATGGCCACACACACTCCGTTTGCACGGTCGACCATGCGACACGGGCGCATGTCGCATGGGAAGCCTTCTGCAAGGACCCGGGCCCGATCGTGGTGGGCGCGGTGCAGGGGGCGTCCTGCTTCGGCCCCGCCTACGAGTATGCGATGATCATGGACAAGGAGCTGCGCAGCCGGAAGATCCGTGACCGCGTGCCGATGACGTTCGTGACATCTGAGCCATACATCGGGCATCTGGGCCTTGGCGGTGTCGGCGACACCAAGGGGCTGCTGGAGCACGAATTGCGCCAGCGGAGCATCCGCTGGATCACCAATGCCAAGGTTGAGCGTGTTGAGGACGGCAAGCTGCATGCGGCCGAGGTCGACGAGGACGGCAAGGAGAAAAAGAAGCACGAACTGCCCTTCAGATACTCCATGTTGCTACCTGCATTTCGCGGCATCGCCGCGCTGCGCGGCATCGAGGCGCTGGTCAACCCACGCGGCTTCGTGCTCGTCGACAAGCACCAGCGCAATCCGAAGTTCCAGAATGTCTTCGCCGTCGGCGTCGCCATCGCCATTGCGCCACTGGAGCAGACACCCGTCGCGACCGGTGTGCCAAAGACGGGCTACATGATCGAGAGCATGGTCGCGGCAGCCCGCGAGAACATCGTCGCCTTGCTTGCCGGCAAGGCGCCAACGAGCGAGCCGACGTTGAATGCGTTCTGCCTCGCCGACTTCGGCGACCGCGGCGTCGCCTTCATTGCCAAGCCGCAAAGCCCGCCGCGCAACGTCAATTGGGCGAGCGAGGGCATGTGGGTGCATCTCGCCAAGATCGCTTTCGAGAAGTACTTCCTGCACAAGGTGCGCGCAGGTGTGAGCGAGCCTTACTACGAGAAGGCCATCATGCGACTGATCGACATGCACAAGGTCAGGCAACCGGCGGCGTAACTACGCGTGCAGCCGGCAACCCATTGGCGACAGCGAATCGTGTCGGGAGGTATCATGTCCTACTACTTCAGCAAGACCGTCGACGGCTCATTCGAAGTCGTGATCGAGCGAGCGATTGCGGCATTGAAGCAGGAAGGCTTCGGCGTGCTCACGGAGATCGACGTGCGCAAGACGCTGAAAGAGAAGATCGGCGCCGAATTCCGCCCCTATCGCATCCTCGGCGCCTGCAATCCAGCGCTGGCGTTGAAGGCCCTGACTGCCGAGGACAAGATCGGCACCATGCTGCCATGCAACGTCATTGTTCAGGACCTCGGCGGCGGGCACGTCGAGGTGGCTGCGATCAATCCGCTCGTCGCAATGGAGAAGGTGGGCAACCCTGCCCTTGCGGCCATCGCCGGCGATGTGGCGGGCAAGCTCGAGCGGGCGGTCGCCTCGTTGTGACGGTAGTGGCAGCACGAAGAACGCAAGTCGGCCGCGACATATGGCGAGGGCACGCCGACGAGAAATCACCGCAATACCGAGGTGGCGCGCGTGGTTGCCGGCGTCGTTGCCAGCACTCTCGGTGCCGTGGCGACCGTGAATTCCCTCGCATCCCACAACAGGCGAGGCGAGCGCCGGCCCAACGCGGCGTCGGCATTGACGGCAAGGTGGTGTATGCCGGCGGACTGCCCAGGCAAGCGGCAAGCGCGGGCTGGCTGAAGGGATAGGCCGATGCTGGAGTATCGCGTTGCAGCCCGACGGATCGACAGCCACGGCAGCGAGGCGACGACCAAGAACGCGACGGTCGTACTGGATACCGATGTCAGCGGCCGGCCGGACGCGTTCAATCCGGCGGAGCTGCTGCTGGCCTCGCTCGCAGCGTGCATGTTGAAGGGCATCGAGCGGGTGGCGCCGATCCTGAAATTCCAATTCAGCGGCCTCGAGGTGAAACTGCACGGCGTGCGCCAGGACAAGCCGCCGAAAATGGTCGCCATCGACTACGAGCTCATCGTCGACACCGACGAGCCCGATCGCCGTCTTGAACTTCTGCACGACAACGTCCGCAAGTTCGGCACCATCTCGAACACCGTTGCCGCGGCGACGAAGCTCGAAGGCGTGATCCGGAGAAAATCGTGAGCCACGATCACGCCAGTCACGCCACCGTCACCCGCGATTTCGGGTCGGCCTTCGCCTGGGGCGTGGCGGTCAATGCGGCCTATGTTGTGATCGAGGCCGGCTATGGCTTCGCAACCGGCTCACTGGCGCTGCTGGCCGATGCGGCTCATAATTTGACCGATGTCGGCGGCTTGCTTTTGGCTTGGGGCGCAGCTTCGCTCAGCCGGCGACTGCCGAGTGCCCGGCATACCTACGGACTGGGGCGCGCATCCATCCTTGCGGCACTGGTCAACGGCGGCGTCCTGCTGATCGCCATCGGCGCCTTGGCTTGGGAGGCGTTCGCTCGCTTCGCGACGCCCGCGCCGGTTCCCGGCAGCACAGTCCTGTTGGTTGCGCTCATCGGCATCGCAGTCAACGCCGGCACGGCCTTTCTCTTCATGCGCGGTCGCGAACACGATCTCAACGTCGAAGGCGCTTTTCTTCACATGGCCGCGGACGCCGCCGTTTCGGGCGGCGTGGTCCTGTCGGCACTGCTGATGATGGCGACCGGATGGTTGTGGCTCGATGCTCTCGCCGCATTGCTGGTGAGTGCGCTGATCGCCTGGTCGGCATTCGGCCTTCTGAAGTCGGCCATACACCTGAGCCTCGACGGCGTGCCTTCGGGCATCGACAGGCGAGCTGTCGAGAAGTGGCTCAGCAAGCTGCCTGGCGTCGCAAGCATTCACGATCTCCATATCTGGAGCGTCAGCACGACGATGACGGCGCTGACCGCGCATCTGGTAATGCCGGGCGGAAATCCAGGCGACACGTTCCTCGACACGGTAGCCGACGGACTGGAGCGTCGCTTCGGCATCGGACACGCCACGCTGCAGATCGAGCGCGGCGACGGGAAGGAGTGCCGGTTGGCTCCCGACACTGTCGTCTGAAGCCGAGCGTCGACATTCGATGATCAGAGAAGCAGGCAACGCACGTCGGAAAGGACAAATCCATGGCACAACGCGAAATCGTCATCTGCTCACCGGTGCGCACCGCAATCGGGACCTACAACGGCTCGCTCAAGGACACGCCGGCAGTGGAGTTGGGCGCCACCACGATCAAGGCGTGCCTCGAACGCGCCAAGCTCGACGGCCGGGACGTCGGCACGGTGGTGATGGGCAACGTCATCCAGGCCGGCAACAAGATGAACCCGGCGCGACAGGCGGCGATCGGCGCCGGCGTACCGGTCGAGGTGCCGGCGATGACGGTCAATCGCGTGTGCGGCTCCGGTGCCCAGGCGATCGCCACGGTCGCCGCCGAGCTCCAACTCGGGCTGATGGACAGCGCCATCGCCGGCGGCATGGAAAACATGGATGCCGCACCGTATCTGATGTACGGCGGCCGCTGGGGTTACCGCATGGGCAACGCCCAGATCTATGACGCGATGCTTCAGGACGGTCTCAACGATGCCTTCTCAGGCGAGCATTCCGGCTGGCACACAGAAGATCTCGTCACCAAGTACCAGATCACGCGTGCGGCGCAGGATGCGTGGGCACTGCGATCGCAGCAGCGGTTCTCGGCAGCACAGGCGGCGGGCAAGTTCGATGCCGAGATCGCGCCGGTGATGGTCAAGTCCCGCAAGGGGCCGCAATCCTTCGCCAAGGACGAGCACAATCGTGCGGACACTACGGCCGAGAGCCTGGCCAAGCTGAAGCCGGCTTTCCGCAAGGATGGAACGATCACGGCCGGCAACGCCCCGGGTCTGAACACCGGCGCGGCGGCCATGCTGCTTGCAGAGCGCAGGTGGGCCGACAAAAAAGACGTCAAATCCCTGGGCCGCCTCGTCAGTTGGGGTGTCGGCGCCGTCGAGCCCGGCATGTTCGGTTTGGGCCCCGTGCCGGCGGTGAAGCAGGCTCTCGATCGAGCCGGCTGGAAGATGAGCGATGTCGAACGCTTCGAGATCAACGAGGCCTTCGCGGCCATTGCACTCGCCGTGATGCGCGACCTGGGACTGCCGGAAAACGTCGTCAACGTCGAGGGCAATTCGATCGCTCACGGTCATCCGATCGGAGCGACTGGGGCACTACAGACCACGCGCTTGCTGCACTCGATGGCGCGGGACGGGATCAAGCGCGGCATCGTGACGATGTGCATCGGTGGCGGTCAGGGCATCGCGCTCTGCCTGGAGCGATGACGGCGAGGCAGCGGACGAGTCGGCTACATCATTTGTGTGGCAACCCAGAGCCGTTTGCCGTGCTGCTGTGATCCCAGGTCGTTGCTTTCCAACTTCAAGCACCGGCAACGGTGAATGCACTTGGGGTAGCGACGCCATCTCAGCTGTTGGTGTGGCGCAGATTGTCCATGGGGCGCTGCTAGTTCGTGTGGATTTGTCGACGCTGCCGCGGCCGATGACCAAGCAGGGGCTCGAAATGCCCGAATGCCGTACGGAGCGAAGTATACGACGGACTTTCATAGACTGCCACGCGATACACTCACAAGCGGAAATGTTCGGGGCAATGGAACACAGACGGACTTGGTCAATCGCGTCGCCGGCCGTCGTGCTCGCCAACCATCCCACGACAGATGTAGCCAGAAAGCTGCCAGCGGATCAACAGCGTAGGTAGCGCTGGCGGCATCCTGGTCAGACCTCCAACCATGGAGACTGACCATGAACGACAATGACGCAACGGCAACCGACAAACCCTCCCGTCGGCCGCCTTGGAACAAGGGAAAATTGATCGGGGTCAAGCCTCCGCTCCGCCAGGGGCACGTGTGGTCAATCCGGACTCGGCTGCAACTGGAGCGACGCACCCGCGACCTGGCTTTGTTTAGTCTCGCAATCGACAGCAAGTTGCGTGGTTGCGATGCGGTGGCCGTCCGCGTCGACGATGTCGCCCCCAACGGCTACGCGGACCCCATGATTTCAGATACGCGGCTCACAATCGGGGCTCAGATCAAGGGAATGACGGACAAGGACATCATCGACATCTTCAACAGGGTGATGGCCGCCCAGGAGAAACTTCTCGGAGACTGGGATCGAACGGTGACCGAGATGCTGCCGGGGGCTCGCCAAATCGAGTACCGCAAGGACCTCGACCAGCTGGTGCCCCTCGCCGAAGTCATCCGCTGTTGCGTCGACGATGGTGGCGAGGACGGTGAGGTGACGGTGCATATTGACGGCAATGAGCTGTCGTTGGCCGAGTTCGGGCAACTTCTCAAGTCCTATGCAGGTTGGGGGATGCGCGTGACGTTCGTCCCCGAAGAACGCTTGACCGAGAACCCCACCCCGGTCCAACAGCGCCCCAAGAAATCGAGAAAGCGTTGAAACTTGGAGTGTTTCCAAGGGCGGGTGCCCTCGGCGCCAACGGCGTCAGATATACCCCCAAATAGCTGCCGACATTGCGCAGGATCCTAATCGTCGAGACGGGCCAGAACCGGATAAAGACGATATTTGATTATCTTAGATGCGGTGCTTTTTGCGACACTGTATTTGTGCGTAGGCACGACAATCGTGTCGTCCGCATACCTGTAACGCATCCACGCTCATCCCGGTCCATTTGCGACGCCAACGCCGCGCGCCATAGCTCAAGCCTATCGAATTGCCAGCCAGGCGGTATTTCACCCAGGCATCGGGGCACGTTAGCTTTCAAGGTAACCTTTTTTGCATCGAGGTCGCGTCGTGAACCCTACTGCTATGGCACACTCTGCCACCGCCCAACTCTTTCGAGGAGCTGCATCGGCGCGGTCACCTCTCGTTCTCAAGTCCAGAACTTCAGCAGGAACGACACACCACGAACCGGCACCCGCTGACGTTGGCTTGGGCCCCGACCTTGCTGATGTTCTGTCGATGGCGATCGAGTTAAATCGCAACAAGGCGGGCATGCACGGGGTTCGCGTACATTGCTATGTCCTCGACCAGGCTACGAAGCCGGAAGATCATTGTGCACTACTCAACAAACTCGATGCTTTGATCGGGCGTGCAATCGAGCAGTCCCATTGGGGTAGTTTGGTGACTTGCCAGGCCGGCATCACGGATGGCGAGGCCCATTTCCACCTGCGCTTTGCGGTTCGGGCATCCAATCAGGCAGCGTCCCCATCAGGGATCGACTGGGTCGATGAAGCATGGTCCTGGTCAGTGCCTGTGGCATCGTTGCCTATGCATTGAAAAGGTTGTGTGGACGAGGACGGGTCAATCTGGAGCAGACAATGACAGACCAAGCGATTGTCGCGGAACTCAACGCAGCCTTTCTCAGGGCCAGCGAAACAGATGCGCCGATCAATCAGCGGCTCGACATTTATGCCGATGCGCTGCGCCAACACCTGCCGCCGTTTGCCGAGGCCGTCGACCGGCTGGTGACTCGCCTGCAACTTGCGGGGGCCGGCGAAGCGGCACCCAAGGTCGGCGAGCCGATGCCACCGTTCCTACTGCCCGATGATCAGGGCCACTTGGTCAGCCTCGAAGAGGTTTTGTCGAAGGGACCGGTGGCGCTGGCGTTTCATCGCGGTCATTGGTGCCCCTACTGCATGCTCAATTCCCGCGCTCTGGCCGAAGTTCTGGAGCAGGCTGCCGCCTTCAGCAGCCAGATCATCGGCATCACGCCGGAGCAGCAACACTACACGCGACTGCAGAAAGACGAGGCCCGTGCCGACTTTAGGATCTTGTCCGACCTCGACAATGGCTATGCGTTGTCGCTCAATCTTGCGATCTGGGTCGGCGCCGAGATGCAGCAGGTCATGTTTGAGTTCGGGCGCGATTTGCCGCGGTATCAAGGTAACCCCAGCTGGTTCCTGCCGATCCCGGCGACGTTCGTGGTTGCGACCGACGGCATTATCCGCGCCCGGTTCGTCGACCCCGACTATCGCAAGCGCATGGAAATCGACGACCTGATTGGCGCCCTGCGAGCAGCGGGCTAGCCTAGGATCTGCGGCCAGTCGGCCGCCTGCAGCTGCTTCATCAGAAGCGCCGCCGGGGCGGAGCGCGGCCGACCGGCAACTGCGTACAGGCAAACGGTGCGCTCGAGCTCCAACTTGTCGACGGCCAGCCGTTTCAGGGCTGGCGTAACGGTCGTGCTGCGCGGCGCGATGGCGACGCCCATACCGCCTTCCAGCATGGAGATCAGGTCGCGCTCGGATGCGACCTCGTGGCCATGTGCGGCGGCGAGTCCGAGGCTTCTGAGCTGCGCCGCCAGCGGCTCAGCCAGTTCGCAGTAGGTGCGGGACAGCAACCGCTCTTACCGCAAATCGTCGATATCGACGACCTCGCGCTTGGCCAATCGATGTCCGGCATTGACGAACAGCGCGAAACGCTCGGTGAACAGCGGCCTGGCGTCGAGGCGGTCCCAGGAGTCCGCCAGCGGCCTCGCCAGTGCCAGATCGGCATCACCCTGCTTCATGATCTCGACAACTTCGTCTGCCCTGCAGCGCAGGAATTTCAGTTCGAGGCCGTTCATGGCGCGCATCAGTTCCGATAGAAACGGAATCAGCAGCACCATGTCGATGGTGCGTGACAGCGCGACCCTGAGCATCGCGACCTCGCCTTTCTTCATTGCGGAGGCCAGTGACCTGACGCCCTGCGTGGTGTCGTAGCACTGCTGCATCAGCGGCAGCATGCGGCTGCCCAAGTCGGTCAGATGGGACAGGTTGCGCTCGCGACGGAACAACTCGCCGCCAAGCTCTTCCTCCAGCAGCTTGATCGCCCGCGTCAGCGATGGCTGGGAGACGTCGCACTCCTCCGCCGCCCGCGTGAAATTGAACGTGCGCGGCACACCGAGAAAATAGCGGATCTGGTGCATTTCCATCGGATGCAGACCTTGCAACGGCGGGCTAAGCTATCCGTAACGCTATGAAAGCGCAGGGTTTTTCTATCAGTTCCGCGTCATGCACGGTGGCTATCGAAACCCGAGCGAGGCGATATTTCACGCGCGCGAATTGCGAGCGTAGCGTCCGGGCACTGAAGGGTCCAGGGCGAGACGAGGACATTCCGATGCGACCGCCAATCACTGAGCTTCCGTCGATCGCGACGATCATCAATAGGCGGTGCTCTCACCATCGTCGGGCATGACCTATGTGACCCGCTCCAACATCTGTCCGCACTGATCGAACCGATCGCAGCTTCGTGCAGATGCCGGCACCCGAGCGCATCAAGGCCACCACGATCCGAGATGAAAAAGACAAAGTGGCCCGGAACCGACCATTCGACGTCGACATGCACTGGCCGATTTGGCCGAACGGGGGCTTCCCCAGATCATCTCAGCAACGACGCGGAGGATAGCTGTCATGACGACAAGACTGAAAGTGGACATCGCGATCATCGGCGGCGGCTCCGGCGGCTTGTCAGTCGCAGCCGGCGCAGCACAGCTCGGCGCCAAGGTGGTGCTGGTCGAAAGGCACAAGATGGGCGGCGACTGCCTCAACTACGGCTGCGTGCCGTCGAAGGCGCTGATCGCCGCCGGCGAGGCCGCTCAGGCCGTCCGCGACAGCGGCAAGTTCGGCGTCAACGGCCACGAGCCGGCGATCGACTTCGGCAAGGTCAACGCCCACGTGCACGGCGTCATCGGTGCCATTGCGCCCAACGACTCGGTCGAGCGCTTCGAAAAGCTGGGCGTGCGCGTGATCCAGGCCGCCGGGCGCTTCGCGAGCCCCAAGATCTTGCTGGCTGGCGACCACGCGATCGAAGCCCGCCGCTTCGTGGTATCGACCGGCTCGGCCGCCTTCGTGCCGCCGATCCCCGGCCTCGAAGCCACGCCCTATCTGACCAACGAGACGATCTTCGACCTGAAGGAGGCACCGGCCCATCTGATCGTGATCGGCGGCGGCCCCATAGGGCTCGAACTGGCCCAGGCGCACCGCCGGCTCGGCTGCAAGGTGACCGTCGTCGAGGCCTTCTCCATCATGCCGAAGGATGATCCGGCGGCGGTCGATGTGGTGCGCGAGATGCTTGTCGGCGAAGGCGTCGAAATCATCGAAGGCGCCAAGGTCGGGTCGGTGGCGATGGATGGCAATCGGGTGGCGATCAGCGCCGAGGTTGCCGGCAAGGCGATGAGGGTCACCGGCACGCATATTCTCGTGGCGGCGGGGCGCCGGCCCAACGTCAACGGACTCGGCCTCGATGAGGCTGGCATCGCGTACAGCGCCAAGGGCATCGTTGTCGATCGGCGCCTGCGCACGTCCAACGCCCGTGTGTTCGCGATCGGCGATGTCGCCGGTGGCTTGCAGTTCACGCACATGGCCGGCTATCACGCCGGCATCGTGATCCGCAACGCCTTGTTCAATCTGCCGGCCAAGGTCGACTATCGCGCGGTGCCGTGGGTCACCTACACCGACCCAGAACTGTCCCACGTCGGTCAGACCGAAGCGCAGGCGCGCGAGGCCGATCCGACCGCCAAAGCCGTCACCTGGTCGTTCGAAGAGAACGACCGCGCCCAGGCAGAACGTGCAACGGAAGGATTTATCAAGGCCGTCGTCGGCAAGGGCGGCGTGGTGGTGGGCGCAACGATCGTCGGCCGCCATGCCGGCGAGCTGATCCTGCCCTGGGTCCTCGCTGTGCAGAAACGGCTCAAGATCGGCGACATGACTTCGATCATCGCGCCCTATCCGACGCTCAGCGAGGTGTCGAAGCGCGTCGCCGGCGCCTGGTACACGCCGCAGCTATTCTCCAACCGCACCCGCCGCGTCGTCCGCGCCATGCAGTGGCTGCCGTGACGTCGCCGCAAGGACCGAACCCTCCACTCAGACATGAGGAGCAGACTATGCCACACACGACACGAGACTTGCACTGCGACGCACCTCAATCCGGGTTCTCCTGGACCAAGCTACTGCCTCTCGCCGTTCTCGCTGCGGGTGTAGCCGCATTCTTCGGCTTCGGGCTGCACAAATACCTGACCTTCGAGCAGCTTCGTCTGCATCGCGGCGAGCTGATGACCTTCGTTGCCGGCATGCCGGTCAAAGCGCTGCTGCTGTTCATCCTCGCCTATGCAGCGGCGACCGCGCTGTCACTGCCGGGCGGCGTGATCCTGACCCTGACCGGCGGGTTCCTGTTCGGCGTCGGGCAGGGGACGGCAGCGGTCGTCGTCGGCGCGACCTTGGGTGCCACCGCACTTTTCCTCAGCGCTCGCTCCGCGCTCGGCGACTTGCTGCGTGCCAAGGCCGGTCCATGGCTCGCCAAGATGGAGGCCGGGTTCAGGGAGGATGCACTGAGCTATCTGCTCATCCTCCGGCTCGTTCCCGCATTC
Source organism: uncultured Alphaproteobacteria bacterium (assembly GCA_963741505.1). Lineage (GTDB taxonomy): Bacteria > Pseudomonadota > Alphaproteobacteria > Rhizobiales > Hyphomicrobiaceae > JAKFWF01. The sequence goes on along the minus strand of CAVUIJ010000017.1, from coordinate 166,968 downwards.
CCGTTCTTTGTAGTCAACCTGGTGCCGGCATTCCTGGGTGTACCGCTCAGGACATTCGTGCTGGCGACCTTCCTCGGCATCATTCCGGGAACGTTCGTGTTCGCCTCGATCGGCGCCGGTCTAGGAAGCATCTTCGACTCGATGGAGGCGTTTTCCCTCAAGGGTGCGCTGACACCGCAGGTCATAACGGCGCTCGTCGGACTGGCCGTGCTGTCGCTCATCCCGGTCGCCTACAAGAAGATCAAGGCGCGCCGCACAAGTTCCCACTGAACAGCCCAACCGCAATCAAGGAGAGTTCCATGCAAGCCATGACCACGCCACGCAGCGACATGCCATCCCGTAGCCGCGAGCTCGCCGGCAAGGTTGCCATCGTGACCGGCTCCACCAGCGGCATCGGCCTCGGCATCGCGCAAGTGTTCGCCGCGGCCGGCATGAATGTCATGCTGAACGGATTTGGTGACCGGGCCGAGATCGAGCACACCCGAGCGACACTCGCGGAGACCTTTGGCGTCAAGGCCGCCTACTCGGCCGCCGACATGTCGAAGCCGGCCGACATCACCGCCATGGTCGCGGATACGCGCAAGGCGTTTGGCCAGGTAGATGTGCTCGTCAACAACGCCGGCATCCAGCATGTCGAGGCGATCGAGACCTTCCCACCGGAAAAATGGGACGCGATCATCGCGATCAATTTATCATCGGCCTTTCACGCGACGCGCGCCGTGGTGGCGGAAATGAAGGCGCGCAAATGGGGCCGCATCATCAATATCGCTTCCGCGCACGGTCTCGTCGCCTCGCCGTTCAAGTCGGCCTACGTCGCAGCCAAGCACGGCATCGTCGGCTTCACCAAGACCGTGGCGCTGGAGACCGCCGAGCATGGTATCACTGTCAACGCCATCTGCCCGGGCTACGTGCTGACACCGCTGGTGCAGAAGCAGATCCCGGAGACCGCCAGGGCCCGCGGCATCACCGAGGAACAGGTGATCAAGGATGTGCTGTTGCACGCCCAGCCGACCCGGCAGTTTGTGACGACCGAGCAGTTGGGCGCACTCGCCGTGTTCCTTTGCACCAGCGCTGCCGCATCAATAACCGGCACGGCGCTGCCGGTCGAAGGTGGCTGGACGGCGCAATAGGCACGAATTCTCGAGTTTGATGATTGCGGCGAGATCCAGGAACTTAAACAAATCCTATCTGGGAGACCGAAATGACAAATCCGACAACAGCCGTCGCTGCAGCGTCAAGACCGAACGGCACGGGGTACGCGCCCCGCCGGCCCACGACTTGGAAGCCAAGTCAAACCGTACTCGTTTTGCAGGGCGGCGGCGCGCTCGGTGCCTATCAGGCCGGGGTCTACCAGGCACTGCATGAGGCTGGCATCGAACCCGACTGGATCATCGGTACCTCGATCGGCGCCATCAATGCCAGCTTGATCGCCGGCAACGAAGTCAAGAACCGCCTGCCGGCGCTCCAGGAATTCTGGCGGCGGATGGCGTACAAGTCGCCCTTGTACGGCTGGCCCGGCTGGGAGCGCATTGCTCAATCAGTTTCCGGTATGCAGACGATCAGCAGCGGTATTCCCGGCTTCTTCGAACCAAATCCGCTGGCTTTCAGCGGCGGCGAAATCCCGCTTGGAGCGGACCGAGCCGGCTACTATTCGACGGCTCCGCTCGAGAAGACACTTCTGGAACTGGTCGACTTTTCCCTCATCAATCGCAACACGCCGCGGCTGACGGTCGGCGCCGCACACGTGCGGTCGAGTCAGATGAAGTACTTCGACGGACGCGACATGGCGATCAACGTCAAGCACATCATGGCCTCCGGCGCGCTGCCGCCGGCCTTTCCGGCGGTGCGCATCGACGGCGAGCTGTACTGGGACGGCGGCATTCTCTCCAATACCCCGAGCGAGGTGGTATTCGACGACTATCCGCGTCGAGATTCCCTGATGTTCGCCGTCCATCTGTGGCACCCGACCGGGCCGGAACCCGTCACCATGCTGGACGTGATCCATCGCCAGAAGGACATTCAGTATTCCAGTCGCGTCGCGAGCCACATTGCGCGCCAGCAGCAGACCCATCGCTTGCGCCACATCGTCAAGCAACTCGTCGGATATATTCCGGAGGCCCAGCGCAACAGTGACGCTGTTCGTGATCTCGCCGGGTATGGCTGCATGACTCAAATGCACGTTGTCCGGTTGCTGGCGCCGCGCCTCGACAATGAGGATCAGAGCAAGGACGTCGATTTCAGCCCGACAGGCATTCGCAGTCGATGGAACTCCGGCCTTGCGAACACGCGCAGAGCGATCGAGCAGGCGCCATGGCAAGGCGCCTTCGATCCCATCGAAGGCGTTATCCTTCACGAACCGACGGACGACGGAGCCTGGGGCCCAGCGGTCGTCAGTGGGGCCGCGCGGCTGTCAAAGATCACCGCCCTTCCCGCAGACCAGCCCGGCGTGATCGAAACGCCTCGAGTCACGTCGACCGCGGCATGAAACGGGAAGCGCGCATTGTTCGGGATCATCGCAAGTGCGACCAATTGCGGTGAATTTCACCACGCACGGGCCGCCCTTGAATATTCCCGACAGACCGAGAGCGCAAAGCGATAGCGGCCCGGTATCGAATTGAAAGTCATTCGATATTTCAACCGCACCAGCGGTCGGCTCATCTTCACGAATGTCAAGGCGGCGCCGATGGTCGCGCCAGCAGACTGTAGATGGAGAGACAATTCATGGCTACGAAAGCAAGAAACCGCTCCGGTCTCTACCGGACTCTGGCCTTGGCAGGGCTGCTGTCCGGCTCGTTCGCGGTTGCAACTGGCGCCGCCAACGCCGGTACCTGCCCGGCCGGTCAGGTGACGACCGACGGCCAGAAGCCCGGCGCGACCGCGCACAAGAATGTCACCGACAAGGTGATCGCCTCGATCGACCTCGCCGACGAAGCGCTCAAGCTCAAGGATCACAAGTTCCGCCTGCGGCAGCTGGTGGTTCAGCCCGGCGGCGTCGTTGCCTGGCACAGCCACGAGGAGCGCCCGGCGATCATCTACATCGTGTCCGGCTCGATCGTCGAGTACGCCAGCACCTGCGCCGTGCCGATCGTGCACAACGCCGGCGAGGTCGCCCGCGAGACGCACACCACCAAGCACTGGTGGAAGAACACCTCGAAAAAGCCCACCGTCCTGCTGTCGGCCGACATCCTGCACGACAAGATGGATCCGCACACGATGTAGTAGCGCAGCGGGCGCGGTGTCGACTCTGACCGACGCCGCGCCCGCATTCCGTTCACACCATTGGAGTGGGCTCGATGCCGAATACACCCGTTGCCACCATGCCAGGCGATCACCCGAGCCCGCGGACAGCTGCAATCTCGTTCGGCCGCGAGGCGGTGATCGGCCTGATCGCGTTTCTGACTGTGGTCGATCTGTTCGCCACCCAGGCCATTCTGCCGTCGCTGGCGAAGTTCTATGGCGTCAGCCCAGCCGCCATGGGTACCGCGGTCAATGCCAGTACCTTCGGCATGGCGGTGGCGGGCCTCGGTGTTGCCTTCTTCAGCGCCAGAATTGATCGCCGGCGCGGCGTGGTGACGAGCCTCGCCTTGCTGTCGATCCCGACCGCCCTGCTGGCGGTGGCGCCGGACCTCGCTACGTTCACGCTGCTGCGCGTGATCCAGGGCCTCTTCATGTCGGCGGCGTTCACGCTGACACTCGCCTACCTCGCCGAGGAGACCTGCGGCAGGGCGACTGCGTCCGCATTCGCCGCCTACATCACCGGTAATGTCGCCAGCAACCTGTTCGGCCGGCTGATGTCAGCATCGATCGCAGACACGCTGGGTCTCGCGGCCAACTTCTACCTGTTCGCTGTCCTGAACCTCGGCGGCGCGATCCTGGTCTACTTCACGCTCAATCGAATGCGGCACATGGCGGTCGCCATGAGCGCGCCGAAGTCGCCCACGGCGATCTGGCGCCAGCACCTGTGCAATCAGCCGCTGCGCGCGACGTTCGCGATCGGCTTCTGCATCCTGTTCGCCTTCATCGGCACCTTCACCTATGTGAACTTCGTCCTGGTGCGGCCACCGTTGGCGCTCGGCATGATGTCGGTCGGCCTCGTCTACTTCGTATTCCTGCCGTCGATCCTGACGACGCCACTTGCCGGCCGTCTTGTTGCGCGTCTCGGCACGCGGCGCACGATGTGGGTTGCGCTCGGCGTCGCGGCTTGCGGCCTGCCGCTGCTGCTCCTGCCGCAGCTGGCGCCGGTGCTGGCCGGGCTCACCCTGGTCGGCGTCGGCACCTTCTTCGCGCAGGCGACCGCCACCGGTTTTGTCGGGCGCGCCGCAAAGAGTGATCCAGGCTCGGCCAGCGGCATCTACCTCGCCTGTTACTTCCTCGGCGGGCTCGCCGGCAGTGCCATACTCGGACAGCTGTTCGTGCACTTCGGCTGGCCGGCCTGCGTCGCCGGTGTCGGCATATCGCTCGCCGTCGCCGCCGTTCTCGCGCTTAGCCTGCGCGATGTACGACCAAACTAGGCAATGAGGCAGAGTGCAATCAACCCTCCGACAAGAGGTGTGACATGACTGCCAAGGGCTACTGGATTGTCCACGTCACGGTGACCGATCAACAAAACTATCCCAAGTACATTGCGGCCGATGCTGCCGCTTTTGCGAAATTCAAGGCTCAGTTCCTGGTTCGGGGTGGACGCTATTCTGCGGTCGAGGGCAGTGCGCGTTCACGACACGTGATTGTTGAGTTCGAGTCCTATGATGCCGCGCTCTCCTGCTACCACTCGCCCGAATATCAGGCGGCCGCTGCAATGCGCCGAGCCTATGCCGAGTCGGAAGTGCTCGTTCTCGAAGGCCAAGTTGGCTAGCGAATGGCAATCAACCCGCACCTCAAAAAGAGCGGACAGGACTCTTCTTCATGGCCTTGAAGTGTTCGTGACCTAAGACTTCGTGACGGCAGCTAAGCTTGCTGGCGACCGACGATGCCGATCTCGCACCATAGCTTCCCTATATCGATACGCTAGCCAATCGATATTTCAACGACCGCTGCCTGTCCGGCACAATTCCAAACGCCACGATCGCATCAACGTGTGAGCACCAGCCAACAGGAGACTTTCATGTCGTTACGCCTCGCCAGACTATGCTCGATTGCAGCGGTTGCCGCCGGCCTCGCCGTCGCCGCCAGCGCCTCGATGCGCGCCGAAAGCGCCAAGCCCGCCCTCATCGGTGACGGCATCGTGCGGGTGAAGAGCGCCTACACGATCGACGAGACTGTCGCGCGCATCAAACAGGATATTGCCGCCAAGGGCATCATGTTCTTCTCGGCCGTAGACCAGGCGAAGCTCGCCAGCGACGCCGGCATCAAGTTGCGGCCATCGACGCTGCTCACGTTCGGAAATCCGCCGCTCGGCACCCAGTTCATCACCGCGAACCCCAATGCCGGGCTCGACTGGCCGGTGCGGCTGCTGGTGACCCAGGACGACAAGGGCGACGTTTGGGCGGTCTACACCGACTTCCAGTGGATTGCGCAGCGTCACAGCATTGCCGACCGCGTCGCGCAATTCAACATGGCATCCAACGTGATCGGCTCCATCACCGCGAGCGTGCAGGCGAAGTAGCTCGCATGCCAAACGATGTGGAATGGGAGGCAAGCGGCCGCGCACGAGACACCGCGTCTCTTTCCTCCGGTTCCACCCGTCCGATTACCCAGCTCCCGGAGAAGAATACATGAACTCGCGTTGCCATCGACCAGCGGGCCGCATGCCGGCTTCGCTGCTCGTCGCTGCCTTTCTCACCGTTTCGATGCCGAACCTTGCTCGAGCTGAGAGCACGTGCGCCGTGACGACGAAGGAGCAAGTCACTGAGCTGTCGGAAAGCTGGAGCCGTGCAGTGGCAACCGGCAACCCGGACACAGTTGCCGGCTTTTATGCCGAGGATGCCGTCCTGCTGCCGATGCTGTCGGGCGCGCCGCGCCTGGGTCGAAAGGCGATCAGATCCTACTTTGACGAGTACCTAAGGCGGCATCCGCAGGGCGCCATCAACATGCGGTCGATCATGCTCGGCTGCAACGTTGCATCCGATATCGGTACTTATACATACCGGCTGACCGGCCGGCGCAAAGGGACGCGCGAGGCCATCGTCGGACGCTACAGCACACTCTACGAATTTCGCAACGGACAGTGGCTGATCGCCCAGCAGCATGCATCGGCCACGACGGGCGGGCAAAAACCTGGCCGGCTTGCGGCTGAATGAAGTCCGCGGTGCGCAGAGGCCACCAACGTGGGAGGGTGGCTTCAGATGAACGAGGAGTTCAGCCATGACCACACACTATGACGCAATCGTCATCGGCACCGGCCAGTCCGGTCCCTCGCTGGCCGAGCGGCTGACCGGGCGCGGCCTCAAGACCGCGGTCATCGAGCGTCAGCATTTCGGCGGCACCTGCGTCAACACGGGCTGCGTGCCGACCAAGGCACTGGTGGCCAGCGCCCATGCCGTGCATATGGCGCGGCGGGCGGCCGACTTCGGCATCACCATCGGCGGGTCGATTACTGTCGACATGCGGCGCGTGAAGGCGCGCAAGGACGAGATCGTTGCCAAGGGCCGCAACGGGGTTATGCGCTGGATGGAGCGCCTGCCCAATTGCACGGTTTATCGCGGACACGGGCGTTTCATTGACGCGAAGACCATTCGCGTCGGTGACGAGACGCTCAGCGCCGAGCGCGTCTTCATCAATACCGGTGGGCGGGCGCTGGTGCCCGACATGCCGGGCCTCGCTGACGTGAGCTACCTCACGAACACCACGATGCTGGAAGTCGACTTCGTACCCGAGCATCTGATCATCGCCGGCGGCAGCTACATCGGCCTCGAATTCGCGCAGGCGTTCCGCCGGTTCGGCAGCCGCGTCACGGTGGTGGAGATGGGCGAGCGCCTGATCGGACGCGAGGACGAGGATGTGTCGGATGGTGTCCGTCAGATCCTCGAGCGCGAGGGCATCGATGTTCGCCTCGACGCCAAGTGCATTGCGGTCGAGAAGCGCGGGGCCGGCATCGCGATGACGCTCGATTGCGTCGATGGGGCCCAGCGCGTCGAAGGCAGTCATCTGCTGCTCGCCGTCGGACGGCGGCCCAACACCGACGATCTCGGTCTCGACAAGGCCGGCATCAAGACCGACGGTCGCGGCTTCATCACAGTCGATGAGCGGCTCGAGACCAGCGTTCCGGACGTTTTTGCCATCGGCGACTGCAATGGGCGCGGGGCCTTTACGCATACGTCCTACAACGACTTCGAAATCGTCGCCGCCAATCTGCTGGATGACGATTTGCGCCGGGTGAGCGACCGGATCGCCTGCTATGGACTGTTCATCGACCCGCCCCTGGGACGCGTCGGCATGACCGACCGCGAAGTGCGGGCGGCCGGCATAAATGCGCTCACGGCCAAGCTGCCGATGACCTCGGTCGGCCGGGCCCGCCAGCGCGGCGAGACCGACGGGTTCATGAAGGTGACCGTCGACGCGGCAACCCAGGAAATACTCGGCGCAGCTGTCCTTGGCATCGGCGGCGACGAAGTGGTCCAGGCCTTCCTCGGAGTCATGGCCGCAGGCGCCCCGTACACGGTCATTTCGCGCGGCATGTACATCCACCCGACAGTGTCGGAATACCTGCCGACACTGCTTGCAGATCTGAAACCGACGTAACACACGCGGCAGTCGACAGCGATCGCATAGCGTGGACGGATGCTGGACGGCTCACGATGGGCCGACGGCCGATGGCTGATGAACAAACGCAAGACCACCAGGAGTGAGACCATGCTGTCACGACGCGCGCTAATCGGTACCGCCGCGATCATCTTTGCTGGCGCCGCCGGTGCTTATCTGTGGATCGCCCGCGCGAGCAAGCCGCGTGTTTTCACCGGCATCGTGCCCGGCGTGGCTCTTGGTGGCTACGATCCGGTCGCATATTTCACCGACGGCGCAGCAATGCCCGGGCGCGAAGATCTGTCGCTGCTCCACGACGGCGCCACATGGCACTTCGCCAGCGACGAAAACCGCAAGACATTTCGGGCCGATCCGAGCCGCTATGCGCCACAATACGGCGGCTACTGCGCCTACGCGGTTGCCGGCGGCGGCACGTCCGGCGGCAGCCCGAAAGCGTGGCGCATTGTCGATGGCCGGCTTTATCTCAACGCGACACCGCGTGTGCAGCTCAACTGGGAGAAGGACATCCCCGGCTACATCAGGAAGGCCGATGCAAACTGGCCGCAGGTCCTGCGCCAATAGCAGGCCATGGGCATAGCCTGGCGAGGGTCGTAGGCCAGGGGACGTCCGTCCGGCGGCGAAGCGGGACGGGATTTGTGATAAAATGATTACAGCAAAGAGTGCGCGGGCAACACGACCGATTGGGGTCAACAACGTCGTTCTGAGCCCCCTAACGCCACTCATCCTCTGCCCCCGAAAACGACCGGTCAAGGAACGCTTGAGGAACGCCGACGCGATGGTCTCAGCTGCGGATGTGGAGTGTCGCCTGGAACAAAACCAGTCAGGGCCAATTGCGATCCTTGAGAACTGTGACCGACTACCGTTCTGAACGGTTGGTACTCGCCCGGTCAGCAGAAATTGCTCTCACGAGTGAATAAGCCGCTCTCGTCCCTGCTCCTATCGTATGGCCGTATTCCTGGGGACCGGCAAGTCCTTGCCCGCCTTGCGGGATGCGAGCCAACTTCGCCACTCGTCGGTATGGTACGGCCATAGTCCTCGTTCAATCCACCAGAGCGGCGGCACAGGGGGCGGGAACAACTCCCTGCGCTGCTGGGGCGTAAGACGGCGCGGCAATGGCGGTCATCTCCGACGGTACCCTCGCTCTGTTGGGGTATGTAACCATGTTGCACGTCAGATGCGGTGCGCCAAACCCGCCAAGGTCATGCCCCCTGCCCACCTTGGCTAAGCGTTGGTCAGCCTGACAAATCGGCTGAAGAATTTCGGAGTGGCTGATAGGATGGCACCACGTCACTTCAAACAGAAAACGTTGGGAGGAGCAAGTGAGACCGACATTCACTCGAATATTTGTGGCAGCTCTCGCGTTGTTGCCGGCGAGTGCTGGCGCCGAGCAAGTCGAGCTGAAACTCGGCCACGTCGCGGAGCCTGGCTCCCTGATCGCCATGACCGCCGACGAGTTCGCCAAGCGGGCCAACGCCAAGCTCGGCGACAAGGCCAAGGTCTCCGTATTCGGATCGAGCCAGCTGGGCTCGGACAAGGACATGCTGCAGAAGTTGAAGCTCAACCAGCTGCAGCTTTGGGTGCCTTCGACCATCATGTCATCGGTGGCGCCCGAGTTCGGCGTGTTCGAGATGCCGTATCTGATCAAGGATCGCGGCCACATGCAGCGCGTGGTCGAAAGCGTCGGCGATAAGGTGCTCGCGCCAGCCGCCAAGGCCAAGGGCGTACTGGTGCTCGGTACTTGGGAGAACGGCTTCCGCCAAATCACCAACAACGTGAGGCCGATCGTCAAGCCGGACGACCTGAAGGGTGTCAAGCTGCGGGTCCCGCAAGGCGAATGGCGGGTGAAAATGTTCCGCGCCTACGGCGCCAACCCGACGCCGATGGCCTATGGCGAGGTGTTCACCGCGCTCAAGACCGGCGTCATGGATGGGCAGGAGAATCCTTATCCGCAAATCTGGGGTGGCAAATTCCATGAGGTACAGAAGTTCATTTCGCTGACTGGTCACGTCTTCACGCCGGCCTGGATCGTTGCCTCTCCCGAGCCGTTTGCCAAGCTACCGGCGGATGTGCAGAAGGCCGTTCAGGACGCGGCCAAGGAGACGGAGGCTTGGACACGCGAGCTCGCTGCCAAGCTCGACAGCGAGTTGCTCGACCAGATGGTCAAATCCAGCACCATGCAGGTCAACGAGGCCGACAAGCCCGCATTCATAGCTGCATCAGCCTCAATCTACGAGGAGTTTGGCAAGTCCGTTGCCGGCGGTGCCGATCTGGTCAAGCAGATCCAGGCGTTGGCCAAATAGCTCCACGTCGAACGTGCCGGTAGGCGGCGCCGGCTTGCGTCGCATACGCTCGATTGCCGCCCACAACATCAGGATCTCCCTCGATGCTCTCGACGCTGCATAAGAGCCTGGACGAGCTGCTACAGTGGCTGCTCATCACGTTGATGGTGGTGCTGACGCTGGTCGTCATGGTCGCCGTTTTCTATCGCCGATTCGGCCACTCGCTGATTTGGTACGACGAGGTGGCGTCCGTGCTGATGGCATGGATCACTTATTACGGTGCGGCCTTGGCGGCGTTGCGGCGGCGTCACATCGGATTCGACGGATTGTTGCTGCGGTTTCCCTTGGGTGCACGCCTGTCGGCGGCTGCAGTCGCTGAGATCTCGGTCATCGGCTTCTTCGTGCTGCTGACCTGGGCGGGCGTGCGCGTGCTGCAGGTGATCGGTGACGAGAACCTGATCAGCCTGCCCTGGGTGCCGGTCACGCTCACCCAGTCCGTCATTCCCATCAGCGCCACCCTGTTCATTCTCTGCGAGCTGCTGAGCCTGCCCGCCTACTGGCAGTCGGTGCGTGAGGGTCGCTCGCTTGAGCACCCCGAATTCGAGGTCGAGAGGTCCTGAAGCATGCTGGTCGCGACCATGTTTGCGGTGTTGGTGTTACTGACACTGATCAACGTGCCGATAGCGGTCGCGCTGGCGGTGGCAGCGACCTTTGGAATCCTGATCAGCCAGGGGCCGGAGGGCCTCGTCTCCATCGCCATCGAAATGTACCGTGGCTCGACCAGCTTCTCGCTGATCTCGATTCCGATGTTTGTGCTGGCCGGCGCCATCATGAATGCGGGCGGCATCACGCGCCGACTAATTGCGTTCGTCTCCTCGCTGATTGGCTTCGTGCGCGGCGGCCTCGCGATGGTCACTGTCGGCGTGTCGATGTTCTTTGCCGAGATTTCCGGCAGCGCGGTGGCCGACGTCGCCGCACTCGGCTCGGTGCTGATCCCGGCAATGAAGAAGAAAGGCTATAGCGCCCCGTTCGCGGCCGCAGTCAACTCTTCTGCCGCCTCGCTGGCGATCATCATTCCGCCGTCGATCCCGATGATCCTCTACGCCATCGCCGCGGGCACCTCGGTCGAGCAGCTGTTCGTCGCTGGCTTCGTTCCCGGCGTGCTCGGCGGCTTCGGACTGATGGGCGTCGCCTACTGGTTCGCCCGCCGATACAATTTCCCGGTCGAGGAGGCATTCAACCTGTGCCGCGTGTGGGAGACGTTCGTCGATGCGCTGCCAACGTTCCTGCTGCCGGCCATCATCCTCGGCGGCATCTTCTCGGGGCTCGTCACGGCGACCGAGGCTGCGGGCCTCGCCGTGCTGGCGGCGATCCTAGTCGGCCTGTGGTACGGCGAATTCGATTTGAAGCAACTCAAGGTCGCGATGCTCGACGGTGGCATGCAGACCGCCGTCGTCATGCTGCTGGTGGCAGCATCAATATTGATGGGCGACCTACTGACTATCACCAAGGTGCCGCAGCAGTTCGCTGAGGCCATCACCGGCTGGACCAGCAACAAGTACCTGATCCTGCTGATCCTCAACGTGCTGTTCTTGGTGCTGGGGTTCTTCCTGCACTCGTCGGCGGCGATCATCTTGGTGGTGCCGATCATCATCCCGCTGATCCAGAAGGTCGGCATCGACCCGATCCACTTCGGGCTGGTGGTGACCTTGAACCTGGCCATCGGCCAACAGACTCCGCCGGTAGCAAGCGTCCTGATCACCGCCTGCTCGATCGCCAAATCGGACATCTGGGAAACGACCAAGGTCAACGTCTACTTCATCGCTGTGTTGCTCGGCGTGCTGCTGCTTTGCACCTACGTTCCTGCCGTGCCCATGTTCCTGGTCGATTATTTCTATCCGAACCGGATCAGGTAAAGAGTTATTACTGCCTTTTCTATTATACTGCCGCCGGCTTGACGTTGCCCTGCGAGTGGGACATCGCCACGCCGACGCCGGGGCGATGCGGGATGCCAGTGACGGCGAGACCCATCTGCACGCCGGCCAGCGCGCCGGCGCCGTGAGTTCGTGAAAATCAACGAGGTGGCCGATGCGGAACACTTTATCGGCGAGCGGACCAAGACGATTGCCGAGCGAAGCCCGTCTGTGGCGGCGGCCTCGTCCACCACTCCGATCGCGGCGTGCAGTACGTCTCGATCAAGTTCACGGAGCGTCTCGCCGAGGCCGGGCTCGTGCCATCGGTCGGCAGCGTCGGCGACAGTTACGACAACGCGCTCGCCGAGACGATCAACGGCCTCTATAAGGCCGAGGTGATCCATCGACGCGGACCGTGGCGCACGCTGGAGGCCGTCGAGTACGCCACGCTCGAATGGGTCGACTGGTTCAACAACCGCAGGCTTCTCTCCTCGATCGGCGACCGAGCCGCAGTCGCTCTGGAGGAGGCCCGCCGCACGCTGTCAATGAGCTGACACACCCAAACCGAAGCAACGCGCATTTGCCAGCCGCGGCTGCGCCCAGCTCGTTCGCATCGCGACCGTCAGCTTTCCGAGACACAGGCCTCATACCCGTCGAGAATTGCGGGCGACGTTCCTAACTCGTCATTGCCAGAGTTGCTCCGGACCAGTGAGTGCCCCATGCGCAACCGTTGTCACACGGCGACAGCCTTCTGGAAGGCGGCCTGGGCCTCGGTAAGTTGGCCAGTCCGGAGATAGAGGTGGCCGAGCCGGCTCCAGCCGAGAGGGTCGGCGGGGTTCCGGTCGACAGCCCTGAGGCACGCATCGAGGGCCGCCGCCGGATCGCGGAGTGATTGCAACGCCGCCTTCAAATGCAATGCCTCCGCAGCTTCGTAGGACGATCTACCGTCGGTCTCTCCCGATTTCGACTTGGCCTCGAAGTAGTCCTCCGCCGCATCGAGATCGCCTTTGATCAGTGCAGATATGGCTTTCCCCCTGGCTCAAAGACCGAACCAGCCTTCACGTGCCTGGGGCGCGCGAGCTCGCCAGTTCCGCCTCCAACTCGGCGATGCGCTGCCGGAGGTTTGCGGTTGCCTGCTCGACATCGACGAGCGAATAGCGCTGTGTGATGTGCTGCGGGCAGTTCCAGTCGAACGCCTCGACGGTAATGAGGAATCCCCGCTCGACCGCGGCGCGGTAGCCGGGAACTTTGAGGCGCTCCAAGGTCTCGCCATCCGAAACGTCCACGAGCTTCGCACGGCCGAGAAGCTTCAGCCGCGTGCGGTTGGCATAGTCCATGAAGAACAGCGACACGCGATCGTCTTTCATGAGATTGCCGACGCTGACGTACTGCCGGTTGCCGCGGAAATCGGCGAAGCCAAGCGTCTTCTCGTCGAGCACGCGAACGAAGCCTTGTGGGCCGCCGCGATGCTGGATGTAGGGCCAGCCCGTCTCGCTGACGCTGGCCATGTAGAAGCTGTCACGCGCGGCAATGAAACCGGCCTCGCTGGGGCCGAGCCGATCGTTGCGCGTCTCCCCGCCTTCCATGCGGGCGTAGGAGCTGCGACTTCCGCTCTGCTCTTGCACGGCCTTCACTGAAGGCGTGAAAGCAATCTCTGCAAACTTGTGTCCCACGACGGTTGCCCTTCTTGAGTTGATCCTTAGAGGCCAAGCTCGCTGAGGCCTGGATGATCGTCCGGACGGCGTCCGAGCGGCCAATGAAATTTGCGATCATTTTCGGATATCGGCAGATCGTTGATGCTGGCGAAGCGCTTTTGCATGAGACCCTGTTGATCGAACTCCCAGTTCTCGTTGCCGTAGGAGCGAAACCACTGGCCACCGGCGTCATGCCATTCGTAGGCAAACCGCACGGCGATCCGATTGCCGGCGAATGCCCAGATTTCCTTGACCAGGCGGTAGTCCAGCTCGCGCGCCCACTTGGCGGTCAGGAACGCGACGATCTCATCACGGCCCCTGGGGAACTCGGAACGGTTGCGCCATTGGCTGTCGTGGGTGTAGGCGAGCGCCACGCGATGGGGATCGCGCGAGTTCCAGCCGTCCTCGGCCATGCGGACCTTCTGGATTGCTGTGTCGAAAGTGAAGGGTGGAAGTGGCGGTCTCGATTCCATCTGTTTTCTCCTGGCGCAGCGCGATGATGAGCGCGCGATCGAACCATCACTTGTAGAGACGGCTCGGCCGGCTGCTGGGTGAATGAGTTCTTTCCCGCTCTACTTGGATGGCACCTTTCGACCGAGAAACTCCCGGATCAGCCATGCGATCTGGGGACCGTGGGTCTCCAAGGCGAAGTGTCCGGTATCGAGCAGATGCACCTCGGCGCGCTTGATGTCGCGCTTATAGGGCGCAGCTCCGTCGGCCACGAAGATTGCGTCATTCTTGCCCCACAGCACCAGCGTCGGCGGCTGATGCTTGCGGAAGTAGGCCTGCCACTCGGGATAGAGCGGAATGTTGGTGCGGTAGTCGTAGAACAGATCGAGCTGGACCTCCTGATTGCCGGGCCGGTCGAGCAGCGCCTGATCGTGCGTCCAGGCGTCGGGGCTGACCAGCGAGGTGTCGGGCACGCCGTTGGTGTACTGCCACTTGGTGGCCTTCAGCGACGTCAGCCAGCGGATCGCCTCGCGATCCTCCTTCGCGCCACTCGCCCAGTACTTCTGGATCGGCTCCCAGAATTTCTGGATTCCCTCGTCGTAGGCATTGCCGTTCTGGACGATCAGAGCCGAGACGCGCTCGGGGTGCTTGGCTGCCAGTCGGAAGCCGACCGGTGCGCCGTAGTCCATCACATAGAGCGCGTAGCGCCTGACACCGAGCTTCTCGGTCAGGCCCTCGAGGAGCCTGGCGTAGTTGTCGAAGCTGTACTTGAAGGTCGCACGGTCCGGCATCCCACTTTGTCCGAACCCTGGATAGTCAGGCGCGATGACGCGGTACCGGCTGGCCAGCGCCGGGATCAAATTGCGGAACATGTGCGACGACGTCGGGAACCCGTGGAGAAGAATGATGGCTGGCGCGCTCTCACGGCCCGCCTCGCGGTAGGCGACCTCGACGCCGTCGATCGTCGCGCTCTTGTACCGGACCTGAGAGGGCAGCGTGCTGCGCGCCTGGGCGACTTGCGCCTTGCCTCCGGCCGGCGCTGCGTCGACGAGCGCGATGGGAAGCCCGACAACGGTTATGGCAACGGCGCTGGCCTGCAGGGCTCGTCTGATTGCGGTGGGGATCGACATGACCGGTTTCCTTTCACAGGGAGTATTGGGTGGGATCGACCTGGCTCAAGCGGCGCTGCGCGCAGCGACAACGGGGAAGTCGATGTCGGTGCCGGCGACCTCGTTGACGTAGTTGGTGAGCGTGTTGAGCGCTACATGCAGCACGATCTCGATGACCTCGGCGTCGCCGTAGCCGGCGGCACGCACGGCTTCGAGATCAGCCGCGGCGACGTGGCCGCGCTCGCGGACGATCTTTGCGGCGAACGCAACTGCGGCATCGGCCTTGGGATCGTTGGAGGCGCCACCGCGATTTGCCGAGATCTCAGCCTCGTCGAGCTTGGCGAGGTTCTTGGCCAGATACGAATGCGCGGCGAGGCAGTAGCCGCAGCCGTTGATTTCGGCGACGGCGAGCGCGATCCGCTCGCGGGTCTTGACGTCGATCTTGCCTTTGCCGAGTGCGCCATTGAGGCCGAGATAGCCTTCCAGCGCCGCGGGACTGTTGCCGACAACCCGGAACAGGTTGGGGACGACGCCGAGCTGCTTTTTCACGGCCTGCAGCAGCGGCTGCGATGCGGCGGGGCTGGCTTCGATCGAGGCGGGCGTAGCGATGCGTGACATGAGTGATCTCCTTGAGGTTGCTACCGGGACATCAGTTCGTTCCCGATGGCACTGAGATACGCTTCGCAAGCCTCTGCAAGAATGCTAGAAGAGTGGAACTCTTCATTCCGCTTGATGGAATTATCCATGGACCGCTTCCACGAGCTGCGCGTGTTCATCGCCGTTGCCGAGGCCAAGGGGTTCGCGAAGGCGGCAGTAGCACTGCACAGCTCTCCGCCCGCGGTCACGCGCGCGGTTGCCGCCCTGGAGGATCGACTTGGCGTGCGCCTGTTCGACCGCACGACGCGGACGGTGCACCTCACCGAGCCAGGCGCCCGGTTCCTCGAGGATGCCAAGCGCGTGCTCGGTGACCTCGATACGGCCGAGCAGGATGTCAGGGGCGAGGCGCGGCTGGCGTCTGGTCACCTCGCGATCACCGCGTCCGTTGGGTTCGGCCGTGACGTATTACGGCCGATCGTTGCGGATTTTGTTGAGGCGCACCCCCTGGTCAACGTGTCGATGTTGCTCTTCGACCGGGTCGTCGATCTTGTAGACGAGGGCTTCGACCTCGCCGTGCGCATCGCGCACCTGCCGGATTCATCGCTGGTCTCCACTCACATTGGCGAGGTTCGGCGGATGCTGGCGGCCAGCCCTGAGTATCTCAAGAAGCGCGGCTCACCGGGGAAGCCGGCGGATCTCAGAACTCATTCGGTGATCTCTCACACGACGCTGCTCCCGGGCCGCGAGTGGCGCCATCTGAGTGAGGGGAAATCGGCACGCATAGCGTTGCAGCCGAGCATCGAGACCAATGACGCGCACGCCAACATCGCACTGGCCGAGAGCGGAAAAGGGATCACGCTCGTGCTCTCATACATGGTGATCGAGCAGCTCAAGGCGTCCAGGCTTGTACCTGTGCTCGAAAGCCATGCCCCTCCAGCTGTGCCTGTGCATCTCATCTATGCGCAGCGCCGGATCATCGCGCCCAAAGTCCGCGCCTTCATCGATTTCGCGGTGCCGCGGCTGCGAACGACGCTTTCTGCGACCGCGCAATCGAGACGCCCAAGGCGTAATTGATTGTCATGCATGCAGGTAGACGAGCGTTGCACGGCTGCACGTCGGCGGCGGATTGCATCACAACGGCCCACTCACTCCGCTCCTGCCTTCTCGCACGTTGTTACTATTGTTCGCCTTCGTCCGTAATCGCAGCAGCCTGTATCTCGCCAAGGCCGACAGTGGCCGTCGCTGAGCCCCCTCCACCTGTTCGGGGTTGGGATCATCGAGAATAGACGGTACGAGGCAATGCGGGGTCGGGAGCGATTTGGGAGGCCAACCTGCTGTTCCATCGCCACTACTCGGAGCCGCTCTGGTCTGCAACCTTCTCGCCTAAGAGCCTTCGGCGGCTGCGGATCTTGTTCTAGGCGGCAACTGGGATGCTTCCAGCGTTGTAAGGACCTAGGTTTTGACTGGGGACCACCAAGCAGGCTTCAGGATCGCGCAGATGGCATGAGACGACCTCATTGGCAGGTCCACCTACACCGAGACGCAGGAGTTCCGAGACCACTAGCGCAGCGGCCGCCGCCCCAACGAACGGCGCGCCGATGGAACGCGCGGCAAGGCGCACCATGCCGCAGCGATCGCCGGTGGCTTCCAGCAATGCGCGATAGGCGGGCTTCGCGATGTCAGGATCGGAGGCGCCGATCTCGGGCCATGTCGCCCGTGCCGTCCTCGACGCCGGGAACGTATGCAGGTCGATGCCGAGAAAATCGTCCGGCCCGTGCCCCAGGCCGGCCTCGATGATGCGCAAGAAGCCGACCTCCTCCACAGACTGGCGGGCAAGCGCGTTGTCCACCCCGATCAGTGCAACGCTGGGCTCAGCCCTGTCGACCCTAAAGGTGGGGCCGAAGGTGCGCTCAATGATTGCCGTCTTGAAGCCGCGAGCCTCAGCCCACGCGGCCATGGCGCGTGTGTCTCTCGACCGGCTGGCGCGCGGCTCGAGGGTCGTTTGGTGCACTGGAGCGGCAAAGGCTAGGCGCCGGCGTTGCGCCGCACCCCGACCGCGAATCAGCGTCCGGCGACGATCAGCGCACCACCTCGAGCCGCACCCGTGCCAGCCCGCGCGCCTTGAAGCCGAGGATCTCGGCGGCACGGTCGGACAGGTCGACGACGCGGCCTGGCTTGAACGGTCCGCGATCGTTGATCCGCACCACCACCGACCGGCCGCTCTGGACGTGGGTGACCTTTACCCGGGTATTCATGGGCAGGGTGCGATGGGCGGCGGTCAATGCGTTCCTGTCGAAAGGCTCGCCGGAGGCCGTCGTCTGGCCCTGCCAGTAGTATGAGGCGATGCCGTCCAAGGCATGCAGCTTCGACTGCGTCAGGCTCGGGCCGGCAGGTGTCGTCGGCGCAGGCAGGGCGCCGGTGACGATCGCGCTGGCAGGTGACGGTGCAGCTGCAACAGACGTGTTCCAGTGTCGCTCATAGTATTGCGCGCCGGCTGGCTGCGGTAGCGCGACGAGGATAGCAATGGCGGCAAGAGGCTTGATATGCATCGGCGAAGCATGTCTGTCGCCAAGGTGGCGATCCCGAGGCATGGCTTAGCCCGATTCGCGGTTTTCCACGGCCGTCCGATACATTTGCGGCGGGAACTACCTAGCTCCCGCCGCTGGCTTCGACTGAGGTTGCTGCTTGTATCAGCGACCCAGGACCGTCATGCGGACCGGCACCACGCCCGAGCCCTTCATGTTGATGGCACCAGCAGCCGCCGACGACAGGTCGATGACGCGGCCGGCGACATAGGGGCCGCGGTCGTTGATCACCACGTCGACCGACTGGCCGTTGCGCTGATTGGTGACACGGACGCGGGTACCGAACGGCAACGTCTTGTGGGCAGCAGTCATGGCGTTCGGGTTGAACCAGCCGCCCGAGGCCACGCGCTGCGGTTGCCAGTAGTAGGACGCCATGCCGGAACCGATGCTCGAGCCGCCCTCGTAGCCCGAGTTGCTGCGGCCGGAGCGGCGCGAGCGGATCGGCTGCTCGTCATCCGAGGTCTCGGCGCGGGCGGTGCGGGTGTAACGCTGACTGCGGCCTTCGTCGCCCCTGTCGCTGCGTTCGGCCCGGGCCCGGCGTGAGCGGGCCGGCCGCTCGTCATCCGATGTTTCGGCGCGAGCGGCTCGAGTGCGGCGCTGGTTGCGGACTTCACCGCCCCCGTCGCGGCTCTCGGCCCGGGTGGCGCGAGCAGGTCGCTCTTCGCTACGGCTGCCATTGGTGTTGGTGCCGAAGATCGTGTCTTGCCAGGCGGCGCTGGCGCTATCCGAGCCGATCAGGCCGAAGGTTGCGACCGCAACGGCAGCAAGTAGAAACTGTCTCATGATTTTCGAACTCCTTTACGCTTTTCGCTGGCCTCCCCCGGAGGCCAAAACGACAACGCGCTCCCTCCAGGCCGGAGGCAGCGCGTTGTGGGTCGGGGGTTAGCGGAGAGAGTTAATCGAATCCACGCCAGATCGGAGACGTGGTTAACACGCATCTGAGCACAAGAAACGGCTGAGCGCGCCGTGCTGCGCCTCAGAAGGTGCTGTTGAACGAGCCGCCATCGATGACGACGTTCTGACCGGTGATGAAGCCTGCATGCGCCGAACAGAGGAAGGCGGCGGTGGCGCCGAACTCGGCGGTTGTGCCGAAGCGGGCGGCGGGGACTTCCTTTTTGCGTTCCTGGTGGACCTGCTCGAATGAGACGCCGCGGGCGGCGGCGAGCTTGGTCGTGGTGCCGCGCAGCCGGTCGGTCTCGAATGGGCCGGGGAGCAGGGCGTTGATCGTGACGTTGCGCGACACTGTCCGGCGCGCCAGCGCCGCCACCGCGCCGGTGAGCCCCGCCCGCGCCCCGTTCGACAACTCCAGTGTCGGGATCGGACATTTCACCGAGAAGCTCGTTATGTTGAGGATGCGGCCGAAGCCGCGGTCCATCATGCCGTAGACGGTGGCATGGATCAGCGCCAGCGGCGTGATCATGTTGCCCTCGACGGCGGCCCGCCAGTCATCCATCGAGAAATCCTTGAAGTCGCCAGGCGGCGGGCCGCCGGCGTTGTTGATCAAGATGTCGGGGTTGGGACAGGCGGCGAGCAGCGCCTTGCGGCCGGCGTCCGTCGTCACGTCGCAGGCGACGGCGTTGACCTTCACGCCTGTTGCCTTGCGGATCTCGGCGGCGGTCGCCTCCAGCACGTCCTTGGTACGGGCGCAGATGGTGAGTTCAACGCCTTCCGCGGCCAGTGCCTCGGCGCAGCCGCGTCCCAACCCCTTCGATGCCGCGCACACGATCGCCTTGCGACCCTTGAGACCCAAATCCATGACGTCCTCCGATGCCTGTTGCCTGGCCCCGAAGGTGCGAGGTGCGGCGGCAGGCGTCAAGGCGAACCGGCAAAGGGCGGTTGTGCAATTAGCGGAGGTGGCGGATGATGCGGCCGCCGAAAACCCGCATGGAGACCGCCGCCGTGACCCAGATGCAGGAGCTGCCGACCCCGTCGGCGCGGTTCGACCGCATCGCCGCAGCGATCGAAGGCCTGAGCTTCGACCAGATTCCCCGGAGTGTCGGCGACTTCGCCTGCCTGCTGCTGCTCGACCTGGTCGGTGTGCTCGCCGCCAGCGCCGACATGCAGGCGGCGCGCATTGCCAAGGATCACGCTGTGCGCCACTGGGCGTCGGGGCCAGGCGCACCTTCGGCGCGGCTGCTGTTCGACGGCCGGCGGGCGTCGCTGCCGGGAGCTGCCTTCGCGATGGCGACGCAACTCGACAATCTCGATGCCCACGACGGCTGGCAGCCGTCCAAGGGCCACGCCGGCGCCGCACTCCTGCCGGCGCTTTCGGTGTTCGCCGAAGGCCGCGATCGGCTGTCGGGACGCGAGGCGCTCGCGGCCCTGGTGCTGGGCTACGAGATCTCCTACCGCGCGGCAGCGGCGCTGCACGCGACCACCGCCGACTATCACACCTCCGGCGCCTGGAACGCGATCGGCTGCGCCGCGATCGGCGCCCGCCTGCTCGGCCTGCCACGCACGGCGACCCGGCACGCGCTCGGCATTGCCGAATATCACGCGCCGCGCAGCCAGATGATGCGTGAGATCGCCAACCCGACGATGCTGCACGACGGCACCGGCTGGGGCGCGCCGACCGGCGTCTATGCCGCCCTCGTCGCGGCCGACGGCTTCACCGGCGCGCCAGCGGCGCTGATCGAGTTCGACGATGCGGCCTTCGCCTGGCAGGATTTCGGGCACAACTGGTTGACGGAACGGCAGTACATCAAGAACTACCCGGTGTGCCGCTGGGCGCACGCGCCGATCGATGCCGCGCTCGCATTGATGAGCGCCAACCGGCTGCAATCGGCTGAAATTGCCCGGGTCGAGATCCGCGTGTTCCGCTATTCGGCGCAGCTTTGGCGCGACGTGCCGGCGTCGTCGGCAGTGGCGCAGTACGCGATCTGCTGGCCGGTGGCGGCGGCGCTGGCGCGCGGCCGGGTCGGCGTCGCCGAGATCGAGGCGGCGAGCTTCGCCGATCCCGAGATCCGTCGGTTGACGGCGATCACCCAGGTCATCGTCGACGAGGAGTGTGAGCAGGCTTATCCCGGCCGCAGACTCGGCGGCGTCAGCCTGGTCCTGAATGACGGCCGCCGCTTTGACAGTGGCCTGCGGGAAGCATCCGGCGGGCCGCTGCCGCAGCCGACGCACGACGACGTGGTGGCTAAGTACCGCCAGTTCGCGACGCCGGTGCTGGGCGCAGTGCGCACGGCTGAGATCGAGCGCGCGGTGCTCGGCCAGACCGGCTCGACCGCCGACTTCAAGCGCTTGCTCGATCTGCTGGCGCCGCCGGCCGCGGCAAAGCCGTGACGGCCGGGCTCACGCCGGCTGCATCCAGACCGCGGTGTCGTGGAATGCGACGCCGCCGTTCGGCGGCACCGGATCGGCGCTGATCAGGGTGTTGATTGCCTGCTTTTCCTCGAACGCGTCCGACGGCCAGATGCCCTCCACCACCAGCGTTGCCGGCTGCTGCTGCTCGTCGAGCCTGGCTCTCAGCACCACCGAGCCGCGATCGTTGCCGATGCGGACCCGGTCACCGTCGGCGATGCCGCAGTCGAGCGCCGCCTTCGGGTGCATCCGGACCTGCGGCCTGGCTTCCTTGGCGATGCTGGTCGGTGTCTCGGAGAACGTCGAATTGAGAAAGTGACGGGCCGGCGGACAAACGAGCTTGAAGGGATGCGTCGCGGTCGCCTGCTCGAAGTTGCCGCTCCAGTCCGGCAGGCGCGGCATCGCGGCGTGATCGGGGCCGACCGCCGACCAGTCGGGCTTGAAGTGGAAGCGCCCGTCGGGCTGCGGGAAGCCGTCGAGAAAATGCGCCTGCTCGAACGGCATCGCGCGATCGAGCCAGCCAACCTGCTCGATGTCAGCCAGCGACGGCATGCCGGCACGCGACAGACCGGCCTCGAGCAGGCCGCGATCGTCGAGCTCGAGCGAGGGATGCCGGCCGCCGAGCCGGCGCGCCAACTCGCGCACGACGAAACTGTTCGGCCGGGCTTCGCCGATCGGCTCGATCAGTTTCGGCCCGAACGTCAGCGCGGTATGTCCGAGGCCGTAGTAGAGGTCATCGTGCTCGACGAAGGTGGTCGCCGGCAGCACGATGTCGGCGAAGCGCGCGGTCGGCGTCAGGAACTGTTCCTGCACCACGAGAAACAGATCGTCGCGCGCGAGCCCGCGGATGACGGTTGAGGTATCGGGCGCCACCGTTGCCGAATTGGCGTTCTGCATCAGCATCGCCTTGACCGGCGGACCACCTTTGAGAGCTTCGCGTTCGCCAGTGAGCACTGCCCCGATCCGCGATTGATCGAGGATACGTACCTCGGGATCGATCGCGTCGTGGGCATACATGAAACGGGTATCGAGGCCCCACATCGCGTTGTCGAAGGCGAGAAAGAAGGCGCCGCCGCCCATTTCCTTCCAGCTGCCGGTCAGCGCCGGCAGGCATGAGACGGCATGCATTGCGGCGGCGCCGTTGCGGGTCCGCGTGAAACCGAAGCCGGCGCGCAGGAAGCTCCTGGCGGTGCGGCCGTAGAGCCTGGCGAACTCGACGATCTGCGCCACCGACAGGCCGGTTATGCCAGCCGCCCATTCGGGCGTGCGGGTCTTGATGTGCTGCTCGGTCTCAGCGTCAAAGTCGGTGAGGCGGGCAAGGTAGTCGCGGTCGGCGAGGCCCTCGGCCAGCAGCACATGCATCACCGCCAGCGCCAGCGCGCCGTCAGATCCCGGCTTGATGATCAGCGCCATGTCGGCCTGCTCGACGGTCGGCGTGCGATAGACGTCGATCACCACCAGCTTGGCACCGCGGCTCTTGCGGGCGCGGGTGATGTGGGTCATCAGGTTGACCTGGGTCGACACCGGGTTGCCGCCCCACACCACGATCAAGTCGGAATGCGCCATCTCGCGCGGGTCGCAGCCCAAGAGCTTGCCGACACCGGCCTTCCAGCCCGATTCGGCGGGCGTGACGCAGATCGTCGTCTGCTGGCGGGCGTAACCCATGACGTTGCGCAGCCGGTCGAGGCCATAGCGCTGGACGACGCCCATGTTGCCGCCGGAGTGGTACGGCCAGATGCACTCCTTTCCGTATTTCCCGGCGATGGCGGCGAAGCGCTCGGCGATCTCGTCGTGGGCCTGCGGCCATGAGATGCGCTCGAACCGGCCGCTGCCCTTGGCACCGGTGCGCCGCATCGGCGTCAGCAGTCGGTCAGGGTGGTAGATCCGTTCGGCGTAGCGCGCGACCTTGGCGCAGACGACGCCGAGGGTATAGCTGTTGTCCTTGGCGCCGCCGATCCTGCCGATCCGGCCACGGCCGTCGATCGCGACTTCGAGCGCACAGGCGCTCGGACAATCGTGCGGGCAGGCGCTCTTAGCGGTCTTGCCGAGCCATTGCTGCATCTGGTTCTCTCCGGCCGGGCGCGAGCGCCATCGATACCACGATAGCGCCGCCAGGCGGTGTGGTCGAGGAGCTTGCGAAGTCTCAGGCGTACATCAGATACTGAGCGCGACGCTCCGAGAACCGGCGCACCTCATCCTGCCAGGTGGCGATGATGTCGCCGCCGCCGGCGCCGCTTGCGAGCATACCGTCGAGCCGGCGAGTACCGGCGATCTTGCGGAACATGTCGAAGTTTTCGAGCAGCGATTGGCCCTTGGCACGGGCTGGCATCACGCAGGTGCGCCAGGACGTGGATGCCGACCTCGAGCGGCCGGTAGGCGGCGATATCGGTGAGAGCCAGGCGTACGGCGGCGATCCGCTGGCCTTCGAAGCGCGGGTGGGCCGCCACGTTCGCGATCGGCTGCGGCGTATATGCGGTCGCTTCGAAGCGCACGCCGGGCAGCCGCAAGCCGTTCAAGTGCGCCGCCGCTGCGCCGGCATCGAGCCATGGCGCGCCGAATTGCTGGAATGGCGTCGGCGTGCCGCGGCCCTCGTTGACCAGGCTTTCGCCGACGATGCCGATGCCGGGATAGACCAGCGCCGATTCGAACGTCGGGATGTTGGGACTGGTCGCGACCCACGGCAGTCCGGTTTCGGGCCAGCGCATGGCGCGCCGCCAGCCGACGAGCGGCACCACTTTGAGTTCGAGCGCGGCGAGACCTGGCAGCCAGCGCTCGCCCTTGATCATGCGGGCGAGCTCGCCGACCGTCAGGCCATGCACGATCGGTATCGGATATTGCCCGACGAAAGACTTGAAGGCCGGCTCGAGCACGAAGCCCGACACGTCGATGCCGCCGATCGGGTTCGGCCGGTCGAGCACGACGAAGGGGATGCGCGCGGCGGCGGCGGCCTGCATGGCGAGGCCCATGGTCGAGATGTAGGTGTAGAAGCGCACACCCACGTCCTGGATGTCGAACACCAGGCAATCGACGTCGCGCAGCATGCCGGGCGTCGGCTTGCGGGTGGCGCCATAGAGGCTGTACACCGGCGCGCCGGTCGCAGCATCGCGCGCGTCGCCGACCTTGGCGCCGGCTTCGGTGGTGCCGCGCAATCCGTGCTCCGGCGCGAGAATGGCGGTGAGCTTGCAGTCGCTGCTGCGGCTTATCAAATCGGCGAGATGCGCCCCTCCGACGCGGCCGGTGTGGTTGGTGACGAGCCCGACCCGCTTGCCGCGCAGGAGGTCGAATTTCGACGCGGCGAGCGACATCGCGCCGGTCGTGACCGGGGCCGCCGCTGCAGCGGGTCCGGTGATGCTGCTCGCGGCTGTCATGCCAAGTCCTCGAATAAGCGTCCGGCGGTCGAGCCTCATGCCCCGGCCTCTACGGTCACGCTAAGCGGCATGCCGCCCGCCGGCCGCAATGTCACGCGACTGACCGGCTCGGGCTTGTGCCGGCCGTCCCAGTCGAAGCGGGCGGCGCGAACGAAGGTCGCGAGCAGCACCGTCGCTTCGGTCATCGCGAAGCTGGCACCGATGCACACCCTCGGGCCGGCGCCGAACGGCATATACTGCGTCCGTGGCCGGACGGCCTCCGCCTCGGGCAGAAAGCGGTCCGGATCGAAGCGGTCGGGATCATCCCACAGTTTGCGATGGCGATGGATGGCGAAGATCGGAATGACGATCTGCGAGCCCGGCGTGATGCGGTGGGCGCCGATATTGAGCGGCACCAGTGGATCGCGCGCCATCACCGGCGCCGGCGGATAGAGCCGCATCGCCTCCTTGACGACGCGCTGGGTGATGGCGAGCTTGGCGACATCGTCCGGGCCGATCGGGCGATCGCCGGCGACGCTGTGCACTTCGTCGCGCACCCGGGCCTGCCAGTCCGGCGCCCGCGCCAGCAGGTAGAGCGTCCAGGTCAAGGCCTTGGCGGTGGTCTCGTGGCCGGCTTCGAGCAGGGTGAGCAGGTTGCTGACCAGCAGTGCCTCCGACATCGGCTCGCCCGTGTCGGGATGGCGGGCTGACAGCAGCCGGCCGAGCAGGTCGGTCGGGCTGCCGCCCTCGGCACGACGCCGCGCGATGATGGCGCCAACCGAACGGCGTAGTTCGCGTGCGGCGCGGCGCATTTGCCAGGTTGCGGGATGTGGCAGCCATGCCGGCGCGTCGAGGATGCCATAGGCGATCTCCCAGGAGGCGCGGGCGAGGTAGTCGTTGCCGGCCTTGAGGATGGTCTCGGCTTCGGCCGGCCGGCCGCCGACCAGCATTGTCGACAGGATCACGTCATATGTGGCGCGCAGCATGTCCTGATCGATGGGCCGGATCTGTCCGGCGCTGCCCTGTTGCCAGCGGGCGACCTGCGCTTGTGCCGCCGCCGCCATCGCCGGCACGTAGGCCTGGATGTCGGCGGCGCGAAACAGCGGCGCCAGGGCGCGGCGCTGCCAGCGCCAGTCGGCGCCGTCCGAGACCAGCACACTGCCGGCGAGCGAAGCATTGAAGACGCGCTTTTCGACCCGGCTCTTCGCGACATTGTCGGCCTCGGCGAGCAGCACCTGCTCGACCAGTGCCGGCGCCGATAGCCACATGATGACGACGCCGGGCCGCGGCGACACCGCAGCGAAGTCATCCTCGTAGGCCTGCTGCGGCACCGAGCGCAGCGGATTGCGTACGAACGTCGGCAGGAAGCGCCAGAGTGATAACGGCTTGTCCGGCGGCTTGACCGTCGGCGGGTAGAGAGCGGCGGCATTTGAGGCGTGGTTCATGCTGGATCTCAGGCGACAGTTCACCAATTTCCTCGCGCGTCGTTTGTGGCGCCAATGTGGGCGGAGTGAAATCGGTATACTGTCCGAGCCCTGCCCTGCCGTGATAACTATCCCTGCAACCACGCTCGCGAGAACAACATCATCAACTTCGAGGCTATGGCACACATGCAAGAAATCGCGCACCGGAAGCTTGGCAGGCAGGGATTGTCGGTTTCCACCATCGGCCTTGGCTGCATGTCGTTATCGGGCATCTACGGCGCCGCCAACGACGCCGAATCCGAAACACTCATCCGGCAGGCGGTCGATCGTGGCGTCGATCACTTGGATTCATCCGACATGTACGGCTGGGGCCACAACGAACAAGTGGTTGGCCGCGCCATCAAGGGTTGCCGCGACCGCGTCGTGCTGGCGACCAAGTTCGGTCAGACCAAGGGCGACGGCCCAGTCAATGGCGTCGACGGCCGGCCGGAGTATGTGATCGCTGCCTGCGAGGCGAGCCTGAAGCGGCTCGGCGTCGAGGTCATCGACCTCTACTACCAGCATCGTGTCGACCCAAAAGTCGCGATCGAAGATACGGTTGGCGCCATGAAGCGCCTCATCGAGCAGGGCAAGGTGCGCTATCTCGGGCTGTCGGAAGCGGCGCCCGAGACCATCCGCCGGGCGCACAAGGTGCATCCGATCTCGGCCGTGCAGACCGAATACTCCCTGCTTTACCGCGCAGAAGCCGAGGCGACCTTGAAGACCACGCGTGAGCTCGGCATCGGCTACGTCGCCTATTCGCCGCTCGGCCGCGGCTTCCTCACCGGCGCGCTGCAGAGCTTGAGTGACATCGATGGCCGCCGCGCCGCCCATCCCCGTTTCCAGGCCGAGAACTTCGCCCGCAACCGCGAGCTGGTAATGAAGATCGAGGCGATCGCGGCGCGCAAAGGCTGCACCCCGGCGCAACTGACCCTGGCCTGGCTGCTGGCCCAGGGCGACGACATCGTGGCGATCCCCGGCACGCGCTATTTCAAGCGACTGGAGGAAAATCTCGGCGCCCTCGATGTCAAGCTGTCGGCCGCGGAAGTGGCCGAGATCTCAGCCGCCGTGCCGATCGGTGCCGCTGCCGGCTCGCGCTATCCCGCGGGCGGCATGAAGGGTGTGCAGTTGTAAGATTGTGATCGATACGAGGATCGGCGTCAGGCGGCCTTGTTCGACAATCTCTCCGCCGGCAGCGGCGTCGTCCGCTTGGCATTGAGATCGATCCAGTATTGCTGCCACCGGGTCAGGCGCAGTTTTTCCTTGAACTCGAGGATTTTCTCGGGCTCGCCGGCGTTGAGCGACTGGGTCTCGGCGAGCCGTGCGACCTTGGCGTCGATCGTGTCCCGCTTCTTGTCCAACTCGTCGTTGAGATCGAACAGGCTCTGCGGCGCGTAGGCTGGCTGCGACTGCGTCATGCGCTCGATCACGGTATCGGAGATGACCGCGTGCAGCGGCATTTTGCGCGGGCCATACTCGTAGATCGCGGAAGTCACCTGCCGCAACTGGCCCAACGGATCGGGATCGAGAACCACGGTATCGGAGAGGTCGGCGGCCTTGGGCACGGTCTTGCCGTTGACGGCGCTCAGATACAGGCCCCACAATTCATCGCCGGGCACTGACTTGTCGTCGGTGGCATAGCCGCTGCTGGTCAGCTTCAGCAGGAAATCGAGCGTGACGTCAGAGAGCTTGTCCGTCGCCCAGCTGCCGCCGACGTTGGAGTGATCGCCGCTGAACCACACCTCGACGATGCGCTCGGGCGTGAGCGGGTCTGAATCCATCAGTGTCGGCACGAAACTGTCTCGTGCCTCATCGAGCGCAACTATGTGATAGGCCTGCTCGACATTGTCGGCGATCGAGAGATCCTTGAAGCCGTTGATCCGCCGGAAGTCGATACCGGCAATGGTCTTGGCGACGCCGAAGGCGCCGACCGTGTCCCAGCAGCCGAGCACACTGACGGGCACGTCGTGCAGCTTGCTGTCCGACTTCCACACGACCCAATGCCGGCCCAATAGCCGCAGTGTCCACAAGTGTCGCGGCGCGCCACGCTGGTCGATCATGCGGGCGACGAGGCGGGCGATCGCGGCGCCGCGACTGAAGCCGAAGATGAAGATCCGGTCGCCGGGCCGGTAGACCCGCATGACGTCGAGGTAGGCGCGATCGACGATGCTGTCGGCGCCGAGGCCGGTCGCCGAGCCCAGCAGATCGAGGACGGGGCTGTTCTCGATCGTATTGCCGACGCCGCTGTAATAGAACGCGATCTGCTTGTCCTGGTAGCGCTTCGCCAAGGTGGCGTCGAAATGGCCGTTCTGCAGCGCGCTCATCAGCGCACCCTTGGGATCGTCCTGCTTCAGCATGCCGAACAGCTTGAGCACGTTGGTCTGGACCGAGCGGCCAAACTCGGTCTGTCCCGTCGTCTGGCCGGTACCATCGAGGCAGACGACGATGTTCTTGCGCTTGTCGCTTTCCCAGACCGCCGACTGCTTGAGCAGCATGTAGAGCAGCGGCAGCACGACCAGGATGAACTCCCATTTGAAGAATCCCTTGCTGAGGAATCCATCGTCCAGGAACTTCCAGTCCCACACCCAGGCCGGCCATTGCCTTTCGCAGGCGCCGGCCACGGCCACCAATGCCACCGCCAGCACGACGTTGTAGGCAGTCGGCGGCAACAGCCGCGTGCCGCGTGAATGCCGCCGCAGGCGGAAGGCGAGCACCAGCAGGACCAATTGCGACAACAGGAAATTGAAATGCCACTCGGTATTTAGAGCATCGACCGGCATCGACGTGCCTTTCAACCTTCCGAGCCAGCCACTGGCGTTGATCGAATAGAGCAACACGAACGCGATCAGGAAATATCGCCAGAAGCTTCGGCGGTAGATCATCCCCGCGATGCCTGGGATCGCGGCAAAGAGTGAAATGATCCCGATCGTGGTCAGGTGGGCCGTGATGATCTTCATCGAGCTCGTGGAGAACGTGTCGAACACATTCCAGATCAGCACCCTGATCGCATTCAGCAGGAAGTGGAGGTTTGGCTGCTGCGTCTCCGCCACTTTCTGGAAAGCCGAGGTCACGCCGTCGAGCTGTCGGATGAAGGCGATCGTCACCATCAGCAGCAGGAACAGCGGGATGACCCTCGAACCCTTCTTGATCGCAAGCTGAAGCTGGGCCACTTGCTGCACGTTCGCAGCACCCGGACGGGCCTGGTCGGTCATGACTGACATCCTCCCCGCCGGCCTGCTCTGATCGGCAGGCACGGATTTGCTCAGCGCGTCCGCTAAGCCATGCAAACTGTGTTCTTGTTCGACGGAAACTGGCTTGGCGACCCGCTGTCGCCTACCTTACACTCACTTCGAGACTCTGCGACCCCGGGAATTGCCCTAGGCACCGCCGCGGGAGTTTTTGCAGACATTGTGTAGCAAGATTGTCGCCTGCGCACGGAGCAAGTGCTGAGTGCATCGGCATTGGCCCGCGCCGGCCCTTGCCGGTTCGCCGGCTTTCACGCCGCGACACTCGACTTTGCGGCGATCTTTTCCTTCGCAAGATTGAGTGCCGCGACATAGTCCGGCTTGCCGGAGCCCAGTACCGGCACGCTTGATACCACCATGATCTCGGCTGGAACGCCGAGTTCGCTCGCGCCTTTGGCTTTGGCGTGGCGGATGAACTGCTCGCGCGTCGCCCCGACTTCGGGGATCATCAGGATCAGGCGTTCGCCCTTGCGCGCGTCGGGCACCGAAACCACCACCGAGATCACGCTCGGCCACAGCTCGGCTGCCATCGCCTCGACCGCCGATAGCGACACCATCTCGCCGCCGATTTTGGCGAAGCGCTTGGCGCGGCCGCGAATGGTGATGAAGCCCTGCGCGTCGATCGTGACGATATCGCCGGTGTCGTGCCAGCCGTTCTCCGGCGGCTCGAGGACGCCGGGATTCTCGGCGCGGATAGTAGCCGAGCATGACATTGGGTCCGCGCACGTAGAGGCGGCCGCCCTCGTCGATGCCGGGCACCGGCTCGAGGCGGGCTTCCATCAGCGGCGCCAGGCGGCCGACGGTGCCGACCTTGTTGGCGAGCGGCGTGTTGATGGCCAGCACCGGCGCCGTCTCGGTGACGCCGTAGCCCTCGAGGATGCGGACGCCGAACTTCTCCATGTAGATGTCGCGGGTGCGTGCCTTGACCGCCTCGGCGCCAGCCAGGATCAGCCGCAGCGAGCGGAAGTCGTAAGGGTGGGCGACGCGGGCATAGCCGTTGAGGAAGGTGTCGGTGCCGAACAGGATGGTCGCGTTCGAGCCGTAGACCAGCTCCGACACGATGCGGTAGTGCAGCGGTGACGGATAGAGGTAGACCGGCACGCCGCGCAGCAGCGGCATCATCAGGCCGGCGGTCAGCCCGAACGAGTGGAACACCGGCAGCACGTTGAACACCTTGTCGTCGCCGGCGACCGCCACCCGGGTCAGCGACTGGATGGCGTTGGCCAGGATGTTGGAATGCGACAGGACGACGCCCTTCGGCGTGCCTTCCGAGCCTGAAGTGAACAGGATCGCGGCGGGGTCGGACGGCTTGCGCTCGACCTGCGGGCGGCCGCGCTGGCGCAGGCCGCGCAGCTTGTCGGCGAAGGTGATGGTCGGGCGGACATCCTCGAGATAGACGATCTTCACTGCCGGCTCGAGCTTGGCGACGAGGTCGCCCAGCTTCGCCTTTTCGATGAAGGCGCGCGACGACAGGATGGTCGTGACCATTGCCGCCTTGCAGGCGGCCGCGACGTTCACCGGACCGGCGGTGAAGTTGATCATCGCCGGCACGCGACCGATCGACTGCAGGGCGAAGAACGTCACCGCCACGCCGGCCGAATTCGGCAGCATCACGCCGATCGCCTCGCCTGGTTGGCCGTAAGCGGTGAGCTTGGCGCCAAGCACCTGGGCGCCAGTGATCAGCTTGCCGAACTTGAGCTTGGTGCCGAGCGGGTCCTCGATGATCACCTTGCCGGTGTCGCGCGTTGCTTTTGCCTCGGCCAGCGCCTGGAACAGCGTCTGCTCGATGTTGGCGGTCTCGACTGCGGTATCGACCATGATGTCCTGCAGCTTCAATCCTGCGGCCTGGCGGCGAGCCCGGCCCTGCAGCGCCGGATCGATATCGAGCTTGCGGGCGGGAAGGATGGTCACGGTGATCTTGGGGAACCAGGCCTTGCGGGTCTGCGAGCGCTTGAGATAGCTCAGCGTCGAGCGCTCGGCGCCATCGATGCGCACCGGCACCACCAGCGCGTCGGCCTTGTCGGCGATCATCGCCGAACCATCATAGACCTTCATCAGGCCATCGGTGACGGTGATGCGACCTTCGGGGAAGATCACCAGCTGGTGGCCGGCCTTGACCGCGTTGACGAGATTGCGGGCGCCGAGCGGCTTGGTCGGATCGATCGGCTCGGCGTTGACGAGCTTGAGGAAGGGCTTGGCCCACCAGGTCTTGGCGATGCCGGTGTCGACCGCGAACGAGGCGTGGCCGGGCAGGATCGCGTGCAGGATCGGCGCGTCGATCAAACTGACGTGGTTCGGCGTGATGACGGCCTTGGTGCCGGCCGGCGGCAGGTGCTCGATGCCTTTGACCTCGAGGCCGTAGAAGGTCTTGAAGATGAAGGCGGCGAGATCGCGCATGCCGTCGCGGCCCCAGGCGCGCATGACGAGGCCCATGACCACGAGGTTGGCGGCGCCGAGGCCGGCGAACAGCCACGGCAGCGACGCGCCGAGGCTCTGCAGGCCGACGAGGCCGAGGCTGGCGACGGTCATGAAGGCAGCCGACAGCACGTTGCAGGCGGCGATGACGCGGGCGCGGCGCTCGATCGGCGCCCAGCTCTGCACTGCCGCGAACGATGGCACGATGAACAGGCCGCCGGCGGCGGCGAGACCGAACAGCGCAAACCCGACATGCAGGCCCCAGGGCGAGGCGACGAAGTCGGCGACGGTCACCCGGGCGCCGACGGCAGCGGCCGGCACCGACGCGATTGCCCAGGCGAGATCGAGGCAGAATATGCCCATCAGCAAGGCCGCGACCGGCACCAGCGCCATGTTCGGGCGCTGCTTGCTCGCCTGCGCCGCGGTTACCGAACCGACGGCGATGCCGATCGTAAAGATCAATAGCGCGATGGTCAGCAACTTCTCGTCGCCGCCGATGTGCACCTTGGCGAGCGGTGGCAATAGCGACAGTGCGACCGCGCCGACCAGCCAGAACCACGACGTGATCAGGCCGCCGATCCACAGCCGATCGTCGCGCTTCAGATCGGCGAGCAGGGCCATGGTCGAGGTCCATGGGTTGGGATCGACCACGAGATCGGGCGCGCGCGCGCCGGTCGCCGGGATCAGCTGCGCCGTCAGCCAGCAGGCGACGGCCAGCCCGACCACGCCCAGCGTGATCGCCTGATCGAAGCTGTGGTCGGCTGCGGCAAGGCCGCCGGCGATGGTGCCGAGCAGGATCGCGGCGAACGTCGCGCCTTCGATCAAGGCGTTGCCGGCGGGCAATTCCCTGGTTTCCAGGTGATCCGGCAGGATGCCGTATTTGATCGGTCCGAACAGGGCGCCGATGATGCCGAACATGGCGAGCGCCACGAACAGCAGCGGCACCGAATGAATGAAGAAGCCGAGGGCGGCGAAGCCGGCGACCGGGATCTCGGCGAACTTCAGGCGCTGGGCGACCAAAGCCTTGTCGAAGCGGTCGGCGAGCTGGCCGCCGAGCGCCGACAGGATGAAGAACGGCGCGATCAGCACGGCGCCGGCGAGCGTCACCAGGGCGGGGCCCTGCTCGTTGCCCAACTGGAACAGGATGAACACGATCAGCGCGTTCTTCACGAAGTTGTCGTTCAGCGCCGAGAAGAACTGGCACCAGAACAGCGGTGCGAACTTGCGGGAGGTCATCAGCGACTGGAACATGAGTGAAACCTTGAGATGAGGAGCGGCGGCAGAGCAGAAGTCGCATCGTAATCCGACAGTCTAACCCCTTCTGATATAGCGGGGATAACCCGCCATATGGTTAATGACTGCGGATTGCCTGGCTTCACCTTTGGACGGCGATGCGCGGGTTGAGGACGAGCATGGCGTCATCATCGGCCGCGATCATGGTGGCGCGCGCGATCGGGCCGAGGACGATGTCGGCAAGGCGGTGGATCAGCGATTGGAGCGGGGACATGGCAAGGCTCCATTGGAGATATGAACTGAGTTCACATGCAAATAGCACGGCTGTGAACGAAGTTCAAGTGCAATTGTCGAGTGGGTGGCGACAGGCGTCGGTGCCCGGCCGAAAGGGCTCTACGGGTTTCCAGGCGAAATGCCCGGAACACTTCCGCGCTAGCCGGTGCTGTGATCGAGGCTTAGGCTGGCCAGCTCGTAGGTTGGGTTAGTTGCCATGGTCGGCTGGCGCACCCCCCCCCATCGCTGCGGCGGCACCAGTGCTGCCGATTCCAACAATTTACCTACCCGTGCTTTGATCGCGGCGGCGAAACGGGATGCACGGGATGCCTCGAACAGGTCTTGGCCGGACACGAGCGACAGGCGCCGCAGCGGCCTTGATTGGCGCCGTCCTGCGCGGCTTGGCGCGTCTCGTCACCGGGGTGCGCGGCCGCAGCGTCGGCGAGCGCAGCGCGACCGGCCCGGCGATCTACTTCGCCAATCATTCGAGCCACGGCGACTTCGTGCTGATCTGGACCGTGCTCGCGCCGGCATTGCGCAACGAGACGCGCCCGGTCGCCGGCAACGACTATTGGACCGAGGGCCGGATCCGGCCGTGGCTGGCGGCGAATGTGTTCAACGCCATCCTGATCGAGCGCGGCAAGCTCGATCGCAGCAGTGATCCGACCGCGCCCGTCCTCGCGGCGCTCGATGCCGGCCAATCGGTGATCATCTTCCCGGAGGGCACCCGCAACCAGACCGATCAGCCGCTGCTGCCGTTCAAGAGCGGGCTCTACCGACTGGCCGAGGCGCGCCCGGCCATTCCGCTGGTGCCGGTATGGATCGAGAACATCGCCCGGGTAATGCCGAAGGGCGAGGTGCTACCAATTCCACTGTTGTGCAGCGTCACGTTCGGGCCGGTGATCGGGCTCGCTCCCGGTGAACTTCGGTCGCATTTTCTCGCCCGCGCCGCAGCGGCTATTCGCAGCTTGAGCCCTAGCGAGGCCGAGTGATGGCTGACCTCGACGACCGCCTGCGGTTCTGGGCAATTGCCACCATCGTGCTGCTGTCGACGGTCGTGACCTTCGGCGACGGCGGCGTCATCGTGCTGTTCGCCTTGTGCTCGCTGCAGGCGCTGCGCGAGTTCCTGACCCTGACGCATACCCGCCGCGCCGATCACTGGGCACTGCTGGCGGCGTTCTTCGTCGTGCTGCCGTTCCAGTACATCCTGGTCGCCATCGACTGGTATGGCATGTCGTCGATCATGATCCCGGTCTATGCCTTTCTCGGACTGCCGATCGTGTCGGCGCTGCGCCGCGACACGACGCGTTTCATGGAGCGGGTCGCCGAGGTGCAGTGGGGGCTGATGACCTGCGTCTACTGCGTCGCCCATATGCCGGCGCTGCTGATGCTGACCATCGAGGGCTTCGAAGGCCGCGGGCTGTTCTTGATCCTGTTCCTTGGCTTGGTGGTGCAGGGCGCCGAGCTGCTGCGCGACCTAGTGCAGCGTCGGTTGCCGATGCCGAATGCGGTAAACCCGCTGCTGGTCGAGTTCGGGGTGATCGCCATCGCCGGTGCGACGCTGGGCGCGGTCCTGTCCTGGATGACGCCGTTCGATGTCGCGCAGGCAGCCGGATTCGGCGTGGTGATCGCAGCGCTGGGTCTCGCCGGCAGCCTCGTCATGGAGGCGGTCAGGCGCGATCGCGGCGTCGAGGACTGGCGGCGCGGTCAGCACTCCGATCGCCACGCCGCCGGTTTGCTCGACCGGCTCGAACGGCTGGTGTTCGCAGCCCCCGTGTTCTTCCATCTGGTGCGTTTCTGGTGGACGGTCTGATCTGCGTTGCCGGCGCTGCACAAAGCTGCCGCTTCGGCTAGCGTGCCGCCAGCATTCACAACTCGGAAGAAGGGGCAACGCCGTGGCGACCAGAGACGAAACGATCGGGTTCATCGGGCTTGGCGCCATGGGGCGCGGCATGGCCTCGAACTGCGTCAAAAAGGGCTTCAACCTGATCGTGTTCGACATCAAGCCGGAGCCGATCGAGGCGCTGGTGAAGCTCGGCGCCAAGGCGGCAAGGAGTGTGGCCGAGGTCGCCAAATCCTGCTCGCTCATCATCACCGTGCTGCCGACTGGGCGCGAAGTCGGCGAAATCGTCATGGGCGCCGACGGCCTGTTCGCCAATGCCAAGGCCGGCGCGCTGGTGATGGACCTGTCGACCATTGATCCCGAGACCACCGACCGGCTGCACACGCAAGGCAAGGCAAAGGGCATCGCCACCGTCGACGCACCGATCGGTCGCCTTGCCTGGCACGCCGATCGCGGCGAAAGCCTGTTCATGGTCGGCGCCGAGGCCAAGGATTTCGAACGGGTAAAACCGCTGCTCGAAGCCATGGGCACCACCATCCACCATTGTGGGGCGGGCGGCACCGGCACTCGCACCAAGCTCGTCAACAACTACCTCGCGATCATCCTGTGCCAGCTCAACGCCGAGGCGCTGGCCTTGACGCAGCGGTTCGGCCTCGATTTGGCCAAGACGCTCGATGTGATCCACGGCACCACCGCGACCAACGGCCAGCTGAAGGTCAACTGGCCGAACAAGGTGCTGGCCGGCGATACCTCGCCCGGCTTCACCATCGACCTCGCGCACAAGGACCTGTCGCTGATCATGGGCGCCGCCAACGCCTCGCGCGTGCCGTTGCCGGTGGCGGCGGCCGCCCGCGAGATGTTCTCCGCCGCCCGCGCCCGCGGCATGGGCGGCCAGGACTTCTCGGCCATGGGCGACATGATGTGCGACCTGATCCAGGCCGAACGGCCGCGGTTGAAGAAAGGGTGATAACCGCTGCGGCAAAAGGTGTTAGAGTTCGAATTGAAAGCTGGGCATGTCTGCCTGAAATTTCGATCGAACTCGAGCGGCTATCATGGCAGCAGACACGGCGTCGACCAGTCGAGCGCAGCGCGGTTTGCCGAAGCTGCGGCTGGCGCTGGGACTGGGCGGCTTGCTCTGCATTGCCGCGCTGCTGATGCTGCCGAGCTTTGCGCCGTGGCTGTCGCGCATTGAATACTGGACCGCCGACTGGCGTACCGCGTTCCTG
The DNA here is from genome assembly GCA_963741505.1 of uncultured Alphaproteobacteria bacterium. GTDB lineage: Bacteria > Pseudomonadota > Alphaproteobacteria > Rhizobiales > Hyphomicrobiaceae > JAKFWF01. The sequence continues at coordinate 130,295 of CAVUIJ010000017.1, read as the reverse complement.
TCTGAGCGGGCGTCGTCGCAGCATCCACGGATCGCGATCGTCGCGATCAACGACAGCACGCTGAAGGACTACGCTTCATCGCCGATCGATCGGGGCCTGTTGGCCAGGATCATCACGGCGATCGACGCCGCAGGGGCCAAGGCGATCGGCATCGACGTGTTCTTCCTCAAGAAGACGGAAGCCGAGAAGGATGCGGCACTGGTGGCCGCGATCCGCAGTGCCCGGGCCAGCGTCGTACTCGGCGCCATCGACGAGCGCAGCACGCTGGAGCCGTTCCAGCGCGAGTTCCAGACCTCGTTCTTAAAGCAGATGGACCGGCCAACCGGTTACTTGAACCTGCGGCACGAAAGCGATGATGTGGTGCGCTACACCGCCAGTCCGGGCCAGGGCTCGGCCTACCCGAAAAGCTTCGCGAGATTGCTGCTCGAGGCCGGTGACGCGACATCGCGCGATGACGCCGGCAAGCCGATCGCCTGGCTGCTGCAGCCCAGCGACGGATCGGCAACGTTTCTCAAGATCCCGGCGCAGGATCTGCTCGGTGGCGCGGCTGGCACCGCACCCGCGGCCGCACGCTTGAAGGATCGTATCGTAGTGCTGGGCGGCGACTTCCCGTTGCGCGATCGACATCGTGTGCCGCTGACCGTCAGGCACGGCGAGCCGATGACCGGCGTCACCATCCACGCCCATATCCTCGCCGGATTGCTCGATCCGGGCCGGGCCGTGTCCGAGTTGAAGCCGGTCACCGTCCAGGTTGTCCTCGCCCTGGTGGCGATGGCGGGGTTCATGCTCGGCTGGGTGTTGTGGGCCAGCACGGCGGTCAACTTTCTCGGCTGGAGCTTTGCCAGTGCTATGCTGGTCGGGATCGACGCCTTCTGCTTCGTCGAGCTGCGGCTGCTGCTGCCGTTCACGCTTGCCCTGGTGGCGTGGGTCGCTGGCGTCGCCGCCGGCAGATCGCTACACTTTGTTGCCGCGCACGTGTTGCCTACGGGGAGGACCACTGCATGATCTGCACCAGAACGCGAGGCTGGATCGTAATCGCGACCTTGCTGGGAAGCGGCGCGCCGCTCTCGGCCGTGGCCCAGGTCACCGGCAAGGAGAACGTACCCGGCGGCGTCGAGTTGAAGCCGCCAATGCCGCCGGCACCACAGTCGAGCCCTGCACCCAGTGCGCCGGCTCTTGCCAGGCCGCCTTCGCCGGTGATGGCGCCGCCGGTCGTCGGTTCGGGCGGCGCATCGTCGGCCGCGCCTGCGGCGGACAAGGCAACGCCGCCGCCGAAAGGCTCGAAGAAGAAGTCGTCCAAGCGCAACTACGAGCTGAACCAACCGGATGCCGCGGCGAGCCCGCGCGCGGCGCCGCCGAAACCCGCTCCACCTGGCGTCGGCGGTGGCGGCGACGAGCGTCGCCCTGGCGGCGTCGAACGCGTGCCCGGCCAGCCGCAGTAGAGTTCACACTGCGAATTCGAGACTTTGCAGGGTTCAGTTCTTCTTCTTCGTCTTTGCCGGCTTGGCCGCGGTCTCGACCGGCGCATGATCGTGCCCGTGGTTGTGACCGTGGTCGTGCTCGCAGCTGTCACCGCAGCCATGATGTTGGTGACCGTGATCGTGCCCGTGATCATGATCATGCCCATGGTCGTGTCCGCAGCCGGGACCGTGCTGGTGCTCAGGCTCGACCAGTGCCGCCGCCAGCCTGCGCTCGATCGCGACCGATACCTCGCGCGTCGCCTCGGCATCCTCGATGACGAGGCCCATGATCTCGGCTGCGATGCGGATGTCGTCGACCTGGCCGAGGTAGTGCCGGCGCAATCGGCCCTGGCGGTCGAACAGCAGCAGCGTCGGCGTGCCCTGCATCTCATAGGCGGCCATCGTCCGCGGCAGGCCGTGGGCATTGTCGCCGGGTCTGTCGACGGCGATCGGGAACCCCCAGCGGTATTCGTGATTGAACGCCTTCAGCGCCTCGATCGTCATCACCGCATGATGTTCGAACACGGTGTGCAGGCCGATCACCGCCACCTCGTCCGGGCTGAACCGCTCGGCAAGCTTGCGCGCTTGCGGCAAGCCATGGCTGACACAACCCGGGCACAGCATCTGAAAGGCGACGACGACGACCACGCGGCCCTTGAGCTTGGCCAGCGTCAGCGGCTGGTTGGTGTTGAGCCACGCCTCGACCTGCAGCTCTGGCGGCTTTTCCGGATTGAACATGAGCGTGGCTCCTGGCGGGAATGGGATCGGACCAGACATAGGCGGGTTGTGCGCGGCCCTCAAGTTCGACTTGACGGCGTGCCACCGAGGCGCGATCCCTGCGGCCAAATCCCGCAACGCCTTGGGAGCTTGACACCCATGACCGCCACCCGCTCGTCTGCAGCCGACCGCGCCCGCCTGATCGAGGTGATCAAGGCCCGCTCCTACATGAGCGGCGTCGAGATCAAGCTCGCCTCGGGGCGGATCTCAAACTTCTACTTCAACCTCAAGCCGACCATGCTCGACCCCGAGGGCGCGTACCTGATCGGCCACCTGATGGTCGATGCGATGGAGGGTCTCGAGGTCGATGCCATCGGTGGGCTCGAGGTCGGCGCGATCCCGATGGCCGCCGCCGCCGCCGCGATCAGCTTCGCGCGCGGCCGGCCGCTGCCGGCGTTCTTCGTGCGCAAGGCGGTCAAGGAGCATGGCACCAAGAGCCTGATCGAGGGGTTGGTCAGGGGCCGAACGCTGGCGAACAAGCGGGTGGTGATCCTGGAAGACACCACCACCACCGGCGGCTCGCCGCTGAAGGCCTGCAAGGCGGTGGAGGCCGAAGGCGCGACGGTGGTGCGCATCGTCACCATCGTCGATCGCGAGGAGGGCGCCGCCGAGATCATCCGCGATGCCGGCTATGACTACGCTCCAATTTTGACCCTGCGCGATTTTCTGTGACACTTCGTCCAATTTCGCACCTGATATACGACAAAGCATTGGCAGAATTGGACTGCGACACTCATATGCCAGAGATGGCCTGGGTCACGCCTGCCCGCTTACGTAAACGTCAACCAACCTGGAGACACTTATGAGCATCTTCCGTCGCGCCGTGCTGGCGCTCTCGCTGGCAGCCCCCCTGGCCCTGGCCGGCGCTCCGGCTTTCGCCCAGCACAAGGACATCGTCGACACCGCGGCTGCCGACAAGGACTTCTCGACCCTGGTTTCGGCGATCAAGGCCGCCGGTCTCGCCGAGACGCTGAAGGGCAAGGGCCCGTTCACGGTGCTCGCGCCAACCGATGCCGCCTTCAAGAAGCTGCCCGCCGGCACCCTCGAGGATCTGCTGAAGCCCGAGAACAAGGCGATGCTGGCCTCGATCCTGAATTACCACGTGTTGCCCGGCACCTATGACAATGCGCGCATCACCAAGCCGACCGTCAAGCAGTTCGGCATCAAGTCGGTCGAAGGCTCGAACGTCAACGTCGACCTTCGCAAGGGCCTCGTGATCTCGGGCGCCACCGTGACCAAGAGTGACACCAAGGCCTCGAACGGCCTGATCCATACGGTCGACACGGTGATGATGCCGCGCAAAGTCAAGTTCGCCCTGGCCGCCAAGGCACTGAAGGCGAGGGCCGCCGCGGCTGCCATCAAGGCCAAGGAGATGGCGGGCAAGGCCGTCGAGGCGACCAAGGCCGCCGCCACCAAGGCCGGCGAAGTTGCCAAGGATGCCGCTGCCAAGGCGACGGAAACCGCCAAGTCGGCCGCGACCAAGGCCAAGGAAGCCGTCAGCCCGTCTACTCCGCCGGCCGCCCCTGCAGCACCGGCGCCGAAGAAACCGTGATCGTGGCGGCCGGCCAATAGGCTGTAGTCTATCGTTCAAAACTAAGGGCGGCCGGGAAATACTACCGACCGCCCTTTTTTGGCGTTTTAAGGTTCGAAAGCTACTCCGCCGCCCGCCTTAGTGCCGGGGCGGCAGCCTTGACGTCGGCATCGACGTGGGCCTCGAACTTGGCGAAGTTCTTGTTGAACATGTCGACCAGGGCCTTCGCCTGCGCGTCGTAGTGCAGCGCCATCGGGCCACGTCTCGCGCGGGTTCAGGATCTTCGGGTCGACGCCTGGCAGCGCCAGCGGCACCTGGAAGCCGAACATCGGATCGGCGCGCATGGCTTGCGACTTCAAGGTACCCGACAGCGCCGCGTCGAGCAGTGCCCGGGTAGCCTTGATCGGCATCCGGCTGCCGGTGCCGTACTTGCCGCCGGTCCAGCCGGTGTTGACCAGCCAGCAGTCGACGTTGTGGTCGGCGATCAGCTTACGCAGCATGTTGCCGTAGACGCTCGGGTGGCGCGGCATGAACGGCGCACCGAAGCAGGTCGAAAACGTGGCCTGCGGTTCGGCGCCCATGCCCTTCTCGGTGCCGGCGACCTTGGCGGTGTAACCCGACAGGAAGTGATACATCGCCTGGCTGGGAGTGAGGCGGGCGATCGGCGGCATCACGCCGAAGGCGTCGGCGGTCAGCATCACGATGTTCTTCGGGTGGCCGGCGACGCCGGATTCGGAAGCGTTCGAGATGAAGTCGAGCGGGTAGCAGGAGCGGGTGTTCTCGGTCAGGCGGCCGTCGTTGAAATCGGGCTCGGCGCTGCCCGGTTTGAGGATCACGTTCTCGAGCACGGCGCCGAAGCGGTTCGAGGCGCCCCAGATTTCCGGCTCAGCCTCGCGCGACAGGCGGATAGTCTTGGCGTAGCAGCCGCCTTCGAAGTTAAACACGCCGCGCTCCGACCAGCCGTGCTCGTCGTCGCCCAGCAGAATACGTTTCGAGTCGGCCGACAGTGTCGTCTTGCCGGTGCCGGACAGGCCGAAGAACACCGCCGCGTCGCCGGCCTTGCCGACATTGGCCGAGCAGTGCATCGGCAAGATGCCGCGCGCCGGCAGCAGGAAGTTGAGGAACGAGAACACCGACTTCTTGGTCTCGCCCGCATAGCTCGAGCCGGCGATCAGCACCAGGCGGCGGGTGAAGTCGCAGGCAATGATGGTCTCGGTGCGGGCGCCGTGGCGCGCGGCGTCGGCCTTGAAGCTCGGCAGGTTGACGACGGTGAACTCGGGCGCGAAGCCGGCGAGCGCTGCGGCATTGGGCCGGCGAAGCATGTTTCGAATGAAGGCGGCGTGCCAGGCATACTCGCAGAACACCCGGGTGTTGAGCCTGGCCGCAGGATCGGCGCCGGCGTAGAGATCCTGCACGAACAGGTCCTTGCCGCTCGCGTGGGCCATGAAATCGGCGAGCAGGGTGTCGAACTGGGCCGGCGTCATCGCCTTGTTATTGTCCCACCACAGCGTGCTCTCGGTCGTCGCATCGCGCACCGTGAACTTGTCGTTCGGCGAGCGCCCGGTGTGGATGCCGGTCTCGACCACCAGCGCACCGGTCGAGGCGAGCCTCCCCTCGTCGCGCTTGACGGCGAACTCGATCAACTCAACCAGCGAGTTGTTGTGATGCACTTTGCCGGCGGCACGCAGTGGGAACGTCTCGGTGGTCATGCGTTGGTCCATAAGAAACGATAGCGATGGGTTCTGGCCTGGAAGCGAGCGCTCCTAGAAGCGCCGCGAGCATTTTGCAAGCATGGCGCCAAGTTCATCCATCCGTCCCACGCGCGGCAGAAAAACAATCAAAAAACACTCTATGTATACGTAGTGCCGACATTTGCGACTTGAGTCTATGCGGGGAACCGCTCTTACGACCCGAGCAGGTCGCTTCCCGACAGCTCGACAATACGTCCAAAACCACCGATGAAGTGCGCGCGTTCGACTTTGAGACGGTAAAATCCAAAATCGCCGAAGTCGGCATAGGCGGCCGCGGCCGGGTGGCGCGTCAGAAAGTTGGATCTGGCGGCGGCATCGGCAGTCGGGGCGACCGAGCCGAGCAGGGTGACGCGGGCAAGGGTTAACGGGTCGGCGGCGCCGAAGTCGGCACTGAACAGCAGGCTGGCGCGCGGATCGGCGATGAGGTTGCGGGTATGCATGGCAAGGCCCGACAACAGCATGACGGGGGCGTGGTCGGGCCCGGCGGCGACGGTCACCAGCGACGCGTAGGGGATGCCGGACTGGCGATCGAGCGTGCCGAGTATGGCGGTTGCGCCGGCCGCCACCAGGGCGGCGGCGTCAATTGCGGCCTGCTTGCGATCGATCTTGGGGGTTGTGGACAAGAGGATTCTGGCTCCTAGTGACTTGATGATGTTGGTATGGTGGCCTAAGCATGTCTATTCAGCCGCCGTTCAGCGGCCCCCACGCAGAAATATTGCGTGCCACAGTTCGCACATGATGAAGCCATAGAGCGCGGCAGGTCGATGGCCGCCCGGGGGCAAAAGGGTGATGAAAGAGAAAAGCACGGTTGTACTCGTCGATGACGAACGCAACATCTTGACTTCGCTGCGCATGGCGCTCGAAGCCGAAGGTTACAAGGTGCGGACCTACAACGACGGGGTGTCGGCGCTGGAGGCCTTGATCGAGGAACCGGCCGACCTTGGAATCTTCGACATCAAGATGCCGCGCATGGATGGCATGGAATTGCTGCGCCGCGTGCGCCAGCAATCCGATATGCCGGTAATCTTCCTCACCTCGAAGGACGAGGAGATCGACGAGCTGTTCGGCCTCAAGATGGGCGCCGACGACTATATCGCAAAGCCGTTTTCGCAGCGTCTGGTGGTTGAGCGCGTGCGCGCGATCCTGCGGCGTTTCCAGCCCAAGGACGGTGCCGGCACGCCGGCCGAGGCGGCGCGCATCCTCGAGCGCGGCAAGCTGAAGCTCGATCCCGAGCGCCACACCTGCCACTGGGACAACCGCCCGGTGACGCTGACCGTGACCGAGTTCCTGATCCTGCAGGCGCTGGCGACACGGCCCGGCGTGGTCAAGACGCGCGACGCGCTGATGGATGCGGCCTATGACGATCAGGTCTATGTCGACGACCGCACCATCGACAGCCATATCAAGCGCCTGCGCAAGAAGTTCAAGCAGGCCGACGACAACTTCGACGTAATCGAGACGCTGTACGGCGTCGGCTATCGCTTCAAGGAAGCATAGTACCCGGAATCACACATGGATAGCACACATGACGATCGAGGATGTTCGCCGGCCAGGAGCGCCGCGCCGGCCGATGTTGCCCATCGGACAAGCGGCGCGACGCCGCTGGCGATCATCCTCGATCGCCCGCTTAGGTCGCGGCCCACGGGCGCCCGCGTCATGCGGACCGCATGCTACCAGCATGACGCGCGCCTTGCGCGTAGCTGCGGCTACGCGCTGCGCCGCGCTCCTGGCGGATCGCCTCGCGGTTCCGCGATCAGGTGTACTATCCATGTGTGATTTCGGGTACTAGGGGCTGGGGCCAGCACGGATCAGCAAGCGGCATGGCACTGGAAAGCGAACAGCGGACGGGGCCCTCGGGTGTCGTGGAAACCTGGCTCGATGCCTACAGGCGGGCCGTCGCAATGCTGTCGCCGGCCTGGGCGCTGCTGGTCGCCGGCGCCAAGCGCGCCGGTGGCTCGTGGATTGCGCGGCTGATCGGTTCGAGCCTGTCGCGGCGCATCTTCATCTCGAACATCGCCGGCCTTTGCATCCTGCTGATCGGTATCCTCTACCTCAGCAAGCACAACGCCTGGCTGATCGAGGCCAAGCGCGACAGCCTGATTGCCCAAGGCGAGATCATCGCCGCCGGTATCGCCTCCAACGCGTCGATCGATCGCGCCGACCGGGTGGTGCTCGACCCGGACAAGCTGCCGGAGATCGAGGGCGGCAAGATCCCGTTCCGCAATGACGGTTTTGCCTCGCTCGACCTGTCGATCCAACCCGAGATCGTCACCCAGGTGTTGCGCCGCCTGATGCCGCGGACGAAGAACGTGCGCGCCCGCATCTATGCGCGCGACGGTACCCTGATCGTCGACAGCGCCCAGATCCTGCAGCGCGGGCAGATCGCCCGCAACGAGCCGGTGCCGGCCGACAGGCCGAAGGCGCGCACGATCTGGACCAGGATCGCCGAGAAGCTCAACGGCTCGGACCTGCCGGTCTACCAGGAGATCGGCACTGCCAGCGGCACCACCTATCCGGAGGTGCGTATGGCGCTGGGCAGCGGCATCGCGACGCCGATGGTGCTGCTGACCAAGGACGGCGAGCAGATCGTCTCGATCGCAGCTCCGATCCGTCGGCTCGGCGCGGTGCAAGGCGTGCTGCTGTTATCGACCAAGCCGGGTGAGATCGACGACATCCTCGACGCCGAGCGCAAGGTGATCTTCACCTTCGCCGCGATCGCCTTGCTGGCGACGATCCTGGCGTCGATGCTGCTGGCGCGGACGGTCGCCGGCCCGATGCGGCGGCTTTCGGCTGCGGCCGAGCACGTCAGCCACAACATTGCCGCGCGTCACGATCTGCCTGAATTCAAGGGCCGCAACGACGAAATCGGGCAGATGGCCGCGGCCTTCCGCTCGATGACGGCGGCGCTGTACCGGCGCATCGAGGCCAGCGAGAAATTTGCCGCCGACGTGGCGCACGAGTTGAAGAACCCACTGACCGCCGCGCGCTCGACGGCGGAAAGTCTGACCTATGCCAAGAGCGAAGAGCAGCGCAATCAGCTGGTGGCGCAGATCCAGATCGAGATTCAGCGTCTCAGTCGCCTGATCACCGACGTCTCCAACGCCTCGCGCCTCGACGCCGAGCTCGCCCGCCAGCTCACCGAGCCGGTCGACCTGACGGTAGTGACCAAGGGCATCGTTTCGACTTTCCGCGACATCCTGAGCGAGCAGACGAAATCGATCAGCATCGATCTTCCCGCCGCCAGTGCCGGCCAGAACCTCGTCGTCGAGGGCCACGAGGGGCGCATCTCGCAGGTGCTGACCAACCTGATCGACAATGCCTTGTCGTTCTCGCCGGTGGACGGCGCGGTCAAGGTTCGGCTGCTGCGCAACGGCGCCAACGTCGAGGTCGCGGTCGAGGACCAGGGGCCGGGCATCGACGAAGACAGGCTCGAGACCGTATTCGATCGGTTCTACACCTATCGGCCGACCGCCGAGGGCAGCCGCGGCAGCAATTCCGGGCTCGGCCTGTCGATCTCACGCGAGATCGTCAGGGCACATGGCGGGCGGATCTGGGCCGAGAACCGCTACTCTGATGGCAACAGCGGGCGACGGATTGGCGCTCGTTTCGTTGTGCAATTTCCGGTGGCGGGTTCGGCGACGCTGCGCAGTGCCGCCAACCGCGCTCGTCGGGCGTGACGACGGCCGCGCCGCGTCTGGTCCATGCCACCGCAATCGCGCTGGGATCGGCGGCGGCGTTGATCCGCGGCGCCTCGGGCAGCGGCAAGTCCGATCTGGCGTTGCGCTGCATCGGCATGGCCGCGGGAGGCATTGCCAGCGAGACGGCAATCCTGGTCGCAGATGATCAGGTGGTGTTGAGTCGTGATGCCAGCGGTATCATGGTGTCGCCGCCGCCAACCATCGCCGGCCGGCTCGAAGTACGCGGGCTCGGCATCGTCGAGGTCGCCGCATGTCGGCGCGGCCCGGCTGGCGCTGGTGGTCGATCTCGTCGAGCCGGCCGCGATCGAGCGCTTGCCGCAGGCGCAGCATTGCCTGATCGACGACGTGCGGATCCCGGTGCTGCGGCTCGCCCCGTTCGAGGCTTCGGCGCCGCTGAAGCTGCTGCTGTGCCTTTGGCGCGTCATGCAGCAAAATCCGTGATGCTTTAGCCGTTGCTTCGAGTACAGGTGCACAATTTCTCTTGCGAACCGAGGCAAGCCTTGCCATCCATGCCGTGCTTTGGAGGCCGCCGTCGTCATGACTGTGATCACAGCCTCCAAATTGGTCGGCCTTGATTGGCCCAGCTGAGGAACAGCGATAAGCCGATGATTGGACTTGTCATCGTCACGCATGGCGGTCTGGCGAACGAATTTCGCGCAGCCCTCGAGCATGTGGTCGGCCCGCAAAAGCTTCTGGAGACCGTATCGATCGGTCCGGAAGACGACATGGAGCTGCGTCGCCGTGACATCCTGAGCGCTGTTCAGCGGGCAGATGGCGGCTCGGGCGTGGTATTGTTGACCGACATGTTCGGCGGCACGCCCTCGAACCTGTCGATCTCGATCATGGACGAGGCCAGGGTGGAGGTCATCGCCGGCGTCAATCTGCCGATGCTGATCAAGCTCGCGACGATCCGCTCCGAGACCGAGCTTGCCAAAGCAGTTGATCTCGCCAAGGAAGCCGGGCGAAAGTACATTTCTGTCGCGAGCCAGGTGCTCGCCGGCGAATCTTAAGAGGACGGCCACGCGGCTCTCCTCGGATGCGGGGAGTTGTCTGATGGCGGATCTGCGCAGTCCGGAAGCGACGGTGACCGTTCGCAATCGCAAGGGGCTGCACGCCCGCGCGTCGGCGAAGTTCGTCAAGTGCGCGGAGGAGTTCGACGCCAACGTATGGGTGGTGCGCGAGGGCCAGACGGTCGGTGGCACCTCGATCATGGGCCTGATGATGCTGGCGGCCGGCCCGGGCTCGCAGCTGTTGATCCGCGCCGAGGGCACGCAAGCTGCCGCCGCGGTGGCCTCCCTGGTCGCACTCGTCAATGATGGTTTCGGCGAGGAATGCGTCGATGAAATGTAGTTTCGCGCATGGCGACTCCCCTGCCGGGGAGCCGGCCGCCATGCGCAAAGAAAAGAGGCGTCCCGCAGGACGCCTCGAAGGCAGATGCAGAAATGGTGGTTCGCTCTTCTCGGGTCGCGCGGCTCAGTGCGAGATGCGCAGCGCCGAGATCTTGAGGGCGATATCGCGGAAGGCGGCCTTGAGTGCGTCGCCGTTCGCAGCGCTGTAGAAGTACGACGGGTCGGTGGCGCAGCTGTTCAGCGTAGCGATCGCCTTGGCGTCGGTGCCGAGCTGGAAGCCGACCGTGTACACGGTGATCCCCTTCGCTTTCATATTGGTGCACAGCTGCACTGCGCGGGCGCGCACTGCATCGGCCTCGGTCGACGTGTCACCGTACTGTCTCGGCCTGGTAGGTATTGTAGGCGCCGTCCGTCATCAGGATGGCAATCTTGCGCAGGCGAGGCTGGCCACTGGGCCCCAACTCCGACATCTTGCTGTAGCTATCCGGCTTCGACGCGCCGGTGAAGATGTTGCCCCATTCCGGCGAGATCAGGTACCAGGCCCAGGCGGTACCGACCGCGCCGGCGGTCGAGTTGGCGGCAACGAGGCCGTCGATCGTCGCCTTGAGCTTGGTCTTGTCGCTGGTCAACGGCACGATCACCGAGGCTTCCGGGCACGTTGTGCTGGGATTGTTGACGCCCTGGGCCTTCATGGCGTCGTAGTACGAGTTGATCCAGGCACCTGAACCAGGGGCGGTTTCCGAATTTTCGTACGTGCCGGTCCGCTCGACGACGCACTTGGCCTTCGCCGGGTTGTCGACGATCGTGGTCGTCGTATAGACCGGCTCCGATCCGGTAGATGTACTGCGGCTCACCCGAGCAGCTGTCCTTGATGCGGCCGTTGGACTTGTAGCACGATTGCGGGTAAGAGTACGTGTACGTCGTGCCGGTTTGTGTCGTCACCGTATGCGTGACCAGGTTCGGATTCTGATTGGTCACCGCCTGGAAGTAGTCGCCGACGTTGACGGTGCTGGCGAACGGCGCGATGCCGACGCGCGACGAGTACGAACTCTGGTCGTTCCAGACCACGATGTCGACGAGATCGTTGGCTGCAGCCTTGAGGTCGACGATTTTCTGTCCCAACATCGAACCCGTGGTGTCGAGCATCAGGCCGATTTCGACGCTCGAGCCGGAGTTGCCGCCTTGGGCAATGGTGGCTTCCGCCTGCGTGGCATCGCTGATCTTCAACACCGGCAGGCGATCAATGCCGACGATGCTGAGGAATGGCGTCTGGATATAGGCTGATCCCTTGGCCGTGAAAGTAGTCGCGGCATTGATCGCCTCGAACTGGATGGTGTCGTCGACGACGATGTTCGACTTCATCTGGTTGTAGTAGGCGCTCGCCGCCTTCACCGAGGCAGTGGCATCGCCGTAGGTCGTTTGCGACGTACGACCGGCCGCCAGCAGCGCCGAGTCGACCGCCGCCTGCGTCTGGTTGCGTGCGCTCAGCCAGCGCCCGTAGTCGACTGCGCCGCCGACCATCGACACGACGATGATCGTCGTCAGGCCGAATATCATGGCGACGTTGCCTTTTTCTTCCCGGGCGAAGCGCTGCAACAGCGAAACACCGCCGCGCCGCCCAGTTAGGTCGGGGGCAGGCACAGCAGCATCTACCGCTGTGTTTTCCGAAAGCATGACACCACTCCTGCAAAATTTCTCTGCAAAGCAATCATTGCACCTAATAGATTGAGCAATTATTAAGTCGAATGACTGCATGAAGCGGTTTTTTGGAGTATCAAATACTAGTTTTAATCTAATTTTACTAAAATTGAATACATGGTATTAACAGATTGTTAGCAGTTTATACTGTTTTTGCGCGCGTTTCGTAATGCAAAGCATATGCCACCCTTGGCAGTCTGGGGCAACGGCTCGCCGGGGGCGGGGCGGGGTAGACATAAGGACATGTTTATATGTTGTTGCGTCAGCCGTAAGTGGGCGCTATAGAGGCGTCGGGGCTAATTGCCGGCCCAAACAAATGTGCGGGATGACGGAGCCTCGTTCGCGTCGCCCGCCGCAGCATGGTGGCGGCAGCTGCCGCGATCCGCCCGACCCCTCGAAAGGACATCCACGTCATGGCCAAGGCCAACGATTACGTCGTCAAGGACATCAGCCTCGCCGAGTGGGGCCGCAAGGAACTCAACATTGCCGAGATCGAAATGCCGGGTCTGATGGCGACGCGCGCCGAGTTCGGCCCGTCGCAGCCGCTCAAGGGCGCTCGCATCGCCGGCTCGTTGCATATGACGATCCAGACCGCGGTGCTGATCGAGACGCTGGCCGCGCTTGGCGCCGACATCCGCTGGGCGTCCTGCAACATCTATTCGACCCAGGATCACGCCGCGGCGGCAATCGCGGCGCGCGGCATTCCGGTGTTCGCCGTCAAGGGCGAGACGCTGAAGGAGTATTGGGACTACACGCGCCGCATTCTCGAATGGGGCGATGGCGGCACGCCGAACATGATCCTCGACGACGGTGGCGATGCAACCATGCTCGTGCACCACGGCCTGCGCGCAGAGACAGGTGATACGGCCTTCCTCGACAAGGCGACCAACGAAGAAGAAGAAGTATTCTTCGCGCTGATCAAGAAAACGCTGAAGGAAAAGCCGGGCTGGTTTGCCGAGCTGGCCAAGAACATCCGTGGTGTTTCCGAGGAGACGACCACCGGCGTCCATCGTCTCTACCAGATGGAAAAGGAGGGCAAGCTTCTGTTCCCGGCGATCAACGTCAACGATGCCGTGACCAAGTCGAAATTCGACAATCTCTACGGCTGCCGCGAAAGCCTGGTCGATGCCATCCGCCGCGGCACGGACGTGATGATGGCCGGCAAGGTCGCATTCGTCGCCGGCTACGGCGACGTCGGCAAGGGCTCGGCCGCCTCGCTGCGCCAGGGCGGCTGCCGCGTGCTGGTGTCGGAAGTCGATCCGATCTGCGCGCTGCAGGCGGCAATGGAAGGCTACGAAGTGGTAACCATGGAGGATGCGGCGCCGCGCGCCGACATCTTCGTCACCGCCACCGGCAACGTCGATGTGATCACGGTCGACCACATGCGAATGATGAAGGACCGCGCCATCGTCTGCAACATCGGTCACTTCGACAGCGAGATCCAGGTTGCGGCGCTGAAGAACTTCAAGTGGCACAACGTCAAGCCGCAGGTCGACGAGGTCGAGTTTCCGGACGGCAAGCGCATCCTGCTGCTGTCGGAAGGCCGCCTGGTCAACCTCGGCAACGCCATGGGCCACCCCTCGTTCGTGATGTCGGCGTCGTTCACCAACCAGACGCTGGCGCAGATCGAGCTGTGGACCAAGCCCGGCCATTACCAGAAGAAGGTCTACACGTTGCCGAAGCACCTCGACGAGAAAGTCGCGATGCTGCATCTGGCCAAGGTCGGCGCCAAGCTGACGACCTTGAGCAAGAAGCAGTCGGACTACATCGGCGTCGCCCCGACCGGCCCCTTCAAGCCCGAGACCTATCGCTACTGAGCAACTTTGAGCAGTAATTCGCCGCGCCCTGCCTGATTAGTCGGCGGGGCGCTTCGTTTTGCAGTCGCAGTGCCTCGCCGGCCCTGGCCAGCGCGCGCGAAGCCCCTCATAATCTTAGCGATTCGTTATCCGGTGCGCTTCGGTCTCGCCGCGCGCGCCCGGCCATGATCAGCCATTGTCGCGTTCCTGGCAGATCGGGCGCTGCCTATTTCTAATTACGGAACGCAATGCAGGTCTCCGCACAATACGGGCATGGTGACGGTACGCGGCGGGATCTCGTGCTGATTCTGCTGGCTAGTCTCGCCATCGTACTCGTGCTGACGCTGGTGCTGGCGGACGGCGCCGGCAGCAGCGGTGGCCGCGGGCTCGATGCGCGCGAACTGCTGGTGGCGGCGATGGCCATTGCCGCCGCTGGATGCGTCGCCGCCTATGGCGCCTACCGAATCGCGACCACCCGCCGCAGTCTGATGCGCGCCACCGAGGAAACCTCGGCCCTGCGCCGGTCGCTGCTCATCAGCGAGTCGGTGATCAATGCCGAACCGCAAGTGATGCTCTACTGGGAGCAGGGTCGCGGCCTCAAGATCATAACCGCGACCTTGACCTCGGTGCCGGGCCTGCCGCCGGACCCGAATGGCCTGATGCACTTCGGCGCCTGGCTCGAGCCGGCAGCAGCGGACGAGCTCAAGACCGCGCTCGACAACCTGTTCGGTCTCGGGCAGCCGTTCAATCTGCTGCTGCGAACGGCCGCCGGCGGCCACATCGAAGCCGATGGCCGTGCCGCCGGCACCCGGGCGGTGGTGCGCCTGCGCGATCTCGTCGGCCAGAAGCGCGATCTGATGAAGATCCTCGATCAGCACCGCCAGTTGTCGCGCGACATCCGCTCGAGCCGGGCGCTGCTCGACGCGCTGCCGGTCCCGGTCTGGCTGCGCGGGCAGGACGGCCGTATCGAGTGGTCGAACCGGGCCTACGTCAAGGCAGTCGAGGCGGCGAGCGGCGCCCAGGTGGTGGAACGCCAGATCGAGCTGCTCGAATCGCGCCAGCGTGCCGGCCTCGACGATCTCCTGCGGGCAAAGGACCCGTCGGCCCCGGCATCCGCGACGCGGCGGATGCAACTCATCGTCAGTGGCGAGCGCCGACCGCACGACGTGGTGATGTTGCCGCTCGGCGAGCAGGTTGCCACCGTCGCATTCGACGTGGCGGCACTGTCGCGTGCCGAGGCCGAGCTCGCTCGCCTGACCGCCGCCAACGACAAGACACTCGACCGGGTGGCGACCGGCGTCGCGATCTTCAATCGCGACCAGAAACTGACCTTCTTCAATGAGGCCTACGCCCGGCTGTGCCAGCTCGACGCCACCTGGCTCGAGGCCGGTCCGACCAACGGCGAGATCATCGACCGGCTGCGCGAGCAGTCGAGCCTGCCGGCCGTGGTCGACTACCGGCAATGGAAGGCACGGCTGCTCGACGCCTACAAGTCGGGGGTAGAGATCGAGGACTGGTGGAATTTGCCCGACGGTCGCATGTTCCACATCGTCATCGAGCAGCGCTCGGACGGCGGGGTCACCTATCTCATCGACGATGCCACCGAGCGGTTCGCGCTCGAAAGCCGCTACAATGCCCTGATCGACGTGCAGCGCGAGACCCTCGACAGCCTCAAGGAGGCCGTCGCGGTGTTCGGCACCGATGGCCGCCTCAAGCTCTACAATTCGTCCTTCGTGCAGATCTGGAAACTCAACCGCCGTACGCTCGCCGATGCACCGCACGTCGACGAGATCATCCGGCTCGCCCGGGCCCTCTACGACGATGCGGCAACCTGGCAGCGCATCGCCAGCGCTGCAACAGCGCTCCTCGACGAGCGCGATCCGCTCACCGGCCAGATGGTACGCCCCGATAATACCGTCATCGACTTCGCGGTGACGCCGCTGCCGGACGGAGCGACGCTCGTCACCTTCGCCGACGTCACCGATGCTAAACGCTACGAGCGCGCGCTGATCGAGCGCAACGAGGCGCTGATCGCCGCCGACAGGCTGAAGAGCCAGTTCATCAGCCACGTGTCCTATGAGCTGCGCACGCCGTTGACCAACATCATCGGCTTCGGCGAGCTGCTGTCTAGCCCGCGCACCGGACCGCTCAACGATAAGCAGCGCGAGTACCTGGGCGATATCTCCGGCTCGTCGAAAACGCTGCTGTCGATCATCGACGACATCCTCGATCTCGCCACCATCGATGCCGGCGGGCTCGAATTGAAGCTCGGCGAGGTCGACGTCAACGAGGTCATCGACGGCGCCATCCAGGGCGTGCGCGAGCGGGCGGGACGGGCGAAGCTGACACTTGATATCGCGGTCGCCGATGATGCCACCACGTTCGCCGGCGACGAGGCCCGCATCCGCCAGGTGCTGTACAATCTGCTGTCGAATGCGGTCGGCTTCTCGCGGCCGGGCGACACCATCCACATCTCGTGCTGGCGCGAGAACGGCATGATGGTGTTCACCGTCGAGGACCAGGGCGTCGGCATCCCCAAGGACCAGCAGGCGCGTGTATTCGAGCGCTTCGAGAGCCAGAGCCATGGCTCCAAGCATCGCGGCGCCGGGCTCGGTCTGTCGGTGGTGAAAAGCCTCGTCGATCTGCACGGTGGCGACATGGTGCTCGATTCCGAGCCCGGCCGCGGCACCAAGGTGACGGTGCGCTTCCCCGAGCGCGGCGCGGCGCGCTCGGTGGTGGAGGGATATACCAAGCGGGCTTGACGCGGGCTTGCGAGCCATGTTCGCTCCCGCGCGCATGCTCCAAGTCGTCAAATCGTCACTCCTGCGCCTGGCCGATCTCGATCAATCGGCGATGCAGCGCGTCGCCATGCTGCTGGCGCTCGGTATCAGGCCGGGCGACACCCTGGCGCTGCACGGCGATCTCGGCGCCGGCAAGACGACCTTCGCCGGTGCCTTCGTTCGTGCTTTCACGGCTGATGACATGCTCGAGGTGCCGAGCCCGACCTTCTCGCTGGTGCAGGCCTACGACGGCGCCCGCGGCCGCATCGAGCACTACGATCTCTATCGCCTGAAATCGCCCGATGAGGCCGACGAGATCGGACTTGGCGATGCCGGCGGCGGCGTCATCCGTATTATCGAGTGGCCGGACCGGCTCGGCGGCACTGTCGCAGCCGAGCGGATCGATGTGCGTTTCGAGGATGCGGCCGAGGGCCGCGCCCGCACGCTGGTACTGGAGGCGCACGGCAGTGCCGCGGCGCGCCTCGATCGTCTGGCGGCGGCGCGAGCCTTCATTGCCGATGCCGGCTGGGGCGAGGCCGGCATCGCCTACCTGCAGGGCGATGCCTCGACCCGCCGTTACGCGCGCCTCAAACGAGACGACGGCTCCAGCGCCGTGCTGATGGATGCGCCCCGCCAGCCCGACGGGCCGGTCGTGCGCGACGGCAAACCCTATAGCCGCATCGCCCATCTCGCCGAGAACGTAAAACCGTTCGTGGCCGTCGGCCGGGCATTGCGGGCGGCAGGACTGTCGGCGCCGGCAATTCTGGCCGAAGACCTCGACAGCGGTTTCCTACTGCTCGAGGATCTCGGCGACCGGGTGTTCGGCCGCGAGGCCGATGGCGGACCGCACCAGGCGATGCTGTGGACCGCGGCGCTCGACATGCTGGTGCAATTCCGCAAGGCGCAAGTTCCGATGACGATGCCGGTGTCGCCGGCACATCCGGCTGCCGGTGTGCACACGCTGCCCGAACTCGACGCCACCATTCTCGCCATCGAGATCGCGCTGCTGCCGGATTGGTACTGGCCACAGGTGCACGGCGCGGCCATGCCCGCTGCCGTTCGCGCCGAATACGAGGCGCTGTGGCAGCCGGTGATCGGCCTGCTGCTGGCGGCGCCCAAGGGCTGGATCCTGCGCGACGTGCACTCGCCGAACCTGTTGTGGCTGCCAAATCGCAGCGGCACCGCCCGCGTCGGCGTAATCGATTTCCAAGACGCGATCGCAGGTCCCTGGGCGCACGACGTGATGTCGCTGCTGCAGGATGCCCGCGTCGACGTTGCCGCCGATCTGGAGCGCGACCTGCAGGCGCGCTACGTTGCGCAGATGAGCGCAGATCCGAGCTTCGACGAGCAGGCATTCCGGCTGGCTTATGCCGCCTACGGCGCGCTCAGGGCGACGCGGCTGCTCGGTCTGTTCGTTCGCCTGCTGCGGCGTGACGGCAAGCCCGGATATCTGCAGCATATCGCGCGCAACTGGGGCTATCTGGAGCGCAATCTGCGCCATCCTGTCCTGGCGCCGCTCGCCGCCTGGTATGCCCGTCACTTTCCCGCCGAGCTTCGCAAACGTGCCATCTTGCCGTGACATGCCGGCACGCGATGCAAGCCAACTGGATCAATTCGCAGTATGACAAATTCGAAGCGACCGGCGAAATCCGGCAAACCCTGGCGGCCACAGGTGGCGATGGTGCTCGGTGCCGGCATGGGCACGCGCATGCGGCCGCTGACCGATCTCGTGCCGAAGCCTCTCGTGCGGGTGAAGGGCCGCGCCCTGATCGACCATGTGCTCGATCGGATCGCCGAGGCAGGCATAGGCGTCGCGGTGGTCAACACCCATTACATGGCCGACGAGCTGACAAACCATCTCGCGGATCGAAAGCGACCGGAAATCCTGATCTCGGACGAGCGCGATCAGCTGCTCGATACCGGCGGCGGTGTCGTTCGTGCGCTGCCGAAACTCGGCCGCGGGCCGTTCCTCATTCACAATGCCGAACTCGACCTGGATCGAGGGCATCGGCGCCAACCTCGGCCGCCTGTGCGACGCCTGGGACGAGAGCCGGATGGACTTCCTGCTGCTGGTGGCGCTCGCCTCCAACAGCGTCGGCTACGACGGCCGCGGCGATTTCCAGATGCAGGCCGATGGCCGGTTGCTGCGTCGGCGCGAGCGCGAGATGGCGCCGTTCGCCTTTACCGGTGTTTCGATTGCTCATCCGCGCGCGTTCAAGGATGCGCCGGCCGGCGCGTTCTCGCTCAACAAGCTGTGGGATCGCGCCATCGACGAGGGCCGTCTCTACGGTGTGCGGCTCGACGGCATCTGGATGCACATCGGCACGCCCGAGGCGGTGACGGCGGCCGAGCGCCGGATCGATGAATCAAATGTCTGAGACAGCTGCGAGCGTCGTCTTCACCGTACCGCCGGGCCGAGCGTTCCTCGATTGCCTGGCGGCGGCGATCCTCAACGGCGATCTGCCGCGGGCGGGCAGTGCGGCGCCAGCGCCGCTCGATCTCGCCGCCTGGACCGTGCTGCTGCCGACACGCCGCGCCGCCCGCGCGTTCCAGGATGCCTTTCTCAACGCCTCGGCGAAGGCCGGCGGCGGCTCGCGGGCGATGCTGCTGCCGCGCATCAAGCCGATCGCCGAGGGCGACGAGGAACTGACACTGCTCTCGGGTCTCGCCAGCCTCGACGGCCTCGGCGCCGGCGTCGGCGATGTGCCACCGGCGGTCAGCGAGATCGAGCGGCGGCTCGTTCTGACGAGCCTCGTCATGCGCTGGTCGCAGGCGCTCAGGGCCGGTGCCGGCGACGACGAGACCTTTGCGATCGGCGCCTCGACGCCGGCGCAGGCGGCAAGGCTGGCTGCCGAACTGGCTCGGCTGATGGACGGCATCGAGACCGAAGGCGCCAGCATGGATGGCTTCGCCGGTCTGGTGCCGGAAGGATTCTCGCAGCACTGGCAGGCGACGCTGCAGTTCCTGCAGATCGTGCGCGAGTGGTGGCCGCTGCATCTGGCCGAGCGCAACCTGATCTCGCCGGCCGATCGCCGCAACCGGCTGATCCGGGCCGAGGCGGCCAGGCTCGAAGCGCATCCGCCGAAGCATCCGGTGATCGTCGCCGGCGTCACCGGCAGCATCCCGGCTTCCGCCGAACTGATGCGGGTGGTGGCGAGGCTGCCGAACGGCGCGATCGTGCTGCCGGGTCTCGATCAGAGCCTCGACGCCGCCGGCTGGAAGGCGGTCGCCGAGCACCCCGAGCATCCGCAGTTCGGCCTTGCCACGCTGTTGCGGGCGCTGGCGGTCGATCGCCATCGCGTGGCGGTGCTGGCTGGTGCCAATGCCGCCGATGCCGCAGCCACACGCTCAGCGTTCGTCGGCGAAGCGATGCGGCCGGCGTCGACGACCGACCACTGGCACGAGTTTACTGCCACCGCCGATCGCGATGCCCTGAAAAGCGCGCTCGCCGGCGTGTCGTCGCTGCAGTTGGCGACGGCGCAGGAGGAGGCCGAGGCGGTCGCGCTGATCATGCGGCACGCGGCGGAGACGCCCGGCTGCAGCGCGGCGCTAATCTCTCCCGATCGATTGCTGGCGCGGCGCGTCGCCACCCGTCTCGAAGCCTGGGGCATCCGGGTCGATGATTCGGCCGGCCGCCCGTTCGCCAAGACCGTGCCCGGAACATTCCTCGACCTCGTCGTCGATGCGGTAGCGAGCAGGTTCGCACCAGCCGCCCTGATGACCCTGCTGAAGCATCCATTGACGCGGCTCGGCCTGCCGGCATTCGAAGTGCGCCGCGCCGCCCGCGCGCTCGAGATCGCAGCCTTCCGCACGCTCTATTTCGGCCGCGGTCTCGATGGTGTCGATGCCGCCCTCGAGCGGGCGGCAAAGGAGGCCGAAAGCGGCCGCCGCCGCGAGCGTGCGGTGCAGCGGCTGTGGACCGAAGACTGGAACGCGGCGCGCGATCTCATCGCCCGATTGCGGGCGGCGTTCCAGACGCTGCAGCGGGCCTTCGACTTGTCCGCGCCGCAGCCGCTGCACGCGCTCGTGCGCGCCCACGTCGAGGCGGCGGAAGCGCTGGCCAGGGTGCCGGAGGCGACCGACGAGCTGCCGCTGTGGCGCGGCGAAGCCGGCCAATCGGCGTCGCTGTTCCTGACCGGACTGCTCGATGCCGATCTGCCGGCACCCGACATCGCCGCCACCGACTATCCCGATTTCTATCGCGGTCTGCTGGCCGGCGAGACGGTGCGCTCGCGCATTCCGGTGCATCCCCGGCTGTCGATCTGGGGACCGTTCGAGGCGCGGCTGCAGCAGCCCGACATCGTCATCCTCGGTTCATTGAACGAAGGTACCTGGCCGCAGGCCGCCGATCCGGGGCCCTGGCTCAATCGGCCGATGCGCCAGCAGATTGGTCTGCCGAGCCCGGAGGAGGCGATCGGTTACGCCGCGCACGATGTCTCGATGCTGCTCGGCGGCGGCCAAGTCTATCTGACCAGAGCGCTGAAGGTCGATGGCGTGCCGACGGTGCCGTCGCGCTGGCTGCTGCGGCTCGAGGCACTGCTGCGGGGCCTGGAACTGTCGGACGCACTGAAGCCCATGCTGCCGTGGCGGGCCTGGGCGCAGGCGCGCGACGAGATCCAGGACTGGCCGAGGATCAAGGCGCCGGCGCCGACGCCGCCGGTGGCGATCAGGCCGCGGCAACTGAGCGTCAGCGACGTCGAGGCGCTGATCGCCAACCCGTACGCCATTTTCGCTTCGCGCATCTTGCAACTCGACCGGCTGCCCGATCTCGGCTCGGCCCCGGATGCGAGCCTGCGCGGCACCGTCATTCACGAGGTGCTCGGCCGATTCACCAAGCACAATCCCAGGGGCCTGCCGGCCGACATCAAGGCCGAACTCCTCGCCACGGCGCGCGACGTGCTGAGCGATTTCTCCGGCGATCCGCGGGTCGCAGCGTTCTGGCTGCCGCGATTTGCCCGCTTCGCCGATTGGTTTGCCGAGACCGAGGCCGGTCGCCGAGACGGGATCGACCGTGTGCTGGCGGAGCTCCCGGGCAAGCTCGTCTGGGCGGCACCCGTCGGACCGTTCACGCTGAAGGCGCGCGCCGACCGGGTCGATGTCGGCGCCCGAAGCGTGGTGATCACCGACTACAAGACCGGCGCCAGCCTCGATGCGCTGGCGGCGCGCGCGGCCCGGGCGGAAGCACCGCAACTGCTGCTCGAGGCGGCGATCGCGGCGGCGGATGGCTTCGACGGCTTCGAGAAATTGCCGGTATCGGCGCTGCGTTATATTTCGGCCAGCGGCGGCGAGCCGGCCGGCCGGGTAACGACGGTCAAGAGCGACGACGTGACGGCGCTGGCTGCAGCCGCGCGCGCCGGCCTCGAACGGTTGATCGCGAAGTTCGACGATGCGGCGACGCCCTATGCGGCGGTCAGGCGGCCGCGCTTCGACTACGAATACGACGATTTCGCCCATCTCGCCCGCGTCGCCGAGTGGTCGGGCGGTGACAGCGACGACGGCGAGGAGGGCGCGCCATGACCACCGCGAAACGATTGCTCGTCGATACCGAGCGGGCACAAGCCCTGGCGTCCGACCCGCTGGCCTCGGCCTGGGTCTCGGCCAACGCCGGTGCCGGCAAGACGCATGTGCTGAAGATGCGGGTGCTGCGCCTGCTGCTGGCGGGTGCAAAGCCTGAGCGCATCATGTGCCTGACCTATACCAAGGCGGCCGCCGCCGAGATGTCGCAACGCATCTTTGCCGACCTGTCGAAGTGGGCAACCGCGCCGGCTGGCGATCTCGAAAGGATGCTGGCGGTGCTGCTCGGGCGCACCCCCGCACGCCAGGAGCAGGAGCGGGCGCGACGGCTGTTCGCAGCGGCGATCGAGACGCCGGGCGGACTCAAGGTGCAGACCATCCATGCCTTCTGCGAGCGGCTGCTGCAGCGCTTTCCGCTCGAGGCGAACGTGCCGCCGGGCTTTCGTATCCTCGATGACGAGCTGGCACGTACGCTGCGCAACGAGGCGATCGAAGGCATGCTGATGGCGGCGACCCGCGCGCCGTCTTCGCCGCTCGGCAAGGCGCTCGAAACCGCCGTCGCGTTCGCTTCGGGCGACGGCTTCGAGGACATCCTTGCCGACGCTATCGCCAAGCCGGTGTGGCTCGAGCAGATGCTGAACCTCGATCTGCGCGGCAGTGGCGCCGAGTTCGCCGAGGCGGAGAAGATCTACCGCGCCCAGTTCAAGCTCGCGGCCGGCGACGACCGCGAGCGGATCGAGGCGCAGATGACGGCGCTGGTGCCGGACGCCGATCTCGAACGGCTGCGTGATGTGCTTTCGGGTGGCAGCGCCAATGATCTCAAGGCCGCCGATCGCAGCCGGGCGGTGCTTGCTGCCGCAGCGTCGCGGCTACGCATCGACGCGCTGGCCGCGTTGCTGCTCACCGGCGATGGCGAGGCGCGCGCCAGCCTCATGACGAAAAAGCTCGCCACCGCCCATCCTGATCTCGTCACCATGATCGATCGTGCGACGCAGCGCTTCGTCGAGCTCGACGTCAAGCGCCGCGCGCTGGTCGTGCTGGCTGCCACGATGGCGCTGATCCGCCTCGCCAGCGACGTGCTGCAGCGCTTCAGCGCCGCCAAGGCGCAGCGCGCCGCGCTCGACTTCGACGATCTCATCCGCCGCACCGCGAGCCTGCTGTCGACGTCGCAAGCCACCGCCTGGGTGCTGTTCAAGCTCGACGGCGGCCTCGATCACATCCTGGTCGACGAGGCGCAGGATACGAGCCCGCTGCAATGGCAGATCATCGAGGCGCTGGCGGCCGAATTCTTCGTCGGCACCGGCACTGCGGAAGGTCCGCGCACGCTGTTTGCGGTCGGCGACGAGAAGCAGTCGATCTACAGCTTCCAGGGCGCGGCGCCGAAGATGTTCGCGGCCACCGGCGAGCGCTTCGCCGCGACCTGCAGGGCTGCCGGCATCGACTGGCGCCGGCTGCCGCTGCAGCTGTCGTTCCGCGCCGTGGTGCCGCTGCTCGAAGCCGTCGATCGCATCTTCGCCGATCCGCAGCGCGGTCGCGGCGTGGTGTCGAGTGTCGCCAACTTGCGCCACATCGCGCTTGCGCCAGGGCCAGGCCGGCCTGATCGAAGTTTGGCCGGTCGAGCGACCGCACGAGGTTGCACCTTCCGACCCGTGGTCGCCGCTCGGCGACAACGTCGCGATGGCACCGGCGGTGCGCGTCGCCAACCGCATCGCTGAGACCATCCGGATCTGGCTTGACGAGGGCGAGCGGCTCAAGTCGCAGGACCGGCCGGTCACGCCTGGCGACATCCTGATCCTGGTGCGCAACCGGCGGCCGTTCGCGGGCGCCATGGTGGCAGCGCTGAAGGCGCGCGGCATCTCCGTTGCCGGTGCCGACCGGATGCGGCTCACCGACCAGATCGCGGTGCAGGATCTGATGGTGCTCGGTGATTTCCTCACTCTGCCCGAGGACGATCTGGCGCTGGCGACCATCCTGAAATCGCCGCTGTTCGACCTCGACGACGATGACCTGATGCAGGTCGCGCCGACCCGCAAGGGTTCGCTTTGGAGCGCCGTTATCGACCGGGCGAAGTCGGACGCGCGGTTCCGGCCCGCGGCCGAGACGCTGAAGCGCTGGCGGGCCGAGGCCGACTACCTACCGCCGTTCGAGTTCTTCGCCAAGATCCTCGACAGCGACGGCGCGCGAGCGAAACTGCTGCGCCGGCTTGGACCCGACGCCGCCGATCCGATCGACGAGTTCCTCAACCGCGCCATCGCCTACGACGACCAGTCGCCGCCCTCGATGCTGGGGTTCCTGACCTGGCTGCGTGCCGGCATCCACGAGATCAAGCGCGACATGGACCAGACCCGGCACGAAGTCCGCGTCATGACGGTGCACGGCGCCAAAGGGCTGGAAGCGCCGATCGTGTTCTTGCCCGATACCTGCACGCAGCCTTCGAGGCCGGGGCGCGGCAAGCTGGTCGCGATCGGCGATGGCGGCGATCTGCCGTCCGGCATCGACTACCCCTATGTCTGGCCGGTCAAGGGCGCGTCCAATCTCGTAAGCATCGGCGCCGGCCAGGAGGTCGCCAGACAAGCCGAGGAGGAGGAGCACCGGCGGCTGCTTTACGTCGCGCTGACGCGGCCGCGCGACCGGCTCTACGTCGCCGGCTTCGAGGGAACGCGCAAACGCCCCGCCGGCTGCTGGTACGATTTCGTCACCAATGGGCTCGCCGACGTTCTGGTCGAGGCTAGGGCAGCGGACGGCACGCCGGTGCTGCGCTACGAGGCGGCGCAGGACGCAGGCCACGAGAGCCCGCGCGAGGCGGCGGCCGAGATCATCGCCCGGGCGCCGCTGCCGGAGTGGACCAAGCGACCGGCGCCGCGCGAATCGAGCCTGGTCATGCCGCTGGCACCGTCACGGCTGGCGCCGCTCGACACCGACGACGCCGGCGAGCCGGTCGAGCTCGAGGAGAGCAGGAGGCCTGGCCGGAGCGTCGGCGACGTCGGCGCGCCGTCGCCGCTGACGCTCGCCGGCGGCGACCGCTTCCTGCGCGGCACCCTTACCCATGCATTGCTGGAGCATCTGCCATCGTTGCCGCCGGCGAGCTGGGACAGGGCAGCGGCGGCGTTCCTGCAACTTCGTGCTCGTGGCTTGAGCGCTCGCACGCAGGCGAGCATTGCCCTCGAAACGCTGGCGGTACTGCGCGATCCAGCCTTCGCGGCGGTGTTCGGGCCGGACAGCCAGGCGGAAGTGCCAATCGTCGGCGAGATCGAAAATCCTTCGCGCAGGGGTCCGAAACTGCGCATCAGCGGCCAGATCGACCGGCTGGTACGGCGCGATCACGATGTGCTGATCGTCGATTACAAGACCAATCGCCCGCCGCCGACCGAGGAGGCCGGAATTCCACCCGCCTACCTTTATCAGATGGCCTCGTACCGCCTTGTTCTGTCTCGCATTTATCATGATCTCCCGGTTCGCGCCGCGATTCTTTGGACCGATGGCGCGCGACTTATGCCGATCCCCGACGATATGCTTGAGGCGCATGCGGCAATGCTGTGGCAACTTGATAGCCAGCGCCTTGACGGTTGACCGGGCCGTCCCTACGTTCCCGCGACGAACCGAGGCGATCGCCATCCGCGTCCGCCATTAGAGCTCGACAAGGAGAGCGCGCATGACCCATCAGGTTTCCGACAAGACGTTTGATGCCGAGGTGCTGAAGTCCGCCGAGCCGGTGCTCGTCGACTTCTTCGCCGAATGGTGCGGGCCGTGCAAGGCGATGGCGCCGGCGCTCGACCAGGTCGCAGCCGAGATGAAAGGCAAGATCAAGGTGGTGAAGGTCGACGTCGACCAGAACCCCGAGATCACGACCAAGTATCGCATCCAGGCAATGCCGACGCTGATGATCTTCAAGGACGGCAAGGTCGCCGCCCAGAATGTCGGCGCGCTGGTGCAGAAGAAGAAGCTCGAGGACTGGGTCAAGGCCTCGATCTGAGCCTTGGTTTCGGTGCCAGGCCCGAGCCAGGCACCGCGAACGTAGGGTGCCCGGCTTCAGTCTGGCACCTGCAACGTCAGAATTCCGGCCCCGGCGTCGACGCCGGGGCCTTCGTGGATCCAGGGGAAACGCACATGAAAGTCTTGTGTCTCGGCGCCGGCGCGATCGGCGGTTATTTCGGCGGCCGGCTGGTCGAGGCCAAGGCAGCGGACGTCACGTTCCTGGTGCGCGAGGGCCGGCGCAAGCAGCTGGCGGCCGATGGCCTGCGGGTCGAAAGCACCTATGGCAATTTTGCGCTACCGGTTACGACGGTCGGAGAGGGCGAGATCAAGGCGCCGGCCGACTATGTGCTGTTGACCTGCAAGGCCTATGATCTCGACAGCGCCATTGCCTCGATCCGGCCGGCGGTCGGGCCGCACACGGCGGTGATCCCGCTGCTCAATGGCCTTTCGCATATGGACACGCTGAATGCCGCCTTCGGGAGCGCGCGCGTGCTCGGCGGCATCGCCAAGATCGGCATCACGCTGCAGCCGGACGGGCTGATCAAGCATCTTGAACGATTGGCGCTTCTTCACCTTCGGCGAGCAGGATGGCGTCATCTCGCCCCGCGTCGCCGCCTTGAAGGCGGCATTCGACAAGACCTCGGTGGTGGCCGAGGCCGTGCCCGACATCACCCATCAGATGTGGGAAAAGCTCGTGCATCTGGCCTCGATCGCGGCGATGACGACGCTGATGCGGTCGAACGTCGGCGAGATCGCGCGAGCGCCGGGCGGCATCGCGTTGATGCAGGACATGTTTGCCCGCAATGCCGCGATTGCGACCAAGGCCGGCTATCCGCCGTCAGCAGCGTTCATGGACACCTTCAACAAGCTGTTCGCGGATACGACGGGCACCTACACGGCTTCGATGCTGCGCGACATCGAGCGCAAGGGGCCAGTCGAGGCCGATCACATCATTGGCTTCATGCTGGCAAGGGCCGAGGAGTTCGGCATCGATCCGAGCCTGCACCGCATCGCCTACATCCACTTGAAGGCCTACGAGCAACGCCGCGCGGCGGGGCGGTTGTGATGACGAATCGTAGGTCGGCTAGAGCCCTCTTGGCGTAAGCCGACAACTTCGATCACCGCCCGCGGCTGTCGGGTCTCGCAAATGGGCTCTACCCGACCTACTGCTGATAATTGAGCCGCAACCCCGGCCGGTCCCACTGGAACGACACCAGTTGCCCCGGCCCCGATAGTGTCGCGTAGGCGGTTCGCATGTCGGGACCGCCGAAGCAGATGTTGGTGGTGTAGCGGTCGGGCAGCGGAACGTGGCGGATGTTGCGGCCGTCCGGGCTGATCTCGGTGATGCCGCCGTTCATCAGGGTCGCCACGCAGGCGTTGCCGGCCGAATCGACCGCCATCGAGTCGAAGCGCTGGAAGGCGCCGCCGACCTGGGCGACGAGACGGCCGCCGTGCGGGCTCGGCCATGGTTCGCGCCGCACCTCGCCGGGCGCGACGATGTCCATCGCCCACAGTCTGGCCAACTCGGTCTCGACGAAATAGAGGATGCCGCCGTCCGGCGACAGCGCGCAGCCATTGGCGGTCAGGGTCGGAAACGCGATCTGCCTGATCAAACTGCCGTCGGCCTTGGCATAGTAGACACCACCGCGGTCGATCTCGCGCGCCCGCGTCTTGCCGAGGTCGGTGAAGTAGAAGCCGCCGTGCGCGTCGAACACCAGGTCGTTCGGCCCCTTGAGCGGCTGGCCGTCGCAGGCGGTGTAGAGCGTCTCGATCCGGCCGGTGGCGATGTCGACGCGCTCGATGCGTCCCCCGCAGTAGTCGGCCGCCTGGCCAGTGGGACGCAGCCCGTGCTCGGGATCGACATGCCAGCTGAAGCCACCGTTGTTGCAGACGTAGACCTTGCCATCAGGCCCGAGTGCCGCGCCGTTCGGGCCGCCGGTCATCTGCGCGACGGTGGTCTTGGCTCCGTCCGGCGCCACGCGGGTCAGCTTGGCCGAGCGGATTTCGACGAGGATGACGGAGCCGTCCGCCATCGCGATCGGCCCCTCGGGGAACTCGAGGCCGGTGGTGACGATTCTGAGCGTGGGTGCCGGCATGTGGGGCAAATCCTGTTATGTGGAGGAGATCGATTTAGCAAGCGTACCAAATTCCAGCCGGTCTCGGCCATGCATGGGTGGTGCAGATGGTATTCTGCCGGTTCAATTGGCGGCAGCAACGTGCTATGCGCAACTTGAACCTGCGACCTCTACGGTCTTGGCCGAAAGGATTGACCCCGTGCATCTGTTCACGACCCGCTATTTCCTCTCGCTCGGCAACGTTGCCTTCTCGATGGTGCTGGGCGTGGCCGCGCTCGGCCTGTGCGCCATCTACAACGAGCAGCTGCTGCTCCATATGCTGAAGTACGCGAGCAGCGTGCGGGAGTGGATCGTCTCGGTCAGCGGCTGGCCGAAAATGGAGCTGTTTGCGCGCTTTGCGCTGCACGACACATCGATCCTGCTGATGTTCTTTACGCTGATGGCGCGGGTCGTGGTCGGCCTGCTGATCGCCGTGGTATCGGCGATGTTCGGTGGCGACGCGCGCGAGCACCTGTGAGCCGCGACGCGGAGTCGCGCACGCACGGTAATGGTTCCTTGAGGTTAACCGGCCCTTAGCGCTCGTCTGCTAGCCTTCATGTCAGCCTGTGCCTCGAAGCCCAGGCCTTGGCCGGGGTGGGTGCAGCAAAGCGATGTGGCCGTTGCGGCGCAACAAATCGCGGTATTGGATGCGTGCGCGCCGGCAGGGGTGCATTCGACGCATTGCGGGCGCGCTCGGCAGTACGCGGGACGGCCGGTATTGGCGGGCACGATATTACGGATGGCGATGGAAGTTCCGACTGTTCTTCTTGGCGCCGCTCGCGATCGGTCTGGTCGGCACTGCTGCGGCCGGGCTGCTGTTCCTGCACTACTCGATGACCTTCCCGGACCCGCTGTCGCTGCGGCTCAAGGAACGAGCGCCGATTATCCGCATTCTCGCCGTCGACGGCTCGGTTTTGGCCGAGCGCGGCGCCGCACACGACTACATGCCGCTCGACATGCTGCCGCGTCACGTGACCGACGCCGTGGTTGCGACCGAGGACCGGCGCTTCTACGAGCACGGCGGCCTCGATCCGTACGGGCTTATCCGCGCCATGTTCGCCAATATCCGCGCCGGCCGCTACGCCCAGGGCGGCTCGACGCTGACGCAGCAGCTCGCCAAGAATCTGTTCCTGACGTCCGAGCGCACCTTGAGCCGCAAGCTCGAGGAACTCGCGCTGGCGATCTGGCTCGAGATGCGGCTCGGCAAGCAGGACATCCTCGAACTCTATCTCAATCGCGTCTATTTCGGCGCCGGCGCCTATGGCATCGAGGCGGCGGCGCAGCGCTACTTCGACAAGTCGGCGCGCAAGCTGACACTTGCCGAAGCGGCGGTGATCGCCGGTCTGCTGAAAGCGCCGTCGAAGTATTCGCCGCTGGCCAATCCCGGTTCGGCCCGGACGCGTGGCCGCGCCGTGCTGAAGAAGATGCTGGCCGCCAATCTCATCGATATGCCGATCGAGGCCGACGCCAGCCGCGCCATCGTCAAGTTTGCCGCGGCCAAGCCGGCGAAGGAGGGCAGTGGCCTCGAATATGCGATCGACTTCGTGCTGGAGCGGATGCCGCCGCTGCTCGGTCACGGTCACGCCGAGGTCATCGTCGAGACCACCATCGACGCGCGCCTGCAGCGCCGTGCCCAGTCAGCCGTCGAGCAGACGCTGCAGCGTGAGGGCGAGGCGGCACAGGCGAGCCAGGCCAGTGTCGTCATGCTCGACATGGAAGGCGGCATCGCGGCACTCGTCGGCGGCCGCTCGTTCGCAGACAGCCAGTTCAATCGCGCCGTCAAGTCGCGCCGCCAGCCCGGTTCGGCGTTCAAGCCGTTCGTCTATCTGGCGGCAATCGAGTCGGGGTTGACGCCGGACAGCACGGTCTATGACTTGCCCGTCACCATCGATAACTGGAGCCCGCGCAACGACAACGGCCTCTACCGAGGTGCGATCACGGTGCGGCAGGCACTGGCGCAGTCGATCAACTCGGTGGCGGTGCGGCTGCAGTACGATGTCGGCGTCAAGCGGGTGATCACCGCCGCGCACCGGCTCGGCATCAAGTCGGAGCTGCATCGCGGACCATCGCTGGCGCTCGGCACGTCGGAAGTATCGCTGGTCGAGATGACCGGCGGCTATACTGCGTTCGCCAACGGCGGTCGCCGTGTCGAACCGCACATCATAAGGCGTGTGCGCATCGGCTCCGGCCGGGTGCTCTATTCGCGCCCGCCGGCCGCGGCCGAAATCGTCGTCGCGCCGGCCCATGTCGGGGCGATGAACGACATGCTCAACGCCGCCATGGTCAAGGGCACCGGCCGGCTGGCCGGTCTGATGCTGCATCCGGCCGCCGGCAAGACCGGCACGACCCAGGATTTCCGCGACGCCTGGTTCATCGGCTACACCGCGCACCTAGCCTGCGGCGTGTGGGTCGGCAATGACCAGGGCCGCAGCATGAACAACGTGCGCGGCGGCAGCCTGCCGGCCGCGATCTGGCGGCAGATCATGACCACGGCGCACGAGAGCCGCGCCGTCGTCGCTCTGCCGGGAACGGCGGCGCCGGCGCCGCCTAATGCGCGCGAGACCGCGCCGCCGCAGGCATTGCCGTCAACGACGTCTTGGGCACCTTCGGCAAGAGCAACCGATCACTATCGGCCGCCGGCCGGCGCACAACGGGCGGCCGCACCGCTCATGCCGCGCGACCGGATCGATGGAGATTTCGTGGCGCGGGCGCTAGCCAATGACGCCGCGGTGGCGCAGGGCGAGCCAGCCGCTTCGCAGCCCAAGGGCTACTCCTTTCCGCGCTTCCTGCCCGAGGGCATGATGTCACTCGGCCGCCGGGCGAATTGAAAAAGCGTAGGGCTCAATCCTCGTCGCCGTAGCGGTGCAGATCGCTGCCGAACGTCTGCAGCCAGCGCTTGGCTTCCTCGGTCCGCGGCATGGTGCGCGCGACCAGTGCCCAGAAGCGTGGGCCGTGGTTCATCTCCGCGAGGTGTGCGACTTCGTGGGCGGCTACGTAGTCGAGCACGTGCGGCGGCGCCATCACGAGCCGCCAGGAAAACGACAGCGCGCCGGTGGATGAGCACGAGCCCCATCGGCTCTTCTGGTCGCGCACGGTGACGCGGCTGGCCTTCAGTCCGAGGTTGTTGGCATGCCACGCGACTCGTTTGACGAGGTCACGACGGGCCTCGACCGCGAGCCAATCGCGCAGCCGTCGCCCGACGTGATCGGGATCGCCGGAGGCCAGGAGAGCGGGCGCGCCGCTATCGGTGATCGAGATCTGCACCACCGGACCGCGCTGCCGTCCGACCTCGACAATCTCGTGGGGGATGCCGCGCAGCGGTACCGTCGAGCCGGCACAGAACGGAATGTGCTCGGGCAGATTGCACAGCCGCTCGCGTACCCAGTCGAGATGAGTTCGACAGGAACGTTCCGGCCTGGGCGAGATCGCAGCCCACCGGCAGCGTCACGATCACCGAGCGGCTGGTGCGGCTGACACGCAGCGTCATGCGGCGGGCGGCGGGATGCCGCCGGATCTCCACCGGGTCGTTCAGGCCGTGCACCCGAAGTCTTTGCGATGACGGCGCCGAAGCGCGAAACGGCCGCATTGAGTGCCCTCGTTCCAAATCGTCCGTACATTAGTTCTGGAAGTCGGCGGGGAACTCTACTCGAGTACCTTGAACCACCAAGACAGCGATTGACGGATCACCGTCTCTATGACTGAGCCTCACGGCAGTGAGACTAGAATCGACGCGCGCCGACCAGTTGTTTCTTAGCAATACCGCTGCCACCAGTACCATAGCCAAAGCGCAATCTCGCGCACCGTGCGGCGACAGTGTGGCAAGCCCGCCCCATGCGCGAACATGAGGCGGGCCCAGGACTGATTACAACGTATGCTGTATTTATCCGATTGAGGCACCGGCGCGGGATTCGGCGCGTGCCGGAGCCGGCTTGTCAGTGGCGTTCTTCGGCAGGTGCGGGCCGATCGAGGTCATGCGCAGCAGGTTGTCGATGAAGAGATTGCCGGTGGAAGACCACAGCCGCACCCATGATGCCGTCGCCGTCTCGCTCGCCGCATTGTTGGCAGCCAGTGCCTTAGCCGCCACCGGCGCAATCAATTTTTGAATCTCGGCGATGCGGACAGGTTCGGCCGGCACCGTCGGGAACGCGAAAGCGGCGGAATCGAAGCCGCCGTAGTTTTCCGGTGGCACTGTTGATGGCAACTCGCGCCGCTCCGAGGACTTGTCGGCCGCGATCGTCTCCTGCGGCAGGTTCGCGGTGCGCGGATCAAAGCGGCGAACGAAGCGAGCGATCCGCGGCGCGATCTGCGAGCGGAACCGCGAACCATTGAAGATGCCGTAGTGGCCCACACCCGGGCACTCGTAGTGCATTTTCAGATCGGCCGGGATGCCATGGCACAGGTCGAGCGCGGCGGCGCACTGGCCGACGCCGGTGATGTCGTCCTTCTCGCCCTCGACGGTCATCAGCGCGACACGATTGATCTTGGCGAGATCGATCCGCTTGCCGCGATGCATCATCTCGCCCTTGGCGAACAGATGGCGCACGAACACCTGGTCGATGGTCTGCAGGTAGAACTCGGCGGTCAGGTCCATCACCGCCAGATACTCGTCGTAGAAGTCGCGATGCTTCTCAGCCGAGTTGCCGTCGCCCTGGACCAGATGGTTGAACAGATCCTTGTGCGCCTTCATATGCCGGTCGAGGTTCATGGTCATGAACCCGGTGAGCTGCAGGAAGCCCGGATAAACCGCTCGGCCGAAACCGATGTTCGGCCATGGCACCGTGGTGATGACATTGCGGCGGAACCACTCGGTGCCCTTGCGCTGGGCGAGCTTGTTGACCTCGGTCGGATTGATACGGGTGTCGATCGGTCCGCCGGCGAGGATCATCGTGATCGGCACGTGCGGGTCGCCCTCTTCCTCCATCAGCGCCACGGCGGCGAGCACCGGCACCGACGGCTGACAGATGGCGAACACGTGGCAGTTGCCGCCGAAGTGGCGGAAGATATCGCGCATGTAGTCGACGTAATCATCGAGATCGAACGAACCGGTGGTCAGCTGTACGTCGCGCGCGTCCTGCCAGTCGGTGATATAAACCTCGTGGTTCGGCAGCAAGGTCTCGACGGTACCACGCAGCAACGTCGCGTAGTGGCCCGACATCGGCGCCACGAGAATGATGCGTGGGTCCTGTTCGGCGCGGGCGCCGTCGATCGCGCGCTTGAAATGGACGAGGCGGCAGAACGGCCGTTGCCAGACAACTTCCTCGGTGACGGTGACCGGCAAGCCGTCGACGTTGGTGCTGGCCAAGCCGAATGTCGGCTTTTCGTAGCGGCGCGTGGTGCGCTCGAACACTTCAAAGGCAGCGGCGGCGTGGCGGCCGACAGAAGTGTGGGTCAACGGATTGAAAGGATTCTTGAAGAACATCCGGCCGGCGTCGGCCGCCGCCCGGGCGGGCTTTACGGCTGCGTGGCCCAGCTCGTACCATTGGTAGAGCATCGATCAGATCCCCCTTGAATTGCGGCGCGTCGAAGTTGCTTTTCTGAACGCCTGCATCTTCGGCAGGTTGCGCGACGATTAGGCTCGCGAGTGAATCAATCCCCCTGGCGTAAACGTCAATCCTACTAAGGATTGCATAGTGCATTGCAAAAGATTGCACCGATTCGCCGATAGGTAAAGGGCCGGAGGTCGCTACAACACCTGTTTGACGGCATTGATGATCGCTTCCGGGGGCAAATCATGTGACAAATGGGTGACATAATCTCCCTTCTGATTCATCAGGAAGATCAGCGGCTCGTAGCTGATTGTGGATTCGAGCGGTGCCGTGGAGTCCACAGTCCGGGCAAATGGCAGTCGATATCCCTTCGCGACTGCAGCAATGGCCTCGGGCGTACCCGTCAGGCCAAGCAACCCAGAGTGGAAATTTGCAAGATAGTTCCGAAGCTTGTCCGGCGTGTCATAGGTCGGTTCGAGGGAGATGAAAAGTGCTGCAACGCGGTCGGCCTGGGGTCCGAGCCGTTCCAGCACGAGCGCCAGCGTCTGTAGCGTCGCAGGCGTCAGATCCGGCTCGCGGCTGTAGCCAAAGGCGACCAGCATTACGCGACCCCGGAAACTCCGGTCGGTCACGACCGCGCCGGTCTGGGAGACCAATTCGAAGGGCCCGCCGACTGTCGCCGTGCCTTGGCTCGTCGGCGCTGGCAGTCCGAACAGCCGCTGCCGTGCCTGCGGAAACACCAACAATCCGAGCAGCACACCAAGCACCAGCGCATTCAACGCGATGCCTACCAGCATACGCCAGCGCAACTCGACGTGTCGTTCCATTGTCCTGTGTTCCAGCGCGCCGCAGAGGCGGTGCAATGACTGCATAAGCACTGCCGCCGAGGTATGCTAGCCTGTGGCTCCTGTGGCTGGAGCACGGTAAATTCAGAGCCCAACAGCATGGACGTGGCGCAATCATCGATGACGTCGCTCGCCACCGAGCGCCTCACGCTCGATCCCGATGCGAGTCGGCTGCGGCTGCAGACCACGATTCGACTGCGATGGTTCGCCGTCTTCGGCCAGATGATTGCGGTTGCCGTCGTCTATTTCGGACTGGGCTTCGACTTGCCGATGGGTTGGTGCCTGCTGCTGATTGCAGCCTCGGCTTGGCTCAACATATTCCTGCGGCTGTGGCTTCCCGCCCGCTATCGTCTGGCGGCGCCGTTTGCCACCGGGCTGCTCGCCTACGATATCTGCCAGCTGTCGGGACTGCTCTATCTGACGGGCGGCATCGAGAACCCATTCACGGTATTGCTCGCCGCCCCCGTTACCGTATCGGCCGCGACCCTGCCGCCGCGCAACACCTTGTTCCTGGGCGGCATCGCGCTGATTGCCTCGGCGCTGCTGATCCCGTTCCATTTTCCGCTGCCGTGGATCGCCGGTGCGCCGCACGAACTGCCGACGCTGTATAAGATCGGCGCCTTCTCCGGCGTCGCCTCGTGCACGGTATTCCTGGGATTCTACGGCTGGCGGCTGTCGAAGGAGAGCCGGCAGATGTCGGCAGCATTGGCGGCGACCGAGCTGGTACTGGCCCGCGAACAGAAGCTGCATGCCCTCGACGGCCTGGCCGCCGCCGCCGCGCACGAACTCGGCACGCCGCTCGGCACCATCGTGTTGGTGGCGAAGGAACTCGAACGCGAGATGCCGCCCGATTCACCCTATGCCGAGGATCTTGCGCTGTTGAAGAGCCAGGCGCTGCGCTGCCGCGACATCCTGCAGACACTGACCCGCAAGCCGACCGAAAGCGATCCGTTGTACGCCAGCCTGACCATCACCCAGCTGATCGAGAGTGCGGCGGCGCCGCACCGGCTGTTTCACGTCGCCATCGAGATAGATTGCGGCCCCTATGTCGGCGGCGACCTCGCCGGCCGTGACACCAGTGTCGACGAACCAGTCGGCGAGCGCCGGCCGGGCCTGATCTACGGCGTCGGCAACCTGATCGAGAATGCGGTGAAGTTCGCCAATTCCAAGGTGCTGGTGACGGCGCGCTGGAACAGCCGCGAGGTATTGATTTCCATCATGGACGACGGGCCGGGATTCTCGCCCGATGTGATGGAGACGTTGGGTGAGCCGTACGTCACTACCCGCCGCAGCATTGGGACTAAAGTCGATGAGGGGAAAGCAACAGGGCTGGGCCTCGGATTTTTCATAGCCAAGACCCTGTTGGAGAGATCCGGCGCCACGGTCGGCATAGCCAACCGGGATTCCCCGGCCCATGGCGCCGTGGTAACCGTAACTTGGCCACGCCATGCATTCGAGGGCCAAGAGCCGGTATGGTCGGCACTTCCCGGACGCTCGCGCAAGCCGGCGCCGGTTGGCGGCACCGGCAAAGCCGCCGAGTAATCGCAGGCGGGACGCGCCGGGCCATACCCGCCGGCGGTTGAGTTAATCGCTTCGAACGCTATCGCATGGGGCTTGGCGTACGCCCAGCATCCGCTATATCTGATCCAGAACTGGAGGATGCCGCCGTGGCCGAAGATCTGTCGTTCAAGAAGGACGAGCTTCCCGAGGATGCCTCGCTCGTATTGATCGACGACGACAAGGCGTTCGTGACGCGTTTGGGTCGCGCCATGGAAATTCGCGGCTTCGAGGTCCGGCTCGGTCATTCGGTGGCCGAGGGACTGGAGTTGATCAGGCAGCGCGCGCCAGCATTCGCCGTCGTCGACATGCGTCTCGAGGACGGCAACGGCCTCGACGTCATCGCCGAGTTGTCGCGGGTGCGCCCGAACGCGCGGGCCATCGTGTTGACCGGCTACGGCAATTTCGCCACCGCCGTGTCGGCGGTGAAGCTCGGCGCCGTCGACTACCTCGGCAAGCCCGCCGATGCCGACGATGTGACCGACGCGCTGCTGGCGCCGTCGAATGCCAAGGCGCCACCACCGGAGAATCCGATGTCGGCCGACCGGGTGCGCTGGGAGCATATCCAGCGCGTGTACGAGCTTTGCGGCCGCAATGTCTCGGAGACCGCGCGCCGGCTCAACATGCATCGCCGCACGTTGCAGCGCATCCTCGCCAAGCGCGCACCGAAATGAGCTAGCCGTTCCAGCCGCGCTCCAGTTGCAGCTCAGGATCGGCCAGTGCCGTCAGCCGCAAGGCGCCGACGCGGGCCATGCGATTGACCAGCGCCTTGCGCCGCGCCGCCGCCAGCGGGTGGAGCGGTGCCGCCTGGATCAGCTCGGCGCCGAAGCGGTCGGCGACGATATGGCCGGTGTCGGCCGGCAGCAGCGGCAGCGGGAAGTCTGGATTGACGGCAAAATACAATCGGTCGCAGAACTCGCGGTACTCCGGCCACTTGCCGTCGGCACGGAAGTCCTCGATGCTCGATTTGATCTCGATGATCCACACTTCGCCCCGTTCGGAAAGTGCGATCAAATCGGCCCGCCGGCCGTTGGCGAGCGGCAATTCCGGCAGGCTGGCGAAGCCGTGCGCCAGCAGCAATCGCCGCGTACCACGGGCGATGTCGAGGGCCGCTTGCGATTGGCGTCCGTCACTTGGCGGCGGTAAACCGGGCTCGGTGCTGGTCATGTCTTCGCCATGAGTAGATGAGAAAGGCGGATTGGTGGCGCCAATCCCACCAGCATAAGGCAAGAGGGGCTCGCGACGATGATCTTCAAATGGGCAAAAGGCGGCAAGAGCCAGGCATTGATCGCCGACCCGGCGAAGCCCGCCGTTAGCGAGCCTGCCACCGGCACAGCCGATGTGCGGCTGCCGCTGGCCGCAGTTGCCCTGCGCCGCACTGTCGATGCAGGCACGCTGGGCTTCAAGACGACGGCCGAGCTGGAGCCGATCGACGGTCTGATCGGCCAGGATCGGGCACTGCGCGCGATCCAGTTCGGCGCTGACATCAAAGAATATGATTTCAACATGTTCGTACTGGGGCCGCCCTCCACCGGCAAGAGCACCGCCGTCAAGACCTACCTGAAGAGCAAGGCCAAGCCCGTCCGCGCCGCCTCCGACTGGGTCTACGTGTTCAATTACGACAACCCGAACCGGCCGCGCGCGCTCGAGCTTCCCTGCGGCCGGGCCAAGCAGTTCGCCACTGGCATGATCAAGGCCATCGACGAGCTGCGCGCGACGCTGCCGGCGATGTTCGAGGGTGACGATTACCAGACTCGCAGGCGAGCAATCGACGAGGCCTTCCGGTCGGGACAGGAGGCAGCGCTCGAGGAGCTCAACCGCAAGGCGCAGTCGCAGAACATCGCCATCCTGCGCACGCCAACAGGCTTTGCCATGGCGCCGATGCTCGAAGGCAAGGTGGTCAAGCCCGAAGTCTTCATGCAATTGCCCGAGGACATGCGCCGCAGCGTCGAGACCAAGATCGAAGCGCTGCAAGGCGAGCTGGAGCAGCTGCTGACGCGGGTACCGAAGTCGGACAAGGAGCGGCGCCAGAAGCTCGCCGACCTGCAGGAAGAGATCGCCACCGTCGCCACCCGCGAGGCGATAGACGACCTCGAGGCGGCATTTGCCGACCTGCCGAACGTGCAGGCGCATCTTGCCGCGACCCGCGCCGACATGATCCGCAACATGGCGCTGTTCCTGACCGAGGGTGAGGACGCGGCCGGGGCGGTGAGGCCACCGGCGGACGCCTCGCGCGACGCCCGCTATCGCCGCTATCTCGTCAACCTGTTCGTGGCCGGCGAAGCGGGCGACGTCTGCGAGTCGCCGATCATCGAGGAGCTGAACCCGACCTACGGCAACCTGATTGGCCGCATCGAGCACATCGCCCAGATGGGCACCATGCTCACCGACTTCCTGTTGGTGAAGGCCGGGGCGTTGCATCGCGCCAACAGCGGCTACCTGCTGGTGGATGTGCGCAAGCTGCTGCTGTCGCCGTTCGCCTGGGAAGCCTTGAAGCGTGCGATCAAGGCCCGCGAGATCCGCATCGAGCAGCCGGCCGAGATCATCGGCATGATGACCGCGCAGACGCTCGATCCGGAGCCGATTCCACTTGATATCAAGGTGGTGCTGTTCGGCGACCGCGAGCTCTACTACCTGCTCAACCAGTTCGATCCGGACTTCGCGCGGCTGTTCAAGGTCCAGGCCGACTTTGACGACACCATTGCCCGCTCGACCGACAACGACCGCGCCTATGCCCGCCTGATCGCCTCGATCGTGCGCGACCACAAGCTGCAGGCGGTCGACGCAGCCGGCGTGGCACGGCTGATCGAGGAGGGCGCCCGGCTCGCCGACGACCGCGAGAAGCTGTCGATCGAGATCGGCCGCCTCTCCGACATCGTGCGCGAGGCCGACTACTGGGCGGCGCGCGAGGGGCACGAGGTGACCACCCGCGCCGACGTGATGAAGGCGATCGACGAAGCTCATGATCGCGCCAGCCGCCTGCGCGACCGGG
Source organism: uncultured Alphaproteobacteria bacterium (assembly GCA_963741505.1). Classification (GTDB taxonomy): domain Bacteria; phylum Pseudomonadota; class Alphaproteobacteria; order Rhizobiales; family Hyphomicrobiaceae; genus JAKFWF01. Next base: position 90,972 of record CAVUIJ010000017.1, on the reverse strand, counting down.
CGCAGGAGACGATCGAGCGCGGCATCGTGCTGATCGACACCGCCGGCGCCAAGGTCGGCCAGATCAACGGGCTGTCGGTGCTGCAGCTCGGCTCGTTCGCGTTCGGCCGGCCAAGCCGCATCACGGCGCGCGTGCGCATGGGTCAGGGCCGCGTCACCGATATCGAGCGCGAGGTCGAGCTTGGCGGTCCGCTGCACTCCAAGGGCGTGATGATCCTGTGGGGCTACCTCGCCGGCCGCTATGCCCAGGACGTGCCGCTGGCGATGGCGGCAACACTCGTTTTCGAGCAGTCCTACGGTGGTGTCGACGGTGACAGTGCGTCGTCGGCAGAGCTCTACGCGCTGCTGTCGGCGTTGGCCGAGGTGCCGATCACGCAGGCCTTCGCGGTCACCGGTTCGGTCAACCAGTGGGGCGAGGTGCAGGCGATCGGCGGCGTCAACGAGAAGATCGAGGGCTTCTTCGATCTGTGCGCCGCGCGCGGGCTCGACGGCACCCAGGGTGTGCTGATCCCGCACTCCAACGTGCAACACCTGATGCTGCGCGAGGACGTGGTCGCCGCCGTCAGCGAGGGCAAGTTCCGCATCCACGCCGTCGCCCGCATCGATGAGGGCATCGAGATCCTGACCGGCAAAAGCGCCGGTCAGCGCGACGCCGAAGGTCGCTTCCCGGCCAACTCGATCAACGGCCTCGTCGAGGAAAAGCTGCGCAGCTTTGCGCTTCGTGCCAAGTCGTTCGCAGTGCCGAAGGAGACGCCGACGTCATGATCGCCCATGTCGCAGAGGCCGGCGAGGCGCGCGGCCGCGTGGTGGTGCGCACCACCTCGGCGCGGGCCAGTGACATCGCGATGCAGGCGGCGGTGCGCATCGCCCAGGCTTACCGCTCGGAAATCGAATGCCTCTTCATCGAGGATACCGAGCTGATCGCCTCGTCGCGGTTTGCCTTCGTGCGCGAGATCAGCCTCGCCGGCGCGGCGCGGCTGATCACGCCGGCCGATGTCGTGCGCGACCTGCGCATCCAGTTCAAGGCGCTGCAGCGCCGCATGACGGCGCTCGCCGGTGCCGCGCAGGTGCCGGTGCACGAGCGCTTCGTGCGCGATGAGCCGCTCAGGGCGCTGGCCATAACCTGCGCCGATTGCGGGCCGTGGAACGTGGTCGTGCTGACCGAGCCGTTCGGCGCCGGATCGGCCGGCGACATCGCGCTGCTGCTCGACAATGTCGAGGACGCCACCGGCCTCGTCGTCGTCGGGCCGCGGGCGAGCCGCACCAGTGGTCCGGTGGTGATGATGCTCGAGGATATCGATGCCGCTGCCGGCATGCTGCGCGCCGGCGACCGTCTGATCGAGGGCGTCGATGCAGCACTGATCCTGGCGATCGTCTCCGCCGATGCCGATACCGCGAACTGGATGGAGGCGCAGGCGCGTCTGCTGCTGGCAGGTCGCGATGACATCCGCATCGAGCATCTGCGGCTGACGCACGCCGAGCCGGCGCTCGCCGCCGAAGCAATGCGTCGGATGACGCCCGGATTCGTCATCGCTCGCTTCGGCGGCCTCGTCGTGCCGGCCGCCGACGACCTGAGCCCGCTGGCGGCGGCGCTGGAATGTCCGCTTCTGCTCAGCCGGTGATGGTAACCTCACGCCGGCAGCAGCATGCCCTTGCCCATCTGCTGCTTGTCGAACTTGGCATAGGCCTTGGCCGCATCCTTCAGCTTCCACCTGTCGGAGATGATGCGGTCGACGGCGACGCCGTTGTCGGCAATGAAGCGGGTGCACTCGTCCTGGATGTTGGTCGAGAACGTCCACGAGCCGATCACCGTCGCCTGCCGGCGCAGCATGTCGGCCGAGACGTCGATCGTCACCGTGCCGCCCTCGCCGACGTAGCAGGCGGTGCCCCAGGTCCGCAAAGACCGGATCGCGGCGAGGCGAGCCTCCGGCGACGACGAGCATTCGAGCGAATAATGCGCGCCCTTAGCCCCGGTGAGCTTGCGAATCTCTTCGATCGCGTCCTTCTTGGCAGCGTTGATGGTGTCGTCGGCACCGACCTCGCGGGCAAGTTTCAGTCGAGCGTCCGAGATGTCGACGGCGATCACGTGCATGCCCATCGCCTTGCCCAGCATCGTGCCCGAGGTGCCGACCGGTCCCTGGCCGAACACGACGAGGGTCTTGCCGCCGGTCATGTGCATGCGCTTGAGCGCACCATAGGCGGTGCCGGTGCCGCAGGCGATGGCAGCGCCTGCTTCGAACGAGATTTCTTGTGGCAGCGGCACCAGGGTGAATGCCGGCACCTTGATGAACGGCGCATGCGCGCCGTCGGCGGTGATGCCGTAGACCTTCATCGGCCCGACCTTGCACAGTTGGCTCCAGCCGGCGCGGCAATCGGGGCAGGTCTCGCAGCCGGCGTAGTGATGCACCATGAAGCGGCCGCCGTCGGGGGCGTGATGCTTCGGCACGCTTGCCCCACGCGCCACCACCACGCCGCACGGCTCGTGGCCACCGATCACCGGCTTGCCCGAGCCGCCGAGGCCGAGCTTTCTGGCGAGTTCGGGACCACCGCCAGGCGAGCGATAGATGTGCAGGTCGGAGCCGCACATCCCCGATGCCTTGATTTCGAGAACGACCTCGTCCTCGCTCGGCGTCGGATCCTCGAAGTCCTCGATCGCGACCTGCCGATTGCCGGTGAAGACCACGCCCTTCATGTGCTGCGCCCCCAGACCTGTAGCAATTGCGCCGGTGGGCCGTTGTGCCCACCGACGGATGGTACAGATCGATGTCTACCGCAGCACCGACACGTTTTGCAGTGCTGCGATGCGGCGCTGGCGATGCCACGTTGCAGCCGATCAATCGACGAGCGCCTGATAGACGAACTGCTTCACCATCTTGCGGTAGTAGGCCCGCATCGGGCTCGGCGCCTGGGTCATGTAGACCGCGACGATCTGCTCCTTCGGGTCGACCCAGAAGAAGGTACCGGCATAGCCGGCCCACAGGTATTCGCCGGCCGATCCGGGCACGCCGGCGATGCCGTCCTGCATGCGCACGGCGAAGCCGAGGCCGAAGGTGTAGCCGTTCGAGCCGAGCAGCAGCAGGCCCGGCTGCTGCGGATTGCTGACGACGGTCGCGAGGTGGTCCGAGGTCATCAGCTTGATGGTCGAGCGGCTCAAGATCCGCTGGCCGTCCAGTGTGCCGCCGTTCAGCAGCATCTGGCAGAACCGCAGGTAGTCGCCGGCCGTCGACAAGCCGCCGGCGCCACCAGAATCGTTGCCTGGCTGCTTCGTCACCTCGATCAGCTTGTTGGGTGTGCCGGTGGCCGGGTCCTTTTCGAACGGCTCGGCGAGGCGCGCCTTCTTCGCCTCCGGAATGTGGAAGCCGGTCTCGGTCATCTGCAGCGGCTTGAACACGCGCTCGGCGAGGAAGTCGCCCATGCGCTTGCCGGAGGCTGATTCGACGACGCGGCCGAGCACATCGGTGGCAAGACTGTATTCCCATTTGGTCGCCGGCTGGTTGACCAGCGGGATCTTGGCCAGCCGCTCGACCTGCTCGGGCCCTGCCAGGTCGCGCGAGTCGAAGTCGATGTTGCCGGGCTTGTAGATGCCGGCCTTGGTCAGTTGCTCCTTCACCGCCGCGTTCTGCGTGATCTCACCGTAAGCGAGACCGGCGGTATGGCGCAGCAGGTCCTGCACCGTCGGCGCCCGCTCGGCGGCAACCTCGGCGGTGCCGGTCGACACCTTGACGTCCTTGAACGCCGGCAGCCACTTCGCCACCGGGTCGGTCAGCTGCACCACGCCGTCCTCGACCAGCAGCATGGCGGCGACCGAGGCCAAGGGCTTCGTCATCGAATAGATGCGGAAGATGCTGTCGGCCTTCATTGGCGTCTGGCCGTCGGGGGCCTGCGATCCGAACGCGTGCGAATAGACGAGGCGGCCCTTGCGCGCGACCATGATGACGCCGCCGACCAGCTTCTTGTCGGCCGCCTCCTTGTTGAACGCGGCGGTCATGCGGGCGAGCCGCGCCGACGACATGCCGACGCTTTCCGGCGTCGCCCCGGGCAGCACCTGGCCGGCCGGGGTTGGCGTTGCCCGCTGTGCGAGCGCGGGCTGGACCAGCATCAGCCCCGCCGCGATCGCCAGCGACGGCACTGCCAGCATCGATGCCGTTCGGCTGCTTCCTGCAAAGAGCCTCATCGTCGTTCCTCCGGGTTTTGTCGTGCCTGCATGTTTTCGATGGAATTAGAGGCTGCCGAAAATTATCGCGCAAGTGACGGTTGCGCAGTGCAGTTAACAGAATATCGGTGAGCCGCGACTGGGCTCTCCGGTGCATCGATGCTCACTTCACCTTGAAGCGCTCGTCGGGCGGCACCTGCATCGCCGTCATCATGCGGTTGCCCTCGGTGGCGAGCCCAATCACCCGCAGCATGTCGTTGTACTGCGCCTGCGTCATGCCCTTCTGCCTGGCGAAGTGGGTGTGGGTGTGGATGCAGTACTCGCAGTTGTTCATGATCGAGACGGTGATGTAGATGAACTCCTTGACCAGCGGGTCCAGTGCAGTGCCGGGACCCATCACCTGCTTGGCCTTTTCCCAGCTGGCCTTGAGGTTGGCCGGATCGTTGGCCAGCGCCCGCCAGGAATTGTTGACGTAGTCGGTCGACCGCGTCTTGCGGATGTCGTCGAACACCGCACGGGCCTGCGGGTCGGCTTCCTCGTCGGTCAACAGCTTCACGGTTGCCATGTCGTTTCCTCCGTTGCGATCTCGGCTGCCCTCACAGTTGATCACGGCTGCCCTGACTTGTCAGGCCCGTGACAAGGCGGCCGATCGTCGTGCAGACTGGTCGCTAGTGTCCCGTTCGCGAAGTTCGTCATCACCCGCAGGAAGTTCGCAACGAACTTCGCGAACGATAAGGACACTAGCAAAGCATTGATTCTAGTGTGATTCAGATTTGCAAGTCCGCAACGCGACCTAGCCGCAAGGTGGATGCGGACTTCGGAAGCATCACACTAGCCCGTCAGGCCGTGAGGAAGCGCCGATGAGCCGTCGCACCAGCTATGTGCATCCGCCCGCCGGCGGCGCCCAGGACGTGTTCCAGCCGCGCGCCAACAAGGTGCCACTGCCGCTGATCGAGCGGGCGCAGGGCATCTTCCAGTGGGACGAGTTCGGCACCGAGTACATCGATGTGTCATCGGGACCGGTGGTCAGCAACATCGGCCACGGCAACGCGCATGTCGCCGAGGCGATGGCGAAACAGGCGCGTACCCTTGATTTCGCCTATGCCCGCGTTGCCCGCCACCGACCGAACATCGAGTTGACGGCGCGCATCGCAGCACTTGCCGGCCCCGGCTTTGAGCGGGTCTGCCTGTCGTCCGGCGGCAGCGAGGCGATCGAGATCGCGATCAAGTTCCTGCGCGCCTATGCGGTGGCGTTCGGCGAGCCCAAGCGGGCGAAGATCATCACCTGCCAGCCGTCCTACCACGGCGGCACGATCGCCGGCCTTGGAATGTCCGGCGACGAAGCCCTGAAGCCATTTCTCGAGGGCTTTTCCTGGACGGGTGAGCGGGTGCCGGCGCCGCTCAGCTATCGGCCGCCCGCCAACCATACGGCGCAAACCTGGGCGCGCGCCTGCGCCGATGCGCTCGACGACAAGATCAAGGCGCTCGGGCCGCAGAACGTGTTGGCCTTCATGATCGAGCCGGTCGGCGGACTGGCGACCGGCTGCAACGTTCCGCCGCCGGAATATTTCAGCATGGTGCGCGAGATCTGCACGGGCCACGGCATCAAGCTCGTCTTCGACGAGGTCCTGTGCGGCACCGGCCGCACCGGCAAGTTCCTCGCGGCGCACAACTGGCCGGAGGCGCTGCCCGACATCGTCGTCATGGCAAAGGGACTGGCTTCGGGCTACACGCCGCTCGGCGCCACCTTGCTGCCGGCGAAGATGGTCGACGCCCTGGCCGAGAAGACCGGTTTCGGCTTCTCGCACACCTACGCCGCCAATCCGATCAGCTGCGCGACAGCGATGGCGGTGCTCGACGAGTACGAGCGCTTCGATCTTGTCCACAACGCCGCCGAGACCGGCGCTTATCTCAGGGCCGGCATGTTGAAGCTCGCCGACAAGAGCCGGATCATCGGCGACGTGCGCGGCATGGGCATGCTGTACGCGGTCGAGATCGTCGCCGACAAGGCGACCAAACGGACCCTGCCGGCAAACGAGAACCCGGCCGACGGCATCCGCATCCACGGCCTCGACAACGGCCTGCTGATCTATTCGCGCCGCACCGCCGGGGGAAAGAACGGCGACTGGTTCATGCTGTCGCCGCCGCTGACCATCTGCCCGGCCGAGTGCGACGAGCTCTTGCGGCGCCTCGAGCGCACGCTCTTCGCCTATCAATCGCAACTCGAAGCCAAGGGTCTAATCTGATCGAGGAGACGTGATGAAAAAGGACCCGCGCTTTCAGCCTGTCGATGCGGCGGTGACACCCCGATTCTCCGGCGTGGCGACATTCATGCGCACCCAGCGTCATGACATCTCGCCTGACATCGACATCGCACTTTGCGGCGTGCCATTCGATATCGGCGTCAATTACCGGGCGGGCGCACGCCAGGGCCCGGCCGGGGTACGCGAGGCCTCGCGCCTGATCCGCCGCGTGCATCCGACGAGCGGCATCGCGCCCTACGACATCTGCAACGTGGCCGATGTCGGCGACGCGCCGGTCAATCCGATCGATCTGGCAAAAAGCATGATATCGATCGAGGCGTTCTTCTGCGACATCCACAAGGCGGGGGCGACCCCGCTCGCGATCGGCGGCGACCACACCGTGCCGCTGCCGATCCTGCGCGCCATCGCGCGGAAGCAGCCGGTCGGCGTCGTGCAGTTCGATGCTCATCCCGATACACTCGACACGCTGGCCGATACGAAGATCAATCACGCCACAACCTTCCGGCGCGGCGTCGAGGAGGGGCTGATCGACCCCGAGCGTACCATCCAGATCGGCCTGCGCGGTTCCCGCTTCTCACCCGACGACATCGCCTGGGGACAGCAGGCCGGCTTCACCTGCATCACGTTCGACGAATACGAGGAGATGGGCCGGGCCGCCGCGATCGCCGAGATCCTGCGCGTCACCGGCGACGGGCCAACCTACGTCACGATCGACATCGATGGGCTGGAGCCGGCCTACGCCATCGGCACCGGCGTGCCCGAGATCGGCGGCTTCAGCCCGCGCGACTGCCAAGTGATGCTGCGTGCGCTGCAGGGCCGCAACCTCGTCGGCGCCGACATCTGCGAGGTCGCACCCTGTTACGATCCAACCGGCATCACCTCGATGACCGCGGCCAACCTGATGTTCGAGCTGCTGTGCATTCTGGCCCACGCGCGCGCGTCGAAACGCCGCTAAACCCTCGGAGGATACGCTCATGGCCCTGCCCCGCCTCAAGCCCAACACCGACCTTGCCAGCGCCGTCGACGACGCGGAGGCGCGCTTTACCGCCAACAACCCCAAGAGCAAGGCTCGCGTCGAGGCTGCCAAGTCCAGCATGCCCGGCGGCAACACACGCACGGTGCTGCACTATGCGCCGTTCCCGATCGCCTTCAAGGGCGGCGAGGGCTGCCGCCTGACCGACATCGACGGCCACACCTACGTCGACTTCCTCGGCGAATACACCGCCGGCCTCTACGGTCACTCGAACCCGAAGATCATGGCGGCGCTGCGCACCGTGATCGACGGCGGCGTCACCCTCGGCGGCCCCAACGTCTACGAAGCCGAACTTGCCCGCCTGATGTGCGAGCGCTTTCCCTCGGTCGAGCTCGTACGGTTCTGCAATTCCGGCACCGAGGCCAATCTGTTCGCGATCGTCACCGCGCGGATGTTCACCAAGCGCAGCCACGTGATGGTGATGAACGGCAGCTACCACGGCGGCGTGTTCTATTTCGGCCAGGTGAAGCCGCCGACCAACGCGCCGTTCCCGTGGGTGATGGGGCGCTACAATGACATCGAGGCGACGCTGGCGCTGATCGAGGCGCATGCGCACGAGCTGGCGGCGATCGTGGTCGAGCCGATGATGGGCGGTGGCGGCGCGATTGCCGCCGACAAGGAGTTCCTCCAGGCGCTACGCGAGGCCGCCACGCGCCACGGCATCGTGCTGATCTTCGACGAGGTGATGAGCTCGCGGCTGTCGTCGGGCGGCATGCAGAAGCGGCTCGGCATCACGCCGGACATGACCTCGTTCGGCAAGTACCTCGGCGGCGGCATGAGCTTCGGTGCGTTCGGCGGCCGTCGCGACATCATGCAGCACTACGATCCCTATCGGGCGGGCTCGGCGCCGCACGCCGGCACCTTCAACAACAACGTGCTGTCGATGGCGGCCGGCATCGTCGGCCTGCGCGACATCTACACGCCGGAAGTGGCCGAGAGCTTCAACGCCGAGGCCGACGCTATTCCGCGACCGGCTGAACGCCATCATGCAGCGGCACGGCGTGCCGATGCAGACGCTGGGCGTCGGTTCGATCCTCGCCATGCATTTCAATCCGCTCCCGATCAAGCGGCCGGAAGACACCTGGGCCAAGGACAAGGCTGCGGAAAAGCGCAACGCCGATCTTCTGAAGCTGCTGCACCTCGACATGATGGAGCTCGGTCAATACTTCGCCCGCCGCGGCATGCTGGCGCTGTCGCTGCCGATCGGCAAAGCGGAGTTGACCGGCTTCGAGAGCGCGCTCGACGAGTTCCTGACCGTGCGCGGTCCGGTGCTGCGACAGGCATTGCAGGCATAGATGCGATCACGCTCCGGATTTGGGAATGAAACCGAACGTTCTGGCTGACAGGGATTAACGACATCTCCCTCAGCTGCCTCCCCGGACGCGGGCGCGAAGCGCCAAGATCCGGGGTCGCGTCGGCAGAGGGTGTGCGACCGTCTTGCCCCACCCCCTGGACGCGACCCCGGCTCAGCCTGCTGCCGCAGGCTGTCCGGGGAGGCAGCAGAGGGAGCGGGGGCGCGAACGTTGACAGGCGGGCGACGACTGCGGGTGGGACGTTGGGGTTCGCAAGCCGGCTCTGCCCGACCTACATTGCGATCGATGGCATTGAAGATATCATCCCGTCGATGATTTCGAACATCAGCGCGAGGTCTTGCGGCCGCGACAGGCGGTGCTCGCCGTCTTCGACCCAGGTGAGCCGCGTCCAGCCGCCTTGGAGAAATCCATCGAGATCGAGCGTGTGCTGCCACGGCACGTCGGGGTCGAGCTTGCCGTGGATGATGTGCACTGGCCGGCCGGGGTCCCAGGGTTGGCGGCCGAGCAAGTGGCGCCGCCCATCCTCGATCAGGCCACGGGTGATCGGGTAGGGCTCGCCGTAGGCGCTCGGCCGCAGCCAAACGCCCTTGCTCTCGATCGCGGCCTTGGCATCGTCGGAAAAGCGCTGCCACATCAGTTCCTGGGTCATGTCCCAGGCCGGCGCGATCAGGACGAGGCCGTTGATGCGGCCGGCGTCGGCAGCGGCCGACTGCATGAGGTGCTTGAGCAGCAGCAGGGCGATGTAGCCGCCCATGCTGGAGCCGACGACGATCTGCGGCCCCGTCGTCTGCTGCCGGAAGACGGCTTCGGCCTCCTCCAGCCAGCGGCCGATGGTGCCATCCTCGAACCGGCCGCCGGATTGGCCATGGCCCGAATAATCGAACCGCGTGCAGGCAAGGCCGCGCGCCGCCGCCCACGCGGCGAGCGCCGAAGCCTTGGTGCTGACCATGTCGGACTTGAATCCTGGCAGCCAGACGAGGCCAGGCGGCCCGCCGCCGCGCGACCAGCGTCGCGATTTCCCGCCGCGCTTGCGCCGTGCCGACGTCGATCATTTGCGGTTGCGGGTTCGCCGGCATATGTAAGCCTTCATTCCTCGAGCACGCGGAGCGCAATGGTGCACCGGCCGACCATACTCCAGATCATCCCCCGGCTCGATACCGGCGGCGCTGAGTTGTCGGCGATCGAGATCGCCGATGCGATCGTACGTGGTGGCGGGCGGGCGATCGTCGCGACCGAGGGCGGGCGCATGGCCGATCGCGTCACTGCCGCCGGCGGTGAGCTGATGATCATGGCTGCCGGCACCAAGAACCCGTTTCGGATGCTCGCCAACATCCGCCGGCTGCGCCTCGCGATTCGAGTCGAACAGGTCGATCTGGTCCACGCGCGCAGCCGCGCGCCGGCCTGGACCGCGCTTGCAGCCGCACGGCTGGAGCAGAAGCCGTTCGTCACCACCTATCACGGCGCCTATTCCGAAAAGGGGCGTTTGAAGCGCCTCTACAACAGCGTGATGGCGCGCAGCGATGTCGTCATCGCCAATTCCAATTACACCAGCCGGCTTATCCAACAACGCTACGGCACGGTGCCGACACGCATTCGAGTGATCCATCGCGGTGTCGACGAGGCGGCGTTCGATCCGGCCAAGGTGTCGGCGGAGCGGCTCGAAAGTCTGCGGCAGCGTCTCGGCTTGTCTGCGGGCCAGCGCATGATCCTGCAGGCGGCGCGGCTGACGAGCTGGAAAGGTCAAGCCGTGCTGATCGACGCCGCCGCCCTGCTGGACAAGGCGGGGGCGCTCGCCAACGCGGTGGTGATCCTCGCCGGCGATGCCCAGGGGCGCGATGCTTATGCGGCTGAACTCAAGGGCCAGATCGCACGCCTCGGCCTCGACGGCAGGGTCCGCCTCGCTGGCCACATCGACGACATACCGGCGGCCCTGTGCCTCGCCCACGTCGCGGTTATCGCCTCGACCGAGCCCGAGGCGTTCGGCCGCAGCGTCACCGAAGCCGGCGCCATGGCCTGCCCGGCGATCGCAACCGACATCGGCGCGCCGCCCGAGACCGTGCTTGCCGGGCCGACCATCACCGCCGATCGCGCCACCGGCTGGCTGGTGCCGCCGGGCAATGCGAGCGCGCTGGCCGACCGCCTCGCGCAGGCGCTTACCATGTCCGCGGCAGACCGAACCGAAATGGGCGCGCGGGCCCGGTGGCACGTTCTGGAGCACTTTTCGCTCACCGCCATGAAAGTGGCGACGTTGAGGGTCTATGACGAGATCCTCGGATCGCAACTGGCCGCTGCCGCAATGAACCGGTCCTTGAGCAAATCCACGACAGACGCTTGACTTGCCGGCGCGCCTTGCGGATTGTCCCGATGGTTTGCGGATCATCGCAAATACCCCCTGAAGCAACCCGAGGAGAACGAACATCCGTCGTCCAGCTGCAAGAGACACGCAAGAGCGCGAGCCGAAAGGCCCCAGGATAAACGAGGCAATCCGCGCCCGCGACGTCAGATTAATCGATGAAACCGGCCAGAATGTCGGTGTTGTCACCGCGCTGATCGCGCAGGAGAAGGCAGTCGCCGCCGGCCTTGACCTGGTGGAGATTTCGCCAGATGCCAATCCTCCGGTCTGTAAGATCATGGATTACGGCAAGTTCAAGTATCAAGAACAGAAGAAGGCTGCCGAAGCCCGCAAGAATCAGAAAGTCGTCGAGTTGAAAGAGATCAAGATGCGCCCGAGCATCGATGATCACGACTACGACGTCAAAATGCGCGCCATGCGCCGGTTCTTCGAGGAAGGTGACAAGGTCAAGGTGACGCTGCGCTTCCGTGGCCGCGAGATGGCGCACCAGGAACTTGGCATGAACGTGCTGAAGCGGGTCAAAGTCGACATCGAGAGCTTCGCCAAGGTCGAGACCGAGCCGCGCTTCGAAGCCCGCCAGCTGATCATGATCCTGGCGCCGAAATAGGTATCTTCTTGTTTGTCGCATCCGACTCCGCTTGCGCGGAGCCGGCCGGATGCGGCGGGGCGCCAGGGCTCATTTCTCCCGTTGCTAGGGGCCCCGCGCTTCGCTATAGACACCTCTCAGAGCCGCCCGGCAGGGCATGCCGTGGCGGCTCGAAATCGTTTGCACAACAAACGGTCCAACCTCCGCGGCGCGCATTATGCGTGCCGTTGCAAGGGGTTACGGCATGTTCGCCGGCGCATCGAGACCAACAAGGAGCAACCAAATGCCCAAGCTGAAGACCAAGAGTGGCGCCAAGAAGCGCTTCAAGATGACGGGCACCGGCAAAGTCAAGGCCGCGGCCCAGGGTAAGCGGCACGGCATGATCAAGCGGACGACCAAGTTCATCCGCTCGGCGCGCGGCACCATGGTGCTGAACGACAGCGACGCCAAGATCGTCAAGAAGTACATGCCCTACAGCCGGTAAGGCCACGTCGCCTCGCCGAATTTCACCCAATCCAAGTCATCCGACGGAGCATTCCCATGGCACGCGTAAAACGCGGCGTCACCGCCCACGCCAAGCACAAGAAGATCCTCAAGGCCGCCAAAGGCTTCTACGGCCGCCGCAAGAACACCATCCGGATCGCCAAGCAGGCGGTCGAGAAGTCGATGCAGTACGCGACGCGCGATCGCAAGCGCCGCAAGCGCACCTTCCGCGCGCTCTGGATCCAGCGCATCAATGCCGCCGTCCGCGAGCACGGCCTGACCTATGGCCGCTTCATCGAGGGCCTGACCAAGGCCGGCATCGAGATCGATCGCAAGGTGCTGGCCGACCTCGCCGTCAAGGACCCGACCGGCTTCAAGTCGCTGGTCGACCAGGCCGCCGCCCACGCCACGACGCAGAAGGCTGCGGCCTGAGGTCGTCAAGAACGTGGGTTGTGTTAGGACGCGACCTTGCGTCCGTAACCCAACGACTTCTGCGTTTCGTGACTTGTTGGGTGACGACCGGCAAGACAGCCGGTCTAACCCAACCTTCGTATCGCGCTCGTTTAGTGACCAGCGGTTCGGCCGCGAGGCCGATGGGGAACCAAGCCCATGCAGGCGGACGATCTCAAGACGCTCGAATCTGCCCTTCTCGCCGAGATCGCCAAGGCCGGTGATCTCGGCGCGATCGAGGCCGTGCGCATTGCCGCGCTCGGCAAAAAGGGCCGTATTCCCGAGCTGATGCAGACGCTGGGAGCGCTTGCCCCTGATCAGCGCAAGCCGTTCGGCGCCGCCGTCAACACGCTGAAGGCGAAGGTCGCCGACGCGCTCGAAGCCCGCAAGGCGGTGCTGGAGCAGGGCGCGCTGTCGGCCCGCCTCGCCGCCGAGCGCGCCGACATCACGCTGCCGGTTCGTGCCGGTCCGCTGGCCGAAGGCCGCATTCATCCCGTCAGTCAGGTGTTCGACGAGATCATCGAGATCTTCGCCGACATGGGCTTTGCGGTGGCGGAAGGCCCCGACATCGAGACCGACGACCTCAACTTCACCAAGCTCAACATCCCGCCCGAGCATCCCTCGCGGCAGGACCACGACACCTTCTACCTTCAGCCCAAGGCCGATGGCTCGCGCATGGTGCTGCGCACGCATACGAGCCCGGTGCAGATCCGCACCATGCTCGCCCAGAAGCCGCCGATCCGCATCATCGCGCCGGGCCGCGTCTATCGCAGCGACAGCGACCAGACGCATACGCCGATGTTCCACCAGATCGAAGGTCTCGTCATCGACGAGTCGACCCACATGGGGCACCTCAAGTGGTGCCTGGAGGAATTCTGCAAGGCGTTCTTCGAGGTCGACGACGTCAAGATGCGCTTCCGCGCCTCGCATTTCCCGTTCACCGAGCCGAGCATGGAAGTCGACATCGACGCCGCCGCGATCGGCAAGCCCGGCCGTTGGCTCGAGATCCTCGGCTCCGGCATGGTGCACCCGAAGGTGATCGCCAACTGTGGCCTCGATCCGGAGAAATACCAGGGATTTGCCTTCGGCATGGGGCTCGATCGGATCACCATGCTGAAGTATGGCATCCCGGACCTGCGCGACATGTTCACCGGCGACCTGCGCTGGATGCGCCACTACGGCTTCCTGCCCCTCGACGTGCCGACGCTGGCCAGTGGGCTGTCTTCCTAGTTGTCGCAGGCGACTCCGCTTCGCGGAGCCGGCCGCCTGCGTCGGTCTCCCGCCGCTGCCGGCCAGCGCGCGGAACGCGTGTCGGCAGCGGCCATCAAAAACCGATGTCTTGAGATGGCGGCCAATAGCGGCTAACCCCTCGCACCATGCCTGCGCTTGCCAGCCCCTCATTTGCCATCCTGCTCGCCATCGCGTTGACGATCGTGATGTCGATCATGTCGGTCTACATCGTCTTCACCCACCAGGAGCGACAGGAAGAAATCGACAGCTGGGTCGACTATTCCTTCTCGCGCGAGATGCTGGGTCGCGCCTTCCACTACTACCGCTGGATCGGCGTCTCGATGATCGTGGTCTACGTCATGTTCACGATCAGTTGCCTGCTGCTGCAGGCCGAGGGCTACGTGATCTTCTCCGATGGCAAGGTACCGGTGATCGCCGGGCCGATCGCCACCTCGTTCTTCACCATCGATTTGATGCTGCGCGGCGGCCTGTTCGACTTCATGCAGCATTTCGACCTGCGCGCGACCCACCTCTACCTCAATCGCCAGACACCGTGGTTCGTCTGGTACAGCTTCGTGTTTCGGATGTTCTTCGGGCTGACGCTGATCCGGCTGCTGTTCTCGCTCGCCTGGGTGCTGGCCAAGGTGCGCGTCATGCGCCAGCGCCAGCGCGACGCCAGCGCCCAGTTGAAGCTCTTTGAGTGAAGTGGAGCGGAAGTGCAGGGCGGATTAGCGAAGCGTAATCCGCCACCTTCGAGCGTGCGGGACGATGGTGGGTGCTACGCTAACCCACCCTACGGTACCATCACGTCCCGTAGAAGAATTCCGGGCCGGCGCCGACGATCAGCGGATCGGGCTTGCCGACCACCTTCTTCTCGCGCCCCTCGTACTGGTAGCTCGACAGGATCACGCGCATCGCCTCGAGCCGGGCGCGGCGCTGGTCGTTGGCGCGGATCACCGTCCATGGGCAGGTCGGGGTGTGGGTGAAGCGGAACATCTCGTGCTGGGCGGTGGTGTATTCGTCCCACTTCGACAGTGCCGCGAGATCGATGTCGGAGAGCTTCCACCGCTTCAGTGGATTGTGGCGGCGCTCGTGAAATCGCTTCAACTGCATCTCACGGCCAATGGTGAGGTAGAACTTGAACAGCTTGAGGCCGTCGCGCACCAGCATTTCTTCGAGTTCCGGCGCCTCGCGCAGGAAGTTCGCCACCTGCTCCGGCGTGGCAAAGCCCATCACCCGCTCGACGCCGGCGCGGTTGTACCAGGAGCGGTCGAACAGCACGATCTGGCTGCGGGTCGGCAGGTGGGCGAGGTAGCGCTGGAAATACCACTGGCCGCGCTCGGTTTCGTTCGGCTTGGTCAGCGCCACCGATCTGGCATAGCGCGGATTGAGGTACTGCAGGATGCTGGCGATGCAGCCGCCCTTGCCGGCGCTGTCGCGGCCTTCGAACAACACCAGCAGGCGCTCGCCGGTCTCCTGCAAGTGGCTCTGCAGTTTGACGAATTCGGCCTGCAGCTTGACGAGTTCATCCTCGTATGGCTGGCGTTTCAGCTTTTCGGTGTAGGGATAGCCGCCGGAGCCGAATGCCCGATCGTCGATCTCCCTGGCGAGCTCGGGCGATTCGATGTCGAACGCGGCCGCCTTTCGGTGGCCGTTATCGCTGTCGTCGTTCTTGCCCATGGCGTTGCATCACTCCGGCTCGTTGCCTTGGTTACCGTGCCGGAAGATGCCCTGCCAATGCAATGCGAAGCCGACAACAGGGTTTCCGGCGGCTGGCGACGGTGCCGGCATTTCGCTTCGGCCCCGTTGTGCCGCGGCTCTGAGCCGGTCAAATTGGGTCCCTGCCGCAGCGGAGCGCCGATGCCATGCCCAACGAGCTGATTGCCAATGCCCGCATGTATGCGGTGGCGCCCGGCGCCATTGCCGCCTGGAAGCGGCTGTTCGCCTGGCTCGATGAAACCTCCGGCGTGCGGCTGACGGTGATCGACCACGCCTTCCCGGCCCTGCTCAACGACTTGTGGGCCAGGCCCGATCTTGCCGCCACCTTCATGTGCGGCTGGCCGTGGTTGCGGCACGGCGCCACCCATCGCCTGGTGGCGGCGCCGGTGCCAGCCGCAGCCTACGCCAAGGGCCGGCCGCAATATTGTACCCACTTCGTGGTCCGTCGCGACAGCCCCTTCAGCAAGCTCGAGGATACCTTCGGCCACCGCTTCGCCTTCACCATTGCCGACAGCCACTCCGGCTACAATGCGCCGCGGCATCATTTGATGCGCTACCGCGGGCCACAGAAGCGCAAGCTCTTCGGTGAGATCATCGGGCCGTTGACCACGCCTAGGCGGATGCTGGAGGCGATTGCGGAGGATCGCACCGACGTCGGGCCGCTCGACAGCTTCGCCTTCGACCTGCTGTCGCGGCACGAGCCGGCGCTCGCACAGCAGACGCGGGTGATCGCCAGCACCGAGCCGGTGCCGATTCCGGCGATCATGGCGTCGCGCGACATGGACCCGGGTGTGATCGAGGCACTGCGCGCGACACTGCTGACGCTTGGCAGCAAACCTGAGCACGCGTCATTGTGCGCCGACTTGTGCATCAGGGGCTTCGCGGCGCTCGATCCCGCCACCTACGAGGTCGCCGAGCGCTGGGCCCGTGACGCGGAAGCGGCGGGGCTTGAAGCTATTGCTTGAGGGAGCATTCCTTGTGGAGGCGTTTCCCCGTCACCGAGGCGGAACCAACATGACCTGCATCCTTTCGGCGATCGCCGATTGCTACGAGCGTGATCCGGTCGAGTGCGACGGCATGCTGGCCGATGCCGCCAGCGTACTGCGCCACTTGAGCCGGCAGCCGCCGATCGCCGAGACGCCGTCGCGGCTGCCGGTGTGCCGGCACCTGCCGGCGATCTTCGCAGGCGCGCGCGGCGGGCCGTTGGCGGCGATTGCAGCGAGCTTCGCGGTGTACGAGCCGCAGGCGCAGTGGCGACAGAATCCGAACTACACCCTGGCGAACCTCGGACCGGCGTTCCTCGACAACTACGGCTATGTCGAGCTGGTCGGCCGCCAGCGGCCCTGGCCGAGCGATCAGTTGGCGGTCGGCTTGCTGGTGCTGGGCCCCGGCGCACACTACGCCGCCCACCACCATCCGGCGTCCGAGGTCTATCATGTGGTCTCGGGGCTCGCGCAGTGGCGCAAGGGCGCCGGGCCGTCGACGACGCGCCCGCCCGGATCGGCGATCCATCACGCGCCCAATGTCATCCACGAGACCCGCGTCGGCGCTGAGCCGCTGCTGGCGCTTTACTGCTGGACCGGCGATATCGCCGTCGCTGCGACTTTGAGCCGGTAGACGCATTCTTGTAGGGCGCAATAGCGATAGCGTATTGCGCCGACTTCCCGCGCGTGGAGACATGGCGCAATACGCTTCGCTATTGCGCCCTACCAATCCATGGCGCGAGCGTCGCTCACGATTTCAACCGCACTTCCACCGAGCGGCGGTGGGCTTCGAGGCCTTCGGCGCGGGCGAGCGTCATGGCGATGGGTGCAAGTGCTGCGAGGGCACCGGCCGAGAGCTTCAGGATCGACGTGCGTTTCATGAAGTCGAGCGTGCCGAGGCCGGAGGAAAAGCGCGCGCTGCGGGCGGTCGGCAGTACGTGGTTGGAACCGGCGACGTAGTCGCCGATCACCTCCGGCGTGTGCGCGCCGAGGAAGATCGCGCCGGCGTTGCGAATGCGGCCGGCCAGCGCCTGCGGGTCGGCAGTCGCGATCTCGAGATGCTCGGCGGCGATGCGGTCGGCGAGGGCCGGGGCCTCGTCGAGCGATCGCAGGATGATCGTCGCGCCGAACACGCTCCAGCTCTCACCGGCGATGTTGCCGCGCGGCAGCACCGCAAGCTGGCGCGCAACGGCGGCTTCGACCGCGGCGGCAAGTCCTTCGTCGTCGGTCATCAGGATCGCCTGCGCGGCGGTGTCGTGCTCGGCCTGGGCCAGGAGGTCGGCGGCGAGCCACTCCGGATTGTTGTCGGCGTCGGCGATCACCAGCACCTCGGACGGGCCGGCGATGCTGTCGATGCCGACGATACCGAACACCTGGCGCTTGGCGGCAGCGACGAAGGCATTGCCGGGGCCGACGATCTTGACCACCGGCGCGACACTCGACGTACCGTAGGCCAGTGCCGCAATCGCCTGGGCGCCGCCGATGCGGTAGATCTCCTCGACGCCGGCGATGCGGGCGGCGGCAAGCACCAGCGGGTTCAGCTCGCCCTTCGGCGAAGGCACCACCATGACGATGCGCGGCACGCCGGCGACCTTGGCCGGCACCGCGTTCATCAGCACCGAACTCGGATAGGACGCGAGCCCGCCGGGCACGTAGAGGCCGACCGACTCGACTGCGGTCCAGCGCGAGCCGAGCTCGGCGCCGGCGGCATCGACGTAGTGATCGTCCTTGGGCAGTTGGCGGCGATGGTGGATTTCAATACGATCTCGGGCGAAGCGCAGGGCGTCGAGCGTCTCGGCCGGACAGGCGGCGACGGCGCGATCGATTTCGGCCGCCGACACGCGCAGCGTCGCTGGCGTCAAGTGCAGTTGGTCGTATTTGGCGGTGAGCTCGATCAGCGCCGCGTCGCCTCGGCCACGGACATCGGCGATGATCTGGCGGACGGCGGTGTCGACATCCTCGGAGATCTCGCGCTTGCGCGACAGGAAGGCCGCGAACCGGTTCTCGAATTCGCGCGCCGACGTGGCTAGCCGCTCGGGCATCAAGCTCACTCCGATGTTGGGGTCTTGGGCTTCGCTCTCTTCGTGGGCCGGCTTGGCTTTCGCCGCCCACACCGCGCCGAGGTCCTGCAATTCGGCTTCCAGGCATTCGACCTCGAGGCGGATTGCAGCGCCGCCCGCGCAGACGATCGTGACGGTCCCGGCCGGCGCACTGGTGTCGGCGAACTGGAGGGCAAGAATTGACAACGCGCGCCGCTTGTCCTTGAGATCGATGCCGCTGACCTTGGCCGCCAGAACACGCTCGAACCGAAGCGCGGTGCGATGGCGGTTGAGCTGGGCGTCGGGCTTGCCGTTGATCTCGGCCTTTGCCGCCGCCGCCCAGTCGAAGCGGTTGGCGATCGCGGCGAACCGGCGTTGCTTCGGCAGGAAGGCCATGTCGCCAACGAGCAGCACGGCGTCCTGCATGTGGGCCGAGAGGATCGCCAGATCCTCGGCGTCGAGCGCAATGAGCTTCAGGGTTTCCGACACGGCCGGGATCGTCTCGCTATGAGGTTCCATTATAGCCCCAATTACTGAAGCGGGGCGGACGATGCAATGCATCCCCGCCCCGACTTTCGCTATAATTGCGGCCGATCAATAGGCCTTGCGGCCGTCGCGACGATCGTTCGAGCGGGCCGGACGCTGGCCACTGGCCGGCCGGCGATCCTGGTCACGGGCCTCGGGCCGGCGGGCCTGATGGCCGCCGGTCTTGTGGGCGCCGTCGCGGCTCGGGCGCGCCAGGAAGGCGACATTGCCGAGATCGCCGTTGTGGTGGCCATGCTCGCTCGGCCTGGTGCGGTCGGCGCGCGAAGGGCGCTCTGCCGGACGATCGGCATCGAGCGCTGGGCGCCAGGCCGTACGTGCGGCCGCAGCCGGCTGCGGCCGCTGCACGTCCGAACGGTAGCCTTCGGTACGCGGTGCGTGCGCGGCCGGACGGTCGCGGCTTTCGGCGCGATAGCCCTGGCTGTCATCACGGCGTTCGCCGCCGCGCGAGCTGCCGCCACGGTTGCCGCCTCCCCGATGCTCGGAGCGTCCACCGCTACCACGGCGGCTGTCACGATGCTCTTCCGAGCGCGCCGAGGCGGCGTCGGCGGCAAGCGTCGCGTCATTGCGGCGGTCGGTCGAGGCGATGACCTGGCGGGTCAACTTCTCGATGTCCTTGAGCAGGCCGCGCTCGTCGTTGGCGCACAGCGAGATGGCGATGCCCTCGGCGCCGGCGCGAGCGGTGCGGCCGATGCGGTGGACGTAGGACTTCAGGCACGTTCGGCAGCTCGAAATTGATCACGTGGGTGACGAGGTCGATGTCGATGCCGCGGGCGGCGATATCGGTCGCGATCAGGCCCCGGATCTTGCCGGCCTTGAAGGCTGCGAGCGCTTCCTCGCGCTGGCGTTGGCTCTTGTTGCCGTGGATCGCGGCGACGCGAACGCCGCTACGCTCCAGATGCTGGGCAACCTTGTCGGCGCCGCGCTTGGTGCGGGTGAAAACCAGCGTCCGCGACAGCGTCGCATCGGCGAACAGCTCCGACAGCAGCGCCCGCTTCTTGCCAGGCTCGATCATGATCACGCTCTGCGTGACCCGCTCGACGGTGGTTGCGACCGGCGCCACCGAAACCTTGGCCGGGTCGACCAGCAGCTCGTCGGCGAGGCGGCCGATCTCCTTCGGCATGGTCGCCGAGAAGAACAGGTTCTGCCGGCGGGCAGCGAGCTTCTGCACGATGCGGCGGATCGGAATGACGAAGCCGAGGTCGAGCATCTGGTCGGCCTCGTCGAGCACGAAGATCTCGGTGCCTTCGAGCTGGACGTTGCGCTCCATCATGTGGTCGATCAGGCGGCCGGGGGTGGCGACGAGTACGTCGACGCCCGACGCCAGCGCCTGGATCTGCGGCCGGTGGGCGACGCCGCCGAACACCACGGCGACCTTCATTCCCATGTGGCGGCCATAGGTGCGGAAACTATCGGCGATCTGCGAGGCGAGCTCGCGGGTCGGCGACAGGATGAGGCAGCGGCAGCCCTTGCGCAGGGGCGCTTTGCGGTCGGCGGCGAGGCGATGCAGGATCGGCAGCGCGAAGGCGGCGGTCTTGCCGGTGCCGGTTTGCGCTATGCCGAGCAGGTCGCGGCCGGCCATCACGTGCGGGATCGCCTGTGACTGGATCGGGGTCGGGTTGGTGTAGCCTTCGGCGGCGAGTGCCTTGAGCAGGGCGGCGTCGAGATTGAGTTCGGTAAAAGTCTTCAAGTTTCAGTTCTTTCCTGGTCCCGCGCACGGAGCCGGCCGGGCACGCATGTGTCATGCATGTGCCAACGGTCCGGCGGGCCATGCTGGCCGGCGCGGCTTTGCTGGGTGACACCCCGCGTGGCCTGGGAGTCGGTTTTGGGTAGAGGATGAAGGCGCTCAACAGGAAACTGCGCTTGAGGCAGGCTGGCCGAAACGAGAGGCCGAGACCAAGTGCGCAATCTTTCACGCGGCTGGAGCGCCGAAAATCGCCGAATTGGTCGACGATGGACTGCATGTCTCATGCTGCAGTGCACAAGTCAAGCGGAATCGGGGTCGCGGCGGGTTGGGTCGGCCGGCGCGGATGCGGTGGCTGGCCGGCTCCGGCTGCGCCGGCTGGCGCTCGTGTTCCGGGGGCCTGCCCCGCGCCGCGGCCTTGCGCCGCTTGAGGTTGGCGCGCAAAGCCTCGGCCAGGCGGGCGGCGCGGTCAATTGCTGACGCATTCAGCAAGCGTGACTTCATCGTTTCCAATCAGAGGTTGTCCAGAGGAATTGCTCAAAATTGCTAACATGCGACTTGCAAATTGTACAAGCTTAGTTAACTCACTGCCCGGGCGTGTTGCAGATGCTAATATGTGACGAATTGCGGTCAGATCTCCTGGCGACGGCCTTTTCGTATTGTTGGCAATGGATAAGCGAGAAGACAGCTTTGCCCATGATGCGGTGGGGCGGGTGGGCTCCTCCATGGGCTGCCATAATTGCAGCAGCATAATTGCAGCAGGAAGAGACGGATGACCGAAGTCGAAACGTTGAACTATGACTATTCGTTCGATCCCCACGGCGACCACTCGGGGGCCAATGTCTTGCGGTTTGTGGCGCAGAACTCAACGGTTCTCGAGATCGGCGCCGGTCCTGGTTCAATTGCTCGGCCATTGAAGGAATTGAGGGGCTGTCGAATTGTCGCAGCGGAGATCGATCCCGCTTTCATTAGGCGTCTAAAGACGTTCTGCGACGAGGTAGTGCCAGTCGATTTGAACGACACAACATGGCATACGAAGCACTTTCCGACGCAACGCTTTGATCACGTTGTGATCGCAGATGTCCTCGAGCATCTTGTAGCCCCGCTCGATACTCTGAGGCAGGCGGCAAGTCTGCTGACTGAAGACGGAAGTGTCGTGGTGTCATTGCCGCACGTCGGAAACAACGCGATTATTGCTTGCCTCCTGACTTACGAATTCGATTATCGTGATTGGGGCCTGCTGGATCGGACCCATATCAGATTCTTTGCCATGAAGAATATCGTTCAACTCGTCGATGAGGCTGGGCTCAAGGTCGTCGACGTGAGGTTTGTGGTAAAGCCGCCGGAGAAGACGGAATTTGCCAAGCGCTGGAAATCTCTGCCGCGCCTCACACGACTTGCTCTGTCCCGCAACAAATACGGTTCGGTTTATCAGGTCGTATTCAAGGCGGTACGCAAGTCCGCGTCCGTCAACGAGGTGGACCTGGAGACTGTTGCGATTCCTCGGAATTTCGGCAACCCTCGGCTTTTTCGATCGAAGCGGGTCGCCAAATTGGCGCACGCGCTGGGATTTCCGATCTGACCGCAATATGTGAAGTTATGCGGCAATATGAGAGGAAGAAATGACGCAAGAGCCGCGCAAGCATGCTGGATCTCCGCATCCGAAGCTGGTTGCATTCTACCTTCCCCAGTTTTATCCATTCGAGGAAAATAACAAATGGTGGGGCGAGGGCTTTACAGAATGGACGAATGCAACGAGGGCACAGAAACTCTTTCGCGGGCATTACCAACCACAATTGCCCGCGGAATTTGGATTTTATGATCTGCGCGTGCGAGAGACTCGGCGGCAGCAAATCCGCGTTGCAAAGGCATTCGGCATCGACGCTTTTTGCTATCACTACTATTGGTTTTCTGGAAAGCGGCTGCTCGACGTTCCGGTCGACGACATGCTGGCCGATCCTGGCAGTGATATGTCGTTCTGTCTTTGCTGGGCGAATGAGAACTGGACAAGGCGATGGGATGCCGCGGAGCACGAGGTCCTGATTGCGCAGGAATATAAGCCGGGCGACGCTGAACAATTTATCGATGATATCGTTCCTTTCCTTCGGGACCAACGCTATCTTCGCGTGGATGGAAATCCATTCATACCTATGCCCTTACATCCGGCGCAATCGCATGCGATCTGACCTCTGACGAGGAGTAATCGCATGGCACACACGGACAAGAGCCGGGACGATCTGTGGCGCAATTTCCCGAAGACAGCGCCTGAGTTCGAGGCGCGGTTTGCCACCGAGGCCGACTGCCGGGCCTACTGGATCGAGGCGCGCTGGGGCGGCGAACCGGCATGCGCGCGCTGCAACAGCACGCGGGTCTGGCCGGAGCGCGGCGGCTTCCTGTTCGAATGCGCCGACTGCGGCCATCAGACCAGCCTGACGTCGGGCACGCTGCTGGAAAAGACCAGGAAGCCGTTCAAGGTATGGTTCCGGGCCGTGTTCGAGATCAGCGCGCGTCGCAACGGCATCTCGGCCATGGAGCTGCAACGCATCATGGGCTTCGGCTCGTACAAGACGGCGTGGACCTGGCTGCACAAGCTGCGCGCCGCGCTGGTCTTGCCCGGGCGTGAGCCGCTCAGCCAAGCCGTTCAAATCGATGAAGCTTTCGTGGGTGGCACACGCGGGGGAAAAGAGATGGTCCTCGTCGCGACCGAAACAACCGACGGGCGCGTGCGCCTCGCCCACGCCGCCAACAACGATGAAGCGACGCTCAAGCATTTCGCCGACGGGTGTGTCGCCGGCGATGCCGCCGTCACCACCGACGGGCTGGCCAGCTACAATGCCGGCAGCCTCGGCGAACGGGCGCACGAGGCCAAGGTGCAGACCAACGCCGAGCGACGCGTGAACGACACTCTGCAAGGCGTGCACTGGACAGTGTCACTGTTGAAGCGCTGGCTGCTCGGCACGCATGCAGGCGCGGTCGGCCGTAAGCATCTGCAGGCCTATCTCGACGAGTTCGCGTTTCGCCATAACCGCCGCAAGACGAAGGGAGTCGGCCGCATCGCCGCCCGGACGCTGGCGCAATTAGTGGTATGCGCCCCAATGACCATGCGGCAACTCATCGACAAAACTCTGCCGTGCCGCGCGTTCCGGAGCTAAGGGCATAGGTATGAAATCCATTGCTTATAGTGTACAGACCGCAGCAAATTCCGAACGCAAGGGAGGTCACCGAAAAGTGGAGATCGCGGGCACGTCACCACGGATTCACGGATCTGCATCTGTGTTGTGCGCTGTCGCACGGCAATACAGGGTACGAACAGTTCGGATTTAATAGTGGTGTGGAATTTCCACCCCATAATCTAAGTGGAATTCAGGGAGTGCGGGGTGCTCGTTTTCTGCGGCCTTTTAGCGGCATTCTGCTGGACTATCGCGAGGTTGCAACGCGCTATATCCGTCGCCAGTACGACGATCCTATAATTCACAAGGCAGTTTTTCCTTCATGGGACAACACGGCACGGACAGGCGGCAGGGCGACTGTCGTTATTAACGGCACGCCGGAAAACTATGAGTACTGGCTGAAAAAGACGCTCGAGGAAACGCGGGACCGGAACCCACATGGCGGTGGCCTATTGTTCATCAACGCTTGGAACGAGTGGGCGGAAGGCTGTCATCTCGAACCGGATCAGAAGTATGGCCGAGGCTTTCTGGAGGCTACAAAGCGGGTCAAGGATGGCGTATCGACTGCAAACCGATTCGTGCATGTTGGCATTCCGAAGGACGTAGCCGAGGATGATAGAATGGCGGCAGCCTGGAGATTGCGATGGGGAAAGAGAACCAGAACGCAGAAAAAGAAAGCCAGCTCAACGCCATTTGGCTGGGATAAAATCAGGCGAGAAACACTGCGCCTCAAGAAACATTTTGTGCGAGATTACTAACCGAGCTGCGAAGCCGTCCGAAGCCGGGTTCGATTGCCGCGTCCTGTTCGTGCAGTCAAGCTGAACTGTATCATGAAATAACGTACCGGAATCGTGGAAAATACCCATCGCCCCGAAATTTCCATCCTTCTCCCCGTCTTCAACGGGGCGGCCTACCTGCGCGAGCAGGTTCAGTCCGTGCTGGCGCAGTCGCACCGCGACTTCGAACTGCTGGTCCACGACGATGGGTCAACCGATGGCTCGGCCGCCATCGTCAAGGACCTTGCGGCCGGTGACGAGCGGCTGAAACTGACCTCGTCAGCGTCGAATCTCGGCCAGAGGTTGGCACTCCGGACGTTGGCCGGGCAGGCCAGTGGCAGCCACGTGATGTTCTGCGACCAGGACGACGTCTGGCACCCGCGCAAGATCGAAAACCTGCGCGCGGCGATCGGCGATGCTGCGCTGTGCTACGGCACGTCGCAGCTGATCGATCGTGGCGGCCAGGCCAAGGGCGAAACCATATTCGATCACGTCGGCCCCCCCATCGAGGGCCGCGACAACACCGATTTTCTGTTTCGCAGCGTCGTTTCCGGTCATGCGCTATTGATGCGGCGCGAGGCGCTCGACCCGGCCGTGTTCCTGTTCGGCACCGAGTACGACTGGCTGCTCGCGGTGCTGGCGACGTTCGGCCGGGGCGTGGTATTTGCGCCCGAGGCCATCACCTATCACCGGCAGCACGGTGGCAATCAGGTCAACGTCTTTGGTGCGCATAAGCGCCGGACGAAAGCGCAGTCGAAGCACTGGTATCGCGTGATGCGCCTGCACGACGCCTTGAGCCTGCTGCGGGCGTCGGACCAGATCGCGGGTGAAAAGCGCATCGTTTTCAGTCGCTTGTACCGAGCGCTGCGTGACGAGGTGATCCTCGCCAACCGCCCGCCGGTCCACAACGGCAAGTTCGCCGCGAGCTTCGCCCAGGCGCTGGACGATCTCGGTATCGGCGAGCCGCAGCGCGGCCGTGCGGTCAAGGCCATCCGCAAGCTTTGCCGTGGCCCGCTGCATCCCAAGTCGATTCGCGATGCGCTAACGGCGTAAGTGGGACCCTTGGACCGACTAAATCCGGTGATGTCACCTGTTCGGTTCGAGTTTGGCCCGGGTTGCTCCTCAGCCGGCCGGATCAGTCAACCGATGACGTCGGCATTGCCAGTCGGAAACTCTTGATCGTCGGACGGTTGCTCAGTTCCTTCACCAGCGTCAGCAGCGGCGTCTCCATCAACGGATAGTCGGTGCGGATGGGGCCTGCGTCCTTGAGCGCCCGATACTGGCCGTCATCGTAGAAGGCGGCGAGCAGGAGATCGTCGTCGCTGGCGAATGGGCCGCGGGCCGTTCGCAGACGCGCGAGCGCGGGCGGAACCAAAGCACCGGGGCGGACCTTGATCGGTTCGGCCCCGCGGGTGATGCGATCGTACAGATTGGCATCGATCCGGCCGGCAATCTCGCCATAGCCGCCGCGGACGTAGAGGCGAACTTCGTCAGGCACGGTTTGGTAGCGCGCCGCGCCCTTGTCGCGCCCGACAACGTTCAGCACCGCCTGCGTGACGATGTACTGCGCGAACGGACTGACCACGATCGGGTAGCCCAGATCCTCGCGCACGTGCCAGGCCTCCTCTAGGATTTCCTCGAGGCGCCCTTTCAGCCCCATGGTCTCGAGCTGGTAGGCGAGGTTGGAGACCATGCCGCCGGGGCATTGGTGCTGGAAATGGAACTCGTCGTATTCGTTCGGCGTGCCGACCGGCTTGTCCTCCTTGTCGGCGATGTAGCGCAGCCGCTCGGCCACTTCCTCGACCAGCGTCAGATCGATCGCCACGTTGTGGCCGCGACGGCGCAGATTGCGGGCCACGCGCTCGGTCGGCGAATGGGACACGCCGTTGGCGAGCGTCGAGGTGGCCGTGTGCACGACATCGACGCCGTGCTCGACCGCCTGCAGAACCACGTACGGTGCCAGTCCGGAATTGCAGTGCGTGTGGATCTGCAGCGGGCGTTCGCCGAGCGCCTTCTTGATGGCCGGTACCAAGGTCGCGATACGTTCGGGCGTCAGCAGTCCGCTGGCATCCTTCAGGAACACGGCATCGACGCCGTGCCGGATCAGGTCGCGCACCTTGGCCACGTAATATGCGTCGGTGTGGACGGGGCTGAACGTATAGACGAGGCCGCCGGCGACGTAGAGGCCGTTGCGCTTGGCGGCCTTGATCGGGATTTCGAGGTTGCGCATGTCGTTCAGCGCATCGTACGGCGTGTGGTAGCGGATGCCGTTGGCGGCGAAACGCTCAGCCGCCAACTCGACGACATCGTCGGCGAAGAATTCGAACGTGAACAGGCTTTGACCGCGGGTGTGGACGATGAGCGGCGTCTCGGTCACCCAGGACGAGAGTATTCGCATGCGCTCCCACGGATCCTCCCTGAGGTAGCGCACGCAGACGTCGAACACCGCGCCGCCGACGAGATCGATCGCCTCGAATCCCGCGCGGTCGAGGCGAGGCGCCAGCTCCTTCATCATCGCCGTGGTCATCCGCGTCGCCCACAGGCATTGGTGCGCGTCGCGCAAGGTGACGTCGATCAGGCGAATGTTGCGTACCATGAGTTCGGATCTCGTCGCTTCTGGCCGACGTCGTGCCTCGCGGCAGCCGGGCCTCGCCGGTGGTTGGGGTGGTTACCCCGTGATCGAATAGGACGAAGTTGGTCGCAAGAAACGTCTCATTGGGCAAGCCGATTGATTTCGTATTTCGAGATAGTCATAGTTCGTGGTGGACCCAATGCCTGTCAAGCTGAACGCGCAATTCGCCGCGCGTCTGGCCTCGCTGAAGTTCGGAAGGTCATTGCTCATGACGCTTACGTTCAAGGAAGTTGCCGAGATCCTGAAGATCATTGACGCGTCGAAATGCGAGGAGGTCGTGCTCGACCTGGCAGGGGTGCGGCTTGAGGTACGACGCGGCTCGTCGGCGAGCGCGTCACCGCCGGCATTCCAGCCGTCGATCGCAGCCGCGCCCGTTCCTGCGTCGCGTGCTGCGGCGCCGTCAGTGGCGACGGCGGCCTCGCCCGTCGTTGCCTCGGTTCCGGCTGGATCAATCGGGGTGCGCGCACCCACGGTCGGTGTCTTCTACCAGCGGCCGTCGCCGAAGGAGAAACCGTTCGTCGAGGTCGGCCAGCGGGTCCGCGCCGGCGATCCGCTGTGTCTGATCGAGGTCATGAAGCTCTATTCGACGATCACCGCCCCGGTCGACGGCATCGTCGAAGCGATTTGCGCTGCCGACGGTTCGCTGGTCGAGTTCGACCAGGTTCTGATCGTGATCCGGCCGAACTGATATCGCCGACCAAAGAGCCTGTCCGAGTAGTTTTCATGAGGTTTCATGGCCCAAGGTCGAGCCGAACCGCAAGGAGCAGCCCGCCGGTCGTAGCCTGAGCTACGGCCGAGGGTTGCGACGCGGCGGGCGGCCGAGATTGGGCCACCTCCGGTCGCGCTTGCATGGCCCATCTGGTTCGTCGCGCAGCTTGCCGATACCTTTGGGTATCGGCGGCGCCGACGCTCCTGCCATCTGGACCATGCAAGCGCGATGAAACTCCATGAAAACTGCTCGGACAGGCTCTACGCCTCGACTTCGAATTCGTCGTGAATGAGCAGCCTTATCTGCTTTTTCAACGCGATGAATTGTGGATCGTCCTCGTTGCGCGGGCGAGGCAGGTTGACTTCGATATTCGCCTTTACCGTCCCCGGCCGTCGCGTCATGACGACGATGCGATCAGACAGCGTGATCGCCTCCTCGATCGAGTGCGTCACCAGGACCACGGTCTTTTTCGTGGTCGCCAGGATCCGCGCGGTCTCCGCCTGCATGAGCTGGCGGTTCTGCGCGTCGAGGGCGGCGAACGGCTCGTCCATCAGCAAAATGTCGGGATCGACGGCGAGCGCGCGGGCGATCGACACGCGCTGGCGCATGCCGCCCGACAGCTGATGCGGATAGCGCTTCTCGAAACCCTTGAGGCCGACGAGGCCGATGTAGTGGGCGACGATCCGGTCGCGTTCGGTGCTGGCCACATTCTTCATCTCGAGGCCGAAGGCGATGTTGTCTTCGACGGAGAGCCAGTGAAACAGCGCGTAGTCCTGGAAGATCATCGTGCGGCGCCAGCCGGGGCGGGCGACGGGCTTGCCGTCGACCTCGATCCTGCCGCCAGTCGGCTGTTCGAAGCCGGCGATCATGGTCAGCATGGTGGTCTTGCCGCAGCCCGAGTGGCCGAGGATCGAGCAGAATTCGTTGTCAAGGACGGTGAAGCTCACGTCCCTGACCGCGAGTACTGACGGATCGCCGGCACTATGCCCTGGATACGCCTTGCTCACTCCGATCGCGGTCAGGGTGCTCATGCCGAAAGTGCCCGCGACCAGGGCATCATCTGCCGCCCGACAACGCGGATTATGCGATCGATGACGAGGCCGACGACGCCGATCGTGATCATGCCGACAATCACATAATCGGTCCGCAGCACCGTGCGCGCATCGTTGATGAGGAAGCCAAGGCCCGAGTTGGCGCCGACGAGCTCGGCGGCGACGAGCGCCATCCAGCCGACGCCAAGGCCAACGCGGATGCCGGTCAGGATCTGCGGCAGCGCGGCCCTGAGCACCACGCGCCGGAGCACACGTGTTTCGCTGGCTCCCAGGCAGCGGGCGGCGCGAACCAGATTGGGCTCGATGTTCTTTA
The DNA here is from genome assembly GCA_963741505.1 of uncultured Alphaproteobacteria bacterium. GTDB lineage: Bacteria > Pseudomonadota > Alphaproteobacteria > Rhizobiales > Hyphomicrobiaceae > JAKFWF01. The sequence continues at coordinate 61,488 of CAVUIJ010000017.1, read as the reverse complement.
CCCCCGCAATGGTGTTGAGCAGGATCGGGAAAAACATGCCGAGAAAGATGATGAACTGGTTCTGCGTGTCGCCGATGCCGAACCACAAGATCGAGAGCGGGATCCAGGCCAGCGGCGGGATCGGGCGCAGGATCTCGATCAGCGGATCGACCTGTTCGTTGACCGTCTTCCACCAGCCCATGGCCATGCCGAGCGGAATGGCGAGGCTGGCCCAGCAGAACGCCACGATCTCGCGCTTCAGGCTGTCGAAGGTGTGGCGTGGCAGCTCACCCGTCGACACCAGCTCCCAGAACCCGGCCGCGACCGCGGTCGGTGGCGGAAGCAAGGTCGCGGTGGTGCGGTCGAGGACCACCGTGCTGACGAATTGCCATGCCGCGAGCAGGGCTAACGGCAGCGCGAACGTGCGCAATCGCCGGAAGCGGGCCGGCCAGACCGACGGCGTCGGAATCGTGCTGTCGGCCGTAACCGACGATGCGTCGTCCATGCGGTTCCTATGGTTCGTGGTGGCCGAATTCGTAGGTCGGGTTGGGCCGCCCGCTTGCGGCCGTAACCCGACATTCCACGAGCGGTGCCCGAAATTGTTGGGTTACGACCGGCAACAGGGCCGGTCTAACCCAACCTACAAGTGCCACAAGTGCCGCCGTCGCAGGCGGCCGGCTCCGCGCGGCGGTGTCGCATGCGACAACTCAAGGGTTGAACGTCTTGCCGCCGAAGGACCACGCTTTGACGAGGTCGCCCTTCTCGGGGAATGGCTGCGGCTTCTCGAAGTCGAGCGGTGTCTGGTACTTCGGATAGGGGAACTTATCGAGCGGCGCATTCCAGCTCGCATCGAGGAACGGTGGGCGCTTCGGTACGGCCCAGCCAAGCTTCTCGAACGTGCGGTCCATGAAGCGCTTGTCCACCGCCGCGGCGAAGTCGGCGCCCTTCAGCGGCGTCTGGATGCGTTTTTGCTGGAACAGCCAGTCGAAGATCGGCTCGTTGGCCGCCCCCCAGAACTCGGCGTGTGGATAGTGATAGGTCGGCTTGTAGATCAGGTTGTAGGCCCTGATCTGCTGCAGCAGGATCTCGCGTGAGAAGTTCTTGAGATTCGGGTCCTCGCGCATCACATCGGCGGCCTTTTCGGGGTTGAGCCGGATCCACAGCGTCGCCTCCATGTAGGCGTCGGTGAAGGCCTGCACAACGTCCGGCACATTGTCGATGAGTTCCTGGCGGACGTAGAAATTACCCTCGTAGAGGTTGTAGGCGAAGCTCGTATCGATGAGCTTGCCGGCCTTGCGCTCGACCTCGATCATCGTCGGCGTCGGATCCCACGGCACCACGGCATCGATGCCCTTCGGCATTGCCATCTGCTCGCCCGGCGGCATGTTCTTCAAGATCACGTCCTTGCCGAGCTGCAGGCCTGCAACCTGGGCCGCGATCTGGAAATAGAACTCGGCCGACGAGCCAGTGACGATGCCTATGGTCGCCGGCGGGTTGGCGCCCTTGAAGTCCTTGAGGCTGGTGATCTTGCTGTCATTCGGCACTACCGTCGCGTGCAGCAGGTTGGGGCTGATGATCGCCACCGCCTTGACCGGGATCTTCTTGTCGAGCAGCGACGTGAACGGGAAGTTGCCGCCATTGCCGACCTGCGCCCGGGCCGACACCATCACTTCGTTGATCGCAGGCCCTGAGGGGAACGCCTGCCATTTCGCCTCGACGCCGCGTTTGGTCATCAGGCCCTGGCGGTCCATGACGATGTTGACGGTATTCTGTCCCGACCACGGCGGCTGGAACGCGACCGTCATCGGCCACCAGCCCTTCTCCTTCAGCCAGGCGACCGACTTGTCCGAGACCTTTTCGTACGGCTGCGGCCAACCCCATTCGGTGGCGCCTGGTGCCTGCGCGAACGACGGCTGCGGCAACACAGCCAAGGCGCCGAGCGCCAGGCACGCGCCGGCAATAACACCCCGCCGCCCGATCCGTGAGCTTTTCATCGAAACGCTACTCCCCTGCCCGGTTGCAATGATTTTCTCATTTTTCGAGACAAAAGATATCAGAACGCGCCACCATGCCTGTCAAGCGAAAGTGAGCGAAGTGGAGTTGCCCCGTGCAAGACCCCCTGTTCGACGTCACGGGCCGCGTCATGCTCGTCACGGGTGCTGCCAGCGGCCTTGGGCGCAGCCTGTCGACGGCATTAGCGGCGCGCGGCGCCGTGCTCGAACAGGTCGATCGCAGCCCGATCGCTGCCGCAGACACGCCCGCCGGCGCAGTGAACCACACCGCCGACGTGACGGACGAGGCAGCGATGACGACGATCGCCGATGATGTGCTGCGGCGGCGCGGCCGCCTGAGTGCCGTCGTCAACTGCGCCGGATTGTTTCGGATTGGACCCGCACTGGAGCTGAGCATGGACGACTTCCGCGCCAGCCTCGACGTCAATGTCGCCGGCGCCTTTGTCGTCTCCCGTGTTGCCGCGCGCGCGATGGCGGCGTCCGGCGGGCGCATCGTCCACCTGTCGTCGGTGTCGAGCCAGGTGTCGAACCCGCGATACGCGGCTTACGCCAGTTCAAAGGCGGCACTGTCGCATCTGGTTCGGGTCCTGGCGCGCGAGTGGGCGGACAAGGGCATCACCGTCAACGCGATCGGCCCGGCGATGACCGAGACCGGCATGACCGGGCAAATGCTGGCCGATCCGGTCGCTCGCGATGCGGCACTGAGCGTCATACCGATGGGTCGGTTCGGCACCGCTGATGATATCTTGGGCGTGTTGCTGCTCTTGGTCTCGCCGGCAGGCGGGTTCATCACCGGCCAGACGATCTACGTCGATGGCGGCCGGACGCTCGTATGACCAGCAGGAGCCGAGCCGCGATGGCAGCGCCGCCATTCAAACGAATTCTCATCGCCAATCGCGGCGAAATCGCAGTGCGGATAATTCACGCATGTGATCGTCTCGGCATCGAAAGCGTGGTGGCGGTTTCCGATGCCGATCGGGAAAGCCTCGCCGCCCGGATGGCCACGCGCTCGATCTGCATCGGGCCGGCGGCGGCCGCGCAGAGCTACCTGCGGCCCGAGCTGTTGATCACGGCCGCACGCGGCGCGGGCTGCGAAGCGATCCATCCGGGGTACGGCTTCCTTTCCGAACGGGCCGAGTTTTCGCGGATGTGCGCGGCCTCAGGGCTCACCTTCATCGGTCCCGCACCGGACGTCATCGCGGCCATGGGCGACAAGATTTCCGCCATTGCGATCGCCGAGAAATCGGGTGTGCCGTGCGTGCCGGGCTCTGGCCGCATTGACGGGTTGGCGCAGGCCAGCGCATTTGCCCGCAAGCATGGCTACCCGATTTTGATCAAGGCCAGCGCCGGCGGCGGCGGTCGCGGCATGCGGGTGGTGCGCCGCGAGGAAGACCTCGGCCGCGAGATCGAGGCCGCCGGGGCCGAAGCGCAGGCAGCCTTCGGCGACCCGACCCTCTATGTCGAAAAGTTCATCGAGCGCGCCCGGCACATCGAGATCCAGGTGCTGGGCGACAGCCACGGCAACATCGTGCATCTGGGCGAGCGCGACTGCTCCACCCAGCGGCGGCATCAGAAACTGATCGAGGAAGCGCCATCGCCGGCGATCGATGCGCAACTGCGCGCGGACCTGGCGGCTGCGGCCGTGGCACTGGCCAAGCAGGTCGACTATGTCGGCGCCGGCACCGTCGAGTTCGTATTCGACGACGACACAAGGCGCTGGTACTTTCTCGAGATGAACACGCGTATCCAGGTTGAGCATCCGGTTACCGAGATGATTTCCGGCCGCGATCTCGTCGTCGAGCAGATCCGCATTGCCGCCGGCGCGCCGATCTCCTTCACGCAGGCCGAGGTATGCCTGACCGGTCACGCCATCGAATGCCGGATCAATGCCGAGGACGCTGCGCGCGAATTCGCGCCAAGCCCTGGCCTCATCACGAATTGGCACGCGCCGGCCGATACCGGAATTCGTATCGATACGCACTGCTTTGCCGGCTATCGCGTGCCGCCGTACTACGACTCACTGCTGGCCAAGGTGATCGCGCACGGCGCCGACCGGGCGCAGGCGATCGAACGCATGTTGGCCGCCCTCGAGCGCTTCGAGATCACCGGCGTCGCGACGACCGCACCGTTCCACCGGCAGGTGCTCGGCCACGACGATTTCAAGTCGGCGAAGGTCACGACCCGGTGGGTCGAGGACAAGTTCTTCGCCAAACCCGCGCTATCTAAGAGCAAAGGAAACCGACAATGAAGCCGACGATCCTGACCTGTGCCGTCACCGGAACCTTCCCGACCCGCGCGCACAATCCGGCCCTTCCCGTTACCCCCGCCGAGATCGCCGATGCCTGCATCGGCGCGGTGAAGGCCGGCGCCGCCATATGTCATATCCACGTCCGCGATCCCGAGACGGGCCGGCCGAGCATGAAGCTCGAGTACTATCGCGAGGTGGTGAAACGGCTTCGTACCAGCGGCGTCGATCTGATCATCAATCTCACCTGCGGTCCTGGCGGGCGCTTCATGCCGAGCGACGACGAGCCGGCCAAGGCGGCCGCCGGCACGATGCTCACGACGCCGGAAATCCGCACCGAGCACATCGTCGAGCTGAAGCCTGAGATCTGCACGCTCGATCTCAACACGATGTGGTTCGGTGGCGGCGCCGTGATCAACTCGCCGCGCAATATCAAGATCATGGCGGAGCGAATGTACGCCGCCGGCTGCAAGCCCGAAATCGAGGTGTTCGACACCGGCGATCTGGTGCTCGGCCAAGACCTGATTGGCGACGGCACGATCCGCTCGCCGGCGCTGTTCCAGATCGTCACCGGCGTGAAATACGGCATGCCATCCACGACCGAGACCATGCTGCTCGCCAAATCGCTGCTGCCGAAGAACTGCGAATGGGCGGCATTCGGCGCCGGGCGGCATGCCTTCCCGATGCTGGCCCAGTCGTTCATCCTCGGCGGCCATTGTCGGATCGGCATGGAGGACACCGTCCATCTGGCCAAGGGCACGCCGGCGCCGAGCAATGCGGCGCTGGTCGAGAAGGCTGCGCGTATCATTCGGGAACTGGGAGGCAGTATCGCAACCGTCGCCGAGGCACGCAGTCTTCTGGGGCTGAAGGCAGTGGCGTGATGCCGGACGATCGGGAGGGCTTATCTCAAACCCGCAGTGAAACGGCGTGTTGACAAAGGCGCTGCCGAGGCGGGTAATTCCAGCGGATTTCATAAGCGGCCGGTTTACGGCTCGTATCAGGGAGAGATCGCGATGACTGGAATGCGCAACTCGGGGTTCGGTCGTAACGCAATGGACCGGCGCCGCTTTATCGAGGTCTCGGCAAAATTCGGCTTCGGCGTCGCCTTGATCGCAGCCAGCGAGGGCTTGATTTGGGACAGCCAGGCTGTTGCCCAAGTCGCTCAGGACGAGACGGCAAAGGAAACTGCCGCCAAGGTCAAGATGCAGTTCGCGACCGAGTACAAGAACGAGGATTACGTCAAGCTGCCGATCATGCAGCTCAAGTTCAAGGAGAACGTCGAGGCGGCATCAAAGGGCGAGATCTTCGTCAAGCTGTTCCCCGGAGGGGCGCTTGGCATTGGCGCGGCACTGGCGCAGAAGATCCAGTCGGGCACCGTATCGGGCGGCGCGGTATCGCTGTCGAACTTCTCGCCGTTCACCGCCGTGGTCGATCTTATCAATCTGCCGTATTGGTGCGGTGAAAACCAGAAGTTCGCCAACCTCGTCACCAGTGCCGCGTGGAACGACGAGATCACGCCGAAGGTAATGGAGCGCGGCTACAAGCCGATTTTCTATTTCACCATGGATCCGCGGACGATCTCCACCCGCAAGGGCTACAAGGCGATCAAGTTGCCGAAGGACATGGAGGGCATGAAAATGCGGGTGCCACCCTCCGCCATCCTGCAGCAGATCTACAAGCTGGCGGGCGCCAATCCGACCGTCATCGCCTGGGGCGAGACGGCTGCCGCCATCAAGCAGGGTGTGGCCGATGGTCTTGATCCGGCGATCACCGCGCTCGCGACTTTCGGCTTCCATGACATTCTCGGCAACGTCACGTTCGTCAAGACCGTGCCCGACGCGCAGATGTTCGCCTGCAATGCGGGCTGGTACAAATCGCTGTCGGATGGCCAGCGCAAGGCGTTCGACGAAGCTGCCGCCAAGACCCAGGCCGAAAGTTTCGCCCAGATCGAAAAGGCGCGGAAGGAAGCGATGCGCATCATGAGCGCGGAGGGCTGCCAATTCCATCAGTTGTCGGCCGACGAATACAAGGCGTGGGTCGAGGCCTGTGGCGAGCAGAAAAAGGAATGGGACGAGTTCAAGATCAAGCTTGCCGGCTCGCTCGACAATTTTGAGAAGTTCAAAAAGGCGGCCAATACCAAGGGCCCGATCACCGTCGCCGATGCGTGAGGCGACGAGCCGTCGGAATGATGGATGCCGCTTGTCGATGGCGGCCAGCGGCGAACGGCGGGCACTATGGCCCGCCCGATTGGCTTGGCGCTTGGTGATCGCGTCGGCGTACTCGATCACGGCGTCATTGCCGTGCCGGCCAATGCGAAGCTGATCCAAGACCGCCTCGATTGGCCGGCACTTTCGCATGTTTGTGCCCCCGCTCATGACCGGCAACAGCGACGAAGCGTACTCCCCGAAGACGGATAAACTACATAGTATATTATCCAATAGATATTGTTATTAGAAGAGTGACATTGAAAACACGTGTAGCATTAACTGACGACGAACGATTCTAGCTCCGCTGCGCCTCGTGTACGAAGAAGCACGAGGCGCATGAATTTCGATTCGGCGGGGGCAAGTTCTATGATAATAATCGTGGACGATCGCACAATTGTAACCGAAGCTTATCGGTCCTCGTTCGATCGCGAGGGAGTTCCGGCGACGGGATTCAACTCGGGCGACTTCGAGGGGTGGGTCGGCGCCGCCGCTGAAGAAGACGTCGGCGCGATCAACGCCTTTCTCATCGGCGAATGCGCCGCTGTCGAACACATGGCGGCGGTCATCAAGCGTCGTTCCGCTGCTGCGGTAATTGCGATGAAGGACCAGAAATCGCTGCTGGGAACGCTCGAAATGTTCGCCGAGGGCGTCGACGATGTCGTTACCAAGCCGTGCCACGTGCGCGAGATCCTGGCTCGGATCGAGGCGATCTCGCGCCGGCTGAGGGCGGATCGCGAAAAGCGAGCCGATACTGTCGATATCAAGATCTTTCGCGACGGCCGCGACCCGCTGATCTGTGGTCAACCGCTGGCGCTGCCGCGCCGGGAATTGCACATATTGGAATTCCTCGTATATAATCGGTCTCGAAGGGTAACCAAGACGCAGATATTCAACACTGTCTATGGATTGTTCAATCAAGGCATCGACGAGAACGTAATCGAAAGCCACATCAGCAAGCTGCGCAAGCGCCTTCGCCAGCATCTTTCCTACGATCCGATCGATTCAAAGCGGCACCTTGGATATCGCTTGATACGTCGCGATGCGACCGACAATTTCTGAGTGCAGGCTCTAGCTGGCTGACCGCCAACATTTCTTTGGCCGGGCGGCGCCCGGCAGCGCCTCCCGGGAAAATGCGAGTGGTGAGACCGGTCGCCGGCAATGGCGACGGTGCTGGCCGGTTCCCGCCGGCTGGGCGGCTATCATCGGGGCGGGTCACCACGCCGGGCGCGGTTCGAACAGCCGGCGGTCGACAGCCTGACGCAAGGCGCAGCGCAATAATAGATCGAGTCGAATGCATGGTGCCGATCGACGGGGAGGATATGACCCTGAGTGTCTACGGATTGATGCGGACCGGCGCGTCCGGAATGACCGCGCAATCGGACCGACTTGGGACAGTGGCGGATAACATCGCGAATGCGTCGACGGTCGGCTACAAATCCGCCAATACCGAATTCTCGTCGCTGCTGATCGACAGCACCGTGTCGTCCTACGCCTCGGGTGGTGTCGAGACCTCCGTCCGCTACGGCATCTCGCGGCAGGGCACGCTGTCCTTCACATCCTCGGCATACGATCTGGCGATCGACGGCGGCGGCTTCATGCTGGTTGCCGACCCGGCTGGCACGATTTCGCTCGCGCGCGCCGGGGCGTTTGTGCCGGACAGTGAAGGTCAACTGGTCAACTCGGCCGGGTTCACCCTGCTTGGCTACCCGGTCGTTGACGGTGCATCCGACGCCGTCGTCGCGAACGGCATCGCCGGGCTCGTGCCGATCGATGTCAAGCAGGCGGACCTGACGGCAGCCGCCACCACCGCAGGCGCCCTGACGACCAACTTGCCGTCCGCGGCAGCGGTGGTGGCTGCAGTAGGCGCGAGCAACGGACTGCTCGGCTTTGCCGCCGACAGCGCCGGCTGGCTCGAAGGCGCGCGCAATTCGAACGGCGAGCAAGTGCAGCATAAGCGAGTGCTGGCGAGTGCTGAGCGAGTGCGCGACGGCTGCCTGGCAGAGCGCCGTGGGGGTCAATCTCGACGAGGAGCTGACATCGCTCATGGCGCTGGAGAAATCGTTTCAGGCCTCGTCGCGGCTGATCACCACCGTCAACGGCATGTTCGATGCGCTGCTGCAGGCAACGAGGTAGGACATGAAAAGCACAAACATATCCTTGCTCGCTCTATTTGATGCCTCGCGTGCGACGATCGCGCGAAACCAGGCACGATTGGCCGACACTGAAGTGGAGGCGAGCACCGGACGGCGTGCCGATGTCGGCCGGACGCTTGGTGTCGACATGTCGCGTGACCTCGAGATGCGCAATACGCTCGATGATCTGACGTCACTGCAGAATACCAACGGCGTGGTCTCGACGCGATTGAGCCAAACCCAGACGGCGCTGTCGGCCATCCGGGACCTCGTCGACGGCTTCCTTCAGGCGGTGTTGGCATCGAGCCAGGGTAGTGGCGACCGTGGACTGCTCGTCGCCGACGCCAAATCTCGGCTTGGCGCGCTCGCCGATATCCTGGCTACGACCAGCAACGGCGTCTATGTCTTCGGTGGTCGAAACGCTGCGGCGGCGCCGGTTGCGAACTATCTCGCGGAGCCGCCTGGAGCCGCCCGAACCTCGGCAATTTCCGCTTTCACCAGTGCGTTCGGTTTTGCGCCCGACGATCCCCAGGCCAAGACCATAGCGGCTGGCCAGATGAAGTCATATCTGGACGGGAATTTCGCCGCTGAGTTCATGGATCCGGCGTGGTTGCTGAATTTCTCTTCCGCGACTGACGCTGTGGTGAGCGATCGCATTGCCGCCGGCGAGACGATCGACAGCTCGGTCAGTGCCAATGCGGTTGGCATTCGCAAGCTCGTTCTCGCGCTGGTGGCAGCGGTGGATGGCGGCACGGAGAACCTGAACGCGGCCGCCTTTTCCAAGCTGACATCGCAGCTGATCCAGATGTCGGGCGAGGCCGGCGCCGACATTGCGGGAACGCAATCGAACCTCGGTATCGCGCAGGAACGCCTGGCGAAAGCCAGCGAGCGCATATCGTTGCAGCAGAACTTTCTCGAACGACGAATCGGCGAGGCAGAAAGCGTCGATGCAGCCAAAGCCGCAATGTACCTCAGCACGATCACGTCGCAACGCGAGGCGTACTATGCGGTCACCGCGCGGCTGCAGAAGCTCAGTCTGCTCAATTATCTGCCGGTGGCATGACAGCCGGCAGGCTGGCGGTTTCCCGGCATGAACCAGGAAAGACAAGGATCGGCACGGCATGTATCGACTGCAATACGCTGACATTCTCGAGGACGACCAGACCCTGTCCCGGGAGCGGGAGCGGATCGCGTTGGACCACTCCATCGCGCTGATGGAGGTGGCGCAGGCTGCCACCGCGACGCCGACCGATGTGGCGAATGCGATCGCTTTCAGCAACAAGCTATGGACGGTGCTGGTCGAGGATCTGGCCGATACGGGCAATGGCCCGCCCAAGGCACTTCGGGCACAGATCATATCTATCGGGATCTGGATCCTGCGAGAACTGGAGGACATTCGCACCGGCAAGGCAACTGGCTTCGCAGACGTGAAGGCGGTGTCACAGTCTATTCGCGATGGTCTGCTATGACAGGCAACCTCAAGATCCATCTCAAGTCGAACGAGCGCATCATTGTCAACGGTGGCGTACTGAAGGTCGATCGCAAGGTCGCGATCGAGTTCCTGAACGACGTAGTCTTCCTGATGGAAGGTCATATCATTCAACAGGAGCAGGCGACGTCGCCGCTCAAGCAGCTCTACTTCATCGTGCAGTCGATGCTGATGGATCCGAAGGCCCGCGAACTGGCGCGCCAGTTCTACGATCAGTCGCACAAGATGCTGATCTCGACGTTCAAGAACCAGGACGTTCTCGAGGGGCTGGTGGCGGCGAGACAGATGATCGAACGTGACCGGCCGTTCGATGCGCTGAAAAAGATCCGGGCGTTGTTTCCGATCGAGGAGGAGATCCTCGGCCTCAAGTCGGCGGCGGGGCCAAGCAAGGCTGTCGCGTAAAGCCGGGAACCGAGAGTTCCGGGCAAGCGCGAGGGGTGGCCGAGGCAAAAGGACTGCAGGCCAGCCAGAAGGATGCCAAAGAGTCGCGGCAGTCGGTCAAGGGCGCCCTCAAGATCAACGATGTTGAGATCGTGTTCTGGCACCAGTTGTCGGCCGTGCTGCTGCGCAATCACGACGAACTCGCGCAGCGCGAGGAGTTTTCCAAGCAGGCGAGCGAGCAGTTGGTCAATATCTACGCTGCCATGCGTCCCGAGGCGGCATCCGAGCAGTTGAGCCGGATGGACGAGATCACGGCAGCCGCGATCCTGAGCCGGCTCAAGCCGCGGGCGGCAAGCGCCATTCTCAACGACATCCCGCCGGACAAGGCCGCCCGGCTGGCAACGATCCTGACCGGCGTATCGCGCAAATCCGATCGCGGAGAAAAATCGTGACTATGGCGATCGGTTCGCGGTCAAATCGGCCATTCGCTGGTCCTTCGGGGCGAGCGGCTTGGCGGTCGCGCACCGTTTTGGCGCTGTTAATTGCCCCGATCTTGTCGGGCTGCGCATCGCGGCCGCTCGAGATCGGCATCCTGATCTTGCTGCCGTTCCTGGTGGTTGATCTGGTCGTGGCCACGATCGTCATGTCGATGGGGATGATGATGCTGCCGCCGACGGCGATCTCGCTGCCGTTCAAGATCCTGTTCTTCGTCCTCATCGCCGGATGGAACCTGCTGGCCGGTGGGCTGGTGCGTTCGTTCAACTGATTTCGATCAATTGCAGGCTTGGGTGAGCAGCAAGACGTGCGGCCGTTAAGGGCGATTTAGAACTTTCCAGCTAGAGCTTACGGTAGATAGCGGACTTGGGCAGAGCCCGAGGGCATGATGCCGATCCGCTATACCGGCAGATCCGGCATGTCCCGCAAAAATCCTGGTCGTTTCCCAAGGGGCATACAATGTACTAGCATCAATACCAATTTCGCTGCGCTGACCGCGCTGCAGAGCCTGAACAGCACCAACAAGAGCATGCTCGAGACGCAAAGCACATCTCGACGGGCTTCCGTGTTGCCGGCGCCGAGGACAATGCCGCCTATTGGTCGATGGCGACGTCGATGCGGTCGGACAGCAAGTCGCTGTCGGCCGTCTCCGACGCGCTGGGCCTCGGCGCATCCTCAATCGACTTCGCGTATACGGCGATGCACAGCTCGGTCGAGGTGGTCACCGAGATCAAGGCCAAACGCGTGGCGGCTCGCGAGCCGGGCGTCGACCGCGGCAAGGTCCAATCCGAAATCGATGCGCTGCAGGACCAGCTCCGCCCGATCGCACTGTCAGCCTCGTCCGCAGGCGAGAATTGACTCGGGGTCGACACCGGCGGCACCGCCTACAATGCGACCGAATTCGTCGTTTCCTCGTTCAGCCGCTCGGCCGGCGTCAACGGTTCGCAGGTCAATGTCGGCACGCTGTCGATCAATATCTCCGCGTCTTTCCTGCTCAACGCCAATACCGACGGTGCCGGTGGCGTCGCTGACCGCGCCGCCGCTGCGGCCGATGCTCTCGGCATTCTGGGCTCAGCGCGCCTTTCGATTAGCGACGCCGATACGGCCGGGGTAGCACGAGGCTCGATCGACGCCGCAGGCACCATCGTGATCGCCAACTTCGATCCCGCCAACGCCACGGTCGCACCGGCCGAGATCGAGCCGCGGCAGCATCTGGGCAAGATGCCAGCGCAGCTCCTGCTCTGTGGCGCTTGCCGCGAGCCCAAGCAGCCTGCGCTTGTAGCATTGCAGCCACTCGGGGTGCCGTGCCGATACCTTTTCGGCGACGTCCGCGCAGCGCATGCGGATCAGCAGATCACTGTGGGTCATGCCGTCGATGATCTCGGCAAAGCGGCCCGGCTCTTTCAGAACCTTACCGGCCACGGCATTGGATCTGCCGATCGATCGCCGGTCGCCGCCTGCAAGCTGCTGCATGAGCTTGTTCATTGCCAATCCCCAACCTTGCCAAAAACGCCGAACGCGGCGCCGACGCGTTGAAGTCGGTCAGCCCCCAATCTCACTGTTGCGCTATCCGCGCCAAGCAATTGCGAGCGCCGGAGTGTGCGGCCGCTGCGGTGGCGTAGCGGAATCGAACCGCGACTGGAGCCGCGCCCAGACTTTGACGCACGGCGCAGCTCCGCCGATGATTAGCTCTGGCTCGCGAGCATAGTGCGGAAACGGGCAAGGGCAATGGTCAGAAATGCCGCGCCGAGAGCCAGCATCACCGCGAGCCTCGGCCAGACAATCTGGAGGCCGGCCTCGCGGAACAAAACTGCGTGCGCGAGCTCGACGAAGTGAACCGTGGGTGAGAGCTGCAGTACGGAGCGCAATCCCCCGGGCATACCAGAAAGCGGCGAGTTCGCTCCCGAAAGCATGTTCAGGATGAGGAACACGGGCATGGCCAGCAAACCGAACTGCGGCATGGTGTGGGCAATCGTGGCCAGCATGATCCCGAGCGAGGTCACCGAGAAGAGATAGACCGCCGCCGCCGCAAGGAAGAACGGAACCGATCCGCGCAGCGGCACTTGCAGCAAGAAGCCGAGCGTAAAGACAATGGCAAGAAGCGTCGCGAGGAGCACGACGAGGCCGTTAGCGAGGACCTTGGCCGCCGCGATTTCGTTTGGCCGAAGCGGCATCACAAGAAGGTGCTCGATCGTGCCATGCTCGCGTTCGCGAATGACAGCGGCGCCGACGAGCAGCATCGCGAACATCGTGATCTTCTCGATCATCGCGTTGACCGCCTGATACCAGCGGCCTTCGAGGTTCGGATTGAATAGGGTGCGAACCACGACGGCGACAGGATCGGTGGTATCGAAGCCGCGCGCCTGCAGATAGTGCCTTGCCTCATCGGCCAAAATGGTTTCGATGTAGCCGGCGCCGACACCGGCTTGCGTCATGGCTGTCGCGTCGACGTTGAGCTGGATTAAAGGCCTGCGGCCGCGCAGAAGATCGGCCTCGAATTGCGGCGGGATGTCGAGCACGAAGGCGAAGCGGCCGGCGTCCATTTCCGCATCGACGCGGCTTCGGTCGATCAGCGCGGCGCGCTTGAAGTAGGGTGGCAGGAGCGAATCCCTGATCCGTCGCGACAGCTGCGAGTTGTCAGAATCGACGATGGCGACATTGGCGTTCCGGACCTCGGTCTCGATACCGGTCGACTCGCTATAGATCATGAAGGTGAAGGACAGCACAAGGAAGCCGAGTAGCACCTTGTCGCCGAGGAAGCTCGCCAGCTCCTTGACCGCCAACCGATAGACATTGCGCCACCAGACCATGCTGCATCACCTCTCCTGCTTGGTGAGCACAAGTCGTGCTGCGAGCAGGAACAGAAGCCCTAGTCCGAGTAGAACGGCGTACTCACTGGAAAAGTCGAGGAAGCCGCTTGCCTTGGCGAACATGCCGATGCTCACGTTCTGGAAATAGAGCGCCGGGAACGAATGGCCGATCACGTAGCCACTGCCCTCCAATGAGCCAGCCGGATGCAGGAAGCCCGAGAAATTGAGGGCCGGAACTTGACAGATGACGGCTGTGGCAACGAGTGCCGCGACCTGGCTGCTGACGAAGCTCGAAACCAGCATGCCGAAAGCCGTCATGGCAAACACGTAGAAGAGGCCGGCGAGCAGCAGCCCTGCGAGCGAGCCCTTGACCGTGAGGCCGAAATGCAGAACTGCAATCAGCAGGAGGGTGAGAAAGCTCGCCGCGCTCACGACGATATAGGGCAGTTGCTTGCCGACGAGGAACTCGCCCACGCCTGCGGGCGAAACATAGAGATTGGTGATCGAGCCGATCTCCTTCTCACGCACGATCCCGATGGCCGCGAGCATGGACGGGATCATGGCCAGGATCGTCATGATAATGCCCGGCATGATCGCGAAAACGGTCTTAAAGCTTTGATTATATCGGAAACGAATCTCGACTCCGAAGGCTGTGTTGTCGGACAAGACTGCTTGGGCCTCTCGGGCCCGCTCCGCGGCATAGGCCCGCGCGATGCCCTCGATGTAGCCAATCGTCGTCTCGGCACGGAACGGCGAAGTGCCGTTGACGAAAAAGCCGATCTCAGGTCGGCGCCGGCTGCCAAGATCGCTGCCGAAGCGCGGCGGAATAGCGATCAAGAGGTGCAATTCGCCCGAGCGCATCCGGCGCTCCGCCTCGACATCATTCAATGCCGGCGGCCGCTCGACAAAATAGCGCGAGCCGGAGAACGCCTCGACAAGGCGGCGGCTTTCGGCGGACTGGTCGCGATCGAGAGCCGCAAAGCGCAGATCCTCAACGTCGAACGAGATGCCGTAGCCGAAGGTCAAGATCAGGATGATCGGGCTCAACATTGCGAAGGCGAGGCGAATTCGGTCTCGCAACAGCTCGATGGCCTCCCGCCGCGCAAACGCCCAGGTGCGGGCAAGCGACCGCGGCAATCCAGTCCCGACGTGAAAAGATGAGGCTGAGCGTTCCGCGCTGCCAGGTGACAAGGAGGGTGCGGCTTGGATGTCCGCGGACCGCCTGCCGCCTGCTTCGGCGATGTAGCTTACAAATGCCTCGTCAAGGTTGGTCGCGCCTTGTTCCTTGACCAGCTCGGCGGGTGCGCCGACTGCCAATACTTTGCTCGCGTGCATTAGCGAAATGCGGTCGCAGCGTTCCGCCTCGTTCATGAAATGCGTCGAAATGAAGATCGTCACACCTTCGTTTCGCGAGAGACGGGCGAGAACCGCCCAAAATCTGTCGCGCGCGGCCGGATCGACCCCAGAGGTCGGCTCGTCGAGGATCAGCACCTCGGGCTTGTGCAGGCAGGCGACCGCCAGCTGCAGGCGTTGCCGCTGACCGAGTGGGATGCTAGGCGGCATCGCATCGGCGACGCTGTCGAGGTCGAATGCCGTCAGCGCCTCGCGAACGCGCGCTGCGACAGCCGCTTCCTCGATGCGGTAGAGCCGAGCGTGGAGCTCGAGATTGCTGCGGACCGACAGCTCCTGATAGAGCGAAAATGACTGCGACATGTAGCCGACCCTGAGCCGTGTATCGACATCGCTCGCATCGATCGGCCGGCCAAGCAGCCAGGCACGGCCTGCGGTTGCCGGCAGAAGACCGGTCAACATCTTCATGGTTGTCGTCTTGCCGCAGCCATTTGAGCCTAGGAAACCGAAGATCTCACCCCGCTCGATGCTGAAGCTGACATCGTCCACGGCGGTGAAAGCTCCGAAGCGGCGTGTCAGGCCCTCGGCTCGGATGGCGGGCTCCGCATCGTCGCCAGCACGGGCAGGCATTTCGAAGCGGCCCGGAAGCTCGCGACCGCTCCGTGACTGGAGGTAAACATACGCTCCCTCGAGACTCGCGGTGCCGGTACGGGCGAGTACGTCGGCCACGGTACCGCTGGCGAGAACGCAGCCCTGATCAAGCACAACGACCCGCTCGAAGCGCTCGGCCTCCTCCATGTAGGCCGTCGCAACCGCGACTGTCATGCCGCCCCGCTCAGCCCTCAGCGCATCGATCAGGGCCCAGAATTGGCGCCGCGACAGCGGATCGATGCCGGTGGTCGGCTCATCGAGGACGAGGAGGTCGGGATCGTGCAAGAGCGCGGCACACAAGGACAGCTTTTGCTTCATGCCGCCGGAGAGCTGGCCGGCCGGACGATCCGGAAATTCGGCGAGGCCGGTTGATTGCAAAAGCCGGTTGATGCGAGCATGGCGCTCGGCCCGGCCAAGGCCGAACAGGCGGCCCATGAAATCGAGATTCTCCTTGACCGAGAGCGAGGGATAGAGATTGCGGCCAAGACCTTGGGGCATGTAGGCGATGCGTGGCGCTATTCGGTCCCGATGGCGCGAGGAACGCATGTCGCCGCCAAGCACGTCGATCTCGCCCGACTGCATCCGCCGCACGCCGGCTATGAGCCCGAGCAGCGTGGATTTGCCCACGCCATCGGGGCCGATGAGCGCCGTCGTCGTTCCGCCAGGGAGCGAAAGTGACACGTTTCCGAGCGCCAACGCAGCGCCATAGCGATGCGAGACATCGCGGCAGTCGACGATGGCGACTTCATCGGGCATCGGGCAGTCTCGTTGCGAGCACTGCGGGCCACGACTTCGTCGCATCGAGCCTGACGTGAGCATCGCCGGTGAGGCCGGCCTTCACGTGGTCGCGGTAGCGCTCGAGAAGTTCCGGTGCGATCCGAAGCTTGACGCGGTACATCAGCTTCTCGCGCTCGTTCTGGGTCTCGACGGTCTTCGGCGTGAACTGGGCCTCGGCAGCGACGAAGGAGACGGCGGCCGGCACGACATAGTTGGGAGCGGCGTCGAGAACGATACGGGCCTCGGCGCCGAGCGAGACCCGACCGGCCTCGCTCGTCGGCAGGAAGACCGTCATATAGACATCCGAGAGATCGAGAAGCGTGGCGACGCGGGCGCCGGCCGCGACAACCGTGCCGGGTTGGACGAGCTTGTACTCAATGCGGCCGGCAACAGGGGCCTTCAGCGCCATGCCTTCAATGATGACCTCGAGCTGCGCAACCTGCGCCTCCGCGACATCCACTGCTGCCTTGGCATCGCCGACCGCGGCCCGGGCCCCGAGCAGGTTTGCCTCGGCAATGGCGTGTTGTGCGGTGCGGCGCTGAAGATCAGCGGTTGAAGAAACCTTCTTGGCCTCGAGCTCCTTGACCCTGGCAAGCTCGAGCTCGGACAGATTGTGCTCGGCTTCGCGCAGCGCGACCTCGGCCTCGGCTTTGGAGATGCTTTCTCGCGCGCGCCGCACCGAAGCCTTGGCCGCGGCCAATTGCGCGGCAAGCTCAGCCACGTCGATCTCAGCGACGACGCTACCGGCCTTTACGTCGTCCCCCTCACGTATGGCGATCTTCGCGATACGCCCGGCGTACTTAGTAGCAACGTCCAAACGCTCGACCTCGATACGCCCGTTCGCTTTCGCAAATCCATCCGGTGGGCGCGATTTCCCGCCAAGCCCCGCAAGGCCAAGAGCTAGGGCTGCAGCAACGACGATTGCTGCCGTCAAGCCCCAGGAGCGGAAACTGAGGCTGCCAATTGCTGATTGAGGATTCCAACGCCAATTTGTCATGTGCCCATGTGGCTTGCCCCAGCATGCTCGGCATTGATCCAGCGCAGGTTTCCGAGGGCGGCATCACCGGCTTTGGATCCTCGGCAATGACGCGGATTTACGGCGATTTACGGGGACATGTTACCGATTTTGACCATGTCGGTGCAATTACTTGCAGTTTGCCAGATCGGTAACTCCGACCTCACGACATCACGACCTGGCGACCTCACGCCCCGCGCGGACTTATCCACGCTTCCTCCACTCATGCGATACTTCCCCTCGACCGATGCGAAGTGGGGCCGTCAACCGGTGGCGACAATTGAAGGCGCATCTGGTTACAGGTCGGCGGGTTGTGGCGCCAAGCGATCCCGGCGAGGCTTTGCAGTCAGAGTACGGATCGTACAAACAGATATAACCCGAGCAGCAGCAAGCCCGAGAAGAACCAGCGACGAAACACAATTGGCGAAAGGCGCATACGAATAGCCTGACCGACCCACACGCCGGCGCAGGCAAGGGCAAGAGCCGCGATTGTGGTTCCGGTAATTGAGACATCGAGGCCGCCCTCCGCTGCCACGTTGACCGCAAGCGCGATCGTGGAGACCGTGAAGGATAGGCCGAGCGCCTGGACGAGTTCCTCCTTCTCAAGCCCGATGGCCTGGAGGTAGGGAACAGCTGGTATCACGAACACCCCCGTTGCCGCGGTGATCACTCCTGTCGCGGCGCCAACCAGTGGCCCAAGAGCCGGCTCCATCGCTTTCGGGGCACTGAAGCGCAGTGCTGCAAGGCCAGTGACCGCATAGATAGCCAGCGCTATCCCCAACAGGGCTGTACCGTAGCGCGCGCTCGCGCCCGACATGGATCCGATCCCGGCCCATGTTCCGAGGCAGACCGCCAACATCATTGGCCATAATCGCCGTATGACGGTGCCCAGTGCAGGTCCGGCGAGCATTTGCCAGATATTGGTGATGAACGAGGGCAGAATAAGTATGGCAGCAGCCTCGAGGGGTGACATCACGATCGCCAGGAGCCCCATCGATATGGTCGGCAGGCCGAGACCGATCACGCCTTTGACGAACCCCGCCAAGGCAAACACGGCGCAAATGAAGATGAGAGTTCCGTCCAGCATGCGCATGACACTGCTCGGAAGCTGGAACGCTCGCAATGTCGAAATTCTGGAGCTAGTACCCTGAATCACACTTGGATAGTACACATGACGATCGAGGATGTTCGCCGGCCAGGAGCGCCGCGCCGGCCGATGTTGCCCCATCGGACAAGCGGTGCGTCATGCGGGCCGCATGCTTCCAGCATGCCGCCGGCGAGCATCCTCGATCGCCCGTAGGGTCGCGGCCCACGGCCGCCCGGGGCGTCGGACGCCTCGTCCGTAGCTACGGCTACGGCCTTCGGCGATCCTCCTGCCGGACCGACTCGTGGTTCCACGATCAGGTGTACTATCCAAGTGTGATTCCGGGTACTAGCCCGACCTTCTCAGTGCGCCCCGACGGCGCGTAGCACCAGTGGAGGCAGTTTCCACCCAGAGAGTTGTCGATTGATCTGGTAGCTGGCAAGCAATTTGCCCGGGTAACCGGGCGGATCGGGTCGGAGAGGGATATCGAGCTTGAAGGTGCGCACGATGTCATCCCAGCAGAAATCTCACGTCGAAGTGTCAGTGATCGGGATAGATATCGGCAAGACGACTTGCCACCTGATCGGCCAGGGCAAGCGCGGCAAGATCGTCATGCGTGCCAAGGTCTCTCGCCCACAGCTGATGGAGCGACTGGCGAACGTGTCAATCGGCGCATTTCGTCATGAACGTGCGCATGGCGGTGATGACGACCAGGGCGGCACCGGAGCTTGATGGCGCCGCTGGATGCAGTTTTTCATCTCAGTGTTGGTGATTGCGGTCAAGCGTCAGACGCAGCGCCGCGCATGGCCAGGCGGCCGGGTGAGAGTTTCAGTTCTTTTCTCCCATTGCCGGCTTCGTGGGCGATCTTGCTGTGTTGGCTGCGGCGGAAGCAACCTGTTCAGGGCGTGAGCGACGACAGCTGGACACGATTTCTGACATTCGACGCGGTCAGCAGCGCCGCCACGTGCACCTTTACCGTGCCGATCGAAATTCCAAGTTTCTCGGCGATCGCGCGGTTGCTCATTCCCGCCCGGATACAGTCCAGCACTTCTTTTTGACGCGGGGTCAAGGACGGGGCGGGTCTGTTTGCACCATCAGTTTCGGGCGCCTGTTCCGCAGCTGATATGTTGCTGGTCTCGAGCCGTTGCGGCTCCGGCACCTTCATGAGCCCGGGGACGTAAATACCGCCGGCGCAAACAAATTCGAGTGCTGCGACGAATTCACGGACCGGCAGGCTTTTCGGGATGAAGCCGCTGAGACCAGCGGCGATCGCAGCTAACACATCGCTTTTCGCTTCCGAGGCGGCAACGATTGCAATCTTGATATTCGGGTGGCGTGTTTGCAGCGGACTGAGCGAGTTTGCCCCCTGCATGCCCGGCATTGCCAGATCGAACAGTGCGAGTTCGATATCCGGGCTGGCGTCAATGGAATCCACTGCCGTTTCGAAGGTCGCCGCCTCCAGGACCTCCTGGAATCCGAGTTGATCCTTCAGCAGCAGCGCCAGTCCATGGCGGTACAGACTATGGTCGTCGGCAATCAGGGCTTGTTTGACGGTTTGCATTTTTGCAATTCATCCACCTGCGGCGGCCAATTCGACAGCTGATCCGTGGGTACGGGTCATTCGAACTAAGGCGGCGACCAGTTGGTCGGGTTCAGCTGGTTTCGTGAGCCAAGGTATTCCGCTTTCGGCAATTGTTCGCAATGTAGTCTCATCCGTTCTGCCGGTGAGGATCATGGCTGCAAAGCAGGCGCCCTCGCGACGGCACCTTCTGCAGAACTCGATACCGTTGTGTTGGTCGCCGAGATCATAGTCGACGATAGCCACATCCACCACAAGTCCCGAATGAAGGGCATCCAAGGCTCGGGCTACGCGGTCAAATCCGTGAACGGTCGCACCTCTATCGAGCAGGTCCAGACGCAGTGCCTCGAGAACATTCCGGTTGTCGTCGAGTAGCATGATGGACATGCCCTCGATCGAGCGATCCTGGGCCTGCACCTGCAGTGACGAAGGCATTGTCGCCCTTGGATCGGCTTTTTCGATCGCAACGCTGAACCGGGAGCCGCGCCCGACAACGGAGCGAACGGACACCTGTGCACCGATCAGCTTGGCGTGCCGCTCGACGATCGAGAGGCCGAGGCCGAGCCCTTCGTTGGGCCCATTGGCCTGGTCGCTGCTGCGTTCGAACTCGTTGAAAATACTATCGATGCGCGCGCTGTCGATGCCAGGTCCGGTATCGTAGACCTCCACCAATACGCTTGAACCACGCGATCGCGCGGCAATCAGGATGCCGCCGGACTTGGTGAACTTGAGAGCATTGGAAATGAGATTGCGGATGATGCCCTCAAATAGCACCGGATCGGTCAGAACGTTGCAATCGACGCTGGTGAAATTGAACCTCAGGCCCCGCTGATCGGCCTCGATACTGAATTCCGTGCCGATCTGCTCGATCAGGTCGCGGATGCGCACCGGCACCATTTCCCGCGACACCAGCCCGACATCGAGTTGGGCAATTTGCAGAAGCGAGTTGAGCATGGATTTCAACGATGCCAGTGAATGTTCGACCTGGACGACGAGTTTCGAGGCATCGTGCGCAGTGACCCTTCGCTTCAGCGCCAGGCAGAACAGGTTGAGTGCGTGCAGCGGCTGCCGCAAGTCGTGGCTGGCTGCTGCCAGGAGGCGGCTCTTTGCAGCCGTTGCGCGCTCAGCCGTGTCGGTCGCATCGGCGAGCGACCGGTTGAGCTCCTCCAAGGCCCGCGTTCGCTCCTGGACTTTTGCCTCGAGCGAGGTGCTGAGCACGACCAGCGAGTCTTGGCGCTCCTTCAATTCGCCGACCAGCGAAATGAGGCTCTCGGAGAGCACCTGCACCTCGGCGAACTGGGTAAGGCGCGGGATCTGCGTGTTGTTGTCCTGACGCAAGCTGTTCGACGCCGACGCGATTTCACGCAAGGGCGCAACGACGATGTTCGACAGTACCCAGTTGAAGGCGACGGCGTGTGCGGCGAACAGCAGCAGGAAGACGAAAATCGTCTGCTTCAGTTCGGCGAGTGGCGCAAATGCAACCGCCGCATCCTGCCGCACCAGCACGATCAAGCCGATATCGTCGAAAAAGCGCTCGAACTTGGCCCGTGAGTAGCCGGTGAGGTACTTGCTGTCGTTCGCACCCGGCTCGACAACCGAGCCACTGGCCGTCTTGAGCGCCAGCAGATAACTCTGCGCCCGGGTCACTTCCTCGGAGCCGTTGGCGGGGCCGAACAAAATCCGCCCGCTCTTCGACAAAACGAATGCATCGGCGTCCTCGAGACCGAGATGATTCGGTGTTGTCAAAGATGCGATGGGTTGCGCCCAATCCCAGACGGCAACGACGACACCCATAACCGCGCCGGACTGGTCGCGCACCGGCGCGGCAAGTCCGACCGACGACCGCGCAGAGGCAACCTCGGGGCTCCCTTGGGCGGGCAATAGCAGCCCCATGCCGGGACGCCCCGAGGTGTGCGTCGAGGCAATCATTTGCAGCCACGGTGTTTGAAGAGCGCGTTGCCCCAGTCCCTGATCGCCGACGGTTGAGATTACGGCCATGTCCGCCCCGACAAGACCGAGCCACGTGAATTCCGAATGCAGCTTGAGTGACTGAGCCAACACGTCTCTTATTGCATTGGTATCGGCGAGCCTGGTCGCGCCGGCCTGTGTCGCAATAACGGACAGGTCATGGTAGCGCTCGATGAATGTCCGATCGATCGCGTCCTGGACCTCATCGGCGGTCACGGCCAGCGTTCGCCCGATCTGCCGAGTGAGACTCTCTGTGCTTGCTTTCTGGACGCTGTACGCAAAGATCAACAGCATGCCGACCGTGGTGGCAGAGCCGAATGCCAGCAGTATCAGCTTGAGTGGATAGGCCATCTTCGGCATGAAATCTGACAGATTAACTGAGTTCATCTCGCCTAGGACGAACATACTACAATCCGGCGGCAACTTGAAACGCATTCACTTTCCACGAATTCTGCCATTCGTGATTTGGTAAAATAGAGTTCTTCGCCTTGCGGCCGGGCAAGCGGCGGCGCTCTTCATCCTCCACCACGATCAGTCAGGCCATTTCACGGGCTGATGGTTCGGCCGACTTGAATGTGAACAACGCTCGAGATTGGGCGTCGGACGCTTGTCGAGCCCGGGCAAGCGTAGATCGGCAACGCCACCGCCAGCACTGTCATGACCTTGACACTTTTGCCGGTTGGCTGCCGGGCAGAACAGGGCAAACCACGCTCTTCGCGCGGTGCCACCAGCGGCACCTTACTCGACGGTTTCGGGGTCGCTTATCGCGACCGCCTACGCCGCGTTTCACCCACCGAAGCGCGGGGACGCAGCCATTGTCTGGCAACGCTCGGTGCTCGTCTTCTCCGAGGCCACCGCGTTGCTACGCCAAAATGAAGTCCTGTCTGGTGATGATGTTCGTTGCCGCGCCATTGACGCCGATCAGCGTGATCGTGTCGGCACCGATGGTGACCAGAGTGTAGTCGCCAGGTCCGCATGAAATGTCGCAGCCGACAAAGTCCCGGCGTTACGCCTAGCCCAGAGATGTCGAGCCACCATCCTGCGCTGGCGTCAAGCGGTCCTGACCACCGTGCCGATTGGCATCGAAGCCGCTGATGATGTCGTTGCCGAAGCCGGACGCAAACACGAAGGTGTCGTTGCCGGCTGCCACCGTTCATGACGTCGTTGCCGGCGCCGCCATTGAGTATGTCGTTGCCACCATCGCCATTCAAGGAGTCGACGCCGGCAAGCCCGACCAGTATGTCGGCACCGCCGCCGCCGCTGAGCACATCGAGGCTGCCGCGATATTGCCGCCTGTGATCTCGTTCGCCGACCCGTTGCCGTTGCCGGTGAAGCCGCCGACGCCGATGAAAGTCAGTTCTCGACGTTCGTTGCGAGCGTGAACGCGGCGCTGGTCGTGAGCACCAAGTCAGTACCACTGCCTGCACCCGCACCCTCGGTGATGGCTCGCCATTGTTGGCGATATAGGTGTCATCGCCGAGGCCACCAACATGGTGTCGTTGCCGAGACCACCGTCGAGGATGTCATTGCCGACGCCGCCGCTCAGCTTGTTGACGAGGCCATCCCCGGTCAGCGTGTCGTTGCCGCGAACCGCCGGTGACGTTTTCGATGCTGGCGATCGAGGTAAAGCCCGAACGCTGTGCCGTCGCCAGGTTCACCGTCACGGCCGCTGTTGTTCCGGCATAGGACAGCGTGTCGGTGCCGCCCAGCAGGTTGGCCGTTGATCGACTTCGACGTCCGTGATCGTCGCCGCCTCTCGAATGGAGTGAGCGCTGAGCCATTGTAGATGGCATCGAGTGTGTTGCTGGCGCCCGTTCCGACGATGTTCAGGGTATCACTATCGGTCCCGCCGTCGATCGTATCGGCGCCGTCGCCGATCGTGTAGTTGATGGTGTCGAGCCCGGCACCACCGTTCAAGATATCATTGCCGCTGCCGCCGGTCAGCGTGTCGTTGCCGGCGCCGCCGTCGAGCGTGTCGTTGCCGGCGCCGCCGTTCAGCGTGTCGTTGCCGGAGCCGCCCTGACGGTGTCGTTGTTGCCGCCGGCGCTGATCGTGTCATTGCCGCCGCCGCCGTCGATGACGTTGACGTTGCCGTTCGAGGTGATCGTATCGTTGCCTGAGCCGCCGATGACATTCTCGATCGAGATCAGCGTATCCTCGATCGGGTTCGCTGCGCTGCCGCGGCGGGCGTTGCCGGCCGCGAGATTGATGAACATCGCGTCGGTTTCGCCGGCATAGGATGCCGTATCCACACCGCCATTGCCGTTGAGCGTGTCGTTGCCGAGCCCGCCGGTCAGCGTGTCGCTGCCGCCGCCGCCGCTGAGCGTATTGACGTTGCCGTCGCCGGTCAGCGTGTCGTTGCCGGACCCGCCGGTGACGTTCTCGATGCCGGCGATGGAGGTGAAGCCGGATGCCGTGCCGTCGGCCAGGTTCACCGTGACGTTCGCTGTCGTGCCGGCATAGGTCAGCGTATCGGTGCCGCCCAGCAGATCGGCGGTGACCGATTCGACGTTGGCGATACTGCCGCCCTCGAAGGCTGTCAGGGCCGCGCCGCTGTAGACGACGTCGAGTGTGTTGGCTGCGGCGGTTCCCGATGATGCGCAGACGTGTCGGTGTCCGCCCCGCCATCAACCGCGTCGGCGCCGTCACCAAACGTGTAGAGGAAGGTGTCGTTGCCGGCTTCACCACTCAGTGCATCGCCTTGGGTGCCGCCGGTGATGGTGTCGTTGCCGGCGCCGCCGAGGATGATATCGCCGCCGGTGCCGCCGTCGAGACGGTCATCCTCGCCGAGGCCATTGATGATGTCGCCGCCGCCGCCACCAAAGATGAGGTCCTGCCCCTCGTTGCCAGTGAGGGTTGGCCAGCAGCATTGGCGGCGATGAAGTCGCCGGTGACGATGGTCGGTGCCGAGGTTACAGTTTCCAGCGTGCCGTGGTCATCGGTATAGGTGATTACGACGCGCAGCTCGCGATTCACCTGGCCCTGACCGGGCGTGAAGGTGGCGCCTGTCGCGATGTCGGCGAAGCCGGCCGCCCCGCCGCCCACACCGGTGGCATTTGCTTGCTGCCATTGGTAGGCAAACGTCGAGGTCGTCGTGCCGTCGCCGTCGAAGATTGTCGGTGACGCGGTGAGGGTCTCGGTCTCTGTCGGGGTCAGGTCGGAGATTATTTGACCGTTGATCACCGGCGGCATCGTTGACGTTGGCGATCGCCGCCGTCGGCGCCGAGAACACCTCCTCGAGTACGCCGGTGGCGTCCTTGTAGACGGCGCGGACGCGCAGCACCAGTCCGACTTCGGCATCGGTCAGCTTGAAGGTCGGGCCGTGCACGCGCTCGGCCTCGCCGGCGCCGAAGGCGACGATGTCTTCGAACACGCCGCTGCCGGGCGCAACCTCGGACTGCCAGAAGTAGGCGACCGGCGCCGGGATCGTGCCAGTGGTTGCCCAGAGCGCTGTTGTCGGCATCGGTCACGCCGGCCATCGACACGGTCAGTGTCTGGTCCTCGGTCGGGGTGCCGCTAATGGTCGGCGCACCCACCGGCGCATCGTTCGAGCCGCCGAAAGCACCGACCCGTCGGCGAACTGCAGCCGCTCGATGTGCATCAGCCGGTCGGTGCCGTCGACGCCGATCGAGTCCGGGATGATGTCGCCGGCGGCATCCAGCAGTCGATGCGTGACAGTGGTCACATCGCCGACAGTGGTGACCTCGTAGTCCGCCAGTGTTGCCCGAGAACATGCGCCGTGTCGAAGTCGGCAGTGGCCGAAGTCAGGATCTCGCGGACGATCTGCAGCTGGCCGGGGTTCCAGGTCCCGTTCAGCATGTTGGTCTGCAAGGTCGTATCGGTCATGCTGTCGAAGGTGGCAGAGCTCTGGGCCGGTCGGCAGTCCGGAATCGGATCAATTCCCGTCCGCACGCTGATGCGCACGTTGAGCCACTTGTCGCCGTCGATGAGGTCGTCGCCGCCGCGGCCCTCGATGATGTCGCTGCCGTCGCCGCCGAGGATGATGTTGCCGCCGTCGTAGAAGCGTCTGGTGACTACCGAACGCGGTGTCGAGCAGCAGCCTGCAGCCCGTCGATCAGCGCGATGTTGGTCAGCACGCTGCCGGTGGCGCCGGCGTTGGGCAGGTGATGCCGCATCGTCGTTGTCGCCCTGCAGCACGTCGGCGATGGCCGAGCCGGACAGGCCTTCGACGATGTCGAAGCGGGCGAGCGGCTGGGTGCCCGACCCGGCACCAGCGGGCTGATCGAAGAAGCGGTCGGAGATGTCGATGTGGACGCCGAGCGGGATCGTCCTTGAAGCTCGGCCCAGTCGAAGCCGGAGCCGCCGATGTAGCGGTCGCCGAAGCCGGTGCTTGCCGACCATGATGTCGTCGCCGCCTTCGGCGTTGAACTTGTCGTTCTCGCCGTCGCCGATGAAGACGTCGTTGCCGATGATCGGGTCGTTGCCGAGCGGATCGAAGTTGTCGCCGGGCGCGCCGTCGGAGGTGCCCTTCTCGATCCAGTCGTCGCCCTCGTTGCCCATATCCTGCTCGTTGGCCTTGGTGCCGAGGATGAAGTCGTTGCCCTGGCCGCCGAATGGCTTCCGAGGCGTCCTCACCGGTGATGATGAAGTCGCTGCCGAAGCCGCCGATGATCAGGTTGACGCCGTTGCCGCCCTGGATGACGTCGTTGCCGTCGCCGCCCTGGATGTTGTCGTCGCCGCCGAGGTCGGTGATGATGTCGTCGCCGGCGCCGCCGCGGAGCTGGTCGTTGCCGTAGCCGCCCTCGATGCGGTCGTTGCCGGCGTCGCCCCAGACCGTGTCGTCGCCGTCGCTGGCGATCAGGATGTCATCGCCGGACGGTGCCGCCGAGCACGACGTGGTCGGCGCCGGTGTACTGCAGGTAGTTCGTATCCGGTCCGACAGTATTCGGGTTGTCGCGGATCACCAGCGGCGTGAGCAGAATGCCTCGCCGGTCGGGTCGGCGCGGCCGTCGGCGCCCTCAGCCCGTGAACTGCTTCGATCTGATCGACCTCGAGGATGCAGGCCGGCGTCGAGAACACCAGCGCCGGCAGATGCGTGGCGTCGGTGTTCGCCATGATCAGCTTGGCGAACGAGTTGCTCTCGAGCTCGGCGTTGAAGGCGAGGCCGGCGGTGCGCTCCAGGTAGTAGAAGCGGTCGCCGTCCTGCAGCTTCTCGAGCTGGTTCTCGAAGATGAAGTTGAAGGTCGAGCCGAGCATGCCGCCGAACGGCATTCTTCTCCTCGGCGAGGCCGCCGATCCAGAAGATCGATGGCGTCGAGGCCGGTGGTGGTGACGCCATTAGGCAGACTGGCATAGGCGCCGGTCGAGTTGAGGAAGTCGAGCCGGTCGGCTGGCGCGCCGAGCGCCGCCGAGCACGAGAGCGGTCGCCGCTGCGCGCTTGTCGGCGAGCGTGGTGGCGCCGGTGATCGACGCATGCGTGCCGTAGGCGGCGATGAAGTTGATCAGCGATTCCGGGTGCTTCAGGTGCTGCACCAAGTCGGCCCAGCTGGTGTAGGGCTTCAGCTCGGTGTCGCCGGTCTGCTCGTAGAAATCGCGGCGCGCCGCGTTCAAGGACGGAATCCCGGTGTCGCGGCCGCGGGCGATGTTGATCGCCGGCAAGTCGAGCGGCAGGCCGACCAGGTTGTTGCGCAGCGCTTCGGTGACGAACTCGTCGATCTCGTTGCCGACCTGGCGGGTCATGCCGCGCACGATGGCGCCGGTCGCCTCCTCGGGCGTCGGGCCGCTGGCCGCAAAGGCGAGCGGATTGAGGAAGGCCGCGATCAGGCCGATCTGCTGGTCGTCTGGTCGGGTGCAGCGGATCGGCGATCGACGATTGAAGTTGGCGTCGAAGCGGTCGACCGTCTCGGTCAGCATCGAGTGGCCGAAGCGATAGACCGTGTGCGCGAACTCGGCGACGATCGAGGGGTCGAGGTCGACGTCGTAGACCTGGGTCGGCGCGAAGAACAGATCGACGTTGGGCTGGATGGTGCGCGCGAACTCCTCGAACACCAGGTGCTGGTACTGCATCTCGGTGCCGAACTTCGCCGCCTGGAACAGGCGCTCGCCGTTCCACTGCAGCGCGTCGATCTCGGCCTGGTCGTCGGCAGCTGCCGCGACCGGCATCAGCAGCCATTCGTTCAGGAAGGCGACATCGTCAGCCTGGCGGCAAGCAGCACCGTGTCCTTGGTCTGCTCGACCAGCCGGTTGTGCTCGGAGTGGAAGATCGCGTGCACGGCGGTGAGGCCGATGTTCTCGTTCACCCGGCCGTCGCCGGCGATGTAGTGCGCGTCGAGCAGCTCGTTGTCGTAGGCGAGGTTGTGCCCGGTCAGCGGATTGACGGCGACGGCATTGCCGATGATCGCTGTCGGCGTCGGGCGCGAGCACGCCGCCGCACGAACACCGGCACCGCATTGTGCGCGATGTCGTTGAGGAAGGGTGGCCGGTGCGGACCGCGTTGGCGAGGCTGATCGGCGCCGGCCGGATTGCCTTCCAGCAAGGACGTCGTCGGCGGTGCCGGCGATGCCGTCGGCCCCGTTGCCGATCGACGACCTGCGGGAAGCCGTTCGGCGCCCTTGATGAAGTTGCCGTAGGCGTCGGTCGCCAGCAGCGGCACGTTGTCGAAGTCGGCATCGGTCAGATTGATGCCGAGGATGTCGCGCGCCTGCGCCTTGACCACCTCCCAGGTCGCCATGCCGCCGATCTCGACGTCGTCGGCGGTGCCGAACTTGCCGTCGGCGCCGAGATCGCGGTTGGTGATCAGCTTGCCGGTCGCCACCGGATCGCCGTCGGCGTCGAGCTGGTAGGCGCGCAGGAACACCTGGTGCGAGGGATGCGACGAGTAGGTCTGGTTCTGGTCGACGAACGGCGAGGTGGTGTTCTCGTGCTCGTGGATGTCGTCGGCGGTGCCGAGGATGCCGTCGGGGCCGGGCAGGTTGGTGGCGCGCGTCAGCACCATGAAGCGCAGTGCGCCGGCAGATCGTCAGCGTTGCCAAAGACCCCGTCGGCGCCGGCGACCAGCGGGTCGTCCGGCTGCAGCGGGATGAAGACGGTGCCGAGCCGCCCTTGGTGACGAGGTCGAGGCCGTGGTCGAAGAACTGGCCGAAGAACGTCATCCAGCGCGTTGAACGGCGCCGTGAGGCCGGCGTCCGGCGCCACGTTCGGGAACAAGAACACGTCGCGTGTCGTCGGTCGGTGCCGAACACGCCGTCGAGGCCGGGGCTCTTGACGATCTCGACGCCGTCCTTGAGCACGTCGTCAGCCGCCGCCAGGCAGGCCATCGGCGCCAAAATCATACGCCGCCGCATAGGCCGCCGGATTGTTGGCGGTCTGGTCGACGATCAGATTGCTGATGATGCGCGGATCGGCATCGGCGACGCTACCAGACAGAGCATAGTTGGTGTTGGTGACGGGGCCGAACGTATCGCCGTCATTCTCGTTGAGGAAGCTCGCCGGGACCACACGCGGGAACACGTTGTCGGCGGCGCCGAACTCGCTCTGATTGATGCCGTTGAGGTTGACGAGGTTGTTGGTGGAGCCATCGACGGTGCGCAGGCCCAAGGGCGCGCGCACGTTCGGCAGCAGCGACAGCAGGTCGGCGCCGGCGGCGTCGGCCTCGGCGATCTTGATCTGATCGAGGATGAAGCGCAGGTCGGAGACCGCGAGATGGATGCCATCGCCGCCGGCGGTGATCTCGATCACCGGAGCAGGCGCGGTCGGCACCACCGGTGCCCCGGCAACGACAGGCGCGGTCGGAGCCGAGAACACCGTTTCGGTCATGCCGTGGGCATCCTGATAGATCGCCTTGACCCGCAACGACAGCCCGGCAAGGTCCGGCGTGACGCGGAAGCTCGTGCCGTCGGCGCTCTGGAACGCGAGGTCGCCGGCCGGCAGCAGGATGATGTCCTCGAAGATGCCGGAGCCGGGACCGCGTTCGACCTGCCAGTAGTAGGAGACGGACTGGGTGATCGCGCCGGCAGGGTTGGTTATTGCAATCACATTGTCGGCATCCGTGACGCCGGCGATCGAGACAGTCACGATGTCGCCGACCGTCACGGGGGTGAGTGGGTCGAATCGCTGATCGTCGGAGCGCCCACCGGCGCGGCGTTGCCGCCCGCAAGAACCTGGGTGCCGTCCGCGAACTGCAGCCGCTCGATGTGCGTCAGCGTATCGGTGCCGTCGCGCCCGACCACGCCGTCGGTGACCGTGACGATGTCGTCGGCGGTGGTTGCGGTGCCGCGGGTGTTGATGGTGACGGTGTAGTCCGCCTGCAGGCCGGTGAACACGGCGGTGTCGAAGGCGTTACCACCGGTCGACGTGCCATTCTCGATGATGCGCGCGGCCTTGAGCTGGCCAGGGTTGATCGCGCCCGACAGCATCAGCGGGATCATATCGACCATGCTGGTGAAGCTTTGCTGCACCGGCCCGGTGTGATTGAGGTCGCCAGGTGCATAAACGCTGATGCTGACGTTCAGCCACTTGTCGCCGTCGATCAGGTCGTCGCCGCCGCGGCCTTCGATGATGTCGCTGCCGTCGCCGCCGAGGATGATGTTGCCGGTGGCGAAGCCGGCGGTCGAAAGACCGGCACCGGCCAGCAGGGTGTTCAGCTGGTCGATCAGCGCGACGTTGGTCAGCGCGCCGCCGGTGGCGCCGCCGTGATTGAGAATGGTGACGGCGTCGACGTTGTCGCCCCGCAGGATATCGCCGAACTTCGAGCCCGACAGGCCCTCGACTTCCGCGAAGCGATCAAGGATCGAGGCCGGCGAGGCGCCGACCGGCTGGACGACGCCGGAATTGGCGGCCGGCGTTTCGCCATGCGGCTGCGCCAGCGTCGGCAGCGTCAGATCGACGGTGACGCCGAAGCGGTCATTGTTGTAGGTGACCCAGTCGAAGCCGGACATGCCGTCCATCTTGTCCTGGGCGTCGCTGCCGACGAAGATGTCGTCGCCGCCTTCGCCGATCATCTCGTCGAAGCCGCCGCCACCGATGAAGATGTCGTTGCCGATCACGTTATCGGCCAGCAAAGGCGCGAAGTTGTCGCCGGGCGCGCCGTCCTGGGTGCCGAACTCGATCCAGTCGTCGCCCTCGTTGCCGGTCGGCGGCAGATTGGTCTTGGCGCCGAGGATGAAGTCGTCGCCGGCGCCGCCGAAGGTGGTCGAGATGTCCTCGGTGGTGATGATGAAGTCCTTGCCGTCGCCGCCGAGGATCAGGTTGCCGACCGCGGCGATCGACATGTTGCCGACGACGATGACGTCGTTGCCCTCGCCGCCTTCGATCCGATCGTCGCCGACCGATGTCTGGACAGATGTCGTCGCCGTCGCCGCCGAGCACGTTGTCGTTGCCGGAGCCGCCTTCGAGCCGGTCGTTGCCGGCATCGCCATAGATGGTGTCGTCGCCATCGCCGGAGATGAGGATGTCATTGCCGCCGGTGCCGCCGAGCACGACGTGGTCCTCGCCGGTGTAGTGCAGGTAGTTCGTGTCGGTGCCTGGCCGTGGTCGGGATTGTCGCGGATGACCAGCGGCGTGATCTCGACGTCGCCGATCATGATGCCGCCGGTCGGGTCGGCACGGCCGTCGGCGCCAAGGCCGGTGTGACTGCTTGGTCGGGTCGACCTCGAGAATCCAGGCCGGCGTCGTGAAGATGGCGTCCGGCAGATGCGTGGCGTCGCTGTTCAGCATCACCAGCTTGGCGAACGAATTGTTCTCGAGTTCGGTGCCGAAGTTCATGCCGGCGGTGCGCGACAGATAGTAGAAGCGGTCGCCGTTCTGCAGGCTCTCGAGCTGGGTTTCGAACACGAAATTGAAGGTCGAGCCGAGCATGCCGCCGAACGGCATCTGCTCCTCGGCGAGGCCGCCGACCCAGAAGTCGATGTCGTCGAGGCCGGTGGTGGTGACGCCGTTGCGCTTCGTTGGCCCAGGCGCCGGTGCTGTTCAGGAAGTCGAGGCGGTCGGTGTCGGTCGCGTGACGCCGATCGTCACGCCGTCGGCGTCGATTGCCGATCGCCCAGCACCGAGCAGCGCGGCCGCCGCGCGCTTGTCGGCGAGCGTGGTCGCGCCGCGTGATCGCGGCGTGCGTGCCGTAGGCGGCGATGAAGTTGATGAGCGATTCCGGGTGCTTCAGGTGCTGCACCAAGTCGGCCCAGCTGATGTACGGCTTCAGCTGGCTGTCGCCGGTCATGGTCGTAGAACTCGCGCCGCGCCTCGTTGAGCGACGGAATGCCGGTGTCGCGGCCGCGCGCGATGTTGAGCGCGGCCAGGTCGAGCGGCAGGCCGACCAGGTTGTTGCGCAGCGCCTCGGTGACGAACTCGTCGATCTCGTTGCCGACCTGGCGCGTAAGACCGCGCACGATGGCGCCGGTCGCCTGTTCCGGCGTCAGGCCGCTCGCGGCGTATGCGAGCGGATTGAGGAATGCTGCGATCAGGCCAATCTGCTGATTGCCCGCCAGACTCGGATTGCCGTCACCGACGACGTTGAAATTGGGATCGAAGCGGTCGACCGTCTCGGTCAGCATCGAGTGGCCGAAGCGATAGACGGTGTGCGCGAACTCGGCGACGATCGCCGGATCGATGGTGATGTCGTAGCCGTTCGGCGCCAGGAAGCCGTCGACCTGCGGCTGGATGGTGCGGGCGAACTCCTCGAACACCAGATGCTGGTACTGCATCTCGGTGCCGAACTTCGCGGCCTGGAACAGCCGCTCGCCGTTCCATTCGCAGGGCGGCGATCTGCGCCGGTGTCAGTCGGGAATGTCGTGCCGGCAGCCAGCGGCGTATCGAGCCATTGATTGAGGAACGCGAGATCGTCTGACGCGAGCGCGACTTCCTTGGTGTGCTCGACCAGCCGGTTGTGCTCGGAGTGGAAGATGGCGTGCACGGCGGTGAGGCCGATGTTCTCGTTCACCCGGCCGTCGCCGGCGATGTAGTGCGCGTCGAGCAGCTCGTTGTCGTAGATGCCGGTGGCGATCGGCCGCCGCCAATGACGTTGTCGGCGTCGGCGCTACAGCGGCATTGCCGAAGCTGTCGTGGTCGCGGCGCGTGTGCGCGATGTCGTTGAGGAACGCGTGGCCGGTGCGGACGGCGTTGGTCGAGGCTCGATGCCGAGGCCGCCATTGGCGGCCGGATCGCCGTTCCGACGAGCCCGTCCGGTCGTCATCACGACCTGCGGGAAGCCGTTCGGCCCCTTGATGAAATTGCCGTAGGCGTCGGTCGCCAGCAGCGGCACGTTGCCGACGTCGGCGTCGGTCAGATTGATGCCGAGGATGTCGCGCGCCTGCGCCTTGACGACCTCCCAGGTCGCCATGCCGCCGATCTCGATGTCGTCGCGCCGGTGCCGAACTGGCCGTCGGCGCCGAGATCCGAGTTGGTGATCAGCTTGCCGGTGGCGACCGGATCGCCGTCGGCGTCGAGCTCGTAAGCGCGCAGGAACACCTGGTGCGAGGGATGCGAGGTATAGGTCTGGTTCTGGTCGACGAACGGCGAGGTGGTGTTCTGCGTGCTCGTGGATGTCGTCGGCGGTGCCGCAGGATGCCGTCGGGCCCGGGCCGGTTGGTCGGCGCGCGTCAGCACCATGAAGTTCGGTGCGGCGGCCCGGCACTGTACAGCGGATCGTCCGGCTGCAGCGGAATGAACACGTGCTCAGTTGCCGCCCTTCGTCACCAGGTCGAGGCCGTGGTCGAAGAACTGGCCGAAGAACGTCATCCAGGCGTTGAACGGCGCCGACAGGCCGGCATCGGCGGTGACGTTCGGGATGAAGAACACCGGCGTGTCGTCGGCGGTGCCGAATATGCCATCGAGACCGGGGCTCATCACGGTCGTCGAACCGGGCGTGCCGGCGGCGGCCGCCGACGCGGCCGGATTGTTGGCCGTCTGGTCGACGATCAGGTTGGAGATCGTGCGCGGCTCGGGATCGACCACCGTGCCTGCAGCAGAAGCGTACGTTGTGCCGCCTTGAGCATCTTGGAAGCTCGGATCGGTCAGCCGCGGAAACTCGAGGTCGGCGGCGCCCAACTCGGGATGGATCAGGTTGTTGAACGACCCGTCAACCGTGCGCAGACCAAACGGCACCTCGGCGTTGGGGAGTATATCGGTAAGAGGGGTGCCTGCCGCATTCTGCTCTGCAATAAGGATCTGCTGAAGGATGAACTCGAGATCGGAGCGAATATAGGTGACCATTCGGGACTCCCAATTGTGACGCAAAAAGACGCAGCAAGCCATTCGGACGATCGCGATCGTCCGAGTTGGAATCAGCAGATTTTTCGGTGATTTTTACTGATCCTGAAGCAAGGCTAGGAGGCGCCAGAAATAGTTGGCATCGGACTGAGGGCCGAAAATGGGGGTAAGCAGGCATAGGCCGGATGGACCGCGCGTGACATCCAATCTGCAGGCTTCGTTCGCGTTGGCTGTGGAGCACTTCAGGCCACCGCAACCATCGGGCAGTGCTGAGCGGCCTGGCCATATCCGTGAGCGCGACCATGCGGCGCCAAACCGATCAGCCACGCGTGCAGCCGCGTCCGTGCCCATGCTGCGGTGACCGCATGATCGTCATCGAGGTGTTCGCACGCGATGCAGCGCCGAGGCACCGACCCTCAGATCGCGCGTGCTCGTCCACCTCCTCGAGGTGGGCCTCGACGACGAGAGACGACGAGGATTGCGTGAGGTGCCTGCGCGTGAGCTTATGTGTCTGCACATCGAGATGTGCGCCGAACTGTTTTGGCAGCACACCCCTTGGATCCCTGTAGCCAAAGCCTTCCGGAAGCTGATCAACGATCCCCACCATCACTATGCCTCACGCAATTCTCGTCGCGTGATGGTCTATCGGATACCCCGTCCGGCGGCGCAGCTAACAATTGTAAAAGGTTGACGGGCAGGAGCGCGAGCCGGCAGGGTCTGCCACGGCAACGAAGCCGCACACCAAGCCCCGGGGTGTCTCTTGCGTGATTGTATTCAAAGCTGTTCAAGCCCGACAATACGCCGAATTGTGCGGCCTCTGCTAAGCGAACGCTACCGAAGATCCCAACATTTCACCACTTGCAGCAACGTGCTCGATGATCGATCCTGGCTTCTGTAACGTTGGTTGGATGCCTCCGCTTACGTCGCGTCTGACCTCGGCAATCGAGATGCTGCGCCATCCTGCACCTCACCATTCCGGTCAACCGGTGAAAGTCGACCTCAATGACACCTCCCGATCGGTTGCGCGCTCTTCTGTCCAAGCCTGGACTGGTCGTCATGCCGGCGGTCTGGGATGGCTTAAGCGCCAAACTCGCCAGTGCTGCCGGTTTCGAGACAGCGTTTCTGTCGGGCTCTTGCGTGGCCGCGAGCCGCCTTGGTGGACCCGATCTCGACCTGATCTCCTTCGCCGAGATGTTTGACTCTTTCAACATGGTGCGAAATGCTGCGCCGCAGGCTTTGGTGCTGGCCGACGGCGATCACGGCCATGGCAATGCAATGAACGTTCAGCGCACCGTTCTGGCTTATGGTCGCGCCGGCGCCGCGGCCATCCTCATCGAAGACAAGATCACGCCGCGAGCGCTGACGGCGGCCGGCAAGCCTTGCCTGCCCCGCGAGGAGGCACGGATGAAGATCCGCGCGGCGGTTGAAGCAGCAAAGGAGTCGGGCATTCTGATCCTGGCGCGAACCGATTGCCGGCCGACCCAGGGCATTGACGAAGCGGTCGCCCGGATCGAGATGTTTGTCCAGGAAGGCGCCGACATCCTGTTCCTCGACTCGCCAGCCGACGAGGACGAGATCCGGCGTGCCATCGCAGCGGCCGGCGGCCGGCCATCCTTCGCTGTGCTGTCCCCCGGAGCGCCGCGGGCGACGCCATCGCGAGCACGGGCGACGGAGCTGGGCTTCAAGATTGCTACCTATCCGACCGCCATGTTGTCGCCGATGGCAGCCGGCATGAAGGCAGGCCTCGCCGCACTGGTCGCCGGCGAGGCGGAGGCCGCAAGCGCTATGCCCCCAGCCGAGTTGCGCGAGACCTTGGGCTACCTGGACTACGAAAATCAGGCCAAACGGTTCCGCACGCCGGGCTAAGCCTCCCGACCAATGCAGCAATAGATCACAATATTGGGAACGCGGTTGTGGCCCTATTGGACGTCGCGCCGCACTGCACAAAGTTGGCGGCTCATTGATCGGTGAGCGGACCCAGTGCGGACCTGTGACATCGTCGCGACTGTCGAGTCTGACCCATAAGCGACCTTGTGCACCGTGTTGACCCAGCTCAATGTTGTCGATTTGATCCGTGCCAGTATTTTTCTATGAAACCTCAGTACTTCGATCTGGCTGTGAAGGACGTTGCTACGGCGCGGCGCTTCTTTGAAGCTGTGTTTGGGTGGCAGTTTGAACGCTTTCCGATGCCGTACGAGTACTATCGGATCAAGGCCGGGCCGAATGAAGAAGGCGGCCTTGACGGCGGCATCGGAGCTATCAAGGACACACCAATCAGCGGAGGCCGGCCGCTCGTCAATTTGACTATCCCTGTCTCCAACCTCGATAGTTATGTTGCGAAGATAAAAGACAATGGTGGCTCTGTCGTGGAGCCGCGGACAGCAATTCCGGGTATTGGTTGGTACGCAACATGCGCGGAACCGGGCGGCCTCATGATTGGGATCATCGAAGCCGATCCAAGCGCACGATGAAGCCTCTGACGTAGTTCTTCTATGGCCATGTCCACACTGAAGAGCCGGCCGAACTCAGCACTCCTCGTCGTCGACATGCAGAACGGCGTCGTTGCAGCGGCTCACCAGCGCGACAAAGTCGTCGCCACCATCGGCCGCCTTGTCGAAAAGGCGCGCCGGGAACGTGTCCCCATTGTCTGGGTCCAACACTCTGACAAGCAACTTGCAATGGGAAGTGATGACTGGCGGATTGTCCCCGAGCTGGTTCCAGTTGATACCGAGCCGCTGGTTCACAAGTCTTATGGCGACTCCTTCGAGGACACCGTTCTTGAGAGCGTGCTGTCCCGCCTTGCAGTCGGGCGGCTGTTCGTTGTCGGCGCGCAGACCGATGCCTGCATCCGTTCGACGCTCCACGGCGCGTTCGTCAGGGGGTACGACGCAATGCTTGTCAGCGACGCCCACACGACGGACGACAGAACGGCGTGGGGGGCACCTCCGCCGGACCAAGTTATTGCGCACACGAATCTGTACTGGAACTACCAAACGGCGCCAGGCCGGAGAGCCGGAACGGTCGCCGCCGAAAGTGTCGACTTCGCCGGGACGTCCTGAGGCCGATGCGAGGGGAACGGGAACAGGAACGTGGGTTGTGGCCCGTTATCGACGTTGCGCTGCGGCGCAGCACGATGGCGGCTATCCGGGGGGACATGCTCGCAGTGTAGCAAGTCGAACGCGGCATTGCGGCCGGTTATCCCCACGGACGGCCTGCTCAAATCCGCAGAAGGTTTCGCAGGTCGCGATGATGGCGATCCGGGATCGGCAATACTGTCCGAGATGATGACGGGCGGGGAGATGCGGCTTTGCAAATCGACATTCATTGCCTGGCAGCAGTGCCCGCACAGTGCGTGGTATCGGGTGAACGACCGCGCGCTGTTCGATACGTTCGTCGATCCGAACACCAAGGCGCTGTTCGCCGTCGGCAACGAGATCGACGAGCTTGCCCGGCAGGCGTTTCCCGGTGGCCTGCTGCTCGGGCGGGGGCAGGCCCAGGAAACGCGCGCGGCGATCGCGCGGCGCGCGCCGGTCATTTTCCAGGGCGAATTCGTCACCGACAAGTTCGTCGTGCTCTGCGACGTCCTCGTCTGGAATTCGGGGGCGAACTCCTACGACCTGATCGAGGTCAAATCGTCGACGTCGTCCTCAAGGCGGCGCGACGAGGAATATGCGTTCGATCTCGCGTTCCAGGAGCACGTGCTCAAGGCCTGCGGCGTGCGGGTCGGCGGCACGTACCTGATGCGGCTCGATTCGGACTACGTGCGCCGTGGCCCGATCGATATCGCGCAGCTGTTCGCGCGCACCGATTTCGGCGATGCCGTCGCCCACGTGCGACAGGATGTTCCGTCGCTGATCGGCGAGGTCTGGCGGTGGATCAACATCAAGACTCCGCCGAAGGGGCCGTGCCCGTGCGTGCGGTTGTCACGCCGCAACCATTGCGAGATGTTTGCGCACATCAATCCGGACATTCCGGACTACAGCGTGCATGACATCGCCCGCATAAACGGCCGGAAACTCGAGGCGCTGATCCACGCCGGCATCCTCCGGGTCGCCGACGTGCCGGATGACATCGAACTTTCCGCCAAGCAGACGACGCAGGTTCGGCTCGCCAAGACCGGCAAGCCCGAGATCGATCGCGCGGGCATCGCGGCGTTCATGGACGCCATCGCGCTTCCCGCCGCGTTCCTGGATTTCGAGACGCACAATCCGGCGCTGCCGCGCTTCGACGGCTATCGTCCCTATCAGCAGATCCCGTTCCAG
The DNA here is from genome assembly GCA_963741505.1 of uncultured Alphaproteobacteria bacterium. GTDB lineage: Bacteria > Pseudomonadota > Alphaproteobacteria > Rhizobiales > Hyphomicrobiaceae > JAKFWF01. The sequence goes on along the minus strand of CAVUIJ010000017.1, from coordinate 22,890 downwards.
TTCTCGCTGCATGTGCTGGAGCAGTGGGGAGCGGAGCCGACCCACCATGAATTCCCGCATCTCGCGAAGCGAGCCCGATCACCGGTTCATGGACGCATTGCAGACTGTGATACCGCGAAAGGGCGCGGTAATCGTCTGGAACAAGACGTTCGAGCGATCGCGCCTTGCCGAGATCGCAGCTCGTCATCCCGAGTACGGTGCGTTCGTCGACGACGTGGCGGCGCGGCTCGTCGACCTGGCGGAGATCTTCTCGCAGCAGCTCTATGCGCATCCCGACTTTCGCGGCAGCCATTCCGTTAAGGCCGTGCTGCCGGTGCTGGTGCCGGCGCTGTCGTACGATCGCCTCGCCATTCGTGATGGTAGCGGTGCTTAGACCGAATGGAACAACGTCGTCACCGGCGCCTACAATGAGACGAAGGCCGCTGAGACCGCCGAGGCCTTGCGCGCCTACTGCAAGCTCGACACGCGTGCGATGGTCGAGATCGCCAGGATCCTCAAAGCACTCGGATGATGTGCTCGGCGATCGAGCACTGCTCGATCGGGACCCGATGGCCATGATCGATGTCAACGCCGGAGCACTTCAGCAGCAAAAGCCGGAGGGAAAGTGCAGGACGTTCTGCAATCAAAAAGGCCCCCGATATCGGGGGCCTTTTTGATTGTCGCGCCTCAATCCTTTGCGGGATCGTCCCGTGATGGTTCAGGTCGGGCTCGGCGAGACCGGCGCTTGCTTTGAGCAAGCCGGTAGCGGTCGCCGTTCATCTCAAGGATATGTCCGACATGGCCGGCCACGGTACGCCGCAGCTCGACGCCGCCGAGGTTCGCCACACGCTCAGCATCCACGATGTCGAGCGTGAGCTTGTCGCCGCCGGCGTTCCCCGTTCTCATCGTCAGGTCGTGCGCTACTGCGAGACCGGGATGCTCGACGCCGTCAAGGTGCCGGGTCCGACCGGGCCGCAATGGTTCGTCGCCGCGTCATCGCTGCCCAATGCGATCGGTGATCTACGGCAATGGCGGGCGCAACGGGCCGGTCGCGGCATGCCGCAGCCGGCCATGACGCGGTCCGACGCGCCCGGAAATGCCAACATCGGAGCCGATGACGCGGCGGGCCATGGCCTGCCGCTGCCGGCCAACCGGTCATGAAGTGAGGCCGCAAACCGGCGCTTACTCCTTCCGGTCATGCTTGCGCTCGATCGACTGCACCGTGCGGATGACTTCATCGTCGTCGAGCGGCGGTCGGCAGCGGACGCGGTTCCACGCCAGCATCAGTTCGATCACGACGTCGGGATCGACACCATGCCAGAGCAGATGACCGGCGAACGAGGCGATCGTCGAATTGCGCTGCCCTTCCTTGACGCCCTCATGCACGAGATCGCGCCAGTAGGCGGTCGAATGCCCACGCGCGCCGTCATTGGAGAAGCGCGACTGCTCGAGCCACACCGGCAGTGCAGCGAGATCGACTTGTCCCGGCGCATGCCCTGATTTCCAGCGATACCGCTTCCCCGACGGATGCACCGACGGCGGCACGATGATGCAGCCGCCATCTCCCCTCAGATCGATGCCGGGTGCGAGGCCAACCCGGTTGCGAACCTCGCGGCCCGGATGCACGAAATAGACGTGCCGACCGCCGCCGCCGGTGATCGACTTGATCGTCGCCGGCAAGGCCCCGTGCCGTGCCTCGAGCGCAGCCAGTGACCGATCCCCGCCATTCTTGGGGTCGATGTCGACCACCACCATGCCGGAGATGGCGCCGGTGATCACCGCCAGATTGGAGTTAGGCCAGCGATCGAACCAGGCCGTCACCTCGGCTTCACTCGGCATCCGGTGCTGGTAGGCCTGCCACGGCACGATCGGACGCTTGGTCCGCTCCCCTGCCGGCACCACCGCCCAGCCGCGTTTCAAGTACCCGAGCGCCGCCTCGAGATGGGCGCCGTCATCGGCCTCGGCTTTGTCGTGCTGGCTCATTTGTCATCCGCTTCCCGTAGCCGTGCGTGGTGTGCGTTCATCCCCTTGGCCCGCAATAATCGTGCTCGCCAGCGTCGCGAGCCGCTTGCGGATCTGATGCGCGAGCTCGGAAGAACCGGTCTCGGCGGCGAGCGCCATCTGCACCGCCTGCTTGAGCTGCCGGTTGCGTCCGGCGTCCTCGATCAGGATCTCGGCCAGCCGCTTCGCCCCGAGCTTCGTCAGGATCTCGACCGTGAGCTTTGATCTGGCTGCCATGCTGTCCGGCCCGGCTTATTGTGATCGCTCAGCTTACCTTGCCCGCGGCTTCGGCTCGATGACTCGCATTGCACAGGTTTTCCACAGCGGTGATCCGCTTGACGTCGATCAACCTCCCGTCCCACTGCAGCTGGCAGGATATTCTACAGTTGAGTAGCGTATATGAGTAGTGAGGTGCTGCGTCAGTGTGAGGGTCGCGTTTCGGGATCCCCCTCTTCCCCGCTAACCCGAAGCGTCCGTACAGGTGCGTAACACCTTGGCAGCCCGGAGCTGATCCCTCGCTCCGGGCTTTTGCGTTGTCGGGTACGCATGCAGAGGGCTTGGAAGCCGGGATGCAGAGGAAGCACACATCTGGCGTGCGATGGAACCGCGCGGTGGAGGGCGCGTCCCACGAGGTGGTGTAGGAGGCGGGGCGGCGGCGATACGCGCTTGGCTAAATGCTATCATCCACCATATTCGTGACCAAGTGACCACATCCAACCAATCGCCGAAGGCGAAATGAGCATCATCGAACGACATACGCCGCTGTCCTATGGCGCCGCCCGCTGGTTGATCGCCGCGATCAATCCATTCCGGAACCCTGTTGACCAGCCGGCGGCGCCGATGACGTCAGACATTGCGCCGCTGCTGCGCGCCGCGGAGTTACACGGGGTGCTGCCCTTCGTCTTGCGGGCGCTGCGTGATGGCGGAGGCATCCGGGACAGCAACGCCGCCCACGCCGAATCGGAACGCGACTTCGACGCCGAAACTGCGATCGCGGCGGCCCGGACGCTCCAAGTCAATCAAACAGGCATGCAGTTGATGCTGAAGCATCACGGGACCAGGGCCTTGCACAGCCTCCACGCCAGCGGATTGCCGGCAGCCATCGTCAAGGGCCCCACATTCGCGCGGCGGCTCTATGCCGAGCCGGCGCTGCGGTCTTTCACCGACATCGACATACTGATACCGACAGCCGCGCGCAACGACGCGAGCCGGATCATGGGTTCGCTCGGCTTCCGGCTGCACGAGAAATCGTACCGCGCAGGCAAGGAGTATTTCGAGGACACGTGGTTTCTCGAAGCCGATCCAAGGGTGACCATCGAGGTGCACGGCGATCTGGTGCACAACCCGACCCTGCGCCGCACGGCGTCGGTAACGCTCGCCGATGTTGTCGCGGCCGGTGATGGTGATCCCGCGGATGCGACGGCCGTCTTATTCGTGGCGGCCGCCCATGGGGCGATCGGTCACCAGTTCGACCGTCTGCAGCATCTGGTCGACATCGCGCTGGCCGCGACCGGAGCGGCTGGGCCCGTCGATGGCACACGCCTCGCCGCGGCCGCACATCGAAGCGGCGTTGTGACGGCGGTCTTCGCCGCGCTAATCGTCGCCGCAAGAGCCTTCGGAGACGAGCGATGCTCGGCGCTCGCGGAGGTCCTTCGTCCCAATGCCATCGACCGGCGGGCGGCAGGCCTGATCACGGCTGACATCGTCGTTTCGGCGCGCAGCGGAGCGCGGAGTGGCCACTCCTGGCGTCGCAAGCTGCTGCGGCAGGCGATCAGGTTCGGCGGATGGACAAGGCAGGCAGGGCCGCGGCTCGAGGCGGGCGGCACCAGCTAAACCCGCATCTATCGCCGAAACAAACTTGCCGGCGCGCCACACTATGTCCCACAGCTGGGCACCTTTTGGCGACGGCGTGGTCGTGGACACCGTGACAAGCACACAGGCCCATCAGCGGCCAATTCACACAAGGTCATCGAAACATAACCCAGCAAGCCAAGAAGCCCTGTCGGCAGCCGAAATTCAACGCTTCCGCCCAGCTGTCGCAGGTAACGGCGCAGCAGGTGATTGGCGGCGCCGTGACTTGAACCAAAGGCACGCACGACATAAAACGCCGCATCCCGTGATGGAGGCGGCGTTCTTCTTGGGTGCGCGGCGCGCGCTCTTGCTGTCGAATGGCGGATCTTACTTCAGCACACCGGCGACGTATGCAGCCAATGTCGGCAACTGCCCCCCGACGCGCAGCTCCATGACCGGCGTGGCCTCGATCAGTGCGGCCATGCCGCCAAATCGGGCGACCTGTTCGGGCAGCACCCCACCCGGCGATCTGGCCAGATTGTCCTGTGCCAACATCGCCAGGACCTTGGCCTTCGAACACACCTCTAGTACGTGATCACCCGATGTGCGTTCGCCGAGAATGGCGATCGCCGCGACCGGCAGCGGCCGGGCCGGAAGCACCGGGGCCACTCGCGCCAGCGTGGCGACCGGGAGAACCTGCTCGCCAAACTCATCCCATTGGCTGCCCAGCAGCGGCGCAACGGCAGGAAGCATTCGCGCAGTGTTGTGGTGGACCTTGAGGGCTCGCGGCAATCCCCAAGCGCAGGCCGCCGTGCGCCCGCCCATTCCCCGCGGCTGCAGCACGGTTGCGTCATCCGTCATTAGCGCAAACCCGCCCAATGCAAGAGCCAGCGCGGTCGTTGTCTTGCCGCGTCCACTCGGTGCGAACAGCAGAAACGACTGTTGGCGATCCCCCGGCAAGGCAAGCGCCGCGGCATGCAGCAGGTGTTGCCCGGATGACGCCAGGGCCGCATCGATGACATGGATCGAGGCATAACCCAACAGCATCTGCGTGCACTGGCTGGTGACCTGAATCATCGCATGCTGCCGCGCATGATCGAGGTGGATCGCAAGCTGATCGGGCACAACGAGCCATCGCGACTGATCGAGCCGATGCAGACGCGCCGGGATGCCGGGCAAGATCTCCCCGTCAAAGTCCAGAGATGTGGCCACCGGAATCGGATCGAGGGGCGTGTGCTCCAACGTTGCCGTGAACGGCTGGTCGCCCGCCTCCGTCGCCGTGAATGGCGCGAAGTATTGATGGAGTACACCCGCGAGGTCGTCGTCGCCAGTTTCGATCAGCAGGCACAGCCCGTTGACATTATAGTACCGCTTCACGGTTCACTCCTGCCCACCGAAACCGAATTTCTAGTGGCTTCACGATCCATGTTGTTGCGATCCCGTCACAATCAACAGGATTCGGAGGCAATTACAGACTTCGCCATGCCCGCTAGTTGCATGCCAAATAGGGTTGTTTATACAGTGGTCATGGAGAAGTGTTTCTTCCTGCTGAACGGAGCTGACGCATGAACCGCCAATTGAAGAAAGTGTATCAGAAGCCGACATTCGACGTTTCCGCCCGACTCTCGCAGGTAACAGCGCAGGTGGTGGTCAGTGGCGTCCGTTAACTAAGAGCAGCGGACCCGGCGTCGATTAAGTATTCCGCAGAATGTAGCGCGATTGTGAAGATCGGCGATCGCGTATCAGCTGCAGTGTTGGTGCAGCACATGCTGCCACTACCGCTCTCGGTAAGGCTCTGCGGCTCGCGAGGCGCGTGGGACGAATTTGTTCCGCACGTCGCGATGCTCATGTATTTCGATCATCGTCGGCTCGGGCGGATTGAAAACGCGGGCGCCCAGCGTTATCCAGCAATGCGCTCGGACTTTCGGTTCCGACAAGCTTGTCCGGTCCACGCCGAAGTGCAGGGCGGGCGCATATCCGGCCATGACCAGAAACCGATTGAGCAGCAAGCCCTCACGCAGACAGGGGCGGTCGGCCATGAGCAGCGGGGGTCGGACCGCCTTGCGGCAGCAGCGCCAGATGGTTTCGGCCGACAGGCCCGTGTAGGGCCGCCCCGGGCCCGGAGCGGTGCGGGCGAGAATGCGAGCAAGCTCGGCGTTCCGTGGCGCGAGAGCCGCGATCAGCAGGGCCCATGACCGAACGGCAAGACAAAGGCGCGCGTACTTGACGGGATGGCGCCTCATCTCGATGAACCGCCGCCGCCTTGCCCGCGTCCGCGCGATGTCCATCATCCGTGTCACGTGATAATTTGCTCATCAAGGAGCTTCTCGGCCAATACCGACAAGTCGGCGCGCAATTCATCCGGTGACACGTCGAAGATCTGCTCCAACTCGGCCACCACCTCGGCGAACGTTTTGCCGGGTCTCAATGCAGAAAGAAACGCCGCGGTCGTATCGTTGCACGTGTGGAGCTGACCGGTATCGAGCGTAAGCACGACCGCGCCCTCGCCCTCTCCCATACTCTGAAAGGAGACCTTGGGCGAAATCTCCATAATGCGTCCATCGTCGATCATTTGCCCGCTCACCAGCATGCACGCTGGCCCTTCCTGCGATGCTTGGCGTATGCTGCCATACGCTTTGGCACAACATACACCGCACATGGAAACATGCCTATACGACTGATCGAACCAACCAGTCTGATCGATGTCGCGCGCGGCGTTGAGCTCGACGGGGCTGGGCTGGCCGCGGCCACATCGGCGCGGACAGCGGCGTTCGCGGCCTGCGGCGCGGGTGCAGGGTCGCGCATCGTTTTCTGCCATGACGACCCGCTGGTAATCCTCATCGATCTGTTGGCGGCATGGCTTCGACCATACGGCGGGCCAGCCGCAAGATCTAATCGTATTTGGCATGTTTCGCGATGAATGGATCCAGCGCCGTCGGACGGACGGGTTGACGATGGATGGCAGCGCATGACCGCCAACTTGGCTCGCCAACTCGTGGCTCAGGCAATCGCGCGGAGCATCGATGATGCCACGACCAACGGTGGAATCGGAACGGTGCCCGGCTGGGACAGCCTCGCCCATATGCGCCTCATGCTACTACTCGAGACAAAGCTTTCGCGGCTGTTGACCGCCGACGAAATCGTTTCGATCCGGACGGTTGCGGATGTGGAGGTGATAATTCAAGCATCGCAGCAATAGGGTGATGTGTTCTTGTCTGGCGCTGTAGCACCATCGATCTCGTGCAGACGCTGCAGTCACTCCATGCGTGGGATGTCTGTGTCCTCGCCATCACGGGCCTCCAGTTCAATCTCGTGACAGCGCACTGCAAGATGATCGCGCCCGTGATGGCGGCGCTCGCCGAATTCGAGCGCGACCTGATGCGTTCAATCGATGTTTCCGATGTCGTGCACTCGGAGCACCTTCGTGTGGTGGTAGAGACCTCGACACAGAAACACGGGATCTCAGACACCATCGGGCGACGACAGGCGTCCATTGTCTGCAATGTGATGAACTGCTGACGTGCCGGTCCGAATCCGTCGATCGGCAAACCTGGATCGACCGGTGACGACCACGCCCAGCAGCTTGACGAGGTGGTGCGACGACAGCAGCGGCGTAATGCAAGTCGCAACCACTTACGCCACACCGGCGTTCAGCGGCAGGTACGGCTCCGAGCTGTACGATGTGTGGCCGCCCTCGATCCTCGCGCTGTGCGCATGGAGCAGCAGCGGCAACAGCAAGCATGCGCGGGCCAGCGTGCCCGCGCCGCAGCACCAGTTCATCAACCGCCGCCTTCCGTGGTCCGGCTCGATCAGCGCGACGGCGAGCGCGATCAGCACCGGCCACACCACTTTGGCAAACATCAGGAACGTGGCCACGAGCAGCGATGAGGCGGGGCCATCCGGATGAACCGGCTCTGCTGGACGGCAAAAACCAGCGGGACGGCGGCAAGCGGCACCTCCTCGCGCGGCCCGGCTCGTGTCACTGCGGCCAGTCCGGCCACACCGGTGAACGCGACCGTGACGAAGCTCGCTGTCGCCGAAAAGCACATGACCGCCATGAATTTCGTTGCGCCTCAAGCGTCTCCCCACCCTCGTACCACGAGGTTTGTGCCGTATGAGCGCTCTGGCGAGTTGCTTGGCCCAGATGCTCCGCGTTCGGCAATGATGTGCGTCAAGGCGCTCTGCATCGGTTGCGGATCGGATTTAGTTTGATGAAGGTTCCACTTTCGGCAGTCGCGGACGGACGGCTCTGTGTTCGCAGTTTGCTGTTCTTGGGCGTGAGCCGGCGTCCGCTTGGGATCTCGCAGCGTCAGGGAGTTCACATGCCGTATCGCTCGAATGAGGAATTGCCTCCCCGCATCCGGGCGCATCTGCCAACGCACGCGCAGGATATTTTCCGCGAAGCGTTCAATCATGCCTGGATCGCCTATGGCTCGAAGGATCCTGACCGGCTCGAGGAAATCGCCCACCGCGTGGCGTGGGCCGCCGTGAAAAAGCGCTACCGCAAGGTTGGCTCCGAGTGGCTGCCTGCGACCGGAGATTTGGATTGAACGCGAGACGCGGTTTGAATGCTGCACCCTGCGCCGAAGGCGCGCGAGCCGGCGTCGCCGGCTTTGGCCCGTCCGGGCCGGGCGTCGCGACGCACCCTGTCAAACGAATTTGCCCCGCCCTTCGGGTCGCACGCCCGTGGCCGCCCGCGTCATGCGGGACGCATGCTTCCAGCATGTCGCGCGCCTCAACCGTATGCGGGGCTACGCTTTTCGGCGCGCTCGTCACGCCTCGCGTGCAGTCGCACGACGCGGATCGGCTCACGCTCGTGCGATGACGATTCCCGCCCCTGCGAGAAGGTCGGGCTAGACGCGTCAGCTTTCAGTCGGGGCGTCAGGAACCGGAATGGCGGCCCCGGGCCAAGATGCGGAAAATGTTTTCGGTACCCAGCGTCTGGACATGCTGCGAACAAGCAACGAAAAGTTGCGTCCGCTCCGAGCCGCTACCTTACCGCGATGCCCAACCGCTGTTGGCGAATGGTGCTCTGCCGTGGCGACACTGCTATCGCGTTGTTTGCATGATCGCTCGTTAGCGTGGATACCGGCGCAAGTCGCGCCGAGCGGCCGTGCCATCATTGCGAATGATCGTGCCGCCCATCCTGTAGGGTCGCCCCGGCGAGCGCCTTGGCGATCTGGATGTCCTGCACGGCGACGCCGGTGGCGTCGAAGACTGTAATCTCGTCGGCGGTCGCGCGGCGCGGGCTGAGGCCTCGGATGATATTGCCGATCTCTTCGAGTTTCGTCTCGGTGATTGCCCCGGCACCGAGCGCCCTGGCCGCCTCGCCGCGCAGGCGGCACTGCGGGATGCTGTCGACCACCACCCGCGATGCCTTGGCCAGAATTGCGGCATCGAGCTCCTGCTTGTGCGGCGTGTCCGATCCGATCGCGCTGATGTGCGTGCCGGGGTGGATGTCGCCGGCCTGCAGCAGCGGTGCGGTCGCCGCCGTGGTCGTCACGATCAGCCGGCAGCGGGCCGCGACCTCGGCCGGATCGCCCGTGGTCTCGATTGAATAGCCCTTTGCCTCCATGTCGCGGCGAAACGCTTCCCGGCGCGCCGGTGCGCGGCCAAATACGACGACATTGCGGCACGAAACCACCGGCCGCAGATGCTCGAGTTGCAAACGCGCCTGCACGCCGGTGCCGATGATGCCGATGCTTTCGACGTTCACGGGCGCCAGGTACTTGGCGGCAATCGCGCCGGCAACGGCGGTGCGCACGTCGGTCAGATGCCCGTCGTCGAGCAGCACCGTTTCCAGCGCACCGGTCGCCTGGCTGAAAACCAGCATCAGGCCGTTGCCCGAGGCCAGGCCCAACGCCGCATTGCCGTAGAAGCCCGAGGCGATCTTGATCACGTAGTGGCTGTCGCCAGTGATGCAGCCGTACTTGATGTGGACTTCGCCTTTGTCCATCACCAGCTCACCGACCGGCGGCACATTGCAGCGACCGGCCGAATAGGCGGCGAAACCCGCCTCGATCAGCGCAATCAGGTCGAGCTTGGCGAGGGCGGCCTCGATCGCCGCACGCTGCACGATCCTGGCCCCGCCCCCGATCATCCCTTGATCTCCGCGCACAGCTGGTCGATCCGGCTCAGGCCCTTCTCGAGATAGTCGTGCGGCAGGCCAAAGCTGATGCGCAGGTGCCGGTCGAAGCCGAACTGATCGCCCGGCACGATCAGCACGCTCTTTTCGTCGCGCAGGCGGGTGACGAACTCGGTCGAGTTGATATCGAGATTGTAGCGTAGGAAGGCGATGGCCGCGGCCTGCGAGGGATAGAGCTGGAACATGTTGCCGTGGGCTGCCACCCACTTCTCCAGCACCGGATAGCCGGCGCGAATGAGGCCGCGCGTGCGCGCAAGGATCTTCGGCCGCACCTTTTCTGACAACGCGATTGTGGTCAGCTTGTCGGACAACATGGTGTTGGTGATGGTGATGTAGTCGTGCCGCGCCCACATGTCGTCGAGGACATTGGCCGGACCGACCGCCCAGCCCGTGCGCAGGCCCGGAAGGCCGTAGGCCTTGCTCATCGAGCCGACGGCAATGACCTTGTCGTACATGCCGAAGAAGGTCGGCGTCTGGACGTCGGTCTCGCGCTCGGCGCCGGCATAGACTTCGTCGGCCAGGATCCAGGCGCCGACCCGCGCGGCGGCCGCCACGATGGCCTTCATCTCGGGCACCGTGAGGATGCGGCCGGTCGGGTTGTTCGGATTGCATACCGCGATCAGGCCGGTCTTCGACGTGACGGTGCGGCTGAGCCCGTCCAGATCCGGCGCCCAGCCCTTGTCCTCGATAAGATTGAAATCCTTGACGTTGACGCCGCGGTTCTTCGCGACACCCCATACCTGCAGGTAGTTAGGCCGCATGATCACCGCCTCGTCGCCGGGTTCGAGCAGCGTGTTGATGATCAGGAAGTTGGCCTCGGCCGCGCCGGTGGTGACGAGCACGTTGTCCTCGCCGGCACCGGGATAGAAGGCTGCGATGGTGCGACGCAGCTCCTTGGTGCCGTTGGCCTGCGGGTAGTTGATCTCGACCTCGGCAAGTTCCCCGACCGAGCGGCCCGCGAGCGCCATGAGCTCGCCGAGCTTGAGCGGATGCACGCCGCTTTCCGACAGGTTGACCTCGACCACGTTCTCCCACTTGCCCATCATGCGTTCCATGATGAACGGTTCGAATTTTGCCATGGCTGTGTTTCCCTTCTTTCAAAGCTGTGGTGTCTGATCAGGCCGAGAGCAGCGCCAAGGCCTCGGCGTGGCGCTCAGGGTCGCCGGCCGCCAGGATCTGCCGGCCGGAATTGATGGTGATCGGCTGGCCGGCCCAGTCGGTGATGATGCCGCCGGCGCCCGCCAGGATCGGCACATAGGGCGCGTAATCGTGGATCGACAGGGCCGAGTCGATGGCCACGTCGGTACGCCCCGATGCGAGCAGGCCGTAGCTGAAGCAGCTGCCGCCGTAGATGCGCCACTGGGTGCGCGACCGGATGCGCTCGAACAGGGGGCGCTCTTCGGCAGTGAAGAAGTCGGGATTGCTAGCCGACAGCATCGCCTGCTGCAGGCTCGCGCATCTGCGCGTGTGAACCACCGTGCCGTTGCGCGTGGTCGGCCGGCCGCTAGCGCCGATCCAGCGATCGTTGGTCACCAGATGATCGATGATGCCGAGCACCGGGATGCCGTCGTGCAGCAAGGCGATGAGCGTGCCGAACACCGGCAGGCCGGCAACGAAGGCAGCGGTGCCGTCGATCGGGTCGAGCACCCACACGAATTCCGCCTTGGCGTTGTGTGCGCCGAACTCTTCGCCGAGGATGCCATGGGCGGGATAGGCCGCCTCGATCATCGTGCGCAGCTCGCGCTCGATGCCCTTGTCGGTGTCGGTGACATAGCTCGAGTCCGGCTTGATCTCGATTTGCGGGCGCCCGGCGAGCGCACGTGACATCACCTGTCGGCTGCGATCGGCGAGGGAGACGGCAAACGCGACGTGAGCGTCTGTGAAGGACTGTTTCGCGTTGTCCGGCATGGTCTCCTCGCGTTCCGGCGGATGCCTTGTTAGTGGGACAGGATCTGCTGCAGAAACGACTTGGTCCGCGCATTCTTCGCAGCGCCGAAGAATTCGCTGGGTGGTGCCTGCTCGACGATCTCACCCGCATCCATGAACACCACGCGATCGGCAACCGAGCGAGCAAATCCCATCTCGTGCGTAACGACCAGCATGGTCATACCGTCGCGCGCCAGATCGCTCATGACGTCGAGCACTTCCTTGATCATCTCCGGATCGAGCGCCGAGGTCGGCTCGTCGAACAGCATGATCTGCGGCTTCATGCACAGCGCCCGGGCGATGGCGACGCGCTGCTGCTGGCCACCGGACAGCTGGATCGGATACTTCTCCGCCTGCTCGGGAATGCGCACGCGCGCCAGGTAGTGCATGGCAATGTCGCGGGCCTCCGGTCGCGGCAGCTTGCGCACGAGTCGGGGGGCCAGCATCAGGTTTTCGACCACCGTCAGGTGGGGAAACAGGTTGAACTGCTGGAACACCATGCCGACCTCGCGCTGGACGGCAGAGATGTTCGCCATGTCGCTGGTCAATTCGGTTCCCGCCACCACGATGCGGCCGGCGTCGTGCTCCTCCAGCCGGTTGATGCAGCGAATGAGGGTTGACTTGCCGGAGCCCGACGGGCCGCACAACACCACCTTCTGGCCCTTGCCGACGGTCAGGTTGCACCCTTTGAGCGCCTGGAAAGAGCCGAAGAACTTGGCGACGCCCTCCAGTATGATGATCGGCTGCTGGTCCGGTGACGCCATCCTCGCCCTCACTTCCTGATGTAGCGGCTGAAGTGCCGCTCGGCGAGCCTGACGCCGCGCTGGATCGCCCAGGTGATGATCAGATAGACGATCGCGGCGGAAATGAAGATCTCGTAGGGCGCAAACGTCTTGGAGACCACGTTGCGCGCGACGCCGGTAATGTCGTTCATGGTGATCATGCTTACGAGCGCGGTACCCTTGAGCAGGCTGATCATCTCGTTGCCGTAGGCGGGCAGCGCAAGGCGCACTGCGATCGGGGCCGTGACGTGGACAAAGCGCTGGCGTGGCGTGAGGCCGAGCGCGCGGCCGGCCTCGTGCAGGCCGTGATCGACCCCCTGGATGCCGCCGCGCAGGATCTCGGCGGTATAGGCCCCGCAATTCAGCGACAGGGCGATGATGGCGCACCAAAAAGGCTCGCGCAGGATCGGCCACAGCATGCTGTTGCGCACGGCCTCGAACTGCGAAAGGCCGTAGTAGATCAGGAAAATCTGCACCAGCATCGGCGTGCCGCGGAACACGTATGAGTAGGCGAACGACGGCCAGGCCAGTAGCCGGTGAGCCGCTGATCCGCATCAGTACCGCGCCGACCCCCAGCAACGAGCCGATGAATAGCGACAGAAACAGCAGCTGCAATGTCAGCCCGGCGCCCAGCGCGATCTTGGGCACGTTGTCGGCGATGAGCGACAGGTCGAAGCTCATCTGGCTTTCCTCAAGTGCTGGTTGGCATGGATCTCAAGGCGCGCGACGGAGAACACGACCAGCGAGGTGAAGAGCAGATAGATGGTAGCGACGATCAGATACAGCGTGAACGGCTTGCCGGTGGTCGCCGTCGCCATTTCGGCGGTGTAGGTGATCTCCTCGACGCCGATTACCGACAGCAGCGACGTGTCCTTGATGATCGAGTTCATGTGGTTGCCGAATCCGGGCAGCGCGAGCCGCCACATCTGCGGCAGCTTGATATGGAAGAAGATCTGCCGGCTCGACAGGCCGAGCGCGCGGGCCGCTTCCACCTGGCCGCGATCGACGCCCTGCAATGCGCCACGGAACGTTTCGGTCGCGTAGGCGCCGACGATCAGGCTGATGGCAAAGGCGCCGGCCCAGAATGGCGGAATGTCGACGAACTTGATACCGGGATCGAACTTCTTCGCCATCCAGGTCAAGGTCACCGCCGAGCCGAAATAAAGGATCAGGACGACCAGCAGCTCCGGCGTGCCGCGGAACACGGTGGTGTAGGCGGTGGCAATACGCTGCAGCAGCCTGTTCCTAGAGAGCTTGGCGGCTGCCCCGAGCATGCCCCACAGGATGGTCAGGATCAGCGCAACGGCAAACACCCTGATGATAACCAGTGCGCCCCACAGGAAGTTGTCGAACCAGGCATGGACGATCGACATAGGGCCTGTTGCGGCTCGCGTTGCTTGGAGGGCGTTTCAGACGAAGGCGCGCCATCGTCGGATAGCGCGCCTTGCGGCGACCTTGCGTGTCGCTGCGATCAGTTGGTCGGGTAGATGGCGAACGGGAAGTACTTCTTGCTGAACGCGTCGAGCGTACCGTCCTTCTTCATCGCGATCAGAGCCGCGTCGATGCGCTTCAGCAGCGCTTCCTCGCCCTTGCGGATGCCAACGCCGGCGCCGGTGCCGAAGTACTTTTCCTCGTCGATCTGCGGCCCGATCACCTCGTAGCCGGCACCGTCGGGCTTGCTCAAGAACTCGAGGTACGTCTTCATCGGGTTGGTCATGATGACGTCGACCCGGCCGGCCTTCAGCTCGAGATACATCTGCTCGACCGTCTCGTAGCGCACCACCGTCGCGTCGGGCACCTTGGCCTGGATCCAGTTGTCGTAGGTCGTCGAGCGCTGCAGGCCGACGCGGACGCCCTTGAAGGCCGCCACGTCCGGCGAATTGTCGGGCTTGAACAGCTTGTAGCCTTTGGCCTTGGGGCCGACGAACTGGCCGATCGAAATCCGATAGCCGACGGAGAAATCGATTTTCTGCCGCCGCTCTTCGGTGATCGACAGCGAGGCAAGGATCAGGTCGTACTTGTTGGCCAGCAGCGAGGGCAGCATGCCGTCCCACTTCTGGCAGACCCACTCGATCTTGAAATTGAGCCGCTTGGCGAGCTCGTTGCCGACGTCGACGTCGTAACCTTTCAGCACGCCGTCGCTGTCGCGGAAGTTGAACGGGAAGTAGGTGCACTCGGTCCCCGCCTTGAGTGTCTCCTGCGCGGCAGCAGAGCCCACAACAGCAAGCGCCAGGCCAATGGCCGCAGCGACGGTCGGTACGAACTTTCTCACGGCCCACCCCTTTGTTGCTTCCCCGATGCCGACAGCCGGACCAGTCTGGCACGCATTTAACGCTTCCCGTTGCGCAATCTACGATCACGGCGCAAGCGGGCTGGCCACACAGGACGCCCGGCAACCCCAGCATTTTCGTACCGGGACGGCCAAGGCAATCCTGGGTGCTGAGCGGCGGGCTAGTCAATACCCCTCGTGCTCAGCGACGGCGGTGAGGGGAGCAGAAATTGCAGCATGGCTCGCCGGGTGCATGACACCGCAGGATCGTGAGATCGCCTGCGCGGTAGCGACTTACCACCTCGACGAGCGACGTGACACGCAACACTTCGGGTACTTGAGCCTGGGCGCCGACCTGGGTGACCGGTCACCCGGTTGCAGCGCCACCGAGCCCGTTTCCAGGCGCGACACCGTTCAGCGGTAGCGATGCTCTGACGGGCTCCGGCAGGCTAGACGGACCTCGCTCAATCCCTTCCGCCAGCGACCTTCCGGGATCCTATAAGCGAGCAGCCGAACCGCAAGCCCGGCGTCTGCGAAGTTGTGACGGTTGCAATTGGCCCGGTCCGCTTTGGTTCTTCCATCAAGAACAAAGGCGGTCTCGGATGAAGACCGTTCGTCCGCCGGACCAACGGTCCAGCAACTTGCCGCTATCGGGGAGCAGCAAGAGGACTTTGGCCTCCTTGGCAGCACGCGCTCAACAAGTCCTGCAGCTGCAAATCAAGCTGGTTGCACGCCCCGCAACCATTGCGGAGTTTGTCGCAATGCGCACGTCGTTCAGATGCATCACCGACAG
Source organism: uncultured Alphaproteobacteria bacterium (assembly GCA_963741505.1). Lineage (GTDB taxonomy): Bacteria > Pseudomonadota > Alphaproteobacteria > Rhizobiales > Hyphomicrobiaceae > JAKFWF01. Next base: position 7,204 of record CAVUIJ010000017.1, on the reverse strand, counting down.
CATTCCAATGATCACATAAAGCCGGCGGGGACTGGCTGAGAGTGGCTACTGGCTGGCGAAGTCGAAACGGAGGAGAAGGTCAGTCAAAACTACATTCTTGCACGATTTGGCCCCCAAGGCGTCGCTGGTATGCGGGCAAAATCGCAAGAATACCGAAAATATTGGTCGGAGCGGGGAGATTCGAACTCCCGACCCCTTGCTCCCGAATTATATTTTATGCGGATGTCACGATACATGGTTGGATTGTACTGGACATGCTAACCCGTTCGTTGTGGCTGACATCGCGAATGATGGATGTTCCACGTGATGTGGTGAAGTGCTAGACGATCCCAGTCAAGTGTGGCCCCCAGTTGGCCCCCGACATTATGCTGGCGAGGTAACCCAGTGAAGCTCAGTCATCGCACAGTCGGGTCGCTGAAGGCTGGGGAGTATCGCGACAGCAAGGTTCGCGGGTTGGTGTTGAGGGTAAAACCAACCGGCAACCGGTCATGGGCGCTTCGCTATGTGAGGGAATTGGATGGCAGGCGACAGCGGCACACCATGATTGTCGCGCCATATCATGTACAGGTTGGCAAGTAGGGGACTTGCGACCCCGCCTTGCGGCGTGCCGCAGGTGCTGTCCTTGCCGCCCGTCATGCGCCGTGTCCCGTCGCCATCCCGTTCCTCGACCGGCGCCTTAAGCCACATCTTGATGAGGGCCAGGATTTGCCGGTCGACAATGCGCCGGGCCACGCAATGCATGAGCTCCCGGTGCGGAATCTTGTCGAAATACTTCGACAAGTCGGCGTCGACAACGTCGGAATAGCCCCGGCAAACGAGCCGGTGAACTTCCTTGATCGCGTCGGCTGCGCCCCGTTTCGGGCGATAGCCATAGGCACTTTGATCGAGGTCGGCTTCGAAGATGGGTTCGATCACGAGCTTCACGGCGGTCTGCACCACACGGTCCCGAATGGTTGGGATGCGGAGCGGACGCTCGCCGCCATTGGGCTTCAGGATCATCACCCGTCGAACGGCAAGTGACCGATACGTCTTCTGTCGCAGATCCTCGCCGAGGCCGGTCAACCACGTCTCCACCCCTGCCGCCTCGATCATGACGAACGTCACCCCATCCACACCGGCTGCACCCGCATTGGCGCGGGCTTGGCGGTAGGCATGGGCGAGAATGTCGGCACGCCAAACCTTGTCGTGAGACGCTGGTAGAAGCGGAAATCCGGCGCCGCCTTCGCCTTGAAATAGAGCTTCCTCTGCAGCGTCCGGATCTTTTCGGGTGTTGCCAGGCTCATCGCCAATCGCCTCATCCTCGGCTGCTTCGAAAGCGCGACCAGAAGTCAGGGCCCTTTGCTCCGCCGGCGTTACCCGGCATCGACGCTCATACGACCCTGTCCGTCACCCGCCCAGTTCGCCGGCTTTCCCGGCGTCGGAGGTGCGATCCTCCCCGGAACGGGCTTCCCCCGATGACCCGCAGCACCTTGACCAGCGTGCCGTGCCCACTACCCCGGCGGATCGAGACGGGTGCATGTGTCGATTGCTTCCCCATCCCACACGGCCTTCCCCGTTTCTCAGCCGGGTCGGCATCCGCGACATCACTTTCGGGGCCTGCTCAGGCTTCACTCGCGTTACGGCCCACTGGCTCGCTCAACCGCCCGTCATGCGGGACGCGTGCGGGGCACGACGCGGCCTTTGTCGCAAGGCTCCAATCCGCCCAGTTACCCGGACAAACCGCTTGCCAGCTACCAGATCAATCGACAACTCTCCGGGTGGAAACTGCCTCCACTGGTGCTACGCGCCGTCGGGGCGCACTGAGAAGGTCGGGCTAACGCAGCAAACGCAAAATATTGCAAGAAATCAAAATGACTTCAAATCGCCATTTCTGAACTAAATCGATGGCGGGTGGGATGTAAAGATAGGTGAAAGACCCCACATGTGTTGCATGGAAACTTTCGACTACAGCGAACCCGCCGAAGTCTTTGTCGGCAGCAGCCGTTTCGGCAAGCGGTCGTCAATGGCTTATCGGCGATTCCCGAGTGGGGCGGAGGCCGTCCGATTTGCAATCGAACAGCAGAGTGCGGACAAACTCGTTGCCACGGTTGTGGAGGCGGACGACTTCCGCTTTGTCGCCGAGGAAATCCGGGCCCTCTATGATAGCGCCGCCTATCCTCTACCACGACGGCCGGCATCATGAGGCGCGCCACAATTGCGGGCTTGATCGAGGAGTAATCGGCCATGCCCGCTCGGACGACGCAGGCGACTGTTGTCTTTCGTCACCCGGCCAGGCTCGACGGCGTTGACGGATGTTTGCCTGCGGGAACCTACATCGTCGAAACCGAGGAGGAACAAATCCCGGGGCTTTCTTTTACGGCCTATCGCCGCCTGCAAACGACCATCTTCGTTCCTGTGAATACGGCTGTTTACGCTGGCCGACAGGTCGTCGCGATCGAGCCACAAGCACTGCAACAAGCCCTGGAAAGAGACGCGCAAGTCCCGATCGAGGGCCCTGGGTATTGATTGCATTAGTATTACCTACTCGCGCGGAGCAACTGCTGTTTGATTGACTTTCTTGCTTGCATCCCGAGTGACGTCGGCGATCTTAAAATCTGACCTGAGGTGACCGACGATGACGATCGAGCGAGCATGTGTTCTGGCCGAGCCCAAGCCCTGGGGAGTCGCCGACCTGCAACCATGGAGCGACACCGGCGATGGCACGACCCGGATCGGAGAACTTGTCTACGTAAGGTCGAATGGCGGCGCGCCCCTCCCGACGCTACTTCTCAAGCTGCTATTCACGAGCGAGCCACTTTCCATTCAGGTCCATCCTGATGACGTTTATGCCCGGTCGATTGGACTGCCGAACGGTAAGAGCGAGGCTTGGTATGTTCTCAGCGCGATTCCGGATGCTAAAGTCGCGCTTGGGTTGAAGTCACCTCTCACGCGTCAGCAGCTGCGTCAGGCAATCTGCGACACCTCGATCGCACAACTCGTCGATTGGCAGGGCGTGAATTCGCGGGATGCAATAACGGTGCCCGCCGGCACGATTCACGCGATCGGCGCTGGCGTGGTCATTGCCGAGATACAGCAGCGCAGCAACGCCACATTCCGCTTGTTCGATCACGGCCGCACGCGCGCCCTGCACGTCGACGACGCTACAGCCGTGGCAAATCTGGCACCAGCCCCAATTCAGCCGCGCCCGCAGCGGCTGACGACCGAGCGCAAACTGCTCGCAAGCACGCCCCACTTCATTCTGGAGCATATCACGCTCGCGCCCGGTTCCGCGTGGTGCCTCGATGCGGCACGGGAGACGTGGCTGCTCGTCCTCGATGGTAGCGCCAACGCAGGCTCGTTCGACCTCAGCCGGGGAGACGCTATCTTTGCCGAGGCCGAGCGGGTCGATATCGGTGTCGGTCGGACGGGCGCGGAGTGCCTCTTCGCCTACGCCGGTGAAGGCGGACCGGCGCCGCAATTGCTGCAGCGCATAGCGCAGCAAAAACCGAGAGACGCCAGTGCCCCGGGCAATGAAAAGGTGTCGAGCATACCAGCCGGGGCAGTCCAATGAGCCCGATACGCAGCATTGCTTTCATTGGCAATCACCTTCCGCGTCGCTGTGGCATTGCGACCTTCACCCACGACCTCCATCGTGCCGTTGCATCAGCTCGCGCCGACCTGCACACGAGCGTGGTCGCCATGAACGACCCTGGCAACAGCTACAGTTATCCGCCCGCCGTGGGGTTCCAGATCCGCGACGACATCGCTGCCGACTACTGCGAGGCGGCTGCATTCCTCAATGGCGGCAATTTCGATGTCGCTTGCCTGCAGCACGAGTATGGCATCTTCGGCGGCCAGGCCGGCAGCAACATTCTTGGATTACTGCCGTTACTCAAGATGCCAATTGTGACGACACTGCACACCATCCTGGCCGAGCCTTCGTCGGCCCAGGGTGCCGTGATGGATCAGGTGATCGGTTATTCGTCGAAGCTTGTCGTCATGTCCGAGAAGGGTCATCAGCTTCTGCGCACTGTGCATGACGTGCCGGCATCGAAAATCGAGATCATCCCGCACGGTATTCCTGAGTACCCGTTCATCGAGCCGCAACATGCGAAGCTGAAATTCGGCTACAGCGGTCGCACCGTCATTCTGACGTTTGGACTGCTGTCGCCGAGCAAAGGCATCGAGACAGTGATCGATGCAATGCCGGCGATCATCAAGTGTTGCCCTAACGCCGTCTACGTGGTGCTCGGCGCGACCCATCCGCACCTCGTGCGTGACCAGGGCGAGGCCTATCGCGAAAGACTGATCGCGCGCGCCCACGATCTCGGCATCGCCGACCACGTCGTGTTCTGCAACCAGTTCGTCGATCAGGCAACGCTGCTAGACTACATCTCCATGTGCGATGTTTACGTCACGCCTTACCTCAACGAGGCCCAGATGACTTCGGGCACGCTCGCCTACAGCTTCGGGTTGGGCAAGGCGGTAGTGTCGACACCATATTGGCATGCTCAGGAGCTGCTTGCTGATGGGCGCGGCATTCTGGTGCCGTTCGGCAATTCTGCGGCATTCGGTGCCGAGATCGCCGGCCTACTGGTCAATGACGTTCGTCGCCACGCGATGCGCAAACGGGCTTACAGCAGCAGCCGGTCGATGGTTTGGGGCCAGATCGCGAAGAACTACATCGCGGCATTCGATACCGCATTGGCGGCAGGCCGCCCTGGCGTCGGGCGACCGCGAGGTTCCGCGACGGCGCAGAACGCCGGCAGCAAGGAACCGCTTTCCATCCCCGACTTGGCGACCGGCCATCTTCTTTCGATGTGTGACAGCACAGGATTGCTGCAACATGCCGTCCATTGCGTCCCCGACCGTTCGCATGGCTATTGCGTCGATGACAATGCGCGTGCCTTGCTCCTCGCCTGCAAGCTTGCCGACTGCGGTGAGCGAGCGCTACCGGAAATGATGGTTGCGCGTTTTGCTGCGTTTATCGAGCACGCCTGGAATCCCGACACGCAGCGCTTTCGCAATTTCATGAGTTACGATCGGCGCTGGCTGGAAGATACGGGCTCCGAGGACAGCCACGGCCGGACTCTTTGGGCGCTGGCGGAGTGTGCCGCCACGGACACCAATCTGACGCGCCGCCGCTGGGCAGCGAACCTGTTCATCAAGGCATTGCCCATAGTCGAGCACTTTACATCGCCCAGAGCCTGGGGCTTCACGCTTCTGGGTTTGAATGCCAATTGCACGACATTTGACGGCAATATCCCGGCGAACCGAATGCGCCGCTTGCTGGCCGATCGGCTGTTGGCTCTGTTAGCGGCGAATCGGATCGGCACCTGGCACTGGTTCGAAGATGTACTCGCGTATGACAACGCGCGCCTGCCGCAAGCCCTGATCGAGACCGGCCTGGCAACCGGCATCCGCGCCTACACCTATGCCGGCCTGGAAGCGCTGCGCTGGCTCATGGTGCATCAGACCGCGCCTTCGGGTTGTTTCCGGCCTGTCGGGTCCGACAGCTTCGGCAAGATCCGAAAGGCACCTGCGAAGTTTGACCAGCAGCCGGTCGAAGCAACTGCGACAATTGCAGCGTGCCTCGCTGCCGCGCGAGCGGATCTCGCCCCCGAATGGCCGGCTGCAGCCCAACGGGCATTCGACTGGTTCCTCGGCGGAAATGATCTTAAGGTTTCCTTGGTGGATTTAACGTCGGGTGGCTGCCTGGACGGCCTCCATTCCGATCGGCCCAATCAAAACATGGGCGCCGAATCGGTATTGTCGTATCTGTTGGCCCTGGTCGAGATTCGCCAAGCCGCGCGCGCGGGTGTTGCCCCCGGCGCAATCAAATCCGTTCCGATGCTCGCCCTGAGCGCTTGACGTTCAGCAATCCACGACCAATTACCCGAGGGGGCAAGTCAAGTGTCTCAGCCGATATTCTTCAATCGCCAGGCCCTGTATCTACGCCCCGATCCAGCGCGTGTCATCGTGCGCCCGTTCAAGCCGGCGACCGAACCCAGGGACTTCAATCGCACCGACAAGACCAGGGCCAATCATATTGTCGACCGCGTCCTCGCCCTCGATGCTGAAACAGCTGCCCAGCAGCTCGCAGACGTGCTGGAGAATTTCGAGGGCCGGCACCGGAACCTGCTCGATACGTTTGATGCGCGAGCCGCCGAAATGGAAGATGCCTTCGAGCCTCACGCAAGCTTCACGAAGACCCAGCGCCGGCTGGTCGGTGCCTATTTCCTGCACGAGTACAGCTTCGAAGCATCGGCTTTGTTCAATCCGAGTATCGTGCGACACCCTGACCAATCGGGCGCGCCCAATGGCGGATGTCGATTCATCCTCAGTCTTCGGGCGGTCGGTGAAGGGCATATCTCATCGCTCACATTCAGATCGGGCACAATCGACGCCGACGGTAACGTGACTGTGGAGCCGACCGCGCGGCTGGCATCCGGACCGAGGATTACGGACCGCACTTCAAGGCCCGATGGCGACGATGTCGAGATTGTCTTCCAGGAAGAGACCCTGCTCAGTGAGCGCGTGATCTTTCCGATCACCAACTCGCAGGTCAACGGTATCGAGGATGCACGCTTCGTCAGTTTTGAGAATGAAGGCCGCAAAATCTACTACGCCACCTATACGGCCTACAACGGTCGTGCCATTCGCTCGGAGCTGATCGAAACCAAGGATTTCCGCACGTTTCGCATGACGCCGCTCGTCGGCTCGGCAACTCGTAACAAAGGGATGGGCCTGTTCCCACGGAAGATCGACGGTCGTTTTGCGATGATCGGCAGGCAGGATAACGAGAACCTGCACCTGATCTATTCCGACGACCTCTACACTTGGGAAGGCGGGCAGGCATTCCTGCAGCCGCAATATCCGTGGGAGTTCGTCCAGCTCGGCAACTGCGGCTCACCGATCGAATTGGACGAGGGCTGGCTGCTATTTACCCACGGCGTGGGCCCTGTCAGGAAATATACGATCGGTGCAGTGCTGCTCGACAAGAAGGATCCGTCGAAAGTGCTCGCCCGTTCGCGCGAGCCGTTGGTGCGCCCCGACGCCACCGAGCGCGAGGGCTATGTGCCGAACGTCGTCTACACCTGTGGCGCGCTGCGTCACGGTGATCGGATCGTATTGCCGTATGCAATATCCGACACCTTCTCGAACTTCGCGACCATCAAGACCAGTGCGCTTCTGCGAGCGCTGGTGGGCTGAAACAGAGCGCCTG
>CAVUIJ010000016.1:0-17763 GCA_963741505.1 uncultured Alphaproteobacteria bacterium | reverse complement strand
ATCAGCGTGAACAGCCAATGCTCTTGTCCTTGAAGGTCACGCTGAGGGCTTCAGCGCCGGCCTGCCGTTTGGCGCGGTCGTTGCTGGTCAGCAGGTTCAACGTCGGCTCGATGGTGAGCGGCTCGGCGAAGCCTGCGACGTTGAAACGCAAGCCGGTCATGGTCTCGTCGAACAGCCGGTTGAAGGCGGCGCGCGAGGTCTGGCCCTTCTCGTGGAACAGCTTTTCGAGGCGTTCGTCGAGCTGGTGCGGCTTCTCCTTGCGCAAATCGTCGAGCCACGGCTTGTAGCGGGCGAGCGCCGGTACTTTAAGCGCGATTGCCAATGCCGCGTCGTCGATCTGGTTCAATTCAAGCTCGAAGAAGATGAGCTCGGCGGAGATGTTGGTCGGTTGCTCCGAGATGTCGCCGTAGAACTTGGCACGTGCCTGGTCGTCCTGGTTGCCGGCATAGAGCAGGCCGGCGTACGAGCCGAGCCGGCCGATGACGTCCGACAGCGCCTCATAGGCCATGATCGCATCGGCCAGTGCCGCGCCGTCGAGGCCGACGAGCTTGCCCTGGTATTTCTCCTGCAGGCGCTTGGCCTCGGCGGCGGCCTTGGCGAGATCGGCCTTCACCTCCGGCGCATCAATGCTCGCGTAGAGATCGGCGAGGTTCCACTCCGGCATGGCGCCGAGTTCGGCGGTCGCAGCCGACGCGGCAGCGTTGGCGGCGTGGACATGTTGAGGGAAGGCGGTCGGCGCGCGCATGTGGCTCATGATCCTCGAATTAATTCCGGGCGACCTTGGCTTAGGGCTGCGGCTGGATCAAGCAGCACGATATTGATTAGACTGCGGCGGATAGCATGCTCGCAGATCAGGTCGGCGCGGCCGTCATGCGTAACCCAAGATCCGGCGGGTGGTCGAAGTTGTTGGGTTACGGCCGCAAGAGGGCCTAACCCAACCGACGTCCACGACGTCGACCGAATGGGCCGGCTGGGCCGCCGCATTCGGCCGGCGCCGCGAAGTGGACTAGGCCGTCATTGAAGAAAATTGGTGGAGCCAAGCGAGATCGAACAAGAAAATTCAGAGTGTCCGGGGCCGTCCGGGCGCGTCCGACAACCGTCTGATATTGCACATACGTTCCCGCAATATGTCGCTAGACTGATTAATGCCAGCTCGGAGGTCCCCGCCCTCATCCACCCCACAGTGTGGGGTAAAATGTGGGGTTAAAATAGAGGGTGCTTGTTCGAACTCGGGGCTGGGGGTGTAGCCATGTTCCAGCCACGCGCAAGCAACAAGAAACCACTCACCGCGGTCGCGGTCCGGCAGCTGATCACGCCCGGTCGCTATGCGGACGGCAACGGGGCTTTGTCTGCGTCGTTGATCCCTCGGGCGCCCGCCGCTGGCTGTTGCGCATCGTGAATCAGCGCCGCCGCCGCGACATCGGACTGGGCAGCGCCCGGCTGGTGCCGCTCGCGACAGCACGTGATACCGCGATCGAGATGCGCCGTCTTGCCCGCGACGGCGGCGATGCTGTGCGCCGTCTTGTCGAGTGCGTCGGTGGTGAGATCATCAAGTGCCAATACGGTGGCACCTTGGCGAACGAGGTGGTGCTTGATAGCCAGTAGCTGGCGGCGGTAGCGGAGCGAGCTCTGGGCAAGCAGGCGGACCTCGGACAGGCTGTCGATTACGATGCGCGTGGGCTTGGCCCGCTCGACGGCGTCGAAGATCAGCTTAATGGTCTCGCCGAGCTCGAGATCCGAAGAATAGAGCAGGCTTTGATGCTGGTCGGGGTTCAGAACAGTTTCAGGGGGCTGCAGCTCGAAAATCTGAACATTGTCTGGAATGCTCCAGCCATGAGAGGCCGCACCCCTCGACAGCTCGTCACTGGTTTCGGACAGCGTGATGTAGAGGGTATGTTTCTCCGGCCCGCGCGCCTTCCAATAGTAAGCGCAGCGCGATGGTGGTCTTGCCGGTTCCCGGCATGCCCTCGAGCAGGAACAGGCAACCGCGCGTCAACCCGCCGGCCAACACGTCGTCGAGGCCAACAATTCCGGAGGCAGCCTTATCGGCTGGTTGCGTCGAAACCGCGGCCATTACGGTCTTTCCTATCGGAGGCGCCGCCTGAGCATCCCACAGCCTCTTGTCTACGTCGGTCTTTCCAACAAGTCCCCGACCATTCATGACGGTGGGCTACGTTAACGCTAAGCAGCAGTAGAGCGGGCTGGAGGCCGGGCACCCTACAGTCCGGCGGACCGCCAGTCTGGCCACGGACCAGCTATACACCGCGCGCCGCGTGAGCGAGCACGTTGTCAGACAGCTTTATTGCCTGCGGAAGGTAAGTTTTCCTGCGCGGCTTCACATCGTCGCTGGCCAGATTTACGTATTCCAGCGCGCCATGCTCCTTGGCTGGCGCAGCCATCCTCTCCAAACTTTTGGTAATCCTCAACCTTGTTTTTTTGGACTGTCATGACGAAGCTGTCGACATATCGTCGGGCATGGGAACTCCTTCAGAACGACAACCTCGAAAGGAAACGTCATGTGAGTAGGCAGGTTCCCTGGCTAATTGCTTCTAAACAGAACCAGAATATTGGCCCTCTAGGTTCTGGCACGACGTTCCGACGCCTGATTTTTGGCTTCGCTAGTCGCGCAGCCGGAATTTCCGCGCCTGGCCCCGGGCTGCCGGTTGGACACGGAGATACAGCTACGCAGCCGAAGGTCCACCGGACTCTTCTCGGTTCGTCTCTTGAATTGTCGGCCCCCAGGGCTGTCATTGCATTGAATCGCGCAGGCGCTCTGTTTCAGCCCACCAGCGCTCGCAGAAGCGCACTGGTCTTGATGGTCGCGAAGTTCGAGAAGGTGTCGGATATTGCATACGGCAATACGATCCGATCACCGTGACGCAGCGCGCCACAGGTGTAGACGACGTTCGGCACATAGCCCTCGCGCTCGGTGGCGTCGGGGCGCACCAATGGCTCGCGCGAACGGGCGAGCACTTTCGACGGATCCTTCTTGTCGAGCAGCACTGCACCGATCGTATATTTCCTGACTGGGCCCACGCCGTGGGTAAATAGCAGCCAGCCCTCGTCCAATTCGATCGGTGAGCCGCAGTTGCCGAGCTGGACGAACTCCCACGGATATTGCGGCTGCAGGAATGCCTGCCCGCCTTCCCAAGTGTAGAGGTCGTCGGAATAGATCAGGTGCAGGTTCTCGTTATCCTGCCTGCCGATCATCGCAAAACGACCGTCGATCTTCCGTGGGAACAGGCCCATCCCTTTGTTACGAGTTGCCGAGCCGACGAGCGGCGTCATGCGAAACGTGCGGAAATCCTTGGTTTCGATCAGCTCCGAGCGAATGGCACGACCGTTGTAGGCCGTATAGGTGGCGTAGTAGATTCTGCGGCCTTCATTCTCAAAACTGACGAAGCGTGCATCCTCGATACCGTTGACCTGCGAGTCTGTGATCGGAAAGATCACGCGCTCACTGAGCAGGGTCTCTTCCTGGAAGACAATCTCGACATCGTCGCCATCGGGCCTTGAAGTGCGGTCCGTAATCCTCGGTCCGGATGCCAGCCGCGCGGTCGGCTCCACAGTCACGTTACCGTCGGCGTCGATTGTGCCCGATCTGAATGTGAGCGATGAGATATGCCCTTCACCGACCGCCCGAAGACTGAGGATGAATCGACATCCGCCATTGGGCGCGCCCGATTGGTCAGGGTGTCGCACGATACTCGGATTGAACAAAGCCGATGCTTCGAAGCTGTACTCGTGCAGGAAATAGGCACCGACCAGCCGGCGCTGGGTCTTCGTGAAGCTTGCGTGAGGCTCGAAGGCATCTTCCATTTCGGCGGCTCGCGCATCGAACGTATCGAGCAGGTTCCGGTGCCGGCCCTCGAAATTCTCCAGCACGTCTGCGAGCTGCTGGGCAGCTGTTTCAGCATCGAGGGCGAGGACGCGGTCGACAATATGATTGGCCCTGGTCTTGTCGGTGCGATTGAAGTCCCTGGGTTCGGTCGCCGGCTTGAACGGGCGCACGATGACACGCGCTGGATCGGGGCGTAGATACAGGGCCTGGCGATTGAAGAATATCGGCTGAGACACTTGACTTGCCCCCTCGGGTAATTGGTCGTGGATTGCTGAACGTCAAGCGCTCAGGGCGAGCATCGGAACGGATTTGATTGCGCCGGGGGCAACACCCGCGCGCGCGGCTTGGCGAATCTCGACCAGGGCCAACAGATACGACAATACCGATTCGGCGCCCATGTTTTGATTGGGCCGATCGGAATGGAGGCCGTCCAGGCAGCCACCCGACGTTAAATCCACCAAGGAAACCTTAAGATCATTTCCGCCGAGGAACCAGTCGAATGCCCGTTGGGCTGCAGCCGGCCATTCGGGGGCGAGATCCGCTCGCGCGGCAGCGAGGCACGCTGCAATTGTCGCAGTTGCTTCGACCGGCTGCTGGTCAAACTTCGCAGGTGCCTTTCGGATCTTGCCGAAGCTGTCGGACCCGACAGGCCGGAAACAACCCGAAGGCGCGGTCTGATGCACCATGAGCCAGCGCAGCGCTTCCAGGCCGGCATAGGTGTAGGCGCGGATGCCGGTTGCCAGGCCGGTCTCGATCAGGGCTTGCGGCAGGCGCGCGTTGTCATACGCGAGTACATCTTCGAACCAGTGCCAGGTGCCGATCCGATTCGCCGCTAACAGAGCCAACAGCCGATCGGCCAGCAAGCGGCGCATTCGGTTCGCCGGGATATTGCCGTCAAATGTCGTGCAATTGGCATTCAAACCCAGAAGCGTGAAGCCCCAGGCTCTGGGCGATGTAAAGTGCTCGACTATGGGCAATGCCTTGATGAACAGGTTCGCTGCCCAGCGGCGGCGCGTCAGATTGGTGTCCGTGGCGGCACACTCCGCCAGCGCCCAAAGAGTCCGGCCGTGGCTGTCCTCGGAGCCCGTATCTTCCAGCCAGCGCCGATCGTAACTCATGAAATTGCGAAAGCGCTGCGTGTCGGGATTCCAGGCGTGCTCGATAAACGCAGCAAAACGCGCAACCATCATTTCCGGTAGCGCTCGCTCACCGCAGTCGGCAAGCTTGCAGGCGAGGAGCAAGGCACGCGCATTGTCATCGACGCAATAGCCATGCGAACGGTCGGGGACGCAATGGACGGCATGTTGCAGCAATCCTGTGCTGTCACACATCGAAAGAAGATGGCCCGTCGCCAAGTCGGGGATGGAAAGCGGTTCCTTGCTGCCGGCGTTCTGCGCCGTCGCGGAACCTCGCGGTCGCCCGGCGCCAGAGCGGCCTGCCGCCAATGCGGCATCGAACGCCGTGATATAGTTCTTCGCGATCTGACCCCAGACCATCGACCGGCTGCTGCTGTAAGCCCGTTTGCGCATCGCGTGGCGACGAACGTCATTGACCAGTAGGCCGGCGATCTCGGCACCGAATGCCGCAGAATTGCCGAACGGCACCAGAATGCCGCGCCCATCAGCAAGCAGCTCCTGAGCATGCCAATATGGTGTCGACACTACCGCCTTGCCCAACCCGAAGCTGTAGGCGAGCGTGCCCGAAGTCATCTGGGCCTCGTTGAGGTAAGGCGTGACGTAAACATCGCACATGGAGATGTAGTCTAGCAGCGTTGCCTGATCGACGAACTGGTTGCAGAACACGACGTGGTCGGCGATGCCGAGATCGTGGGCGCGCGCGATCAGACTTTCGCGATAGGCCTCGCCCTGGTCACGCACGAGGTGCGGATGGGTCGCGCCGAGCACCACGTAGACGGCGTTAGGGCAACACTTGATGATCGCCGGCATTGCATCGATCACTGTCTCGATGCCTTTGCTCGGCGACAGCAGTCCAAACGTCAGAATGACGGTGCGACCGCTGTAGCCGAATTTCAACTTCGCATGTTGCGGCTCGATGAACGGGTACTCAGGAATACCGTGCGGGATGATCTCGATTTTCGATGCCGGCACGTCATGCACAGTGCGCAGAAGCTGATGACCCTTCTCGGACATGACGACAAGCTTCGACGAATAACCGATCACCTGATCCATCACGGCACCCTGGGCCGACGAAGGCTCGGCAAGGATGGTGTGCAGTGTCGTCACGATTGGCATCTTGAGTAACGGCAGTAATCCAAGGATGTTGCTGCCGGCCTGGCCGCCGAAGATGCCATACTCGTGCTGCAGGCAAGCGACATCGAAATTGCCGCCATTCAGGAATGCAGCCGCCTTGCGGTAGTCGGCGGCGATGTCGTCGCGGATCTGGAACCCCACGGCGGGCGGATAACTGTAGCTGTTGCCAGGGTCGTTCATGGCGACCACGCTCGTGTGCAGGTCGGCGCGAGCTGATGCAACGGCACGATGGAGGTCGTGGGTGAAGGTCGCAATGCCACAGCGACGCGGAAGGTGATTGCCAATGAAAGCAATGCTGCGTATCGGGCTCATTGGACTGCCCCGGCTGGTATGCTCGACACCTTTTCATTGCCCGGGGCACTGGCGTCTCTCGATTCTTGCTGCGCTATGCGCTGCAGCAATTGCGGCGCCGGTCCGCCTTCACCGGCGTAGGCGACGAGGCACTCCGCGCCCGTCCGGCCGATACCGATATCGACCCGCTCGGCCTCGGCAAAGATAGCGTCTCCCCGGCTGAGGTCGAACGAGCCTGCGTTGGTGCTACCATCGAGGACGAGCAGCCACGTCTCCCGTGCCGCATCGAGGCACCACGCGGAACCGGGCGCGAGCGTGATATGCTCCAGAATGAAGTGGGGCGTGCTTGCGAGCAGTGTGCGCTCGGTCGTCAGCCGCTGCGGGCGCGGCTGAATTGGGGCTGGTGCCAGATTTGCCACGGCTGTAGCGTCGTCGACGTGCAGGGCGCGCGTGCGGCCGTGATCGAACAAGCGGAATGTGGCGTTGCTGCGCTGCTGTATCTCGGCAATGACCACGCCAGCGCCGATCGCGTAAATCGTGCCGGCGGGCACCGTTATTGCATCCCGCGACTTCACGCCCTGCCAATCGACGAGTTGTGCGATCGAGGTGTCGCAGATTGCCTGACGCAGCTGCTGACGCGTGAGAGGTGACTTCAACCCAAGCGCGACTTTAGCATCCGGAATCGCGCTGAGAACATACCAGGCCTCGCTCTTACCGTTCGGCAGTCCAATCGACCGGGCGTAAACGTCATCAGGATGCACCTGAATGGAAAGTGGCTCGCTCGTGAATAGCAGCTTGAGAAGTAGCGTCGGGAGGGGCGCGCCGCCATTCGACCTTACGTAGACAAGTTCTCCGATCCGGGTCGTGCCATCGCCAGTGTCGCTCCACGGTTGCAGGTTGGCAACTCCCCAGGGCTTGGGTTCGGCCAGAACACATGCTCGCTCGATCGTCATCGTCGGTCACCTCAGGTCAGATTTTAAGATCGCCGACGTCACTCGGGATGCAAGCAAGAAAGTCAATCAAACAGCAGTTGCTCCGCGCGAGTAGGTAATACTAATGCAATCAATACCCAGGGCCCTCGATCGGGACTTGCGCGTCTCTTTCCAGGGCTTGTTGCAGTGCTTGTGGCTCGATCGCGACGACCTGTCGGCCAGCGTAAACAGCCGTATTCACAGGAACGAAGATGGTCGTTTGCAGGCGGCGATAGGCCGCAAATGAAAGCCCCGGGATTTGTTCCTCCTCGGTTTCGACGATGTAGGTTCCCGCAGGCAGCCATTCGTCAACGCCGTCGAGCCTGGCCGGGTGACGAAAGACAACAGTCGCCTGCGTCGTCCGAGCGGGCATGGCCGATTACTCCTCGATCAAGCCCGCAATTGTGGCGCGCCTCATGATGCCGGCCGTCGTGGTAAAGGATAGGCGGCGCTGTCATAGAGGGCTCGGATTTCCTCGGCGACAAAGCGCAGGTCGTCCGCCTCCACAACCGTGGCAACGAGCTTGTCCGCACTCTGCTGTTCGATCGCAAATCGGACGGCCTCCGCCCCACTCGAAAATCGCCGATAAGCCATTGACGATCGCTTGCCGAAACGGCTGCTGCCGACAAAGACTTCGGCGGGTTCGCTGTAGTCGAAAGTTTCCATGCAACACATGTGGGGTCTTTCACCTATCTTTACATCCCACCCGCCATCGATTTAGTTCAGAAATGGCGATTTGAAGTCATTTTGATTTCTTGCAATATTTTGCGTTTGCTGCGTTAGTGGAAATATGAACATTTTCTCGGTCGCTTCGCCGGCGCTGAAGGCAATTTTTGAGCGTCTGGGAAATCCCGAGGTGTCGCATCAGCCACCGCTGCTTAGGCCAGGTGGAGGCGGAGCGGTCATCGTCAGCAATCACGTCGGCTGGGCAGACAGCCTGTGGCTGGCCTACGCTCTTTATCCACGACAGCTGAGGTTCATCTCCAAGCAGGAGCTGTTCAGCACGCCATTCACAAAGTGGGTATTTGAGCAAAGTGGCTGCATTGCCATCGATCGCGCCGAACCTTCGCTAAGCTCCATTAAGATTGCCGTGGATCTGCTGCGTCAGGGCGAGCTCATGCTGATCTTCCCAAGCGGAACCCGCCGGTCCGAGAATGCAGTGTTCAAGTGCGAGGCAGCGACCATCGCGCTACATGCGCAGGTCCCGATCGTGCCCGCATACTACCGAGGGCCTACGCATATGCACTTGACCCATTTGGTCGGCCGGCCGCGCGTACAGGTTCTGTTCGGCGAAGTCATTCCGACCGCGGGATTGATCGCCAGCCGGGACAATGCAGCGGCACTGACAAGCAAGTTGCACGGCGCCGTTTCCAAGCTCGGTTTGAACGAGGCGAACCAGAAATCCGCCGCCTAACCGACGAGCATGGTTAGTGGCGACAAAGCAGGCCGGCGCATTCGCATCTGGGCCTGTCGAATGCACAATAGCCGAGGAGGTATTCTGCAATGAATGCAAAATTCAAGGTCGGGCAGGTGGTGGATTTCAATCCGGTCCGGGCCGCCGTGCCAGCGTCGATCCGCGAGTACAAGATATTGAAGCTCATGCCTCGCGGCAGTGGCGAGCAGCAATACCAAATCAAGTCCATAACGGAGGTGTTCGACCGAATTGCAAACGAGACAGAGTTGTCGAAGCGCTCATCGCATTCCTCGCATTGATCAATGGCAAGCCAGCCTCGGTACCCAAAATCGATCATTGCGACAGGAACCGCAACCGGATATGGCCATCGCGATACATCGATGCCCTTCGCCGGCGCCTCCTGTATTTCACTATACTCGCAAATAGTGACCCTGTGTAATTACTCACCCCTCTGCGTCGGTTTAACTCGCGGGTGAGGTATTGAACGTTGGGTTGCGGGCTGATTCAAGCTCGGCATGCAAGCCGAGCCCCGTGATTCTCCGGAGACGATCCGCACCGAGCCGCTGGTGTTGTCGCTGCTCGCAAAGATCGACGCCTTGCTCGACCAAATCAAGATCCTGAACGCCCGCATCGCCGAACTCGAGGCGCGCAGCAGCCCGCCGCCGAAGACGCCGACCAACTCGTCGCTGCCGCCGTCGAGCGCACGCAAGGCCAATGTCTGTGAGACGCCTCCCGCGAAGAAGTGCCGCAAGGGTCGGCCTGGCGTTGCGCGACGACTGTGCGAAGCGCCAGACGCGACACGCGAGGTCTATGCCGAACGCTGTGCCTGCGGCGCAGTGCTTTCGCGGACCGATCAGATGCTGACGCACGCCTACGACCACATCGATCTGCCGCCGATCAAGCCGATCACGACGCGCATCAACCTGCATCGCGGCAACTGCCCTTGCTGCAACAGGCGGGTGACGGCGAAGCCGCCGGCCGACATGCCGCCCGGCTCGCCGTTCGGGCCGGGCATCGTGTCGGCAGTGACCTATCTGCACGCTTGCCAGATGGTCAGCTACAATCGCCTGACCGAAACGCTCGGCGGAATGTTCAACCTGAAACTCTCCGAGGGCGCGATCGCCAACATGCTGGCGCGTGCGCAAACGCCGTTCGCCGCGCACGCCGCCGAGATCGCCGAGACGGTGCGTAACAGTCCTGTCATCGCCAGCGACGAGACGAGCGCGCGCGTCAACGGGAAAACGCACTGGCAGTGGACGTTCATCGCGCCGACGGCGGTGTCCCACACCATTGCCGGGACGCGCGGCAAGGTCGTTCCGACCGAGTTTCTCGGCGGTGCGCGGCCCAAGGTCTGGCTGTCGGATCGCCTTCCCGCGCAGTGCCGCCACGCCGACGCGCATCAGTATTGTCTTGCCCATCTCATCCGCGATGCGCAGTTTGCGATCGATGCCGG
Source organism: uncultured Alphaproteobacteria bacterium (assembly GCA_963741505.1). Classification (GTDB taxonomy): domain Bacteria; phylum Pseudomonadota; class Alphaproteobacteria; order Rhizobiales; family Hyphomicrobiaceae; genus JAKFWF01. The sequence goes on along the minus strand of CAVUIJ010000016.1, from coordinate 7,523 downwards.
CGACACGATCTTTGCGCCCGCCTTCAAACGCTTTCTGCAAAAGGCGTGCGTCATCGGCCGGCGGCGCCCGGACCTGGCAGATGCGACGATCAAGTCGTATGCACGTGATCTCGGCCGCCAACTCGATCGGCTGCTCGACCTCGAGCCGACGCAGAAGGACGGCAGCCATCTCCGGGCCAGCATGCAGGTCGATGGCCACGACAAGCTGCTCGTGTTCATGACACGGCGCGACGTCGAGCCGACCAACAATGGAGCCGAGCGGGAATTGCGGCCCTCGGTGATCTTCCGCAAAGTGACGAACGGCTTCCGCTCGCGATGGGGCGCCAAGGTCTACGCCGACATCCGCTCCATTGTCGCCACTGGCCGCATCAACGGCCGGAGCGCACTCACCGCAATCCGCGAAGCTCTGGCCGCCGCGCCGCAGAGCGCTCCCGCCTGATCAGCGGGCGGTGAGGGGTGAGCAATTACGACCCTGTGCCATCCACCGCTCCAGGCGGATGGTTGAATTGAAAGCGAACGAGATGCACATTCCCGACTTGCGAACTCTCGGCGGTGTTCTCCTGCTGTTCTGTGCGATCCCGCTCGGCAACGCCAATGCTCAGAGCACCCAGCCAATTCCGGAAAATGCAGTAGCGCAAGCCTATGGTCAGGGCTGGGAATGCAGGCATGGCTTCCGACGAAAAAGCCAAGTTTGTGATCGGATCATTTGCCTGCGCATGCGTATTTGACCGGCGAGTCCTACGGTGATGGCTGGGATTGCGAGCGAGGATTCCGCAAGGCTAACGCAATCTGCCTTGCGATAGCTGTGCCCGTTAATGGATACATACCTATGCCCTTACATCCGGCGCAATCGCATGCGATCTGACCTCTGACGAGGAGTAATCGCATGGCACACACGGACAAGAGCCGGGACGATCTGTGGCGCAATTTCCCGAAGACAGCGCCTGAGTTCGAGGCGCGGTTTGCCACCGAGGCCGACTGCCGGGCCTACTGGATCGAGGCGCGCTGGGGCGGCGAACCGGCATGCGCGCGCTGCAACAGCACGCGGGTCTGGCCGGAGCGCGGTGGCTTCCTGTTCGAATGCGCCGACTGCGGCCATCAGACCAGCCTGACGTCGGGCACGCTGCTGGAAAAGACCAGGAAGCCGTTCAAGGTATGGTTCCGGGCCGTGTTCGAGATCAGCGCGCGTCGCAACGGCATCTCGGCCATGGAGCTGCAACGCATCATGGGCTTCGGCTCGTACAAGACGGCGTGGACCTGGCTGCACAAGCTGCGCGCCGCGCTGGTCTTGCCCGGGCGTGAGCCGCTCAGCCAAGCCGTTCAAATCGATGAAGCTTTCGTGGGTGGCACACGCGGGGGAAAAGAGATGGTCCTCGTCGCGACCGAAACAACCGACGGGCGCGTGCGCCTCGCCCACGCCGCCAACAACGATGAAGCGACCCTCAAGCATTTCGCCGACGGGTGTGTTGCCAGCGATGCCGCCGTCACCACCGACGGGCTGGCCAGCTACAATGCCGGCAGCCTCGGCAAACGGGCGCACGAAGCCAAGGTGCAGACCAACGCCGAGCGACGCGTGAACGACACTCTGCAAGGCGTGCACTGGACAGTGTCACTGTTGAAGCGCTGGCTGCTCGGCACGCATGCAGGCGCGGTCGGCCGTAAGCATCTGCAGGCCTATCTCGACGAGTTCGCGTTCCGCCATAACCGCCGCAAGACGAAGGGCGTCGGCCGCATCGCCGCCCGGACGCTGGCGCAATTAGTGGTATGCGCCCCAATGACCATGCGGCAACTCATCGACAAAACTCTGCCGTGCCGCGCGTTCCGGAGCTAAGGGCATAGGTATGTAATGGATACCTGGCGGACCATTCCACCAGCGAGGGCTGGACCTGCGAACGTGGTTTCGAGAAGAAGGGCATGCAATGTGTTTCGATTGCATTGCCAGCCAATGGGTTTCTGTCTGAGTTCGGCTATGGCCGGCCGTGGGAGTGCCATCGGGGTTTCAGAGCCGAGGGCAACAATTGCGTTACGGTGAAGGTACCAGAACACGGATATCTTGAAAGCGCGACAGTCGGTAAGGGCTGGAACTGCAGTCGCGGATACCGGCCAAATGATAATTCGTGTGATCGAATTGCGGTTCCGAAAAATGGCTACCTCGATCGGAACGGTTCGGACTGGCGATGCGACCGAGGCTTCGCACGAAGTGCTAATCAATGTGATCCGGTCAACATTCCAGAGCACGCTCTTCTGGACTATTCGGGTAATGGCTGGGAGTGCGAGAGACCTTACTATAGACGGGAGCGGCGATGCCTGCCGCCCGACCCAATTAGATAAGACGCGGAACGATATCGGCCGTAGCACCATATGGCAACGAGGCCGGCGGTTTCGCTGATGTTTCCATGTCATATTCGGCAGGCATCACATGAAAAGCTCGCAGACACCTGAGTGTCGATGATGTCAGTGGGATCAGGGTGACCCGACTTGGAGCCGCAAGGACGCGGGGCAGTGCGTCGAGTTACGTTGCCACCTGGTCGTGCCAGGCTGGCCACGAGCCCGGCGTCAACGGGATCGTAGCTGTTGGCTGCGCATTCCGGTGAAGGCGACCATGCTGTCCGGTGCATGGCCACCACTTGATCCGGTCGATGGCGACCAGGGCGGCGCAGGAGCATGGTGGCGCCGTTGGATGCAGTTTTGTTCTCAGTGTTCGCGGTTGCAGTCAAGCAACAGGTGGAGTTCGTGCGCGACGCGGAGTGACCGCCACGAGTCAGACGTAGCGCCGCGCACGGACGGGCGGCCGGGTGTGGCAATCATTTTTTCGCTCCCTTCACCGGCTTGGTGATTGTCGGCGCTGCGTCGCTGGCTTGCGTGTCCGCGACCGGAGCCGCGGTTTCTGTCTTGGCCACCTTGGGATCGCGCATCGAGGGACCGTCGAGGGCGAGGCGGTAGGCATTGTGCACGAGGCGATCGAGAATGGCGTCGGCGAAGGTCGGCTCGCCGGCCCGTCCGTGGGCGTTGCAGGCCGTCGGCGATCGAGGTCGGTCTTCAGGATCGAGGTGACCGAGGTGTAGGAGCGGGCACCGATCTCCAGCGCCCGGCCGCAGGCCGCTTCCAGCCGCTCGAGGCCGAAGCTGTTGGCGTGCCGCAGGATGCCGACGCAAGCGCGGAAGCCCTGTTCGGGATGCGTCTTCTCGCGCAGGATGATCTCGACCAGGGCGGAGGTCTTGGGCCCGATCTCGTTCGCCCGACCCTGGATGCGCTCCGGTGTCCAGTCGGCATAACGCCGGTGGCTCGACGGCATGTGTTCGCGCACGGTGGTGTGCTTGCGGTTCGAGGACGAACGCACATGCACGGCGACGCGTTGTCCCCGATGGAATAACTCGACTGTGCGCGCCGTGATCCGCGCCCACAGCGTCTCGCGCAGCAATGCGTGCGGCACCGAGTAGTAATGACCAGCGACCTCGACGTGATAATCGAGCCCGGCTCGGCATTGCTTCCATTCGGCGTAGACGTAGGCTTCGACCGGCAGCATCTTCAGGGCCGGCCGGTCAGTCGCGTCGAACAGCGCGCGGCGGCTGGCGCCGAGATGCCGGGACACGCGGTCGTTGAGCGCCGTGACGCAATCCCTGATCGCCGCGTTCAGCTCGGCCAGCGAGAAGAACTTGGCGTTCCTGAGTTTGGCAATGATCCAGCGCGTCGCCACCTGCACGGCGACCTCGACCTTGGCCTTGTCGCGCGGCTTCATCGGCCGTGCCGGCACGATCGCCGTGTCGTAATGCGCCGCCATCTCGGCATAGGCGCGGTTGACGGCGGGCTCGTGGAAGCACGCCTTGGTGATGCCGGAGCGCAGATTGTCGGACTTATGTGCCGCTCGCGGTTATGTGGCCGTGCACCGCGCTGGCCCGTGATCGCAGGCGTTGGCGCCATTTTCGGCCACATAACTCTCAGAGCGCAGCGAGCCAGTTCAAGAGCGCGGCGTCATCCCGCCATACTGGTCTTCGGGGGAATGCCGCCGAAGCAGCAACAGGCGGCGCGCACTTCTCCAGCGCCGCTTCCTTCGAGCGCATGTTGATCTCGGCGTAGCGATGGGTCGTGTCGAGGCTGACGTGACCGAGCCAGCCGCGAATGACGTTGATCTCGACGCCGGCCTCGAGCAGGTGCACAGCCGTCGTGTGCCGCAGAACGTGCGGAGATATCCGTCGCGGCGGACCGCCATTGGCTGTTGCCCTGAGGTTCGCCGTATGCCGTCGCACGAGCTTGTAGATCCCGTATCGGGTGAGCGGCCCGCCCTGCCTCGATGTGAAGACTGGAGCGCTTGCCGGCGGAACGCTCGCCCGCTCGGCGATCAACTCCCGCAGGAGCCGTGCGGTCTGTGGCCAAAGCGGGCAGGTCCGCCACTTGTCGCCTTTGCCGTGCAGATTGACACGCGGCTGAGGCTCGAGTTGCAAGTTCGCGATCCTCAGGTCGGCCGCTTCCTGAACGCGCGCGCCGGTATTGTAGAGGAACAACAACAGGGTGCGGTCGCGCAACGCCGAGTGCCCTGTCGACGGCAAGCTCGCAATCAGTGTCTCGATCTCATCGCGTTCGAGGAACTGGGTCGGAGGAGATGGAGACCGCTTCCTCGGGATGGCTGCGACACGCTCGGCCTCTGCCAACGCCTCCGGTGCCTGTCGGGTGTAAGCGCCGGAGCAATAATCCCTCAGTGAGGCGGCCGAATTGTTCGGTTGCACCGGAGTAAAACTCCGTCAACAGGAAGCCCTGTGCCGCGTACGGCCGAGGGCGGGGTGGGCGGGGCTTCGGGCGCGACTGATCGCGCGCGGCTTGCCGCGCTCTATGGGCTGGTGGGCTTGCATCGTGGGGAACTTCTTAAAATGAGCGCGCCCCGGCGCGCTCTTCAAAAGCAAGCTGCTGGTGGATCAGTTTCTCCCACCAATTCAAACGGCGCATACTATTACCAAATCCACCAATCCGCAAAAATGGCAAGGATTGCCAACGCAATACCAACGAGCCACTCCGCAATGCGCTTGAAAACAGCCTGTATTACATAGCGCATTACGACTCTGTAATGTTTTTTGAAAAGAGATGTCGCGGAATGTATGATTTCGAGTGCAAAAGGAGCAGTTATAACAAATCATATTGCGGCCAATAAAACATGTTCGCCGCGGGAAGACGCCATTTTGAGACCGGCGAGCCAGTGCTCGAAGATGTCCCCGATATCCTTGTTATACCGGATTTCCTGGATGCTCCTTTTGACGACATGGGCGTTGTCCGCATGTGCCATCTCGAGCTCGCGGACGGTACGACCGGCGAGCCGGCACATTTGCCAGAAGAGCTGCTTGTACAGGACCATCGTAACCGGATCGAGATCCTTCATGCGATCCCAGTTGAAGGCAGCCCAATGCCGGTCGTTGAGGCTCTGCACGATGATCGGGTCTGGCACGAGCGAGCAGGCCTACAGTGTCATACACTGCAAACTGCGAACGGGGATAAGTCGCGGAAACCTTGGAAGGGAGGCGGTTTGACAACTCATTGATTGCGTGTCGTAAAATAACTGTTTTACGACGTTCAAAATGGCCTGTGACTTCCCTGCCGCAGTCCGAGGTTCACCATAGCTCGGGCCGCTAATTCATGCCGGCGTCATTGGCCTGTGGCTCGCGCATACTTCCATCGACTGACCTCGGACTCTTGAACGGATCGGGTTGACCAAACAGCGGCGCCAGCATGCGCTGCACGGCGCCGAGCAATCCCTGCGTCTCCTTGAAGCGCTGCGACAGGTCTTCGATCTGCTCATCTTTCTTGGTGAGTTGGTTCCGCAGAAACTCGTTCTCCCCTTCGAGGCGTTCGACAAAGCGCGACATGAGGTCGTCGTTGCGTACGACATCGGGCTGCGACACTTCCCTGCTCTTGCTGATTTCGGTGCCGACAGACGCGGCAGGTCGCGACGCGTCGGGGCTTGTCGGGGCATCATGTCGCGGTTGGTCGTGGCTTTGCGGTGCGGCGACAAACGTCGCGCCTTGTCCCGTCAGGTCGCGACCGGTCGTACGCTGGATAAAGGCCGCCTGCTCGCTGACTTGCGCGATGTGACGCGCGACAGAGTATGGCGCGACATAATACTTGTCGCCGAGCGCTGTCGCGACCTTCTGGCAATCGAGGTGGCCGCTTAGACAGTAGCGTTGCAGGTGCGTGTCGTTCGTGGGTGGCCGGCGCGCGCGTAGCGATCCGCGGTCTCTTCAATCGTCAGGGAATAATCGTAGTCGGGGCCTGTCGCGTCCTGTCGCGCCTGGTCGCGATGCTGCGCGGCCACTCCGTCGTTGTTGTCGTTCATGTCGCCAGTGTAGCAGCTCGCGAACAGGTGCCGCACGGATGTCCACACGGCTTTTGTCCTCGTTGCGTGTGAACTCATTGATCGCTCTTGGATCGGCAGGAGACTGCTGCGAAGGCCTTCCACTTGACACATATTGGTACTCGGTTGATCACGAGCGATCCCGCAGCGGCATAGCCGCCATCAATTCCATCCGTGTCCACTCGACGTCGCCGCCCGAAAGGCGCCGGGGTCGGGGAAGCCGTCCCATCTTGACGAGCTGCACGAGACCGCCCTGGGTGGTCTTGAGCTGCTCAAGCATCCTTTCAATACCGACTGGCATATCATCCACAACGGCCAACGGGTGACCCATAACAATCCGGCGGAATTCCGGTTTGTCGATCGCCAAATGCTGGTGCGCCCATTGAGCAAATGTGCTGGCATCCATTTCATCAAGTTCTTCCATTTTGCGCATACTCAACTCGCTCAGCTCCCAATAGCCGCGCTTCGACCCTGTCGCGAGTACTCTCCTTCACCATCGAATCCCGCTCCCAGCACGTGGCATTCCACCACCGCGGGTCGCCGTTTGACACTGGCACGAGATCGCCGTCACCGAGCATGTGGCCGATCCTTTTCTCGAGCTCCGCTTTGATCTCAGAAACATGTGCGCCCCCGCCGAGATCCCGTAGCGTCGTAACGAGGGGAGCCCGAAACTCCTTCTGCGGCAGCTTCGATCCAGCTCCTTCGCGCTTGGGCGCCAGCTTCGATTTCAGTTTTACTGCCGTTTTAATACCGAGGGCCTCTTCAAGCGCGTTCAGCGCCATATTCACCACGTCTTCGGGCTTGTCCTCGAAGGGCCGTGCGTGCCGCTGCAGTCGTTGCCAAGTCTGATCTGACACTCGAATGACGGGCATCATCCTCATCCTCCAATATTTGTGACAGTGTTGCCTTGTAACAAGTGTATATCGTTTATGTCAAGGCGGGCCTTCATCAGATTATTGATTGAAGCGTGACTAAGCTTCGGTGCCGGCCGACTGCAATCGCCCCAGTGCGCTGCGAAAACACAATTTTGTTGGACAGCCACGGCAAGACCCGTGCGTCTTTCGTGCCTCACCGCAAATTTCACTCAGAGTGAGAACCTGGCGGAACGCGAATACGCACGCCAATCCAGTACCCAAACAGTACCCAATCGCTACAAACTAGAGCGGCTCTTAATGGCTAAGTCTTT
>CAVUIJ010000015.1:0-11520 GCA_963741505.1 uncultured Alphaproteobacteria bacterium | reverse complement strand
AATGCCAGCTCGAGGTGTCCGCCCTCATCCACCCCACAGTGTGGGTAAAATGTGGGTTTAAAATAGAGGGTACTTGTTCGAACTCGGGGCTGGGGGTGTAGCCATGTTCCAGCCACGCGCAAGCAACAAGCAACCACTCACCGCGGTCGCGGTCCGGCAGCTGATCACGCCCGGTCGCTATGCGGACGGCAACGGGCTCTATCTCGTCGTTGATCCCTCGGGCGCCCGCCGCTGGCTGTTGCGCATCGTGATTCAGCGCCGCCGCCGCGACATCGGACTGGGCAGCGCCCGGCTGGTGCCGCTCGCGACAGCACGTGATACCGCGATCGAGATGCGCCGTCTTGCCCGCGACGGCGGCGATGCTGTGCGCCGTCTTGTCGAGTGCGTCGGTGGTGAGATCATCAAGTGCCAATACGGTGGCACCTTGGCGAACGAGGTGGTGCTTGATAGCCAGTAGCTGGCGGCGGTAGCGGAGCGAGCTCGGGCAAGCAGGCGGACCTCGGACAGGCTGTCGATTACGATGCGCGTGGGCTTGGCCTGCTTGACGGCGTTGAAGATGAGCTTAATGGTCTCGCCGAGCTCGAGATCCGAAGAATAGAGCAGGCTTTGATGCTGGTCGGGGTTGAGAACAGTTTCAGGGGGCTGCAGCTCGAAAATCTGACATTGTCTGGAATGCTCCAGCCATGAGAGGCCGCACCCCTCGACAGCTCGTCACTGGTTTCGGACAGCGTGATGTAGGGGTATGTTCTCCGGCCCGCGCGCCTTCCAATAGTAAGCGCAGCGCGATGGTGGTCTTGCCGGTTCCCGGCATGCCCTCGAGCAGGAACAGGCAACCGCGCGTCAACCCGCCGGCCAACACGTCGTCGAGGCCAACAATTCCGGAGGCAGCCTTATCGGCTGGTTGCGTCGAAACCGCGGCCATTACGGTCTTTCCTATCGGAGGCGCCGCCTCAGCATCCCACAGCCTCTTGTCTACGTCGGTCTTTCCAACGAGTCCCGACCATTCATGACGGTGGGCTACGTTAACGCTAAGCAGCAGTAGAGCGGGCTGGAGGCCGGGCACCCTACAGTCCGGCGGACCGCCAGTCTGGCCACGGACCAGCTATACACCGCGCCGCGTGAGCGAGCACGTTGTCATACAGCTTTTCTGCTGCGGAAGGTAAGTTTTCCTGCGCGGCTTCACATCGTCGCTGGCCAAATTCACGTATTCCAGCGCGCCATGCTCCTTGGCTGGCGCAGCCATCCTCTCTCCAAACTTTTGGTAATCCTCGACCTTGTTTTTTTGGACTGTCATGACGAAGCTGTCGACATATACGTCGGGCATGGGAACTCCTTCAGAACGACAACCTCGAAAGGAAACGTCATGTGAGTAGGCAGGTTCCCTGGCTAATTGCTTCTAAACAGAACCAGAATATCTGGCCTGCTGGGTTCTGGCACGACGTTCCGACGCCTGATTTTTGGCTTCGCTAGTCGCGCAGCCGAGAATTCGCACCTGGCCCCAGGCTGCCGGTTGCACACGGAGCACACAGCTACCCGGCCGAAGGTCCACCGGACACTTCTCGGTTGGTCTATTGATTGTCGGCCCCCAGGGCTGTCATTGCATCGAATCGCGCAGGCGCTCTGTTTCAGCCCACCAGCGCTCGCAAAAGCGCACTGGTCTTGATGGTCGCGAAGTTCGAGAGGTATCGGATATTGCGTACGGCAATACATCCGATCACCGTGACGCAGCGCGCCACAGGTGTAGACGACGTTCGGCACATAGCCCTCGCGCTCGGTGGCGTCGGGGCGCACCAACGGCTCGCGAGAACGGGCGAGCACCTTCGACGGATCCTTCTTGTCGAGCAGCACTGCACCGATCGTATATTTCCTGACTGGGCCCACGCCGTGGGTAAATAGCAGCCAGCCCTCGTCCAATTCGATCGGTGAGCCGCAGTTGCCGAGCTGGACGAACTCCCACGGATATTGCGGCTGCAGGAATGCCTGCCCGCCTTCCCAAGTGTAGAGGTCATCGGAATAGATCAGGTGCAGGTTCTCGTTATCCTGCCTGCCGATCATCGCAAAACGACCGTCGATCTTCCGTGGGAACAGGCCCATCCCTTTGTTGCGAGTTGCCGAGCCGACGAGCGGCGTCATGCGAAACGTGCGGAAATCCTTGGTTTCGATCAGCTCCGAGCGAATGGCACGGCCGTTGTAGGCCGTATAGGTGGCGTAGTAGATTCTGCGGCCTTCATTCTCAAAACTGACGAAGCGTGCATCCTCGATGCCGTTGACCTGCAAGTCGGTGATCGGAAAGATCACGCGCTCACTGAGCAGGGTCTCTTCCTGGAAGACAATCTCGACATCGTCGCCATCGGGCCTTGAAGTGCGGTCCGTAATCCTCGGTCCGGATGCCAGCCGCGCGGTCGGCTCCACAGTCACGTTACCGTCGGCGTCGATTGTGCCCGATCTGAATGTGAGCGATGAGATATGCCCTTCACCGACCGCCCGAAGACTGAGGATAAATCGACATCCGCCATTGGGCGCGCCCGATTGGTCAGGGTGTCGCACGATACTCGGATTGAACAAAGCCGATGCTTCGAAGCTGTACTCGTGCAGGAAATAGGCACCGACCAGCCGGCGCTGGGTCTTGGTGAAGCTTGCGTGGGGCTCGAAGGCATCTTCCATTTCGGCGGATCGCGCATCGAACGTATCGAGCAGGTTCCGGTGCCGGCCTTCGAAATTCTCCAGCACGTCTGCGAGCTGCTGAGCAGCTGTTTCAGCATCGAGGGCGAGGACGCGGTCGACAATATGATTGGCCCTGGTCTTGTCGGTGCGATTGAAGTCCCTGGGTTCGGTCGCCGGCTTGAACGGGCGCACGATGACACGCGCTGGATCGGGGCGTAGATACAGGGCCTGGCGATTGAAGAATATCGGCTGAGACACTTGACTTGCCCCCTCGGGTAATTGGTCGTGGATTGTTGAACGTCAAGCGCTCAGGGCGAGCATCGGAACGGATTTGATTGCGCCGGGGGCAACACCCGCGCGCGCGGCTTGGCAAATCTCGACCAGGGCCAACAGATACGACAATACCGATTCGGCGCCCATGTTTTGATTGGGCCGATCGGAATGGAGGCCGTCCAGGCAGCCACCCGACGTTAAATCGACCAAGGAAACCTTAAGATCATTTCCGCCGAGGAACCAGTCGAATGCCCGTTGGGCTGCAGCCGGCCATTCGGGGGCGAGATCCGCTCGCGCGGCAGCGAGGCACGCTGCAATTGTCGCAGTTGCTTCGACCGGCTGCTGGTCAAACTTCGCAGGTGCCTTTCGGATCTTGCCGAAGCTGTCGGACCCGACAGGCCGGAAACAACCCGAAGGCGCGGTCTGATGCACCATGAGCCAGCGCAGCGCTTCCAGGCCGGCATGGGTGTAGGCGCGGATGCCGGTTGCCAGGCCGGTCTCGATCAGGGCTTGCGGCAGGCGCGCGTTGTCATACGCGAGTACATCTTCGAACCAGTGCCAGGTGCCGATCCGATTCGCCGCTAACAGAGCCAACAGCCGATCGGCCAGCAAGCGGCGCATTCGGTTCGCCGGGATATTGCCGTCAAATGTCGTGCAATTGGCATTCAAACCCAGAAGCGTGAAGCCCCAGGCTCTGGGCGATGTAAAGTGCTCGACTATGGGCAATGCCTTGATGAACAGGTTCGCTGCCCAGCGGCGGCGCGTCAGATTGGTGTCCGTGGCGGCACACTCCGCCAGCGCCCAAAGAGTCCGGCCGTGGCTGTCCTCGGAGCCCGTATCTTCCAGCCAGCGCCGATCGTAACTCATGAAATTGCGAAAGCGCTGCGTGTCGGGATTCCAGGCGTGCTCGATAAACGCAGCAAAACGCGCAACCATCATTTCCGGTAGCGCTCGCTCACCGCAGTCGGCAAGCTTGCAGGCGAGGAGCAAGGCACGCGCATTGTCATCGACGCAATAGCCATGCGAACGGTCGGGGACGCAATGGACGGCATGTTGCAGCAATCCTGTGCTGTCACACATCGAAAGAAGATGGCCCGTCGCCAAGTCGGGGATGGAAAGCGGTTCCTTGCTGCCGGCGTTCTGCGCCGTCGCGGAACCTCGCGGTCGCCCGGCGCCAGAGCGGCCTGCCGCCAATGCGGCATCGAACGCCGTGATATAGTTCTTCGCGATCTGACCCCAGACCATCGGCCGGCTGCTGCTGTAAGCGCGTTTGCGCATCGCGTGGCGGCGAACGTCATTGACCAGTAGGCCGGCGATCTCGGCACCGATTGCCGCAGAATTGCCGAACGGCACCAGAACGCCGCGCCCATCAGCAAGCAGCTCCTGAGCATGCCAATATGGTGTCGACACTACCGCCTTGCCCAACCCGAAGCTGTAGGCGAGCGTGCCCGAAGTCATCTGGGCCTCGTTGAGGTAAGGCGTGACGTAAACATCGCACATGGAGATGTAGTCTAGCAGCGTTGCCTGATCGACGAACTGGTTGCAGAACACGACGTGGTCGGCGATGCCGAGAACGTGGGCGCGCGCGATCAGACTTTCGCGATAGGCCTCGCCCTGGTCACGCACGAGGTGCGGATGGGTCGCGCCGAGCACCACGTAGACGGCGTTAGGGCAACACTTGATGATCGCCGGCATTGCATCGATCACTGTCTCGATGCCTTTGCTCGGCGACAGCAGTCCAAACGTCAGAATGACGGTGCGACCGCTGTAGCCGAATTTCAACTTCGCATGTTGCGGCTCGATGAACGGGTACTCAGGAATACCGTGCGGGATGATCTCGATTTTCGATGCCGGCACGTCATGCACAGCGCGCAGAAGCTGATGACCCTTCTCGGACATGACGACAAGCTTCGACGAATAACCGATCACCTGATCCATCACGGCACCCTGGGCCGACGTAGGCTCGGCAAGGATGGTGTGCAGTGTCGTCACGATTGGCATCTCGAGTAACGGCAGTAATCCAAGGATGTTGCTGCCGGCCTGGCCGCCGAAGATGCCATACTCGTGCTGCAGGCAAGCGACATCGAAATTGCCGCCATTCAGAAATGCCGCCGCATTGCGGTAGTCGGCGGCGATGTCGTCGCGGATCTGGAACCCCACGGCGGGCGGATAACTGTAGCTGTTGCCAGGGTCGTTCATGGCGACCACGCTCGTGTGCAGGTCGGCGCGAGCTGATGCAACGGCACGATGGAGGTCGTGGGTGAAGGTCGCAATGCCACAGCGACGCGGAAGGTGATTGCCAATGAAAGCAATGCTGCGTATCGGGCTCATTGGACTGCCCCGGCTGGTATGCTCGACACCTTTTCATTGCCCGGGGCACTGGCGTCTCTCGATTCTTGCTGCGCTATGCGCTGCAGCAACTGCGGCGCCGGTCCGCCTTCACCGGCGTAGGCGACGAGGCACTCCGCGCCCGTCCGGCCGATACCGATATCGACCCGCTCGGCCTCGGCAAAGATAGCGTCTCCCCGGCTGAGGTCGAACGAGCCTGCGTTGGTGCTACCATCGAGGACGAGCAGCCACGTCTCCCGTGCCGCATCGAGGCACCACGCGGAACCGGGCGCGAGCGTGATATGCTCCAGAATGAAGTGGGGCGTGCTTGCGAGCAGCGTGCGCTCGGTCGTCAGCCGCTGCGGGCGCGGCTGAATTGGGGCTGGTGCCAGATTTGCCACGGCTGTAGCGTCGTCGACGTGCAGGGCGCGCGTGCGGCCGTGATCGAACAAGCGGAATGTGGCGTTGCTGCGCTGCTGTATCTCGGCAATGACCACGCCAGCGCCGATCGCGTGAATTGTGCCGGCGGGCACCGTTATTGCATCCCGCGACTTCACGCCCTGCCAATCGACGAGTTGTGCGATCGAGGTGTCGCAGATTGCCTGACGCAGCTGCTGACGCGTGAGAGGTGACTTCAACCCAAGCGCGACTTTAGCATCCGGAATCGCGCTGAGAACATACCAGGCCTCGCTCTTACCGTTCGGCAGTCCAATCGACCGGGCGTAAACGTCATCAGGATGCACCTGAATGGAAAGTGGCTCGCTCGTGAATAGCAGCTTGAGAAGTAGCGTCGGGAGGGGCGCGCCGCCATTCGACCTTACGTAGACAAGTTCTCCGATCCGGGTCGTGCCATCGCCAGTGTCGCTCCACGGTTGCAGGTTGGCAACTCCCCAGGGCTTGGGTTCGGCCAGAACACATGCTCGCTCGATCGTCATCGTCGGTCACCTCAGGTCAGATTTTAAGATCGCCGACGTCACTCGGGATGCAAGCAAGAAAGTCAATCAAACAGCAGTTGCTCCGCGCGAGTAGGTAATACTAATGCAATCAATACCCAGGGCCCTCGATCGGGACTTGCGCGTCTCTTTCCAGGGCTTGTTGCAGTGCTTGTGGCTCGATCGCGACGACCTGTCGGCCAGCGTAAACAGCCGTATTCACAGGAACGAAGATGGTCGTTTGCAGGCGGCGATAGGCCGCAAATGAAAGCCCCGGGATTTGTTCCTCCTCGGTTTCGACGATGTAGGTTCCCGCAGGCAGCCATCCGTCAACGCCGTCGAGCCTGGCCGGGTGACGAAAGACAACAGTCGCCTGCGTCGTCCGAGCGGGCATGGCCGATTACTCCTCGATCAAGCCCGCAATTGTGGCGCGCCTCATGATGCCGGCCGTCGTGGTAAAGGATAGGCGGCGCTGTCATAGAGGGCTCGGATTTCCTCGGCGACAAAGCGCAGGTCGTCCGCCTCCACAACCGTGGCAACGAGCTTGTCCGCACTCTGCTGTTCGATCGCAAATCGGACGGCCTCCGCCCCACTCGAGAATCGCCGATAGGCCATTGACGATCGCTTGCCGAAACGGCTGCTGCCGACAAAGACTTCGGCGGGTTCGCTGTAGTCGAAAGTTTCCATGCAACACATGTGGGGTCTTTCACCTATCTTTACATCCCACCCGCCATCGATTTAGTTCAGAAATGGCGATTTGAAGTCATTTTGATTTCTTGCAATATTTTGCGTTTGCTGCGTTAGTGGAAATATGAACATTTTCTCGGTCGCTTCGCCGGCGCTGAAGGCAATTTTTGAGCGTCTGGGAAATCCCGAGGTGTCGCATCAGCCACCGCTGCTTAGGCCAGGTGGAGGCGGAGCGGTCATCGTCAGCAATCACGTCGGCTGGGCAGACAGCCTGTGGCTGGCCTACGCTCTTTATCCACGACAGCTGAGGTTCATCTCCAAGCAGGAGCTGTTCAGCACGCCATTCACAAAGTGGGTATTTGAGCAAAGTGGCTGCATTGCCATCGATCGCGCCGAACCTTCGCTAAGCTCCATTAAGATTGCCGTGGATCTGCTGCGTCAGGGCGAGCTCATGCTGATCTTCCCAAGCGGAACCCGCCGGTCCGAGAATGCAGTGTTCAAGCGCGGGGCAGCGACCATCGCGTTACATGCGCAGGTCCCGATCGTGCCCGCATACTACCGAGGGCCAACGCATATGCACTTGACCCATTTGGTCGGCCGGCCGCGCGTACAGGTTCTGTTCGGCGAAGTCATTCCGACCGCGGGATTGATCGCCAGCCGGGACAATGCAGCGGCACTGACAAGCAAGTTGCACGGCGCCGTTTCCAAGCTCGGTTTGAACGAGGCGAACCAGAAATCCGCCGCCTAACCGACGAGCATGGTTAGTGGCGACAAAGCAGGCCGGCGCATTCGCATCTGGGCCTGTCGAATGCACAATAGCCGAGGAGGTATTCTGCAATGAATGCAAAATTCAAGGTCGGGCAGGTGGTGGATTTCAATCCGGTCCGGGCCGCCGTGCCAGCGTCGATCCGCGAGTACAAGATATTGAAGCTCATGCCTCGCGGCAGTGGCGAGCAGCAATACCGAATCAAGTCCATAACGGAGGTGTTCGACCGAATTGCAAACGAGACAGAGTTGTCGAAGCGCTCATCCCATTCCTCGCATTGATCAATGGCAAGCCAGCCTCGGTACCCAAAATCGATCATTGCGACAGGAACCGCAACCGGATATGGCCATCGCGATACATCGATGCCCTTCGCCGGCGCCTCCTGTATTTCACTATACTCGCAAATAGTGACCCTGTGCCATCCACCGCTCCAGGCGGATGGTTGAATTGAAAGCGAACGAGATGCACATTCCCGACTTGCGAACTCTCGGCGGTGTTCTCCTGCTGTTCTGTGCGATCCCGCTCGGCAACGCCAATGCTCAGAGCACCCAGCCAATTCCGGAAAATGCAGTAGCGCAAGCCTATGGTCAGGGCTGGGAATGCAGGCATGGCTTCCGACGAAAAAGCCAAGTTTGTGATCGGATCTTTTTGCCTGCGCATGCGTATTTGACCGGCGAGTCCTACGGTGATGGCTGGGATTGCGAGCGAGGATTCCGCAAGGCTAACGCAATCTGCCTTGCGATAGCTGTGCCCGTTAATGGATACCTGGCGGACCATTCCACCAGCGAGGGCTGGACCTGCGAACGTGGTTTCGAGAAGAAGGGCATGCAATGTGTTTCGATTGCATTGCCAGCCAATGGGTTTCTGTCTGAGTTCGGCTATCATACCTATGCCCTTACATCCGGCGCAATCGCATGCGATCTGACGTCTGACGAGGAGGAATTGCATGGCACACACGGACAAGAGCCGGGACGATCTGTGGCGCAATTTCCCGAAGACAGCGCCTGAGTTCGAGGCGCGGTTTGCCACCGAGGCCGACTGCCGGGCGTACTGGATCGAGGCGCGTTGGGGCGGCACGCCGGCATGTGCCCGCTGCAACGGCACGCGGTTGTGGACCGAGCGCGACGGCTTCCTGTTCGAGTGCGCCGACTGCGGCCATCAGACGAGCCTGACATCTGGCACGCTGCTGGAAAAAACGCGCAAGCCCTTCAAAGTGTGGTTCCGCGCCGTGTTCGAGATCAGCTCGCGTCGCAACGGCATCTCGGCCATGGATCTTCATCGCATCATGGGGTTCGGCTCATACAAGACGGCGTGGACCTGGCTGCACAAGCTACGCGCCGCGCTGGTTAGACCTGAGCGCACGCCGCTGGCCCAAGATGTTCAAATCGATGAAGCTTTCGTCGGCGGCACGCGCGGGGGAAAAGAGATGGTCCTCGTCGCGACCGAAACAACCGACGGGCGCGTGCGCCTCGCCCACGCCGCCAACAACGATGAAGCGACGCTCAAGCATTTCGCCGACGGGTGTGTCGCCGGCGATGCCGCCGTCACCACCGACGGGCTGGCCAGCTACAATGCCGGCAGCCTCGGCAAACGGGCGCACGAAGCCAAGGTGCAGACCAACGCCGAGCGACGCGTGAACGACACTCTGCAAGGCGTGCACTGGACAGTGTCACTGTTGAAGCGCTGGCTGCTCGGCACGCATGCAGGCGCGGTCGGCCGTAAGCATCTGCAGGCCTATCTCGACGAGTTCGCGTTCCGCCATAACCGCCGCAAGACGAAGGGCGTCGGCCGCATCGCCGCCCGGACGCTGGCGCAATTAGTGGTATGCGCCCCAATGACCATGCGGCAACTCATCGACAAAACTCTGCCGTGCCGCGCGTTCCGGAGCTAAGGGCATAGGTATGTTCGGCTGGCCGGCCGTGGGAGTGCCATCGGGGTTTCAGAGCCGAGGGCAACATTGCGTTACGGTGAAGGTACCAGAACACGGATATCTTGAAAGCGCGACAGTCGGTAAGGGCTGGAACTGCAGTCGCGGATACCGGCCAAATGATAATTCGTGTGATCGAATTGCGGTTCCGAAAAATGGCTACCTCGATCGGAACGGTTCGGACTGGCGATGCGACCGAGGCTTCGCACGAAGTGCTAATCAATGTGATCCGGTCAACATTCCAGAGCACGCTCTTCTGGACTATTCGGGTAATGGCTGGGAGTGCGAGAGACCTTACTATAGACGGGAGCGGCGATGCCTGCCGCCCGACCCAATTAGATAAGACGCGGAACGATATCGGCCGTAGCACCATATGGCAACGAGGCCGGCGGTTTCGCTGATGTTTCCATGTCATATTCGGCAGGCATCACATGAAAAGCTCGCAGACACCTGAGTGTCGATGATGTCAGTGGGATCAGGGTGACCCGACTTGGAGCCGCAAGGACGCGGGGCAGTGCGTCGAGTTACGTTGCCACCTGGTCGTGCCAGGCTGGCCACGAGCCCGGCGTCAACGGGATCGTAGCTGTTGGCTGCGCATTCCGGTGAAGGCGACCATGCTGTCCGGTGCATGGCCACCACTTGATCCGGTCGATGGCGACCAGGGCGGCGCAGGAGCATGGTGGCGCCGTTGGATGCAGTTTTGTTCTCAGTGTTCGCGGTTGCAGTCAAGCAACAGGTGGAGTTCGTGCGCGACGCGGAGTGACCGCCACGAGTCAGACGTAGCGCCGCGCACGGACGGGCGGCCGGGTGTGGCAATCATTTTTTCGCTCCCTTCACCGGCTTGGTGATTGTCGGCGCTGCGTCGCTGGCTTGCGTGTCCGCGACCGGAGCCGCGGTTTCTGTCTTGGCCACCTTGGGATCGCGCATCGAGGGACCGTCGAGGGCGAGGCGGTAGGCATTGTGCACGAGGCGATCGAGAATGGCGTCGGCGAAGGTCGGCTCGCCGGCCCGTCCGTGGGCGTTGCAGGCCGTCGGCGATCGAGGTCGGTCTTCAGGATCGAGGTGACCGAGGTGTAGGAGCGGGCACCGATCTCCAGCGCCCGGCCGCAGGCCGCTTCCAGCCGCTCGAGGCCGAAGCTGTTGGCGTGCCGCAGGATGCCGACGCAAGCGCGGAAGCCCTGTTCGGGATGCGTCTTCTCGCGCAGGATGATCTCGACCAGGGCGGAGGTCTTGGGCCCGATCTCGTTCGCCCGACCCTGGATGCGCTCCGGTGTCCAGTCGGCATAACGCCGGTGGCTCGACGGCATGTGTTCGCGCACGGTGGTGTGCTTGCGGTTCGAGGACGAACGCACATGCACGGCGACGCGTTGTCCCCGATGGAATAACTCGACTGTGCGCGCCGTGATCCGCGCCCACAGCGTCTCGCGCAGCAATGCGTGCGGCACCGAGTAGTAATGACCACAGCGACCTCGACGTGATAATCGAGCCCGGCTCGGCATTGCTTCCATTCGGCGTAGACGTAAGGCTTCGACCGGCAGCACCTTCAGGGCCGGCCGCTCGAGCTCGCGTCGAACAGCTCGGGGCGGCTGGCGCCAGATGCCGAGGACACGCGTCGTTGAGCACCGTGACGCAATCGGCGATGGCCGCATTCAGCTCGGCCAGCGAGAAGAACTTGGGGTTCCTGAGTTTGGCGATGATCCAGCGCGTCGCCAGCAGCACGGCGACCTCGACCTTGGCCTTGTCGCGCGGCTTTCTACGGCCGGGCCGGAGGATCGCGGTGTCGTAGTGCGCCGCCATCTCCGCATAGGAAGCGATTGACGGCGGGCTCATAGAAGCACGCCTTGGTGATGCCGGAGCCAGCAGATTGTCGGACTTTATGTGCCGCTCGCGGTTATGTGGCCGTGCACCGCGCTGGCCCGTGATCGCAGGCGTTGGCGCCATTT
>CAVUIJ010000014.1:0-372612 GCA_963741505.1 uncultured Alphaproteobacteria bacterium | reverse complement strand
CTCGACGTTACGCTGCGGCGCAGCATGACGGACGGTACCGGGGCTACCGCGTCGGCGATCGTGGCTTTCGCCGCCGACGGTCAGTATCGGAGGCAGTGCGGGAGTCGGCTGACGCTGTTGAAGGCTCCCCCTGACGCTGACCGGACGGGAGTTGGCTGCCCCACTCCAGAAGTTCCTTGCCCCTCGACGTTGCGCTGCAGTGCGGCAAGCCGACGCGCCCGTAGTGGCATCGAGTACCTTGGTCAAGGTAGCTGAATCGTTGACTTGCATGGACTGCCAGGAAATAGGGTGACAGAAAGGTGTATTGTGAGCAATTCGGATGTGTGCCGTGAAATTGGTGAGCGAAAATCTAAGCGCACAGGGAGCGATTGTTGACGAAACCGGCACGTTCTGGGGTGAAGACTCTCGGCTTAGGATGAAGCTTTTCTGCTTCAACTATCCTGGCGACCTAGCAACGGACATAATCCGCAACCTCGGCTATATCGGTGTCCGCTCAACACCGTTGTGCACATATTCGTCTGCACTCGGCGAATGTCTCGGAAACTGCATTGGCTTCTGTCATTTATTGGATGTCCGATCGCGCCTCTAGATCCACGGTTATCGAGTACCTGGATGACAAGCGGCCAAATGAAACGCTCCTTGGGAAGGATGTCGCGATCGCTCGACTTTGCAGTCTCAGTGATCTCGCCTGCCTCAACCGGCGTGTTTCGGCGAACGATAATGACATAAGCAGGTTGACCCGCATTCCCAGCTAAGGGCGTTGACTGAATACTGGCGGGAAAATAGCGGTCAGTGCGCGCCGCACGAGTTGGAGCGGCTGGCGAACGAAACGACATCGGGGCGGTTCATTCGCATAGAACATGACGATAACGGCCAATTCATAGTTCAGAACCTAGGGCGAGGACTTCAGGTTCCAGAACCCAAGTGGGCAGAGTTGGCTGTCGGAAAGCCAGTCGGCGAAAAGGGTGATTTGATTTACTTCAAGTGGGTTCTGTCAACTTACGAAACCGCCTGGCGGTCCGGCCGCCCCGACCTGGCTGAAGTCAAGGCGACCGTAATGTGGCCCACGAGCGGCCTTGTTGAACGACACTATGAACGATTGTTGTTGCCGTGTGTGGATACTAGTGGCACTCGGTACCTCTTCTCAGCCAACGGCCGACCGATGGGCAACAGCGGTCTTCTCTCGAAGGTCGGCTAGGAAGTTCTCCAAGTCTTCTTCCATCTCGTCGGACTTGGTCCAGATGTAGGCAAACCTGATGGTGCCGCCTTGGCTCTTGACGACGTCTACGTCCCATTCGAGGTTGCGGTATCCATTGCGTGGAAATACCCCTTTCTTGACATTGTTCTCGGCCATGAGCGTTATCGTAGTTTCGGTCCCCACACGCCAGCGGCATAAGCGCGGGAAAGACGCGGTAGGTATTCAACGAGACCCTTCCCGCGATAGTCCGGCCGGTACCAGGCAGCTCCCGAATATGCCACTTTGCCGGTCGTGCCGCGTGCCGCGAGCGCGGACACGACCGTCTTTTCGTCCGGGTTCTTCATTGACTGTGGATCGTCGTACCAGAAGCGCAGGCTTTCGCATTCTTCTTTGAAGTTTGACCCCTCCCAGTCGTAGAAGCGGCAGGCTTGGCATGCGACAACTTCACCCGTACTGTTGCGGCCGAGAATAAATACGCTGTTCTCGGAGGTCAGCGTACTAAACTGAGGATGAAAGAAGCTCGCCAGTGGAAGCCATGATGCTCGATTGGCCTCATTGACTGCCAGGAACTCCTTGGCGGTCGCGAAGGAGAGCCGAACGCCTAGCCCTTGGCACATCTGCTCCGCAGCAAGGATTGTCTTGCCCAGGAGGGTGAAGTTGCCTTTCGACAGGGTGATTCGCGAAAAGAGCGTTTGATGAAGAATCGGCTTGCGACATGTTTAGTCTCCGTGTTCATTGGGTTTGGACGCCACGTGTATGCGTCAGGGAGCGACTTTGAGTTGGACTTAAAGACGCAACGCGAGTGTCGCAGTTTTCCGTGTCTGTGAATTGGGTGCGCCATGGTATGAGTGGGCGTCATGACGGATAGGGCAGATGCGCCGCCGGATCGGCGTACGCAGACAGATATTTTGGTGGGATCGCGGGTCGCCGACGCCAGGCGGCGAGCTGCGCTGTCGGTAAGTGAGATTGCGGCAAGGCTGGCCATGGAGGAGGAGGCTTACCGGCGTGCCGAGAACGGTCGGCTGCGATTTTCCCCTGAGCAACTCGTCGCATGCAGCAGAATTACGGGTGTCGACCTTGCTTGGTTCTTCGCCCCGCCAATTGCGAAGGCAAACGGCGACGAAGGCGCGGTCGATCACGAAGGCCGGCCGAGAAAATCAGCAGAAGTGGTCTATCTTCGTCCTAGCCCAAAATCGTCAATCGGCTGAGATGAGGTTGGCGAGTGTATTGTTTGGCGGGCTGAATTGACCCTTCTCTGTCCAATAATTTCATGGGGTTAGGACGCCGATCGGCGTCGTTGCCCCTACTCGATCCAAGCACAATCGCAAGGGCAAGCGCGGCCTCCCGCAGATTGGTGCAAGAGGCCAGCGTGTGGCGGGAGAAGGGTGAAAATCTTATGCTGAGAACCTGGATCGGTCGGGGACTGCAGCAGTTTGAACGGACTTCGCGAACACGGCCGACCGATGTCATGACGCGTTCGCCGCCGCGGATGTGAACACCGGCCTGCGCCATAGAACCTAATCGGCGAACTCCCCTCGCTCTTGCAGTTCGCGGAGCACGTGCGAACGTCTGCAAGTGGCCCTCCTCTTCCGGAAGTATACGGATCGAAGCCCGACGCGATCGGAGGAGGAGCTGCCGAAGTGCGTCAGTCTGCCGCACCATGTCCGCAGCTGAAGTATGGGCTGACGGAACGTCACGGCGCCGCGATCGACGCGCCTGACCCAAACCCACCGTGGTGCGCATCGATCACACCTGTGATGGGCAAGCACCAATCGAATAAGCGATGGGCGCCGATGTCTCTGGACCGGTCAAGCATCGAGCTTCACAAATTGGCCATGCTCGCTGTCAGTCATGCGCGCGGGGTCGTATTTGGGATAGATGTCTCTCGATTTCAGAAAGAGAAATTCGTCGAGGGCCTGAACGGTGAAGCAGACACGTGGTGGCGGGTCATCAAGTAGGCTAACCTCGAGCCACTGTGAGGCCGGGTCGCGGCTTAACTGAGCGCGCATCTGATCATGACATGGACACCGCTATGCCGACGTCGGAGTATCGGCCAGACCTCATGGGCCAAGCGACGCTCGAGCCTTCCGGGCGTTTCGAGGCCGGGTCTTGGCAGAGTTTCAAGCTGGTCTATACCGCTGGTCGGTTCGGCATCGACGACACTGGATCGATCAAGATCGGTTTCCGGTTCGCGACCGACTTCGGGCCGGTACAATTCACCGATCCCGAAGGACCAGGTTACACCACTGTTGAAGCCTCCAACAATGCTACGCTCGACGCCAAATGGGAATTCAAGCGCAACATCCGGCCGTGGAGCCGCTCGCTATATGTGGGGGTCGTGAAGGATTTTCTGGCACCGGGCGACACGATCACAATCCGCTTTGGTGATCAGCGCTTCGGATCACCTGGCATCCGCGTTCAAACCTACTGCGAAAGCCAGTTCGAATTCCACGTTCTCGCAGACCCGATCGCTACATACGATTACGTTGGCCTCATTGAAAGTCCACGGATCGCAGTCGTCCCAGGGCCGGGCGTCAAGTGGTTCGCGATCGCGCCGACACTGGTGCGCACCGGGGAGGAGTTCCGGCTCGCGCTCAAGATCGACGACAAGTGGGGCAATCCAACCGATCAGGTCGAGCGCACCGTCAAACTCGTACTGGACAACCAACTGCAAGGACTGCCGGCCTCCGTGAGGCTCGAGACGGGCAAGTTCGGCGTAATGGTCGAGGGACTTCGCGGGGCCGAGCCTGGGGATTGCCAGATTCGTGTCGTCGGCGACGACGGTCGAGAACTCTGTCGTTCCAATCCGGTGCGCATTGTCGACAGCCAGACGCCACTCGTCCACTTCTGGGGCGATACGCATGGCCAATCGAACGAGACGCTCGGCACCAACACAGCGCGAGAATACTTCGAGTTCGGCCGCGACAAGGCGCATGTCGACGTCATGGGCCATCAAGGCAACGACTTCCAGATATCCGGAGCATTCTGGCGACACCTCAATCAGTTGTCTGCAGAGTTCGACAAACCCGGACGATTTGTGTGCATCCCCGGCTATGAGTGGTCGGCGAATACAGCGGTCGGCGGTGATCGCAACGTTCACTACCGCCACGAAGGCGAGCCGATCTATCGCTCCAGCCACGCGCAAATCGCGGATGCCGTCGACATTGTCGATGAGCCCAGCGATGCACACGATGCCCACGAACTGTTCGCTCGGCTGAAGGGCAAGGATTGTGTCGTCGTAGCTCATGTCGGGGGGCGCTACGCCGACATCAAATTTGCACATGACGCGGCACTCGAAACGGCGGTTGAAGTGCATTCCGCATGGGGGACGTTCGAGTGGATCGTGCGCGATGCACTCGAAAAGAACTTCCGTGTCGGAATCGTTGCCAACTCTGACGGGCACAAAGGCCGCCCAGGAGCCTGTTATCCCGGCGCCTCGTTCTTCGGCAGTTACGGCGGGCTGACATGCTTCCTGGCTGAGCGCCTGGATCGCGATGCCATTTTCGAGTTCCATGCTTCGGCGGAGGCACTACGCAACCACAGGCAATCGCGCTCTTCTCGATGTGTCCGTCGAGCTGACCCGAGAGGGCCATGTCTACCAGCGCGACCCATTGCTCGGGCCCACTCAGGTCGATCGAACGCGCCATCTCATCATGGGCGACATCGCTGGCGTCGATCAGGAAACCGTGGATCTGGTCGTCAACGTGGCCGCGTCCGCGCCTATCGAGCGCATCGATATATGCGACGGTCTGGATTGCCTGGAAACAGATTCGAACTCTACGACGAGAAAGACCTGGGCGCTCGCGTGCGTCTCGTCTACGAGGGCGCGGAATATCGCGGGCGCGCTCGCACCACCAACTGGGACGGATTACTTTCGATCGACGGGAACCGCATTCTGAGGACCGGCGTGATCAACAACTGGAATCTCGATCGTGGAATTCAGAAGCAAGATCACTCCAGTGTGATGTGGAAAGCCGTGACCACCGGCAACTACGGTGCGATCGACCTCTGGCTCGAAATTCCGAATACGGGACGGCTCGACTTCAAAACGGCTCCGGTATCGGGTGAAGTGGCGATTGCAGATCTGGGCGTCGAGCCGCGTGAGTTCGCAGCTGGTGGCCTCGACCGCGCCATCCGCGTTCAACGGTTGCCCGATGTCATGGAGCAAACGTCAGCGACACTCAGGCGGAATGTAAAGCTGCGAACACAGGGGGATACGCGACTATACATTCGAGTGCAGCAGGAGGACGGCCATCGCATGTGGTCGAGCCCCATCTACCTTTTCCGACAATGATACCAGGAGGAAGAGGCTGCGTTGCTTTTTTGCAATCGGTGGACGCCTCGGTCTTGACCAGGATGTCCGTCGTTGGCCCTGACCCACAATGTTCTCCTTGGCCGCGAGTGTCCGGAGCTGAGACCATCGCGTCGAGTTCGCCGTTCGTTCGAGCTTCGACACCAAAGAGGGGGAGACTGTGCGTCCCGGCGCCAGCACCAACTCGTCGATCATGACCCTCGGTCAAACTTGCTGAGCAGCAGCAGAAGTCGACGGACAGACTGGCGCAAATTGCCGATTTCGCGATCGACATGTCCGTGAGGGGCACACAGCCTATGGACCAGCGCTGAATGCTCTTCGCACGCAGGCGCGGACTTGCGGAGAGGCCTTGGCCAGCACCATCGGCTGGCCGCTGACCGCGTTGGGCGCTGAAGCGTTTGGGATGGCGGGAGACATGCTTGGCTTGAGCGAGCGCGCATCTCGTCCTTGGCCTGCCTCTCAATTTGTTCGGGCTGCCTGTAGCGCCGGAACTCCCGAAGATGGCTGCATCAACTGAGAAGCCAACCGAGATGGTGATGGACCGAACGATGTAGCTGCTCTCGTTCGCGGCTGCATGGTTTGTGTCGACCGCGATGGCAGCACACTTGCCGCGCATCCTGGAAGCGGCCGGAGCAACGACCGTTCAGGCCATTGCCGCTGGCGCGTTGATCGGGCCGGAGAAGATGTCACACGAACTCGTCGAAGCGGGATTTCTCAAGCGGTACCATCCGCTCTTGTCGGCGCGTCTTGCAACGCTGGCGCATCCGATTGGCGCGGCGATCGTCCTGGTTGCAGCGGTGCCTTCGCAGGCCTGATTGCTGGTCTCCATCGTGCAGGTAACGGCATACTCACCATCGAACGCGGCACAGTTCCACTGACGTTGTTTGGCTCGCAGAACTACGGCTATCGACTTGCATTGATAGGCGCGCCTGCGCGCGTTGCCCGGGCTGCAGCGCCGCTCGTCTCAAGCCTCTCCATCGAACTTTGGAGCGTAGGTGTCCTCCTGTTTTCGAGCGGCTTATGCGTCGCCGGATGTGGTGCGCTACTCCTGGTGCGAGCGGCCGATCGGCAAACGAACTCTTGATCTCGCAGCGCTCAAGCAAAAGACAGATGGTGATACGCAGACACCGAATGGCAATTGCAGCAAATGCTGCCTGCTCACCACAGTCGAGTAAGACGCGCCATTCGCGTTTGGCGTGTCTCAGGCGGCAGACGCACTTGCTAAAGCTGTATCAAGGCCATTCGTCTGAGTACGTATCTTGGGCATATCATGGGCGCAATGTTCTTTTCGAATCTCTAACCCATTGATTTAATTGGTCGGAGCGGGGAGATTCGAACTCCCGACCCCTTGCTCCCGAAGCAAGTGCGCTACCAGGCTGCGCTACGCTCCGCCCGACCATGGGTGTGCGATTGTCGGCAACACCCTTCGCAGCCGAGCCCGAAACCCGACCGTGTGGCGCGCTTATAGACGCGGGCACCGCCTGCCGCAAGACCGATTTCGCGCAATGTCATTCGTCACGCCGCAAGAGCGTGCCGGCCGGCGACCCGTCCCAACCGGCGATGTACTCTTTCGACCCGCCAGCGGCCGCGTGGCGTTTGACCAAGCTGTTGATTCGTCTCGACAACGGCGGTTGGCCACTGGCCCGCGGTGCACAATATCGACCACCGGATGAGGCTGTGCAGGGGCTGCCGACAAATTCCGAGCCGCGCGGCTGCCGCGGCCGAGGCGAAACGCATCCTCGCCTTGCCGCTGAGCACGTCCACCGCCGCGGAAAAGTCGATGCTGGGCGTCCTTGGCTGGGTTGCTCAGTTCGAGTGTTAAATGACGCTCGAGTGCCAGCAGAGTGGGATTGCGAAATCTGCCTCAGCGCTGCGATTGCGGCACCAGCTGCCGGCGCGGTCCACGCTTCGCGACGAGATCGGCGCACCGCAGCCATCAAGAACTCGCGCAACGGCGACGAAGCGGCCAGTCGAAAATAGATAAACTACATAGTATATTATCCAATAGATATTGTTATTAGAAGAGTGACATTGAAAACACGTGTAGCATTAACTGACGACGAACAATTCTAGCTCCGCTGCGCCTCGTGTACGAAGAAGCACGAGGCGCATGAATTTCGATTCGGCGGGGGCAAGTTCTATGATAATAATCGTGGACGATCGCACAATTGTAACCGAAGCTTATCGGTCTTCGTTCGATCGCGAGGGAGTTCCGGCGACGGGATTCAACTCGGGCGACTTCGAGGGGTGGGTCGGCGCCGCCGCTGAAGAAGACGTCGGCGCGATCAACGCCTTTCTCATCGGCGAATGCGCCGCTGTCGAACACATGGCGGCGGTCATCAAGCGTCGTTCCGCTGCTGCGGTAATTGCGATGAAGGACCAGAAATCGCTGCTGGGAACGCTCGAAATGTTCGCCGAGGGCGTCGACGATGTCGTTACCAAGCCGTGCCACGTGCGCGAGATCCTGGCTCGGATCGAGGCGATCTCGCGCCGGCTGAGGGCGGATCGCGAAAAGCGAGCCGATACTGTCGATATCAAGATCTTTCGCGACGGCCGCGACCCGCTGATCTGTGGTCAACCGCTGGCGCTGCCGCGCCGGGAATTGCACATATTGGAATTCCTCGTATATAATCGGTCTCGAAGGGTAACCAAGACGCAGATATTCAACACTGTCTATGGATTGTTCAATCAAGGCATCGACGAGAACGTAATCGAAAGCCACATCAGCAAGCTGCGCAAGCGCCTTCGCCAGCATCTTTCCTACGATCCGATCGATTCAAAGCGGCACCTTGGATATCGCTTGATACGTCGCGATGCGACCGACAATTTCTGAGTGCAAGTTCGACGTATGTCCAGGCGATGCGTCGCACGCACCGTCACCGCCGCTGCGAGGCGCATCGGGCCTGTCCGAGTAGTCTCGACCGTGAAACTCAGTTGATCAACGCGAAAAGGCTTAAATTGGCGGGCAATGACTGATCGAGCGAGATACCGGCTCGACCCAGGCCGACCCAATCGACCTTGCCGCTGATGCTGAAGCCGGGGCGGACGAGCAGATGAACGGCGGTGCCCAGGGATGCGTTCAGCAGACCCAAGACGCCGATCGCCTTGTCGCTGGCATTGAGAACCGCAACTCTCTCGATGCTTTCGCCGACGACGATGTAGGCCTGCACATTCATCGACCTGCGTTGCAGTGCCCGGCGCTCGGTGCGATACGGCACGGTAACTGTGCCAGCGGCGTCGACACAGGGGTGATTGCCAAGCTCGATTTGGGAAAGTAGCTCGAGCACCGTTCGATGGCGCTCGTTGTCGTGCATCGACTTGCCATCGCACAGATGCTCGCCCAGTGCGCATACTGCCGCGCGCCCGGCCGCGGCCGACTCCTGCCACGCCCCGGCAAGTACTTCGATGGAGACGGGATCCATGTCGCCCTCCGATCCGTCGCGGTCGGCAAAGCCGATGGTCAGCGTGCGCAGAAACGCGAGCCTGTCGTAGTAGTCGCGCAGACGGCTCGACAGTTCGATCGTATCGATATTGACGCACAATTTCAGCATGGCCTGCGGAAAGAAAGCCGGTGGCGGCGGGAAATAGCACACGAGGTTGCGGCGTGCCGGGCGGTCCTGGTTCACCACCATCCAGTTTGCAATGCTGGCCGTCGCGGCCGTCAACAGCGTGGAATTCAGGAGTTCCTCCAGCAAGCCTGCCAGCAAGGGGCGAAAGACTTCGCTCGATGCAATGCCCGACGGCGATCCATGATCAATGGCGACATCCGCAATGCGTATTTCGGCGGCTTGCATGGCATGTACCTCGAACGGAACGCGGCAGCCTGCTGCCGCGCAAGTGACGCGCGGCGTGGCGAATTGCGATGATGCGGAGGGGCATGCCGGATCGGCCGGCGAGACAAAGTGGCATTATGCCGTGCGCCAATAGCGAGTGCGCAATTGTCTGCCCGAACAACCTAGCCCGAAGCTGTAAAAGCATGATTAAAGTGAACGCAAGTCCCGATTGGGCGCGGGCGATTATGCGTAATCCGGGCTTAACTTCCCTCGTGCAATTATACATTAGACACCGGAGCGCCGTGCTTTAGCCGCTCCCGAGGCATGATGCCGATTGTCCAGCCGCCGGAGTGCGGCATCCACCAAATCAATCGATGCAGGCCATGCTGCCGGTGTATTGCGCTGCCATGCGCGTACGGGTGCGCAGCCTGCCATGTGCTGGAGTGGCATCATGTTACCAATGCAGGCGCGTCGCGGGTTCGGCAGACGCGACAACTGCGCTCAGGGTTGGATCCGCGTAAGGGGCCGGCCAAGAATACTCTGCAAGGTGCGCAATCGAGGTCTGGAAGGGACGTTCCTGGAATGCGCCGTGCCGGCCTGGCTGCCATCCCAATTCGAGCTCATTCTCGAAGATTCAAACCAGGTGCTGACCTGTGCAATCAGGCATGCGCTTACCGGCGGAGTGGGTGTGAGTTTCGTCGACCAGGCGACAACCTGCGATACCGGCGGCCCGTTCCCCACGACGATCGTTGAAGCCGATGCGTGGCGAGGCGCCAACCCCGCGTCCCTCCCCCGACCGAAGCGACAGAGGTGAGGCGCACCATGTCGAACCACATTGACAAGCCGGCCGCTCAATCGCGCCCAGACGAGCGAAGAGCATTCGGCAGAAGAAAGATGCTCAAGCCAGCACGTATCGTCGGCGCGGATCACCCGCCTATTGCGGCCACCGTCGTCGACATCAGCCTCAGTGGCGCACGGATTGTGGTTCGCTGCGGTGTCCAGATCCGCGCGAAATTCGATCTGGAGATCATCGACGACGGCGTTTCGATAGGCTGCGAAGTCGTGCATGTCGACCCCAACTTCATCGGGGTGAAATTCGTTCGAATGCCCCGGCGAATCCGGCCGACCGGCAAGCTTGAGGAAGCGCGACTGAGGAACCTGATCGCGGCCCTTTGTGCCAACGGCCACACTCCCGCCTCGACTTAGCCGTCGCGGACCATTTCCACAACTGCGGCCGGCACTCGACGCAGTCAAATGCGTGCCCCGGCAAGGTTGACGCAAGTCCATGCCGCTTTGCTGTGCCGTGACCGGTGAACGCAGTGTGCTCACCCGGCAGCTCGCGGAGGGGGGATTTGACACGGCAGTGATTGCTTTCAGGCCGTCATTGGAGCCCGGCCATGAAGTCCGGTTGACGGAGGTGGCCGGCGTCATCGAACTTCCAGGTCCAAGCTGAGTATTCCGGGCAGATTTGCTCGCAATGGGCAGATCCGGCGGCCGGTCGTTTGACGTTCGTCAGTGACGGCTTCGCTGCGGCAGCGGAATTGGTCTACAGTGTTAGAATACTGCGGTCTGTCCCGGCACATCGGGATGGAGCGGGAGGGAGTGTGTCTGCACGTGCTACGCGCCGAAGTCATAGATGGCCGGGTCAGGCTGCAGGCGACCGGCGCCTGGACGGCGGCGCACGCGGCCGAGCTCGATCGAGCGATTGCTGCCCTCGAGCCGCCGCCTGCCTCGTCGACGCCTGTCGCGCTCGACATGCGGGCGATCGAGGCCTTCGACACGTATGGCGCACGCCTGCTGCAGCGGCTGCTGCAGAGCTGGAAAGGGCGCGACCAGCCGCTCGAAGTCAGCGGTCTGCCGGAGCGGTACGCGGTCCTGCTCGACGCCGTGCGTCGGGCCAGCGACCTGCCGGCCGCGCCGAGGCCGAAGCCGGCTTTGGTTCGCCAGGCACTGACGGCCGCGCGAGGCCAGCTGGCGGCGCTGGGCGAGAACCTCGCGATCCTTCTCAACATGATCGGGGCAATCGGCATCGCGCTGGTGCGGGTGGTGCGAAATCCGCGCACGTTCCGACTGACATCGGCGGTGCATCAGATCGATCGCGTTGGCTGGCAGGCGGTACCGATCATCCTGCTGATCACGTTCCTGATCGGCGCCATCATCGCCCAGCAGGGCTTTTTCCATTTCCGCAAATTCGGCGCCGACGATTATGTCGTCGACATGGTCGGCATCCTGGTGCTGCGCGAGATCGGCGTGCTGATTGTCGCCATCATGGTGGCTGGCCGCTCGGGCAGCTCCTACACCGCCGAGCTCGGCTCGATGAAGATGCGCGAGGAGATCGATGCGCTCGCCACCATGGGTTTCGATCCGGTCGAGGTGCTGATCCTGCCGCGGGTGCTGGCATTGCTCGTCGCCCTGCCGATCCTGGCCTTTCTCGGTTCGATGTCGGCACTCTATGGCGGCGGGCTCGTTGCCTGGCTCTACGGCGGCATGAATCCAGACATCTTCATTACGCGATTGAGGGACGCGATTTCGATCACGCACTTCGAGGTTGGCATGATCAAGGCGCCGTTCATGGCGCTCGTCATCGGCGTCGTCGCCTGCTCCGAGGGACTGTTGGTGCGCGGCAGCGCGGAGTCGCTCGGCATCAGGACCACGGCCTCGGTGGTCAAGGCGATCTTCCTGGTCATCGTCCTCGACGGCCTGTTCGCCATCTTCTTCGCGTCGATCGGGATGTGACGATGATGACGGACGGCACGGGCGAAGCAGCGATTGTGGTGCGCGATCTGGTGGTCGGCTTCGGCGATCGGGTCATCCTCGACCGACTGTCGCTCGATGTGCGGCGGGGCGAGATCTTGGGCTTCGTCGGCGGCTCGGGCAGTGGCAAGTCGGTGCTGATGCGTACGATCATCGGCCTGATACCCAAGCGGCAGGGGCAAATCCTGGTGCTTGGCCGCGATCTCGATCGATTGAGCGATGTCGAGCGGCGGGTCACCGAGCGGCGCTGGGGCGTTCTGTTCCAGCACGGCGCGCTGTTCTCCTCGCTGACCGTCAAGGAAAACGTGCAATTTCCGATGCGAGAGCAGCTCGAACTGTCCGAGCGGATCATGGACGAGGTGGCGCTGACCAAGCTCGCCATGGTGGGTCTGGGCCCGCACGATGCGGACAAGTTCCCATCCGAGCTGTCCGGCGGCATGACCAAGCGCGTGGCGCTCGCACGTGCCCTCGCGCTCGAGCCCGATATCGTCTTCCTCGACGAGCCGACCTCGGGCCTCGATCCGATCTCGGCCGGCGAGTTCGATGCGTTGATCCGCACCCTGCAGCAGACGCTCGGGCTCACCGTGTTCATGGTCACGCACGATCTCGACAGTCTGCGGACCGTATGCGATCGCATCGCGGCATTGGCCGACGGTCGCGTGGTTGCGATCGGCTCGATGGCGCAGATGCTGCAAAGCGAGCATCCGTGGGTGAAAGCATATTTTCGCGGCAAGCGCGGGCGGGCCTTGGAGCTCGGCCGGCAGGAAGCCCATACCTGAGAGGGAAGCGATGGAAATCCGCGCGCGCTATGTCCTGATCGGAGCCTTCACCCTTGCGGTGATCGCGGCGGGCTTCGGGTTCGTCTATTGGCTCAATAACGCTGGAGCATTGTTGCAGCGCTCGGTCTATCGCATTCAATACGAGAAAACCGTCTCAGGCTTGCTGAAGGGCTCGGCGGTGCTGTTCAACGGCATTCGCGTCGGCGAGGTGACGGCGCTCGATCTCGATATTGGTCAACCGCGGCGCATCACGGTTTCGGTCGCAATCGATCGCAAGACGCCAGTGCGCAGCGATACGCGGGCGGCGATCGAGTTCCAGGGCCTGACGGGCGCGCCGGTCGTTGCGTTGTTCGGCGGTGCTGCCGATGCGCAACAGCTCGCGTCGACGGGCGCAGAGCCGCCGCTGTTGGTCGCCGATCCCAATACCGGGCAGAACATGACCGAGGCGGCGCGCGAGGCGCTGCGCCATATCGACCAGCTCGTGGTCGAGAATGCGGAACCATTGCGCACGGCGATCGCCAGCATCAGCACGTTTTCCGGCGCGCTCGCCCGCAACTCCGATCGGGTCGACGGCATCGTCGCCGGGCTGGAGCGCCTGACCGGCGGCGGCCAGAAGACGCCACCCCGGATCTATGAACTCTCGGCGGTGCGTCAGTTCGCCGGCCTCGGCCCGGCGCCGGCGGGCCAACTCGTCATTCCCGAGCCGACCGGGCTCGGCACTTTCGATACCGACAAGGTGCTGCTGCGCGGCGGGGACGGCCAAAAACCGGTGCTCGACAATGCACAGTGGCCTGATGTGCTGCCGAAGCTGTTGCAGTCGCGAATCATCCAGAGCTTCGAGAGCGCCGGCTACATGCGGATCTTCGGTCGCGCGCCGGAAGGCGTCGTCGCCGATCATCAGCTCTTGCTCGACGTCCGCAGTTTTCATGCCGCCATGACCGCTGCGCCGACCGCCGAGGTCGAGATTGCAGCCAAGGTCGTGCGCAATGACGGCAAGATCCTGGATGCCCGGATCTTCAAGGCTTCCGTTCCGGCCGGCGCGAGCGACGCGGCAGCGGTTACGGCGGCCCTCGATGCTGCCTTCGGCAAGACCGTTGTCGAACTCGTTCCGTGGGCGCTTGCGGCAATGAAATGATTGTGGCGACGAGACCACGCCGAACGATCGACTAGCAGCGATGGCAGGAGGATATGATGCGATATTCCGTACATGCGGCAGGCTGGAGAGCGGCCGCGGCTGCGGCGACGGTACTGCTGGCGCAACTTGCGGGCGCGATGTCCGCCGACGCCGCCGATAGTGCGGTCATTTCCACCCTGCTCGGCAACTGGGGCGGCAGCGGCCGTGTCCAGTATACCGACGGTAGTTCCGAAAGCATCCGCTGCACCGCCTACTACACCGGCGGCGGCAGCGAACTCAATATGGCAATCCAGTGCCAGAGCCAGACCCAGCCAATCCATGTGCGCAGCCGCCTCAAGGTCGACGGCGCCCGCGCCACCGGCGACTGGGAGGAACGAACCTACAACGTCAATGGTTCGGCGACGGGCCGCACCACAGGCGACAGCCTGTCGCTCGAATTGAAAGGCGGCGGCTTCAGCGGCAACATGGCCGTTTCTTTCAGCAAGTCGCAGCACTCGGTCAATATCACCACACAGGGCATCGGCATGAGCCGGGCCTCGATCAGCCTCAACCGGCGCTGAGCGGTCCCGCCCTATTCGTGCCGCAGCGCTTCGATCGGATCGAGGTGCGCGGCGCGGCGGGCCGGGAAATAGCCGAATATCACACCGACCAGCGCCGAGAATACCAGGGCGACGAAGACGATCGTCGGATCGAGCACGAACGGGACCTGCAATCCCCTGGTCGCGAGAGCGGCCAGTGCGAGCCCGAGCATGACACCGATCAGGCCGCCGAGCAGCGACAGCACCACGGCCTCGATCAGGAACTGCGACAAGACCTGGCGTTCCAGCGCGCCGATGGCCAGGCGTATGCCGATTTCGCGCGTGCGCTCGGTGACCGAGACCAGCATGATGTTCATGATGCCGATGCCGCCGACCAGCAGGCTGATTGCCGCGACGGCGCCGAGCAGGCCGGTCAACATGGCCGTTGTCCCCGCCGTCGCCTGGACGATCTGCTTCATGTCGCGTACCGAGAAATCGTCCTCCTTGCCGGCGTTGACGTTCCGTCGCTCGCGCAACAGGCGCTCGATCTCGCCCTGGACCTTCGTGGTCTCGACGTCGTCCATCGCCGACACCATGATGCGACTGATGTCGGTATTGCCGGCGATGCGCCGGTGGTACGTGCGCAGTGGCACCAGCACGATGTCGTCCTGGTCGGTGCCGAAACTCGATTGGCCCTTGGGCTCGAGCAGGCCGATGACCTCGCAGGAAAGCTTGCCGACCCGGATGCTGCGCCCGATCGGATCGCCGCGGCCGAACAACTTGTCACGCACGGTCTCGCCGATGATGCAGGCGGCCCGGCCGCTGCGGACCTCGCCCTCGAAGAACTGCCGGCCGGCCTTCAGCGGCCAGTCCTGGGTGATAAAGTAGTCGTTGGTCGTGCCGGTGACGATGGTAATGCGGTTGTCGGTGCCCGATACCACTGTCACGGATTTCTGCGCGACCGGCGCCACCGCCTTGACGTGATTGAGCTGCGATTTCATCGCGTCGACGTCCCGGGTATTGAACGCCTTCGCATCCGAACTTGCCCGGCCGGGCCCGAATTGCCCCGGACTGACGAACAGCAGGTTCGACCCAAGCTTGGCAAGATCAGCGGTGACCTTGGCCGTCGTGCCGTTGCCGATCGTTACCATGGCGATCACGGCGCCGACGCCGATGACGATGCCGAGCACGGTCAGAAACGAGCGCATGGCATTGCGCCGGATCGCCTGCATTGCGAGCTTGATCGCCTCGAGCAGCATCAGGCGGCCTTTCGGTTGACGATGTCGCTCTCGATGCGACCATCGACGAAGCGGATGATGCGGTGGGCAAAGGCGGCAATGTCGGCTTCGTGGGTGACCATCACGATCGTCATCCGTTGGTCGCGATTGAGGCTTGTGACCAGTTCCATGATCTCCTGGCTGGTGCGGGTATCTAGGTTGCCGGTCGGCTCGTCGGCGAGCAGCACATCGGGGTCGGTCACGATCGCGCGGGCGATTGCTACGCGCTGCTGTTGGCCGCCGGAAAGCTCGGCCGAGGTGTGATTCTCGCGACCGGCGAGGCCGACGCGCGCCAGCGCACGCGCGGCCAGCTGTCGCCGATCGGCGAGCTGCATGCCACGATAGATCAACGGCAGCTCGACGTTCTCGGCAGCCGTCGTGCGTGCGAGCAGATTGAAGCCCTGGAAGACGAACCCGAGCAAGTGGCGGCGGATCAGCGCGCGTTGATTGCGTGCGAGGCGTCCGACCTCGACGCCGTTCAAGAGATAGTCGCCCGAGGTCGGCGTATCGAGGCAGCCGATCATGTTCATCGCCGTCGATTTGCCGGAGCCGGAAGGTCCCATGATCGCGACGAATTCCCCTTCCTTGATCGCCAGATCGACGCCGTCGAGCGCGTGCACTGCCGCGGCGCCGTGGCCGTAGATTTTGGTGACGCCGCGAAACTCGATCAGCGGCGGCTTGTCGCGGGCATCCTTCACGAAGTGCCTGCCTTCTCAGCGCTGGGCTGTCGTCTGGTCGACGATCAGCGCCTGTCCAACTGCTATCGCGCCATTTTCGACGTGAGTGCGTCTGCCATCACTCGGCCCGATGGTGACCGGGATCGAGACGGGTTGGCCGTTCTGCAACATCCAGACCTTTCGGTTTGGCCCGGCCTCTTCGTGCGGGGTGGCCGGCCGGAAACGCGGCGGCCCCGGCAACAGGCGGCGCAGCAGGCTGGTATTGTTGGCCTGGTTGACCGGCGGCGGCGTATAGCGCAATGCCGCATTGGCAACGAGCAGCCCATCGTTGATTTCCGTCACCTTGATCTCGGCGGTCGCGGTCATCCCCGGGCGCAGCAGCAGCTCGGAATTGTCGATGTTCAGCACCGCCTTGTACGTGACGACGCCCTGAATGGTCTCGGACGCGAACCGCACATCGCGGATCGTGGCGGGGAACTTGCGGTCGGGGAACGCGTCGACACCGAACGTCGCATTCTGCCCGACCTTGACCTTGCCGACGTCGGCTTCGTCGACGTCGACCTGCAATTCCATCTGCTTCAGATCCTCGGCGATCGAGAACAGCACCGGCGCCTGCAGCGACGAAGCTACAGTCTGCCCCGGATCGACGCTGCGCTTCAAGACGACGCCATTGATCGGCGAGCAAATGCAGGCCTTGGCAAGGTTGGTCTCGTTGAGCTTCAGATCGGCTTCGGCAACCCCGACATCGGCAGCGGCGCTCGCCACCGCCGCTACCGCCCGGTCGTAGGCCGCCTGCGCGATCTCGAGATCGTGCGTCGAGGCATACTGCTTGCCGGCGAGTGCCCTCTTGCGCACGAGATCGCGCTGCTTTTCGATGACCGTCGCATCGGCATCGGCGACCTTCGCCCTCGCCGCCGCCAGCCGGGCACGGGAACTGTCGGCGGTGGCCTGCAGCTTGTCGGTGTCGAGTTGGGCGAGCGGCTGGCCGGCGGTGACTACGGAATTGTAATCGACCAGCACCTTGCGGATGGTGCCGGAAAGCTCGCTCGAGACGTCGACCTTGTTGGTTGGCTGCACCGAGCCGGTTGCGGTGACGAGGACCACGAGATTGCCACGCGCCACCGGTTCGGTGACATAGCGCGTCGTCGCCTTGCTACCGGTCATGGACCACGCGATGGCGCCGAGCACGAGCACGGCGAACGCAATCAGCGACCAGCGCACAGCGCGATGCTGCAGGAGGCCGGCGGACGACGCGTTCGAAGCCCCGAGGATCTCCTCGATGCCGATTTGCCGCTTGGGGGCCGGCGCCCGGTCTGCTGGGCGTGCTTCGGAATTGTTGTCTAGCATAGTTAATGTGTGCCGCCGCGATGATCGCGCTGCCTTGACCCTGATCAACGCCCGGCAGGCCTCGTTTGACGGATATCATCGCGGCCCATCAAATCCCCGATCAGATGGCCAGGTAGTCTCTGCAAATTGACACAACGACCTACGAGGATGTCATGGTTGAACGATCTCACACTGCCGGCTGGTTGCCATCGGTCTATGAACCCTTGAAGCGCGCTGGCGAGAAGATCGCGGACTGGTTTGCGCCGCGGTCGGATGCATCCGTATCCAGTGCAAGCTACCAGATCACGATGGAGCTGCCGGGTGTCACCGTCGAAGATATCGACATCTCGATGCAGGATGGCACGATGATCGTGCGCGGCGAGAAGCGCCTCGAAAACGAGGAGCGGGGCGACAACTATTTCTTCTCCGAGCGCGAATACGGCGCCTTCCAGCGCTCGTTCCGACTGCCGGCCGACGCCAAGGTCGAGGACATCGCCGCCGACTTCCGCAACGGTGTGCTGACCATCACAATTCCGAAAATTGTCGCGCCGGCGGTCGAACAGCGTAAGATACCAATCCGTGCGTTGTGACCGACGATACCTCGAAAGCCGCGGCGCAATTCGAGGTCGTCGAAGTGCGGGTGCGCGAGGTCGCGCAACTGTTCAATTCGCTCGATCCCTCGCCGTTCCACGAACGTGACCTCGATCCGGACGCTGAGGAATTCGTTGTCGACTACGCGCGCGAGTTGCGGGCCGACCGGCCATTGCGGCTGGTCGTCCACTTGCCCCCCGACCAGGCGCGTCTGGCGCGCGAACGCGGCCTCGATACCGCATTCAGCAATTTTTTCGCCTATCGCGCCGGCCGGATCGAGCTGCAGTTGCGCCAGCTGTTCCGCAGCGGGCGGCGGCATCTGGCTGTCGGGCTGCCGCTCCTGGTGGCATGCCTGTTGGCCAGCCAATACGTCGGCAGGCTTCTCGATCCCAGGCCCTGGGGTCGCGTGATCGAGGAAAGCTTCATCATCCTCGGCTGGGTTGCCAACTGGCGGCCAATCGAGATCTTTCTATATGATTGGTGGCCGATCCGCCGCGATCTTGATCTCTACCGCCGGCTGGCCGGTGCCCGCATGGAGATCGAACCGGGGCCGGAGCCGCGAGCGCCAACGGCTTGATCGCTATCAAACCGGCCCGCCGGCAGCCGTGTCAATTTTCAAAAATGGTAATCGATGCGAGGTCGGTAATGGTTTCGAATGCCTGGCAGGCTGCAGCAGTGGGCGTAATGGCAGCATTCCTGGCCTGCGGCGATGCCGTGGCGTCGGCGGGTAGCACTGCGGCCGCACTCACACCCAGGCTTGAGACCAGCGGCATTGTCAGCTTGGTGCACGGTTGTCACCGCGTCTGCGAATGGGGCCCAGGCGAGGGCTGGTGGCATCGTCACGGCGGCAATACCTGCCGCGCCATCAGGTGTGATGGCGAGCGTCCACCGGGCTGGTGGGACGAGCCGGGCTATCGCCGATATTCGAGAGCCTATCGCTTTCGCCCCGGTTGTCGCGTGACGCCCTGGGGCGAGGTCTTCTGCCGGTTCTAGACGGCATCATGTTCGGGATGTTCAAGAGGCGTCCACCGTAGGGAGGGCGCTCGGTGAAAGCGAGCCAGAGGGTCTGTCGATGAGCTACAAGTCGATTCTCGTTCACTTGGCCGATGTGCAGCGGGCGCCGAGGTTGCTTGAAGCTGCAGTGCCAGTGGCGCGGCAAATGCAGGCACATCTGATCGGACTTGTCGTAATGCCGCCGTTCGTGGTCATACCCGCCGCCGACGGCACCGGCATGACGGTCAGCGTCGATCAGCATCGCGAAGCCTACCAGGCCGACATGACGCAGCTGAAAGCGATGTTCGAGAAGGCAACGGCCGGCGAGACTTTCCAATCCGAATGGCGCGAGGCCGATGCCGCCTTCGCCACCGCAGCCGGCACGATCGTCGAACATGGCCGTACCGCCGACATTATCGTGGCCAATCAGCGGGATGCCTCCTGGCCGTACTCCAACATGCTGGAGGAGCCGGAGCGCGTCGCGATCGAGAGCGGCCGGCCACTGCTGCTCATTCCGAACAAGGGCCGGCTGGTACTGCCGGCCAAGCATGTCACCATTGCCTGGAACGCGCGGCGCGAGGCCTCCCGCGCCGTATTCGATGCCATGCCGCTGCTGAAGCTTGCCACCGGTGTCAATGTGGTGTGGATCAATCCGGAGAAGGAACCGGCCGTGGCCGGCGATCTGCCCGCCGCCGAGATTTGCGCCATGCTCGCTCGCCAGGGCATCAATTGCGTTGCCTCGCAAGCGTCCGCGATCGGTGCCGATGTCGGGCGCGAGCTCCTGCGCCAAGCCTCAGCCGCCGGCTCGGACCTGCTTGTGATGGGCTGCTACGGCCATTCGCGGTTGCGCGAGTTCATCCTGGGTGGCGCCTCGAAGCACGTCATCGAATACGCCGAAATGCCCGTGCTAATGTCCCACTAGTACCTCGCGAACCGGAGCCAGCCATGACTTTGAAGCAAGTCCGCCTCGAACTCGCGCGCGACCATGACCACCCGAACGGCAGTCGGGAACATGGCTACGACCTTATCGCGCCGCTCGACGAGCAGGGCCATCTCGATGCCGCTGAATGGAAGAAAAATCGTGATCGCTGCCGCGTCCGCCGCTTCTGGGCGGGCGAACCGAACGAGATCGGCCATCTGGTGCATCGGCCCGGCGGCACCTGGGCCTTCGACTACAATCCCAAGTCGAAGTCCGACGACGAGTCCGGCTTCAAGTTCGATAAGCACCGGTTCGTGCCGGGCGAGTACGTCTCACTGACCGAGCACGACGGCGTGCTGCGCACGTTCTTCATCAAAGCCGTCGTCGATCTTGACTAGGTCTTGGTCGAGCGCTTCGGTGCTACGCCGCCAGCCGCGAGAGACGGGATGTTCTTGAACTCCGGGCAAGGCGATCGTGCCGACATGTCGGCGCGCTGGCGCGACATCGCCGTGGCGCTGGCAACCGAGCGCAATGCGCGCCGCGCAATGGTGGTCGTGGCGGCGACGGGCTTCGTGCTTGGGCTCACCGCGCATCTTGCCGGGCACGTGAAAGTCGCGGCATGGCTGTGGTCGGCCGGCACGATCCCCGTGATCGTCGGTCTTGCCGTATCCATGGTTCGCGATTTCCTGGCGGGTCGACTTGGCGTCGATGCGGTCGCGTTCGTGTCGATGACGGCGGCCATCGTGCTCGGGCAGCCGTTGGCCGGCATCGTCGTCGCCATCATGTACTCGGGCGGCAATCTGCTCGAGGATTTCGCCGTCGGCCGCGCCGAAAGGGATCTCAAGGCCCTGGTCGACCGAGCGCCGCGGGTCGCCCATCGACGGCGGAATGACCAGGTCGAAGATCTGGCCGTCGAAGAGGTTGCGATCGGCGATCACCTGGTGGTCCGTGGCGGCGAGGTGATCCCGGTCGACGGCATCGTCGTCAGCGACGCAGCAACGATTGACGAGGCGGCACTGACCGGCGAGCCGATGCCGGTCGATCGGCGCGCCGGTGCGGCGGTCTACAGCGGCACCATGAATATCGGTGACACCTTCGAGTTGCGGGCGACGGCGACGGCCGGTGAAAGCACCTATGCCGGCATCGTGCGGATGGTGACGTCGGCACAGACGTCGAAGTCGCCGTTCATTCGCCTTGCCGATCGTTATGCCTTGCTGCTGCTGCCGCTGACGCTGGTAGTCGCCGGCGCGGCCTGGCTGATTTCCGGTGATCCCCTGCGCGCCCTCGCCGTGCTGGTTGCGGCAACGCCGTGCCCGCTGATCCTGGCAGCGCCCGTTGCCTTCATCGCCGGCGTCTCGCAGGCAGCCCGGCACGGCATCCTGATCAAAGGCGGCGGTCCCCTGGAAGCGCTGGCACGAACGCACACGGTGATCTTCGACAAGACCGGTACGCTGACGGTCGGCGGCGCCCGACTGGTCGCGATCGAAGTGGCACCCGGGCGAACGGCAGAGGAAGTGCTGCGGGTGGCGGCGTCGCTGGAGCAGGCCTCGCACCACGTGGTGGCGACCGCGGTCGTCGCGGCGGCGAGGGAACGGAAGCTGCAACTCGCCATGCCGTCGGACGTGCGCGAGACGCACGGCTCGGGTCTCGAAGGCAAAATCGACGGCCGCGCCGCCAGGGTCGGCTCCTACCAGCTGGTTGCGGGCGGCAAGCGTCCGGACGATTGGGCAATGCGCGCCTTGCGGCGTGCGGCCTGGCGGTCGGCGCTCAGCGTGTTTGTCTCGATCGACGGGCAGGTTGCGGGCGCGCTGCTGCTCGGCGACGAGCTGCGGCGTGAGACGCCGCGCGCGGTGCAATCGCTGCGGACCAGCGGCATCGCCCGCATCATAATGGTTACCGGCGATCGAGCCGATGCCGCCGACACCATCGGCGCCGCGCTCGACCTCGACGCGGTGCTGGCCGACCGTGTGCCGTCCGACAAGGTCGATGCGGTGGCGACCGAGCAACGATTGCATCCGACGTTGATGGTCGGCGACGGCATCAACGATGCGCCGGCGCTTGCGGCCGCCGACGTCGGCATCGCCATGGGCGCGCGCGGGGCCAGTGTGTCGTCCGAAGCCGCCGACGTCGTCATCCTGGTCGATCGCCTCGACCGCGTCTCCCAGGCGGTGACGATTGCCAGGCGCGCCCGCCGGATTGCGCTGCAGAGCATCGTTGCCGGCATGGCGTTGTCAGGCGTCGCCATGGCGGCTGCGGCATTCGGTTGGCTGCCGCCGGTCGCCGGCGCGCTGACGCAGGAGGCGATCGACGTTGCCGTCATCCTGAACGCACTGCGTGCGTTGTGGCCGGCCCGTCGCTTCAACCGCGCGATGCTGCCGGCAACGACCGTGAAGGTCTTGGCCGACGAGCATGCCGGATTGGAACGCACGCTCGATCGGCTGCGCGGCATCGCCGATGAGCTCGACGATGCCGAACCGGCGGAAGCTGTGGCGCTCATCGCCGAAGGCCATCGCCTCGTTGCCATCGAGATCGCCGAGCATGAACGCGAGGACGAGAGCGTCGTTTATCCACGCCTCACACGCTATCTGCGCGACGGCCATGGCCTTGAGGCCATGAGCCGGGCGCATCGGGAGATCGCGCACCTGTCGCGGTTGCTGTTCCGGTTGTCGGATGGCCTCGAGGCAAAGGACGCCGATCGCTATCTGATCCGCGATGCGCAGCGCGTCATCGAATCGATCGAGGCGCTGGTGCGCATACACAATGCCCAGGAAGAGGACATCTACGAGCACGCTGCCGCACAATGATGGAAGTTGGTTGCTCATTGAGCGAGATCAATGTGCCACGCCCGAGATGTAGCGAATTTTCCACATCGAGCATCGAACCGGAGATGCGCGCAAGAGCAAAGGCCGGACCATGATCAGCATGCACGACTGCATCGCGCTTTGCGGCCTGTCTGAAGAAGAGGTTCTGGCGATCGCCGAGCACGAGCATATTCCCGAGATTGCCGCTGCGGCGCTCGCCCAATACCTGCTTCAGCGCGAGCACGGCCCGGAACGGATCCGCGACATGATCGTCGACGATATCCGGCAGGCGCAGGCGCGCGCCGATCACGCCCAGGTGCAGAATTTGCTCCATGTCCTGCACCACTATCTGCGCGAGCATCCCGAAGCACGGCCACAAGTGGCCTGAGGCGGCAAGCGCCTGGCCAGATCACGGCGACGGTGTTAGGCGAAGTGTGACGCGGCGGATGCTGGCATCGCCATCGGCCGCCTCGACCTTGAAGCCGAGTTCCTGGCACATCTTGAGCATGGTCGAATTGTCGGCCAACACGTCGCCATAGAGTTCGCCGAGGCCTTCGTGCCGGCCGTACTCGATTAGCTGCTGCATCAGGCGCCAGCCGAGGCCGCGGCCCTTGAGGTCCGATGCGACGATCACGGCGTACTCGGCGCGGCGATAGTCGGGGTCGGCGATGAAGCGCGCCACTCCGATGAGCTCGCCGCTCGTCTCCTCGATCGCGACGAAGGCCATTTCGCGGGCGTAGTCGATCTGGGTCAGGCGCGCGATCAGCTTATGCGACATCTGCGGCCTGGCGATAAAGAAGCGCATGCGCACGTCCTGCGGCGTCAGGCGTTCGATCAGGCGGCCGTAGAGCAGCTCGTCTTCCGGCCGGATCGGGCGCAGGAGCACTGTGCCAATGGCCGGCAGCGTCGTTCGCCGTTCCCAGTGCGCCGGGTAGGGCTTGATCGACAGCGGCCGGCGGGAAGCCTCGCCGGCAGTGGCCACACGAACGCGGGCATCGAGCGCGATCGCGCCGCTTTCATCGGCGAGCAGCGGATTGATGTCGATCTCGCGGATTTCGGGATGGGCGATGACGAGTGCGCTCAACTTGACCAGCGTGAGGGCGATTGCGTCGAGATCCGACTTTGGCCGGTCGCGGTAGCCCTCCAGCAGCCGATGCACGCGGGTCCGGCGCATCATGTCGCGGGCCAACTGCAGATCGAGCGGCGGCAGCGCCTGGTTGGTATCGCGCATGATCTCGACCGCGGTGCCACCGGCGCCGAACATGATCATCGGGCCGAATGTGGCGTCATCGCTCATGCCGACGATCAGTTCGTGCGCGCGCGGCTTGCGGATCATCGGCTGGACGGTGACGCCGGCGATCTTGGCGTCGGGCCGGGCGCGTCCGATCCGCTCCAGCATCTCGGCGGCGGCGTCGCGGGCAGCTTCGGGCGATGCGAGGCCGAGGCGGACGCCGCCGACGTCGGACTTGTGGGTGATATCGTCGGACAGGATCTTGACGACACAGCTTTGGCTGCTCGCAAGCAGGCGGCGGGCGATCGCCTCGACCTCGTCGGGCGTGCGCGCAACAGCCGTCTCGACCACCGGGATGCCGTAGGCCGACAGCAAGGCCTTGGCATCGACCTCCGCCAGCATCGCCTGGCCGCGCATCCGCACGCCGTCGATTACAGCCTGTGCCCGTGCGCTGTCGAAGGTCATGCCACCGGGGATCGGCGGCGGCGTCCGCAACAGCTCGTCCTGGGCCCTGGCGTAGCGTACGAGTTGCATGAAGCCTTCGACCGCTTCGGCCGGCGTGTCGAAGGTTGCGATCTTCTCCTGCGCGAAAAGCTGGCGCGAGGCATCGGCTGCGGAGTCGCCAAGCCAGTTCGTCAGCAGCGGCTTGTCGAAGTGTCCCGCT
This sequence comes from uncultured Alphaproteobacteria bacterium, assembly GCA_963741505.1. Classification (GTDB taxonomy): domain Bacteria; phylum Pseudomonadota; class Alphaproteobacteria; order Rhizobiales; family Hyphomicrobiaceae; genus JAKFWF01. The sequence goes on along the minus strand of CAVUIJ010000014.1, from coordinate 347,664 downwards.
GCACGCCGGCTGCTGCGGCAGGCGACGACGGCCGCGGCGACGTCGCTGCTCGAGGCGAGCGCAGTTGGGCAGTTTATCACCAGCACCGCATCCGCATCGCTGGATCCAAACGCGACGTCGAGTGTGGCCGAATAGCGCCGGGCGTCGGCATCACCGATGATGTCGACGGGATTGTTGCGCGACCAGGTTGGCGGCAGCACCGCATCGAGCGCCCCGGCCATCGTCGGCGACAACGGTGCCAGCACGCCGCCGAGGTCGGCCAGGCGGTCGGCGGCGAGAACGCCGGCGCCGCCGCCATTGGTCACGATCAAGAGCCGCTCGCCTTCGAGACGTGGCTGGCGCGACAGCATTTCGGCGGCGTTGAACAAGTCCTGCAGCTCATTGACCCGGACGAGGCCGGCGCGGCGGAAGGCGGCCTCGTAGGCTGCGTCGGAACCCGCGAGGGCGCCGGTATGCGAGCGGGCCGCCCGCGCCCCTTCCGCGTGCCGGCCGGACTTGATGACCACCACCGGCTTGGCGCGAGCGGCGCGCCTTGCCGCCGACATGAATTTCGCCGCGTTGGTCAATTGCTCGATGTAGAGCAGCAGTGCCCGGCTCGACGTGTCGCCCGCGAGATAGTCGAGCGTATCGCCGAAATCGACGTCGGCCATGTCGCCGAGCGAAACGATGTGCGAGAAGCCGATGCCGCGCCCCGCCGCCCAATCGACGATGCCGGTAATCAGGGCGCCTGACTGCGACACCAGCGCGAGGTCGCCCGACAGCGGGCTACGGTGGCAGAAGCTGGCGTTGAGCGCGATCGGCGGCAGCATAAGCCCAAGGCAGTTCGGCCCCTGGATGCGCAGCAGATGGGGGCGGGCGGCGTCGAGCATGGCCTGCCGCAGCTCGGGTGTAACGCCGGCGGTGATGACGACGGCGGCGCGCGTTCCTTTGCCGCCCAACTCCTCGATGATCCGCGGAATCGTCGCCGGTGGCGTTGCGATAATCGCCAGATCAGGTACGCCCGGCAGGTCGGCGATGCCGGCGAAGCATGGCCGGCCGTCGATCGTCGTGTGCTTGGGATTGACCAGCCAGACCGGGCCGGCAAAGCCGGCGGCGGCGAGATTGGCGGCGACGATGCGTCCGATCGAGCCGGGTTTCGGGCTGGCGCCGACCAGAACCACGGACTTCGGCGCGAGCAGAAATTCGAGATTGCGAATGGTCATGCGAGGCTCACTCTCCAGGTCGCAAGGATTGCGCTGCCATTGTTCAAATCGGCGGCATGATCAACCGCAATGCCGCCGCCAAGGTTGCATCGTGCGTGCCGCCGGCATCGACCGGCGACCATCCGACCGGATTTGTCACGCGGCGAAGCTGCAAGTCGACGACATCGGCGGTGGCGTCGGAAGCATCGTTGGTGCGGGCCCCGACGCGGGCCACCAGCGTCTCACGCGGTGCCGTGAGCCATAGTCCCGAGAACGGGACACCTGCCGCCAATGCCACGTTCTCGACGTGCTCACGTTCGGCCGGATCAGAAAAGACGGCGTCGACGATCACCGAATGGCCGGCGGCGAGCGCCGCTCGGGCCTTGTCGGCAGCGCGCCGGTAGATCGCGTCGGACGCCGACTTGGTGTAGCTCTCGGGCGGCAGCCGGGTCGTCTCGCTGACGCCGAAATGGGCCTTGCGCTCGACGTCCGTCCTGATGTGCAACGCGCCGGGGACGGGTCGCAGATGCGGCGCGAGGGCCGCCGCGAGCGTGCTCTTGCCGGTGCCGGAGACGCCGCCGACGGCGATCAGCCAGGGCGAAGGCGGCGACAGATAGCGCACGGCCTCATCGAGGTTCGACCGCGCGGCGGCGAGCGACTTGGCTCTCGGCACCGACCGCGCCGGCTGCTGCAGGCCGCGCTGAGCCGCAACCAGGCCTCGGACCGCACTGCGCAATCCGAGAAAGAGCGGCAGCGCCGCCAACCCGTCGATGTCGAGTGCGGCATCGGAACGCGTGAGATAGCGGTTCAGCACGATATTGGCTGCTTCGCGATGCTGGCGGTGGTCGAGATCCATCAGCAGGAAAGCAAGATCGTAGAGCGTATCGATCGTCGCCAGGGTCTCATCGAACTCGATGGCGTCAAACAGCACCGGGGCGCCATTCCACAGCACGATGTTATTGAGGTGCAGATCGCCATGGCAGCGCGCGACGAAGCCGGCCGCACCGCGGGCGCGCAGGCAGGGTCTGGCCCGATCCAGAGCCTGCATGGATCGTGCTTCGAACTCGTCGAGCCGGAACGGCGCCAGTGCCTCGCTCAGTTCGGCGAGACCACGCGCGAGATCGGTTGCTATTTTTAGCATGCGAGCATCGCCATTGCCGTCGCGCACATGTGGCGCAAGACGATGGCTGGTCAGCACAGCATCAGCCACCTGCCGCGCAAGATCCGGGGTGAGCGCACCGCGGTCGGCGATGGCGCTGAGCAGGGCAGACTGGTCGAAGCGGCGCATGTGCACGGCCCACTCGACCGCGGTGCCGGTGCCGCCGATGCGAAGTGTGCCGTCGGCCGCGCGAGTGATCGGCACGACCCTGAGATAGATCTGCGGGGCATGCGGCCGGTTGACCACGAGCTCCTGCTCGATCGCCTTGCGGCGCAGCTCTAGGGTCGAAAAATCCATGTAGGAAAAGCGCACCGCGCGCTTGATCTTGTAGGCATCGCAACCGACGAGAAAGACGATCGCACCATGCGTTTCGATCCGCTCGACAGTGCCGGACTGTCCGCCATGAGCCGCAGCCGATTCCAAGAATGCAATCACCTCGGATTGCTCGTCCATCGGTCGGGGATGCTCCACGCGTTCGCTATCGCCATGGCCGGCGGGTCCGGCAGCGGGCAGCCTATCGCGCTACATTGTCAAAGTCTTGATGTCGCTCAATGGGACATCAGCAGCGGCACCGGCGTTTCCCGCAGCAAATGCCGCGAAGCGCCGCCGAGCACGTACTCATAGAGCCGGGCGCGGCCGTAGCAGCCCATCACCAGCATATCGGCGTTCTCGGCCTTGATCGCCGATATCAGCGCCGAGCCGACATCGGCGCCGGGCAGCGAGATCACTTCCGGCCTGGCGCGGACATCGTGCCGGGCGAGGATCCGGCACAGCTGTTCGGGCGGTCTGTTATCTCGGCCGCCCTCGCCGATGGCGAGAACCTTGACGTGGCGCGCCGTCTTCAGGATCGGCAGTGCATCGAACGCCGCCCGCGTCGCCTCGCGCGTGCCGTTCCAGGCCAGCAAAACTCTGCTGCCGACTGTTGGCGGCATGGAATTCGCTCGCGGTACCACCAGCACCGGCCGGCCCGATCCCAGGATCACCCGCTCGACCAGGCTTGATTCCTTGATTTTCTTCAGGCCCGCCTCGATCGGCACCGAGATCACGAGATCGGCGGCGCGGGCGTGGTCGATCATCACTGCGTCGGTGTCGGCGCGGGCCGCATCCGCCACGATCCACTCGGCATCGAGCGGCTGGCCGGCGACGGCATGATCGAACGCGATCTTCATCCGCCGCGCACCTTCGATGAAGGAGACGCGGTGTTTATCGACCGTGAACAGTTTCGGAGTGCCCGGCGTCCCGGCCGGAATCGTGACCGCTGCGGGAACGACCGCAAGGCCGATAAGATGAGATTGGAACCTGTTTGCGAACTCGACTCCGATCGCAAGTTGAGCTTGAAATCGCTGCTCATTGGCCGCGTGAATCACGATTGTTTTAAAAGGCATCATTTTGTCCGCAGCCTAGCCGCTCCCTTTTCGGCAGCCTGCGTACTGCGATGTCAAGCCGCCTTGATCGCGGTCAATCGCACTCATCGGCATCGCGGTTCCAAGGCTGCTGAAGCGGCGAAGCGCTGCGCCTAAGTGGCCGCGTTCGAATTGTCGACGGCGCTCCAAGACGGACTTGTAATGCCTTTCGGGAGCGCTGGATAAATTCGTCGGGCGCGGCAGCTTGACGCCGATCAATGTGGCCGACGCAGTGCCCACCTAGTTTTTTCCAATCGTTCGTTTCAGTGCAAGTGTAAGGAACATGCGATGGCAGAACATGCGGAACGAGTTTCGTCCGGTTTCCCAACCGCTTTCGAGGGGCAGTTCGGTTCGATTTCGCAGCGATGGGCCAACAGTGGGTGGAATTCATCAAGCGGCGCCTGGAGCAGGATGTCGCGTTGGCGGATCGTCTGGCGCACTGCACGCGGCCCGACGAGCTATGGACTGCTTACTCGAGCTTCTGGGCCAAGGCCGCCGATGACTACATGAAGGAGGCGGCAACATTGGCCGAACTTGCCGGCGGCGTGGCCGCTGCCGGCCAGCCGCGCGGTGCGAGAGCCGCCAATGGGTTGCGGACCCGGTCTCAGTGAGCACGCAGGCCAAGATCCGCCAAGTGCCGTTTGAGCAAGGATTTCTGTCAGGGACTCTAGGGAATCAGGGGCCGGGCGGGCTGCACAGGTAATCGTGGGGCCTACACGCGGCGGCGTCGGAGTGTGAATGAACGGAGGCGAAGATGGCAGGTACTGAGATCACCAAGGGCGCGAACAAGCAGACCACTGTGGCGGGCCAATCGCACAGCCTGTTTGATGCCTTGCGTGCGGATATGGAGCGGATGTTCGAACGCTTCGAGAGCGGCTGGCCGCGCTGGCCGATGACCCCGTTTCGCGCCGGCGATCGCTCGGTCATCATACCGGAACTCGACGTCCGTGACGATGGTCGGCAGCTCGTGATCGAGACCGAGCTGCCAGGCGTCGACGAAAAAGACGTGACTGTGAAGCTGACCAACGGCGTGCTCACCATAAAGGGCGAGAAGAAGAGCGAGCACGAGGAGAAGCAGGCAGACTACTACATGTCGGAACGCAGCTTCGGCACGTTCGAGCGTTCGGTTCGTCTGCCCGAGACCATCGACGACAGCAAGATCGAAGCGCGCTTCGACAAAGGCGTTCTCAAGATTGTGGCGGCCAAGAAGGCCGAGGCAGTCAAGGCCGAGAAAAAGATCGAGATCAAGAAGGCTTGAAGCAACGTCCATCGGGCGCGGCGGGCGTCAGAGTGGCCGCCGGGATGGTCGGATAACACAGGAGCGAGCGTCGTGTTCAAAAATATCCTGATCGCAACGGATGGCTCGGCGCTCGCGCAAAAAGGTGTCGACCAGGGGTTGACATTGGCCAAGGCGCTGGCAGCCAAGGTGCTCATTGTAACCGTTAGCGAGCCGTGGACCTCGTACGTGTCGGGCGAGATGGCGATCTCGTTCCCAGTCAAGGAATACGAGGAACAGGTTACCGCCAATGCCGCCAAGATCCTTGGCGGCGTGGCCGAGGCGGCAGCCAAGATGGGTGTTCCCTGCGAGACGCTGCACGTCAAGGACAAGGTGGCGGCCGAAGGCGTCGTCGAGACGGCGAAGGCGCGAAATTGCGACCTGATCGTGATGTCGTCGCATGGTCGCCGTGGGCTGTCGCGTGTCCTGCTCGGCAGTCAGGCCAATAGCGTCGTGACGCACAGTACCGTTCCGGTACTGATCTGCCGCTGATCCCGACAGGGCTGGCGTGCCCGATCAGGCACGGGCGCGCGAATGCTGGTTGACGCCGGTGATGGCCATCGTGGCCCGCACCGACTGGTACGAGGCACGGCCATGGCCTATCAGACAATCCTGGTTCACATGTGCGACGAGGCGCGAGCGGACGGCCTGCTCGACGTTGCCGTCGCGATCGCCCGCCGGCACGCTTCGCACGTCGTCGGCATCGCCGCCTTGCCGCCGCCGGTCATTGCAACGCTGGGCCTGCCCGATTCGCCGGCTCCGGTGCTGATGGAAGACTATCGCCGCGCCTACATCAACGAATGCGAGCGGATGCGGGCGCAGTTTCAGAAGCGGATGGGGCAGGAGGGCATCGATGCCGAGTGGCTGATAGAGGATGCGTGGGCAACCTCCGTGGGGGAGAAGGTCCTCGAGTTGGCCTGCGCGATCGATCTAATTGTGGCGAGCCAGTCCGACCGCACGGCGCCAGGCGCCGAGCAGCTCGACATCGCCGAGCGGTTGATCATCGAAAGCGGGCGACCGGTCGTGGTCGTCCCCCGAATTGGACGGCATGCGGTGGTCGGGCGGCGCGTTCTGATCGCCTGGAATGGCCGCCGTGAGGCGGTGCGGGCGGTGTTCGACGCCCTGCCGCTGCTGCGCTTGGCCGAAGATGTGAGGATTGTCTCGATCCAGGCCGACGGCGAGGGTGCCGAAGCGGCAGATTTGACGGACCGTATCGTCGCGGCCCTGCGGCGGCACGGAGTGAGCTGCGAGACGGCGCGGCACGTGCGCGGGTCGGATAGCGTCGGTGCCGAATTGCTTCGCTGCGTCGCCGAGAATTCGGCCGACCTGCTGGTGATGGGCTGCTACGGCCACTCGCGCTTGCGGGAATTCGTCTTTGGCGGTGCAACGCGCCATATCCTCAAACATATGACTGTGCCGGTGCTGATGTCCCACTGAGCCTCGCATCCCGTCGCTTTCGATTGGCCCGGCGCACGGAGCTGTGCGACAATTGATAGAAGGTCGCCGCGCGCGGCTGATCGAGATGCTCGACGAGTGCATTGCCGTGCCCGACAATAATCGACAAATCAATTCGCGCAGCTATCTGTTGCCGGTCGAGGATACCGAATTTCTGCTGCGCGATGAGATGCGGGCGATTCGCTTCGCACTCGAGTACGGCAAGGCGGAGTTGCTGCTCCGCGACTGGGGCATCAGGTCGACGGTGGTGGTATTCGGCAGTGCGCGCATTCCCTCGCCAGAGCAGGCGCAGTCCATGCTGCACTCGGCACGAGGACAAGCGCGGGAAACGGTCGCTCTTGCCGAAAAGCGCGCAGCGAAGTCGGTCTGGTACGAACGCGCGCGCACGTTTGCCGCCCTGGTGTCGAAGCGCGGCGGCGCCCTCCAGCCGCGGGATGGTATTCGCGACAACGTGATCGCGACCGGCGGTGGCCCCGGGATCATGGAGGCGGCCAATCGCGGCGCCAGCGAAGTCGGGGCGCCGAGCATCGGCTTCAATATCACCTTGCCGCATGAACAGCAGGCCAACGCCTATTCGACGCCGGATCTGACATTCCGTTTCCACTATTTCGCGATGCGCAAGATGCACTTGGCCATGCGGGCAAACGCGCTGGCAGTCTTTCCCGGCGGGTTTGGAACCCTCGACGAGCTGTTCGAGTTGTTGACGCTGCAGCAGACCGGCAAGGCCCCGGCGATGCCGGTTGTCCTGTTCGATCGCGAGTATTGGGGCTCGATCATCAATTTTCCGGGGCTGGTCGAACGCGACATGATTACCAAGGAAGATCTGACGCTGTTCGATATCGTCGATACCGAGGAAGAGGCCTGGGCGGCGCTGGTGCGCCGGGGCCTCACCGCCCACGGCCGTTGATCTGCGACAAGGCATGAGGCGGCCGCGCGATGCATAGTGTCGCGCACCCAGCCGCCCGTGTGGGGAGAACTGCAGGTGTATAAGCACATACTCATTCCAACCGATGGCTCTGACCTGTCGGCGCGGGCCGCCGCGCATGGCGTCGAGCTTGCCAGGCGGGTCAATGCGCGGGTTGCCGGACTGTCGGTGATCGCGCCGTGGAAGGAAGTCGCGCACAGCATCGAGGCATTCGCGGTTTCACAGGAGCAGTACGAGCGTAACGCCGAGGCCTATGCTGCACGAAGCCTGCTGGTGCTTTCGGACGCGGCAAGGTCGGCTGGGGTCTCCTGCAGCGTGGTTCAGATCAAGCATCCGCGGCCGTGGCGGGCGATCATCGACACGGCCCAGTCGATGCGGTGCGATCTGATCTTGATGGCATCGCACGGCCGCCGCGGCATCGATGCGATGATCGTCGGCAGCGAAACCCAGAAGGTGCTTATGCATAGTACCATACCCGTTCTGGTCTATCGTGACCAGGAAGGCGATTGAACCGCATCGCTGTTGACGGGTGCCTCGGGTCGATGCTTCCTCTGTGGTGTGCATCGAACGAGGTTGCGAACGCATGGACTCCCCGAGATCATTCGAGACCGACCTTCGCGCGGCGCTCGACGCTGGCCGGATCGGCGTGTGGAAGTGGGAGGCGCAAACCGGGCTGATCACGCTCGATCACCTGGCGCGCGAAATCATCGGCATTGCCTGCGAAACTCCGATCACCAGCGAGGCCTTTGACCGACTAGTGCATCCCGACGACCTCGAACTGCGCCGCGCCAGCTGGTTGCGCGCGCTCGATTCCGGCGGCGGGGACTTCCTGGTCGAGTATCGGCTCATTCGACCATCGAGCGGGCTGCAGCGATGGGTCGCGGCGCAGGCCAAGGTCGAGTTCCAGAATGCTGAACCAATGCGGGCGATCGGCGTGCTCCTCGACGTCACCGAGCGCCGGCGCGCCGAGACGATCTACGCCGGCATCGTCGCGATCGCCGCCGACGCCATCATCACGATCGACGAAGAGCAGCGTATCACGCTGTTCAACGACGGCGCCGAGCGCACCTTCGGCTATTTCCGGCGGGAGGTGCTTGGCCAACCGCTTGATATGCTGCTGCCGGAGCAATCGAGAAGCGCGCATCACCACCACGTCCGCCAATTTGGCCTATCCGGCACCTCGGCTCGCAGGATGGGGGATCGGGCTGTAGTTCAAGGACGGCGGAAAGGCGGCGAGCTGTTTCCCGCCGAGGCGTCGATTTCGCATCTGCGCGTCGGCATGGAGAACCTGTTTACGGTGGTGCTGCGCGATGTGTCGGAGCGCAAGCGCGTCGAGGAACTGCTGGCCAGGAGCAATTCCGAACTCGAGGCGCGGGTCGGCGAGCGCACGCGCGAGCTCAAGGCCGAGATGCAGCGCCGTGAGCAGACGCAGGCGCAGCTGGTCCGCACGCAGCGGATGGAAGCCTTCGGTCAGCTGACCGGCGGGGTTGCCCATGACTTCAACAACATCCTGACCGTCGTCACGGGCAATCTCGAGCTGCTCGAAATGCGGCTGACCGAAGAGAAGGATCGCACTCTTCTCAAGCGCGCCTATGAGGCGGCCGAGATGGGCGCGCGGCTGACGGCGCGACTGCTGACTTTCGCACGGCGACGCCAGTATGAGACTGCGCGCCTCAATCTCAACGATCAGGTCATGGGCATGGTCGACCTGCTGGCGCGAACGCTGGGCGAGCCGATTGTTCTCGATACCCGGTTCGATGCCCGCATCTGGCCGGTGCGCGCCGACCCGAGCGAAATCGAGAACACCATCCTGAATCTAGCCATCAACGCCCGCGATGCCATGCCGCGCGGTGGCCGTCTGATCATCGAAACCGCCAACGAGACCGTCGAGGGTGGCGAGGTCGGCACGCTCAACAAGCTTTCGGCCGGCGATTACGTGCGCTTTTCGGTCGCCGACAATGGCACTGGCATGCTGCCCGAGGTCCTGCAGCACGCCTTCGAGCCGTTCTTCACCACCAAGCAGCCGGGACGTGGTACCGGGCTCGGCCTCAGCACGATCTACGGTCTCGCGCAGGAGCTCGGCGGCACGGTGACGATCGAAAGCGAGGTCGGCCGCGGCACCAGGGTCAGTGTCTACCTGCCGCGCAGCGATGGTCCGCCGGTGGCTGCGAACCAGGACCGGCTTGGTGAGGCGGTGCCGGCATCGGCCGGCGAGACTGTACTGCTGGTTGAGGACAATCCCGAGGTGCGGCAGGTGACGAGCAGCCGCCTCGCCGAACTCGGCTACCACGTGATCGATGTCGAGAGCGGGCCCGAGGCGCTGAAAGTGCTGCGGTCGCCCGAGACGATCGATATCGTGTTCAGCGATATTGTCATGGCCGGCGGCATGTCCGGGTTCGATGTCGCACATTGGGTCAAGTCCAACCGGCCCGAGATGAAGCTGCTGCTCGCAACCGGGTTCGCCGATGAGACCTTGCGGGCGGGGCAGGACCCACAGCTCGCCGCCGTCAAAGTCCTGCGCAAGCCCTACAGCCGCAGCGATCTCGCCCGCGCCCTGCGGCAGATCCTCGACGACTAGGACGTAGAACTTCAATGCTTGCGCACCTCGGCGGCGAATACATAGCCGACGCCGCGCACGGTCTTGATCAGACGTGGCGCCTCAGGGGCGGGCTCGATCTTCCGGCGCAAGCGCACCACCAGCGAGTTGATCGAGCGATCGAGCGGCGACCATTCATGGCCCTTGAGCAGATCCATGATGTTGTCGCGCGACAGCACCCGGCTCGGGCGCCGCAGGAACATGTCCAGCATGTTGAATTCGGCGGTGGTCAGGGCCAGCATGTCGCCGGTGTCGGACTTGAGCTCGCGCCGCGCAATGTCGAGCGTCCAGCCGTCGAAGGCGAAGCGTTCGCTGTCGCTTGCGCCGCCACTCGGTGGCGGCTGCGTGGCGGCCGAGGATTCGTACCGGCGCAGCACGGCGCGGACACGGGCCAGCACCTCGCGCACATGAAACGGCTTGGTGATGTAGTCGTCGGCGCCAAGCTCGAGCCCGACGACGCGATCGATGGTATCGCCCTTGCCGGTGATCATGACGATCGGGACATTGCGGCTCGCGCGTATCTGACGTGCGAGCTCGAGGCCGTTCTCACCGCCGAGGTTGAGATCGAGCGTGACGAGCTGAACCGGAGCTTCGGCTAGCCGTTTGGCACAGCTCCCGTCCGTCCGCAGCCTCTACAACCTGGTAGCCATCGAGTTCGAAGCATTCGCGCAGCAGCGACCGCACGGACGGCTCGTCATCGACCACCAGAATTGTCTTAAGATTTTGTTCTGAAGTCATTTTATCGAGGCTCCGGGCTCTCTGGGGGTGACCGCCCCGAGGGCTTCTCACATTTTCTCACAATTCCTCACCGTCGAGCCATATCCGTGGTGCTGCGCCCTGGTCTGTTGCCGGCAGCGAACAGTTCGCGCCGAAGTCAGAAGTGTCACCATAGGGGAAAACATCATGCTCGCCACCGATTTTGCCCCCGTTCTCGAAACCGGCCTTGGTCAAACGCCGCATCGCCCAGTTCGCGGCAAGCGCACCGACACCCTCGCCCAGTACCTGAGCGGCGGAGTGGGGCGCACATTCAATGCCCGAGAGCATATCTTTCGCGAAGGCGACGCAGCGTCCCATGTCTACAAGATCGAGGCCGGCCATGTCTGCATCTACCGCATGGTCGCCGACGGTCGCAGGCAGGTGATGGATTTTGCCTATCCCGGCGACATCATCGGCCTCGGCTCTGTCGAGGCCCATGCCGCCAGCGCCCAGGCCACGACCAAGAGCCGCATTCGGTGCATCCCGGTTGCCGGCCTGCACGAGCTCGTGCGAACCGATCAGCACATCGGGCTCAAGCTCTACGAGGCGATGTCACAGGAATTGCTGGCAACGCGCGAACTGCTGTTCACGGTGAGCCAGCGAACCGCCGCCGAGCGCGTCGCAGCCTTCCTGGTGGCGTTGTCGCGCCGTAGCGAACGTCGCGGCGAGCATCCGAGCGAGATCGTATTGCCGATGACGCGCGCCGACATCGCCGACTATCTCGGTCTGACCATCGAGACCGTCAGCCGCACTTTTACCAAGTTCCGAGTCGAAGGCATGATCGAACTCGAGCAGTGCATTCTCGTCACACTTCTCGATTTGCGGGCATTGGCGGCCCTGGCGGACGGTACATGCCCGATGGCCACTCGCAACTGAGGCGGCAGGGCAGGCAGCCGCGGTTGTCGGCCGGGCTTGCATGCAGGTGACGTGAGAGGAATGTATTCAGTCAGGCTTTGGCATCCAGGCGCTTCGACACGGGCCAGCGAGATGCCGGGCATTAGGTCTGAGGGGGTGCAACATGAGCTATAAGACCATCGTCCTGCACTTTAACGACGAGCGCCGCGTTGCCGGATTGGTCGAGGTCGCGGCACATCTGGCGGAACGGCACCGCTCGCATCTGATCGGTCTCTACGTATTGCCACCGGTGCCGACCTACGGCACCACGACCGTCGGCGCCGGCATGATCAAGACCGGCCTCAACACATTTCGTGATGAGGCTAAGCACGTCCAGGCGGCGTTCGAGAAGGCCGCTGCCGGACGAGCGTTCAACGCCGAGTGGCGGCTGGTTGCCGCCGATCGGCTGGGGTTCGCCGAGACGATCATCGAGCACGGCCGGTCCGCCGATCTGATCATGGCCAGCCAGCGCGACGACAGCTGGCCGTACTCGACGTTGATGGACGAGCCCGAGCGGCTGGCAATCGAAAGCGGCCGGCCGGTGCTGATTGTCCCGCATAGCGGCAAGTTCCCGACTCTGGGCAAGCGCGTGACGCTCGCCTGGAATGGTCGACGGGAGGCGGCGCGGGCAGCGTTCGATGCGCTGCCGATCCTACAGTCGGCCGATCGCGTGCGCATCGTCTGGATCAATCCGCAGGACGAGTTGCACGATGTCGGCGATATTCCGGCCGCCGAGATCGCGATCACGCTCGCGCGGCACGGCGTCAAGTGCGAGACCGCCAAGTCGTTTGCCTCCGACATCAAGGTTGGCGACATCATATTGTCCGACCTCGCCGACGACGGTACCGACCTGTTGGTGATGGGGGCCTACGGCCGCTCCCGGATCAGGGAGTTCGTGTTCGGCGGCACCACGAAGCACATCCTCAAGCACATGACGGTGCCGGTGCTGATGTCGCATTAAAACGGGCGGCGCGCCCGCTGCCTGAAGCGCAGCCGGCGCCAGCCTTCAAACTCCTGCCGAATGCGTCGCCTTGGTAGTGGCGAGGTATGTGTCGAAGCGCGACGCAATGGTGCGCACGAACGGTCGGCCGCGCTCGGTCACGCGGAAACCGTCGGCAGTGCGCTCGATCAGGTGGTCCACGTCCGAGGCCACCAGTTGCTCCGCCTCTGCCAGCACCGCTCCTGCCGCCGCACCGAACCGGCGGGTGATCTCGGCCGACGGGAATGTGAGATCGCACATCAAGCGCTCGATCACGAAGCCGCGGATGCGGTCGTCGGCCGTCAGCTCGATACCGCGCACGGTGGCAAGACCTTCGGCCTCGATCCGTTGCGCGTAGTCGGGCGCCAGCACCGCGTTCTGCACGAACCCCTGCCGTAGCCGGCCAATGGCGGATGCGCCGAAGCCGATCAGGGTGTCGGCGGCGTCGCTGGTATAGCCCTGGAAATTCCGGCTGATCGGCTTCGAGGCGAGGGTATCCTGCCGGCGCGCGAAATGATCGAGACCGATACGGGCATAGCCGCGCTCGACCAGGATCTCGGACAGCCGGTTTGACTGCTCGAAACGTGCCACGGCATCTGGCAGCGCGCGCTCGTCGATCAGGCGCTGGTGTTTGAGGCGCGCCGGCAGGTGGGCGTAGCCGAAGATGGCGATGCGGTCCGGATCCAACGCCAACACCTGATGCAGGGTCTCCTCGACACTGGCGATCGTCTGATGCGGCAGGCCGTAGACCAGATCGATGTTGAGCGCCTCGATGCCATGCGCGCGGAATTGATCGGCGGCAGCCTTGGTGATCTCGAACGACTGCTCGCGATTTATCGCCGCCTGCACCTTTGGATTGAAATCCTGCACCCCGAACGAAATGCGGTTGACGCGAGCCTTGACGAACGCCGCGACCCGGTCGGCGGGCAAATGGCGCGGGTCGATCTCGACCGCGAATTCGGCGCCTTCAGCGACCTCGAATCGGGCGCGAGTGGCGTCCGCAAGCCGCAGAATGTCGTCGGCGTGCAACACATTCGGCGAGCCACCACCCCAGTGTATGTGGCTGACCTTGTTCCTGTTCGGAACGATATCCGCGACGTTGCCGATCTCGGCCAACAGGGGAACTAGGTAGGCCGCAACCGGCTTGTGCCGGCGCACCGCCTTGGTGTTGCAGCCGCAGTACCAACACAAGGTGTCGCAGAACGGGATGTGGAAATAGAGTGACAGGCGCTCGTGCGGCTCGATCTGGGCGAGCCAGGTCCTGTAATTTGCTGGTCCGACTGCTGCCGAAAAATGCGGCGCCGTTGGGTAGCTCGTATAGCGCGGCACCGGCGCCGAATAGCGCTTGACGGTCTGTGGCGTCAACATCTCGGATTCTTGTCTGAGCATGTCAGGAGACCTACAGCCGTGCATCTGTCGCCAACTTGACCTCGATCAAGCAGGCGCGCCGGCAAACCTACTGCGATTGCACCCGCAGCGCCGCCGCCGCTGCGACCGGGCCGATCACCACCGCAACCAGCGATATCGCCGCCACGATCAGGAACGGCGACAGGAAGCTGCCGGGCGGCGTAACCACGGCCGACAGGGCCGAGATGCCGAAAATCAGGGTTGGGATGTAAAACGGCAGCACCAGCAATGCGATCAGCACGCCACCGCGCTTGGCTTTGAGCGTCAGTGCCGCACCGGCGGCGCCGAGCAGGCTGACCGCGGGCGTACCGGCCAACAACGTCGCGGCCAGCGCCGGATAGGCGGCGATGTCGAGATTGAGCAGCAGGCCGAGGACCGGCGCCGTCAGCACCAGCGGCATGCAGGTCGTAAGCCAATGGGCGATCGCCTTGGCCAGGCACACGAGTTCCAGCGGCAATGGGCCGAGGCTCAGCGCATCGAGCGAGCCATCCTCGGCGTCGACCTCGAACAGCCGCGGCAGCGACAACAGTGCCGCCAGCAGCAGCCCCAGCCACAGCATGCCCGGCGCGATGCGCGACAGCAGTTTCAGATCCGGACCAAGTCCCAGTGGCATCAGCGACACGACGACGAGATAGAACCCGAGCGCGGTGCCGGTGGCGGCGCCATCGCGCAGGCCAAGCGTCACGTCGCGCTGCAACAGAGTGAGAAAAGCATTCACGCCGCGGCCCTTTCGGGAGGAGCGAGCCGCAACGACCGGGCGTCGCTGAGCCCGAGGTCGACATGGGTAGCGGCGATCACCATGCCGCCGTCCGCCCGATGACGCTCGATCAATGCGACGAAGGCCGCCGTGCTATCTTGGTCGAGCGACACGGTCGGCTCGTCGAGAAGCCAGATCGGCCGTTCGGCCACCATCAGTCTGGCCAATCCCAGTCGGCGGCGCTGGCCGGCGGACAGGTAGGCCGCCGATACGTCGGCGAGGTCGGACAAGGCCAGCGCCGACATCGCCTTTGCGACAGTTTCAGCGTTGCCCTCGAGGAACTTCGACCAGAATTGGAGGTTCTCGGCCACCGTGAGCCGGGATTTCACCGCGTCGAGATGGCCGGCGTAGTGGCAGTGCTGGGCAAGCTCGCGCTCGGCATCGCCGCCGACGAGGAAAATGTGACCGGCGATGACGGGCAGGAAGCCTGCAATCGTCCGTAACAGCGTGGTCTTACCGGCGCCGTTGGGGCCGGTCACGACCAGTGCCTCGCCCGCCTTGAGGCTGAACGAAACGCCATCGAGCACGTGCCGGCCGCCGCGGTCGACGCTCAAGTGATCAGCGGTGAGCAGCAGCGGCATGGTTTGGGGACCGGTCTCTAATACTTTGGAAGGGCAGCAGGTACCAACAGGATTTGTGGCACTGCAGCAAGCGCCGCTATATAAGGAAGGCTCGATCATCAACGCTAGCGCAAAAGCAGAGGCGGGGCGGAAACTACATTTCCCCCTGAACCTCGTTCCCATCGGCACCCCGGTGGCGCGGCTCCCCAACGCTCGTGGAGATTGCAGAATGACGATGAAGGCCCCGGTTTCTCTCGACAGTTTCAAGTGCCGAAAGACCCTGCGCGTTGGCGGCAAATCCTACGTTTACTTTTCGCTGCCGGATGCTGAGAAGAACGGGCTGCCGGGCATCTCGAAGCTGCCCTTCTCGATGAAGGTGCTGCTCGAGAACCTGCTGCGTCACGAGGACGGCCGCACCGTTACCAAGGCCGACATCGAGGGCATGTCGGCCTGGCTCAACGACAAGGGCAAGGCCGGCAAGGAGATCGGCTTCCGCCCCGCCCGCGTGCTGATGCAGGACTTCACCGGCGTGCCGGCGGTGGTCGACCTTGCCGCCATGCGTGACGGCATGAACCAGCTCGGCGGCGATCCGAAGAAGATCAATCCGCTGGTACCGGTCGACCTCGTCATCGACCACTCGGTGATCGTCGACGAATTCGGCACGCCGAAGGCGCTCGCCGACAACGTTGCGCTGGAATATGCGCGCAATGGCGAACGCTACGACTTTTTGAAGTGGGGCCAGGGCGCATTCTCGAACTTCCGCGTGGTGCCGCCGGGCACCGGCATCTGCCATCAGGTCAATCTCGAATACCTGTCGCAGACGGTGTGGACCACCCAGTACGGCGCTGAAACCTACGCCTATCCCGACACCGTCGTCGGCACCGACAGCCACACCACCATGGTCAACGGCCTCGCCGTGCTCGGCTGGGGCGTCGGTGGCATCGAGGCCGAGGCTGCCATGCTCGGCCAGCCGCAATCGATGCTGATCCCCGAGGTGATCGGCTTCAAGCTCACCGGCCGCCTCAAGGAAGGCATCACCGCCACCGATCTGGTGCTGACCGTCACGCAGATGCTGCGCAAGAAGGGCGTCGTCAATAAATTTGTCGAATTCTTCGGCCCGGGCCTCGATGCCATGACGCTGGCCGACCGTGCAACAATAGGCAACATGGCGCCGGAATATGGCGCCACCTGCGGCTTCTTCCCGGTCGATGCCGAAGCCATCAAGTACCTCACCATGTCGGGCCGGGCGGAGGATCGCATTGCCCTCGTCGAGGCCTATGCCAAGGCGCAGGGCCTCTATCGCACCGCCGGCGATGCCGACCCGGTGTTCACCGACACCATGGCGCTCGATCTCGGCGACGTGGTGCCGTCGCTTGCCGGGCCGAAGCGGCCCGAGGGTCGCGTCGCGCTCGGCGACGTAAAGGGCGGCTTTGCGGCGGCGCTCGCCGGCGAATACAAGAAGCCCGGCGAGGATTCGAAGCGGGTCAAGGTCGACGGCCGCGACTTCGACCTCGGCCACGGCGACGTGGTGATCGCCGCCATCACCAGCTGCACCAATACCTCGAATCCGAGCGTGCTGATCGCTGCCGGCCTGCTCGCCCGCAACGCCGCGGCCAAGGGCTTGAAGTCGAAGCCATGGGTCAAGACCTCGCTGGCGCCTGGCAGCCAGGTGGTCGCGGCCTATCTCGAGAAGGCCGATCTGCAGAAGTCGCTCGACGCCGTCGGTTTCAATCTGGTCGGTTTTGGCTGCACCACCTGCATCGGCAACTCCGGCCCGCTGAAGCCTGAGATTTCCAAGGCGATCAACGACAACGGCATCGTCGCCGCAGCCGTGCTGTCGGGCAACCGCAACTTCGAAGGTCGTGTCAGCCCCGACGTGCAGGCGAACTATCTGGCGTCGCCGCCGCTCGTCGTCGCCTATGCGCTCGCCGGCTCGGTGACCAAGGATCTGTCGAAGGAGCCGCTTGGAACGGGGAGCGACGGCCGGCCGGTCATGCTGAAGGACATTTGGCCGTCGAACCACGAGGTCCAGACTTTCATCGCCCAGAACGTCACCCGCGATCTGTTCATGTCGCGCTATGCCGACGTGTTCAAGGGCGACGCCAACTGGCAGAAGATCAAAATTGCGCCGAGCCTGACCTACGGCTGGAACTCGGGCTCGACCTACGTGCAAAACCCGCCGTATTTCGAGGGCATCACCAAGGACCCGAAACCGGTCACCGATATCAACGGTGCCCGCATCCTGGCGCTGCTCGGCGACAAGATCACCACCGATCACATCTCGCCGGCCGGCTCGATCAAGAAGGAGAGCCCGGCCGGCGCCTACCTGCTCGAGCATCAGGTGCGCCCGGCCGACTTCAACCAATACGGCACGCGGCGCGGCAATCACCAGGTAATGATGCGCGGCACATTTGCCAACATCCGCATCAAGAACGCGATGAACAAGGATGCGGCGGGCCAGATCAGGGAAGGCGGGTACACCACGCACTATCCGTCGGGTAAGGTGATGTCGATCTACGACGCCGCCGCGCTCTATCAGAGCGAAGGCGTGCCGCTGGTAGTGTTCGCCGGCATCGAGTACGGCAACGGCTCCTCGCGCGACTGGGCGGCCAAGGGCACCAATCTGCTCGGCGTCAAGGCAGTGATCGCGCAGTCGTTCGAGCGCATCCATCGCTCGAACCTGGTCGGCATGGGCATCGTCCCGTTTACCTTCGAGGACGGCACGTCATGGGCCTCGCTCGGCCTCAAGGGTGACGAGACTGTCAACATCAAGGGCCTCGCCACGGTGAAGCCGCGCTCGATGATGACGGCGGAGATCACTTCGGCCGACGGCAAAATGCGGCGCATCCCGATCCTGTGCCGGATCGATACGCTCGACGAGATCGAGTACTATCGCAACGGTGGCATCCTGCACTACGTTCTGCGCAATCTGGCGGCGGCGGCCTGAGGCCATCAAAGTCAGCCTCTCGAAGATGGAGGATACCGGTCAGGTGACGAGCACCGGCGATACGAGGCAAAGAACAACGGCGCCGATGCATCGGGCGGCGCTGATCGCCTGCGCGGCGGCGCTGCTCGTCACCTGGACGAGCCCGGGGCATGCCCGCTGCTCGGACCGGCCGGCTGCGGGCGTCGACTGGTCGGCCTGCAAGAAGTCGGGCCTGAGCCTCGCCGGCACCTCGCTCAAAGGCGCCGTCATGGTCAAGACCGATCTTACCGGCACCGACTTCAGCGACGCCAACGTCGCGGGCGCCGACTTGAGCAAGAGCGACCTGTCGAACGCCTGGTTCGTGAAAGCCGATCTCGCCAAGGCGACGCTCGCTGGGGCATTTGGAACGCGGACGCGCTACACCGGCGCTAATCTGGCTGGCGCCGATCTCAGCAAGGTCGAATTCTCGCGCGTCGATATGAAGGCCGCGGTGCTCGTCGGCGCCAACCTGGCCGGTGCTCAACTCGTGCGCGCGGATTTGAGCGGTGCCAAGCTCAAGGGCGCTACCCTGGTTTCAGGCAACCTGTCGCGTGCGGTACTGGCCGGTGCCGACTTCACCGAAACCGATCTCGCCGGCGCCTATCTTTTTCTGGCGCGCCTCGAAAACACCGATCTGTCTGGCGCGAAGGGCTTGACCAGCGAACAGGTCAGGGCTGCCTGTGGCGATGCGTCGACCAAACTGCCCGCCGACGTTGCCGCACCCGCCAGCTGGCCGTGTCCGGCGCTGGAACGCTGAAGGCGTCCGATCGATTCATCGCTCCACAGACATGCGTGGAACCGGTGTCTGGCTTTAGCCTGACACCGTGGCAGGACCAGTGCCAGGCTGAAGCCAGGCACAGTGTGAGACCTGAACCGCTCTGGGCCTCAAGCCCCCCCATTGAGTTGGCACTGGCCGGACCTCGAGTTGCCGGATAGGTTGCGGGCACGCCGCCCGTCCACGAAAGTTGCACATTCGCCATGCCCCGCCTCGGAATGCTGACGCCATCGTCGAACACGATTCTGGAGCCCGTTACCTATGCCATGCTGGCCGATCTGCCCGCCACATCGGCGCATTTCGCGCGCTTCAAGGTCACCGAGATCGGGCTTGGCAGTGCCGCACTTGGCCAGTTCGACGATGGTAACATCCTGGCCGCCGCCGAGCTGCTCGGGCATGCCAAGTGCGACGTCATCGCCTGGAACGGCACCTCGGCGAGCTGGCTCGGGTTCGATCGCGACGAGGCGCTGGTGGCGCGCATCGAACAGGCGACCGGCATCCGCGCCGCCACCTGCATACTGGGTTATCGCGCCCTGTTCCGCAAGCTCGGGATCAAGCGGGTCGGTCTCGTCACGCCTTACACCGCCGATGTGCAGCGGCGCATCGCCGCCAACTGGGGCGCGGCCGGGTTCGCCTGCGTCGCCGAGCAACACTGCGGCCTGTCCGAGAACTTCGCCTTCGCCACCATCGACGAGGCCCGCATCGAGGCGATGTGCCGGGCGGTCGCCGCGCAGGGCTGCGATGCGGTCGCCATCGTCTGCACCAACATGCGCGGCGCGGCGGTTGCGGCGCGGCTGGAGCGGGAGCTTGCATTGCCGGTGCTGGACTCGGTCGCGGTTACGCTGTGGGCGTGCCTGGCCGCGATCGGCTGCCGATATGACGCCGCTGCGGCCCTGGGGCCGGCTGTTCTCAGCGTGACGTTGGCGCCGTCTTCGCCAGATGCCGCAGCATTGCCTCGATCGCGACGAAGTAGCTGTCGATGCCGAAACCCATCACCGCGCCGACCGCCGCCTCGGCGGTGACCGAATGCATGCCGCGTCGCTCGATGTTGGTCATGTGGATCTCGATCGCCGGCATCTTCAGCGCCTTCAGGCAGTCGCGCAGTGCGAAGCCGGCGTAGGTGAAGCCGGCCGGATTGATCAGCAAGCCGTCACAGCCCTCGCGCTCGGCCTGGTATGCCCAGGTTATCGCCTCGCCCTCGAGGTTGGTGTAGCGGATGTCGAGGCTGATGCCGCGGCGGGCCGCTTCCGCCTGCAGCATGACATCGAGTTCCGCCGCAGTCGTCGTGCCATAGAGCTCGGGCTGGCGTTTGCCCAGATACTCCATGTTCGCACCCTGGATCAGCAGCAGCTTCATGATGCGATGTCCTGGTGATCGAGGGCGCTGGTCAGGCGATAGCAGCCGATCACGGGTTCGGGCCCGAGCAGCCGGCGAATGGCGGCGGTGGCGGCGGAAGCGTGCTCGACATCGGAGAAGTTCGCTATGAAGCAGGCGCCGATCTTGGCGTCCTTGCCACGGATGCTTTCCTCGACCGACGGCGCGTCGCCGGCCTTCTCGGCCGACAGCCATAGCTCGGCGCGCAGGCGGTCCGGCAATGCCGCGAGCTGGTCCCAGGCAGCTGCCAGCGCCGCCGCCTGGCCGGGATCCGCCCGCACCGTGATCGCGATCGGGCCGTTGATGTCGCCGGCGGTCCGGGCGCGCGTGCACACCGTGCGGCTCATGTTGCGGAACACGTTCGACATGATGTGGCGTGTCATCGGCGTCGGATTGGCACCGCGCTCGAGATAGACGGCCGAGAACAGGACGCCCGCCGCTCTCGGTCTCGTAGTAGGTGAAATAGCGCGGGCTCGAGCCGTCGATCGACAGGTAGCGGCGGCCGAACCGGAAGCCCGGCAGGCCGACGCGCTCGCGCAGGTGCTCGCCGCGGTACCACGCCTCATACTCGGCTTCGCCGCCGTCGCGGCAATCGTTCCAGATGGCGAGAATGCCTGGTTGTTTGGCGCTGCTCATTTGGTTCTGAAGCTCCGTCCGATGAGCTGGCGGTGCACCTGGTTGGTGCCCTCCCAGATCTGGGTGATCTTGGCGTCGCGCATCAGTCGCTCGACGCGGTAGTCGCGGATGTAGCCATAGCCGCCGTGCATCTGTACCGCTTCGGTGGCGATCCGCATGGCGAGGTCGGAGGCCCGCATCTTGGCCATCGAGGCCTCTAAGCCGAAGTCTTCCGCGCCGCTCTCGACGAGGTCGGCGACGTAGTCGAGCCAGTTCTCGGCCATCGCGAGGTCGGTCGCAAGGTCGGCCAGCATGAACTGGTTGCCCTGGAAGTCGATCACCCGCGACTTCGACTGCACCCGTGTGTTCATGTATGCGACCATGTCGCCGAATGCCGCCTTGGCGATGCCGAGGGCGTGGGCTGCGACGCTCGGCCGCGACTTGTTGAGCGAGGCGAGCAGGATGCGCAGGCCGTCGCCGGGTTGGCCCAACAGGTTGGCGCGCGGCACCCGCGCCCCCTCGAAGATGATCTCGGCGGTCGAGGCGCCGCGATGGCCCATCTTGTCCTCGAGCCGGCCGACCTTGAAGCCGGCCGCGCCCTTTTCGACGATCAGCACCGAGATCGCTTTCCTGTCGTCGGCAATCTCGCTCCACTTGCCGAACAGCAGGATGCGGTCGGCGACATCGCCGTTGGAGATGAAGATCTTGGTGCCGTCGATGATGATGTCGTCGCCGCGCGGCGTGAAGCGGGTCGTCATGCCGGTCGCGTCGGAACCGGCACTGGCTTCGGTGATGGCGAGCGCGCCGAGGCCACCTTGTGCGATCTTCGGCAGCAGGCGGCGCTTCTGCTCGGGGCTGCCGAAGTCGATCAGCGGCTTCATGCCGTGGTAGCTGGTGGCATAGATGATGCCGGTCGAGGCGCAGGCGCCGGCGATCGCCTTCACCGCCTCGAGGTAGACGGCGAAGCGCACCGGTGAGCCGCCGCAATCTTCCGGCACGAACAGGGCATTGAGGCCGAGCGCGTTGATCGCATCGACGCTGGCTCGAGGAAAGCGTGCCGTCGCGGTCGTGGCGGTCGGCGTTGGGCTCGATCACGTCGGCGCAGATGCGGTTGACCTGATCGAGGATCAGCGCCTCGTCGGGGCTCCAGTTGCGGCGGCGTGCCAGCTGTTCGAAGATTTTCATCTCAATTTTTCCAAATGAGTTCGGTCATGAAGGCCAGCCTGCAGGCTGGCCGAGGGTGAGGGGCGGCCGCTTGCTCTGTAAACGGTGCCTGGCTTCAGCCTGGCACCGTCCGACACGGTGCCAGGCTGAAGCCAGGCACCGTTCTCCGTGTTGCCGCCCCTAACCCTCTCCCCCTTTAGCAGGGGGAGAGGGGACGCTAGTGGTTCATCCCGTGGCCGCCGTCGATGTAGATCGTCTCGCCAGTGAGGAAGCCGACATTCTCGGCAAACAGCGAGGCGACCACCTTCGCCACCTCCTCCGGCGTGCCGGGCCGGCCGACCGGCACCCGCCGGGCGATCCACGACTTGATCTTGTCGTTCTGCAGAAAGGCGCGGTTGAGATCGGTCTCGATATAGCCCGGTGCCACGTTCATGACGCGGACGTTGTCGGCCGCCCACTCGACCGCGAGGCAGCGGGTGATCGCTGCGATCGCAGCTTTCGAGGCGCAGTAGGCGGTGTTCTCGGCGACGCCGAGCTTGTCGAAGAACGAGCCGATGTTGACGATCAACCCACCGCCGGCCGCCTTCAAGTGTGGGTAGACTTCGCGCGATGCCGAGACGACCGAGGTGGCGTTGGTGCGGATGGTATGCTCGAACATCGCCGCCGACAGTTTGGCCGAAGGGCTCGTCTCGTAGGTGCCGGCGTTGTTGACGAGACCGAGGATCGCACCCTTGCCGGCGATCGCTGCGATCGTTCGCGCAATTGCCGCCTCGTCGGTCATCTCGCAGCCATAACCTGGCCCGAGCGCGGTGTCGCCCGAGCGTGAGGTGCCGGCGACCTTGTAGCCGCGATTGGCCAGCTCGAGCGCGATCGCGGCGCCGATGCCGCGGCTGGCGCCGGTGACGATGATCTGACCCTCAGCCATTGCCTGACCCCGGTTTGCTTCTTTCGACGTAGCGGACGGATTGCGCTTCGAGCTCGCCGCGCATGGCCATGCCGATCAGCTCGCGTTTGAGGATCTTGCCGCTGGCAGTCAGCGGGAACGCCTCGACGCGGATGAAGTATTCCGGCATGTCGAACTTCGACAGACCCTCAGCTGCAAGATGATCGAGCAGCGCCTGCGGTTCGGCTTCGCCGATAATGGCGAGGCAGACGCGCTCGCCAAGCCGCTCATCGGCAATTGGGAAGGCGGCGCAGCGCGCGACTTGGTGGTGCCGCAGCGCCAGCGCCTCGATTTCGGCCGGATAGATGTTGTGGCCGCCGCGGATGATCAGGTCCTTGAGCCGGCCCTCGATCTTGAGGTTGCCGTACGCGTCGATTACGCCGAGATCGCCCGACATGAACCAGCCGTCGCGGTTGAAGCTCAATTCGGTTGCGGCCTGATTGTCGAAATAACCGAGCATCAGGGCGGCGCCGCGGCCGCCGATGTGACCGACGGTGCCGATCGCTACCTCGATGTCGGCATTGGCCGGGTCGAAGAGCCGGACCTCGTAAGCCGGGCCGCCGCGCCCGCAGGTGGTGACGATGGTGTCGGTGGCGTCGGTCGGGTGGGTGTACTGGTGCGACGAGTTCTCGGTCATGCCGTAGACGTTCTGCGGCTTGATGCCTTGCGCGACGAACGCCGCGGCCGTCGTCGGCGGGATCGGGCTGCCCGCCATGTAGAACACCTCGACACTGCCGAGCCGGGCAATGCCGCGCTTCTGCTGCTCGGCGAGGATGTCCATCGCGTGCGTCGGCACGCCGAGCACGTAGGTGGCGCCGGTCTCGATCAGCCAGTCGATGCGCGAGGTGCCGGCCGGCGGATCGTCGGTGATGAACTCGCCGCCGGCCACCAGCCATTGCGCCACCCCGACCCAGGCGATGTGATGCGACAGCGGCGACAGCGACAGGATCTTGCTGTGCGGGCCGTGCCCCCAGTCGCGCACCAGGTCGCGGGCGTTGGCAAGCAGCGAGTTGTCCGAGTGCATGACGCACTTCGGGGTGCCGGTGGTGCCCGACGTGAACGCGAGGTAGACCACCTTGTCGGGGTCGTCGATCGCCGGCGGCGGCGCGGTGTTCGGCACCGGCAGCGTCGCCGGCGTCCAGATCGCCTGCAACGAGGCGGCGGCTTCGAGGCCGGGCGCGACGTGGTCCGGCCGACAGTCGGCGCCCCAGCCGGTCCGCGTCAACAGCACGCGCGATTGCAGCCGGTCGAGCAGCTGTACGATCTCGCCGCTGGTATAGGTGCGATGCAGGCTCGGATTGCAGGCGATGCCCGAGCGCGCGCAGGCGAGGAACAGCGCCACCGCTTCGAGCTTGTTGTCGGTCCACATCGAGACCCGATCGCCGGCGGTGATGCCGGCCTCGGCCAAGGACGCCGCCAGCCGATCGACCCACGCGAGCATTTGCGACCAGGTCAACCGTCGCTGCCCGTCGCGGGCGGCAAATGCGCCACCGCGATCGTGGGCATGTTTCGCCAGCAGCGCATAGAGCGTCTCGTCGCGCCAGGACCCTTGCGCGTAGTAGCGCCTTGCCGCTGCCGGATGGTGCAATGTCAGGAACGGTCGCATCGACTATTTCCCGAACTTGTTCGGGTCGGGCTTGCGCTTCTCGCCGAACGCCTTCGACAACTCCTTGCTCTCCTCGCTGTCGAGGTAGCCGCGCAGCAGCAGGTCGTGTGCCATCCGCGACAGGCCGGAGACGCCACCGTGCCGGGCGTTGAATGCGGCCTTGATGGCGGCGAGCGCGAACGGCCCGCGTTCGGCGACTTCGAGGGCGAACTTGCGCGTTTCCTCCTGCAGCTTGTCGTCGGGCACCACCTTGTTGATGAGGCCGAGCGCCAAGGCTTCACGCGCAGAGATTTTCGGATTGTGCATCCAGATCTCCTTGGCCTTCTTCTTGCCGACGAGATCCTCGAGCAGCCAGGTGCCGTAGCCGGCATCGAACGAGCCCATCATCGGCCCGACCTGACGGAATATCGCGCTTTCCTTGGCGATCGTCATGTCGCATACGACCTGCAGTACGTTGCCACCGCCGACCGCGAAGCCGTTGACCGACGCGATGACGGGCTTCTGCAGCCGTTCGATCGCCTCGTACATTTCGAGCGTCGGCAACACGCCGGCATAGAGTTTGGTGTCCTCCATGCCGTCCTTGCGGCCGCCGATGCAGAAGAATTTAGTCCCGGCGCCGGTGATCACGATCACCCGCGTGCGCGTCTCGCGGCGGATCGCATTGATGCAATCACGCATCTCGTGACACATGGTGGCGTTGAACATGTTGCCGTCGCCGGGGCGGTTGAGCGTGATCGTCCCGATCGGGCCGTCTTCCTCGTAAATGATGGTGTCGAAGATCATTGGCGGCGTCACTCCCGGCGATGTTGCGGGAGCAGCCTAGCCAAGACTGATCGAGAGCGCGACCGGCGGTTGACGCATCGGGTGCAGTGCTGGGTTGCGGCAGGAAGCGGGTCGGCGTGCGGAGGGCTGTCCGCACTGTGCCAAAGAACTGCAACGGGCTGCCGTGTGCCAGGACGGATGCACAGGTGTCGGCTTGCCTCTGACAGCGACGCGCGAGGAACAAGCAGGGAACGCTGGTGCGCGGGGCGATCAGCCGGCATCGCGACGATGGCCGCGCGCACGGGCCGGCGTCGGAGAAGCCTTCACAGAAGCCGAAGTCGAAATGCAGCAAGCACTATCTGAGTGCCCGCGGCAGCCATAGCGCGATTTCGGGCCACAGCAGCAGTGCCATCAGGCACAACACCTGAATCACCATGTAGTCTGCCATGCCTCTGTAGATCGTCGACAGGCTCCATTGCGGCACGACATTCCTGAGATAATAGGCGGACATGGCAACCGGCGGACTGAGAAAGGCGGTCTGCAGATTTACCGCCACCAGCGCGCCGAACCAGATCAGCATGTCGAGCTTGGACATGCCGAGCTGCAGCTTCTCCACCACCGGCAGGAAGATCGGCAAGAACACCAGCACGATCGCCGGCCATTCGAACGGCCAGCCCAGCACGAAGATCAGGACCATGATCAGCACCAGCTTCCAGATGTCGGGAAGTGGCAGACCGCACCAGCGTGTCGGTGATGACGCTGGCCGTTCCGAGCTTGGTGAAGACGGCGCCGAACACGTTCGAGGACACCGCGAGCAGCAGCACCATGCTCGAGGTCACCATGGTGGCGACGGCGGCATTCTTGAGCGCCTTAAGCGTCAGCCGGCGATAGATCAGCGCCAGCACGGTGGCACCGAAAGCGCCGCAGGAGGCCGCTTCGGTCGGCGTGGCAAGGCCGCCGAGGATCGTCCCCAATGTGAAGCCGATCAGAGCGGCCAGCGGCAACACGCCGATCAGGACCTCCTTGATGACGAGCCAGGCATTGCCGACCCGCTCGTCCATCGGCACCGGCGGGCCGAGAGACGGATTCCAGAAGCTGCGAACCATGCAGTAAGAGATGTAGAGACCCGCGAGCAGAAACCCCGGCCCGAAGGCGGCGGAGTACAGCATGTTGACCGGCACGCCCATGGTCGGTCCCATCACCACCAGCATCACGCTCGGAGGGATCAGTATCCCGAGCGTGCCGCCGGCCGCGATCGCACCCGCCGACAGCCTGGCGTCGTAGCCGGCCTTGATCATGATCGGGCCGGCCATGATGCCGAGCACGGTGACGGCCGCCCCGACGATGCCGGTTGCCATCGCGAACATGGTGGCGGTGAGGATCACCGCAAGATAGAGCGAGCCGCGCACCGGTGCCAGCAGATGGCGCAGCGCCAGGAACAGGCGCTCCATCAGGCCCGCCTGTTCCGTCATATAGCCCATGAAGATGAAGAGCGGCACAGCGGGCAGGATGTCGTCCTTCATGGTGCCCCAGATCTGCAGGTAGGCCAGATTGAAGGTCTGGTCGGGGCCGATGCCGATCGAGCCGAAGGTGAAGGCCAGGAACAGCAGCGTGAAGGAGATCGGGAAGCCGATGAAGATGACACCGACCATGCCGGCGAGCATGACGAGTCCGAGGATCTCATTGAAGCTCATGGGCGGCTCATATCTCGATCTTCTCGTGGTGAACCAGCATCGCACCCGTGCGGGCGGCCCAAAGGCTTTTCATCAGCTCCGAGATGCCCTGCAGGAACAGCAGCGCCGAAGCGAGCGGGATCACCGCCCGGAGCGGCCAGAGAACGGGCTGCCAGATCCCCGAGGTCGATTTCTCGTTGATCGAAAGCGAGTAGAAGAAGTCGTCGATCGAGATGGCGAACAGGATCGCCATCGACGGCAGGAAGAACACCACGTAGGCCACGCTGTCGATGATGCCCTTTTTGCGATCGGAGAATTTCTCCCACAGCATGTCCGTGCGCACGTGCGCGCCCTTGAGCAGCGCGTAGGCGGCGCCCAGCATGAACAGTGCGCCGAATGACATGGTCGTCACGTCGAGTGCCCAGGAGGTCGGGGCGTTCATGACATAGCGCATGAACACCTCGATGACGTTGGCGACGATCAGCGGGATGACGAGCAGCGTGAAGAGATAGCCGGTCCACTGCGTGATGCCGTCAATGGCGCGGATGACACCGAGGTAGCGCTGCGACGGCTGGCGCGCGGTCTCTGTTGTAGGTTCGCTCTGCATGGAAGGTAGCGCCTCCGTGCGCCGGCGGGAAGAACAGGGGCCGCGGTGCGCGGCCCCTGTCGCAGCACTCTCGATCACTTCTGGGCCAATAGTAGTTGGCGCCGGCCTCGTAGGGCGGAATAATAAAGCGCCGCGCTGGCACCACCTGCGAGGCATAGGCGCGCTGCGAGTCGTAGACCTTCTTGAAGAACGGGTTCTTTTCCGATTCTTCTTTGGCGATTTGGTCCCAGGCTTCGAGCGTCTTCCTCAGGATGTCCTCCGGCGTGCGCTCGATCTTGACGCCGTGCTTGTCGCGCAGCTCCTTCAGGGCCTCGGCGTTCAGCTTGTTGGTGATGGTTTGCGAGCGGAATGTCGCCTCCCACGTCGCAGCCTTGATGATCTCCTGCAGATCCGGCTTGAGGCCCTTCCACACGTCGGCGTTGATCAGCAGCTCGAGCACGGTCGCGGGCTCGTGTGTGGAGGGCATGTAGTAGTGCTTCCACACCGTCTGGAAGCCGATCTTCATGTCCTCTGCCGGTCCAACCCACTCGCCGCACTCGATCACGCCGCGCTCGCCGGCTGGCACGATCTCGCCGCCCGGCATGTTGACGGGCGACATGCCGGACTTGCTGAACACCTCGGCCGTGATGCCGGTCTCGCGGCACTTGCGGCCCTTGAGGTCCTCCCAGCTGGCGATCGGCCGCTTGAACCAGCCCAGCACCTGGTTGGCTACCGACGTCAGGGGAATGGGGACAACGTCGCGCTTGAGCTGATCCTGGTAAAGCTCACGATAGAGCTCCATGCCGCCGCCATCGTAAATCCAGCCCATATAGTCGATCATGTCCATGCCGAACGGCCCGCCCGGGGCGGGGCCGAACAGGGTGGCGGCGCGCTGCTTGCCCACCCAGTAGGCCGCCGCGGTGTGGCCGCCGTCGATCACCTTCTTGTGCACGGCGTCGAGCACCTCGAAGGCCGGCACGATGGTGCCAGCCGGCGCCACTTCGATCTCGAGACGCCCGCCCGACATCGCCTTCACCCGCTCCGCCCAGAACTTGAAGTTCTCGAAGATCAGGCTGGACGAGGGGAAGCTTGCCTGAAAGCGCAGCTTCTGAGGGGTCTGGGCCTCAGCTGGCGGTGACTGGGCATAAACGAGGGCGGCCAAAACGGCTGCCAAAGCGGAACGAGATAGTCGCATGGCTTTTCTCCCGAGTTTTTCTGTTCTTGGAAGTGCAAGTATTATCTTCCGACTCGGGATCAGCAATTGTCTTGTTGGCACTACTCCTCATCGAAGAACGCATGCAGGCGCGCGTTAAGCACATTCGGCGCCTCCTCGGGGATGAAATGGCCGCAGTCCGGCACCGTCTCCCCGCGCACATCGACGGCCACCCGCTTCAGCGACTGCTCCGGTTCGCTGCCGCGTCCGCGCCCATGCGGATAGCTGACGGCTCCGCCCATGGCCAGCACCGGCATCGGCAGCTTGAAGCGCGCGATAATCGCCGCGTTGTCGGTCACGTCCTGCGCCAACGCGCGGTAGTAGGCGAAGCCTGCGCGCATGGCGCCGGGCTGGGTGTAGGTACGCAGGTACTCTTTGACATCGTCGGGACCGATGGCGTCGGGGCGGTACGCGAAGGTGCGGTAGAACCAGGATAGATAGATATCCTCCCGACCCTGCGTCAGTGCCTCCGGCAGATCGGGCGTCACGTGGAACTGGTGATGCCAGCGCTTGCCGCCTTGCGAGAAGTCACCCCCGCAGCCTGGAATCACGACGTCGAGAATGACGAGCCGGCGCACGGCCTCAGGGTGGGCGGCGGCCAGTGCGTAGGCCGTAGGCCCGCCCCAGTCATGGCCGACCAGAAAGAATGATTTGTGCCCGAGCTTCTCGTTGACAAGCCGCCAGATGTCGTTGGCGACGGTCTTCTTGTCATAGCCACCCAAAGGACGCGAGCTATCGCCCAGGCCTCGCATGTCCGGGGCGATGACCGTGAACGACCGGGCAAGAGCCGGAATCACGTGCCGCCATTCCCACCAGGTCTGCGGCCAACCATGCAGCAGAACCACCGGCGGCCCCTTGCCGGCAGTGACGTAGTGGATCAGTACCTCGCCCAGGTCGGCGAAATGGTGTGCGACGATGTTGTCGGGCATCGGCTGATTCCTCTGCGGCGAAGGCCAATTCGCCGCAATCATACACGGAGAGGCTGGCTGTTCACTGCGGCGAAGACGGGCATGTCGCATCACCTTGGGCGATGGCGGCAATGGCAATTCCGCAGGCGCCACGCACCGGGATCGAGCACCGTTTCAGTGCTGTGCCAGGCTCAGGACTTCGCCTTCTGGGTCAGGCGCGTCGATCGCGGCAGTGCCGCGCTCCGTCAGCCCATACCTCAGCTACGGACAATGCGCGGCACTCTGCCGCACTTCGGCAGCTATGCCCCCGGTCGCGTCGGCTTTCGATCTGTATGCCTCCGGCAGAAGTGGGCCAATGCACGAAGTCGCTGCGCGACAGCCCGCTAACGACGAGCTTGCACTTAGGCAGCTCATTGGTAGGATAGCTCAAAGTCACTTGCAGGAGGGAACGGTCGCGAGTGACCCACAACCGCCCTTGTTGCGATTGCTGAGCGGTTACGTTCGCTCGTCCGCTCCTCGCCTTTCCAGGCTGACCCAGCAAGCTAAGTACCACGGCACGTCGCTCTTACCCGCAACCATCCGCTCTCTGTGGAATAAAGGCCGCCGCCCAGACGTTATCATTCAACTGCGATCAGTTCGATTGGTACGGGGGGCACTATGACCACAGCAAAGACGCTTTTCGCGTCCTTCGCATTGAGCAGTGCCTTACTCGTAGGCGAAAGCCTGTCGGCCCTGGCCCAGGAAAAGTGGAGCGGCATATATATCGGCGGGCATCTCGGTGCGGCATGGGCCGACACTACATGGGCCAACATCAGCTTGACTGGGGAAAGTGAAAAATTCGGCTCGACCGCTCTTATCGGTGGCGGCCATGTCGGCGCGCAAAAGCAATTTGGCAATCTTGTCGCAGGGGTCGAGCTCTCCTATTCTGGTCTCGGCTCGGACGAGACCGTGGCAAGCTTGGCCTCCCCCACTGTGACCTATGCGACCAAGGCCAGCGACCTCTTCATGGTAGCTGGCCGTCTCGGCTGGGCCGGCGATAATTACGTACTCTACGTCAAGGGTGGTTACGCTAACGCAGACCTTGAGTACTCGGGCAGCGCACCGGTTCTCCCCGACGCCTTCAAGCAGGCGAAGCGACAGGGTGGCTACGTCATTGGCGGTGGCGTCGAATATCTCCTCGGCAATAACTTGATGATTGGCGTGGAATACAATCACGTAAGCTTGGGTGAGCAGACCTTGTCGGGCACGACGAGCTTGAGCATTCCCTACATGCTCACGCGCGCTGAGACCGAAATCGATACGGTCATGGCTCGGCTGAGCTACAAATTCGGCGCCCGCCAAGAAGCCGCAGCTCCTCTAAAGTAACACCACTACAAACGATATTCTGCGACGCCCAGTCGATAGAAATTGGGAGCTTCCGGTATGATCAGGTGGCCCCTATTTGTTAGGCGATGGAATGCACCGCGACGTGATGGGCCGTGAGGGGCTATACGCAGTAGCGAAGTGGTTGCTGCGGGCGGCGATCTCCATGCAAGTGGAACACTGTAACCTGAGATCATCCGTATCCAACGATGGCAGTTGCGTTGGCCGCCAGTTGTCCCCGTGCCTCCCTGTGAAGCGATAATCGTAAGCGGACATGGTGGCGTGGTCAAAGCTCCGCAGTCGCTATTTCGGCTCCGGCTCATTCGCTACGCCGTCGCCCGTTGCAAATCGAAGTCCGGCACGGCCGCTTATCCTTCTGCTGCGGTCACCGGCGCCCGACCATGCATGCAATCGCCTCACCCCGCCTTCTTCATCTCGCCCGCCTCGGCGTTGGGGAAGAACAGTTGCTGGCCGTCGTTTCTGTAGGAACGGATTGCGTTTTGGCCCTCGGCCGAGATCAGCCAGTCGACGAAGGCTTGGCCGAGGTCCTTCTTGACCTGCGGGTGCTTGGCCGGATTGACCAGCATCACGCCGTACTGGTTGAACAGCCTGCTGTCGCCCTCGACTGCGATCGCGAGCTCCCCCTTGGCTTTGAACGATATCCAGGTGCCGCGGTCGGCCAGCACGTAGGCGGCCATCGCGCCGGCGGTGTTGAGCGCCGCACCCATGCCCTGGCCGATCTCGCGATACCATGCGGGCTTGCTGCCGGCCGGATCGAGGCCCGCAATTTTCCATAGCGCCAGTTCGGCCGCGTGCGTGCCGCTACGGTCGCCGCGCGACACGAATGGGCTGCCGGCGGTGCTGATGGCCTTGAGCGCCGCGACGATGTCCTTCGGTGCCCTTGATCTTGGCCGGGTCCGACTTCGGGCCGATCAGCACGAAGTCGTTGTACATGACGTCGAAGCGCTTCAGGCCGAAGCCGTCGGCCACGAATTTCTCCTCCAGCACCTTGGCGTGCACGAAAACGACATCGGCATCGCCGCGACGGCCGGTATCGAGGGCCTGGCCAGTGCCCTGGGCGACGACCTTCACATCGATGCCCGTCTTGGCCTTGAATGCGGGGAGGATGTGGCCGAACAGGCCGGAATCCTGCGTCGATGTGGTCGATGCGACGACGATCGAGCGGTCCTGGGCCGCGGCCGGAAACGTCCCGATCACGAGAGCCATGGCATAGGCGAGCAGCCGCATGAGGAAACTCCGTGTGCGTTCATAGGATGAGGTCGCCGGCCAGGAAGCGGTGGGCCATTTCGCTCGCCGGCTCGTGAAAGAACCGGTCGGCCGGGGTGTGCTCGACCAGGCGGCCGTTGGCGAGGAACACGATATCGCCGGCCAGCCGCCGCGCCTCGCCGAGGTCGTGCGTCGCCATCACCACCTTGACGCCGCGCATCGCGACGTTGGCGACGATGTCCTCGACCGCCTTGGTCGAGGCCGGATCGAGGCTGGCGGTCGGCTCGTCGAGAAACAGCATGTCTGGAGCGCGGGCGAGCGCACGGGCGAGCGAAAGGCGCTGCTGCTCGCCGCCGGACAGTTTGCGCGCCGGGCGATCGCCAAGGCCGGCGAGACCTGGCCAGGCCAAGCATATCCTTGACCATGCCGGCGTCGGCATGACGCCCGGCCGCGCCGAGGGCAAATGCGATGTTGGCTGCAACCGATCGGCGCAGCATCGTCGGCTTCTGGAACACGAAGGCCTTGCGCAGGCGGCCGCTGCCGTCCGCGGTTCCGTCGGTGATGGCGCCCGAGGTCGGTTGCAGCAGGCCCATTGCGAGCTTCAGCAGCGTCGTCTTGCCGGAGCCGTTGGGGCCGAGCAGGATCGTCGGCGGGCCGGCTTCGAGGGCGAGCGACACCGCCGACAGCAGCGCTTTGCCGCCGATGGCGAAGCCGGCGCGCTCGAACGCAATCAGTGGCGGCGGCAGCTTAGCCAGCATGGCGTTCGGCCCACTGCCGCAGCGACCATGCCAGCGCGTTCATGGCCAGGATCAATGCAATCAGAATGAAACCGAGGCCGATCGCCAGCGCCAGATTTCCCTTCGATGTCTCGAGCGCGATCGACGTCGTCATCACCCGGGTGAAGCCGTCGATGTTGCCGCCGACGATCATCACCGCGCCAACCTCGGCCGCCGCTCGGCCGAAGCCCGCCAGCAGGATGGTGACGAGCGAGAAGCGTGCATCCCACAGCAGGGCGCGGACGCGCATCAGCGGCGCCACCTGCATGGCGGTGAATTCCTCGCGGTACTCGGCCCACAGGTCCTCGATCACCTGGCGCGTCAGCGCGGCGATGATCGGCGTGATCAGCAGCGTCTGGGCGATCACCATGGCGCCCGGCGTGAACAAGAGCCCGAGGTCGCCGAGCGGTCCCGATCGCGACAGCGCCAGGAATACCATCAGCCCGACGACGACTGGCGGCAGCCCCATGAAACCGTTGAGCAGCACGATCACCGCGTTGCGGCCTGGAAAGCGGGCGAGGGCGACCGCGGCGCCGAGCGGCAGGCCGAACATCGCCGCCGTCAGCGTCGCCGCCAAAGTAATCAGCAGCGACAGCCGCACGATCGCATAGAGCTGCGTATCGCCGGCGAGGATGAGATCCAACGCGCTGCTATCCAAACCGAAGGCCTCGTGGGTTGACGTGGCATATAGGCTGTATATTGTCTCAGAATGTCAAATTTGGAAATTGGTGCTAATTTATGCAGAATATTGCAGATGCGAATCTGCTCAACACTGCCGAGGCGGCGCACTACCTGCGGCTTGGCGAGCGCAAGCTCTACGAGTTGGTGGCGCAGCAGGCGATCCCCTGCACCAAGGTCACCGGCAAGTGGCTGTTTCCGCGCGGCGAACTCGATCGCTGGCTGCTGGCCGGCATGGCACGGCCGCTCGGCATGGTACCGGCCGAGCCGCCGCCGATCGTCGGTGGCAGCCACGATCCGTTGCTGCAATGGGCCTTGAGTGAGAGCCGCGCCGGGCTCGCGATCCTGCCCGAGGGCAGCGAGGCGGGCTATCGCCGCTTCCTGCGCGGTGAGGTTATCGCCGCTGCCATCCATTTTCACGAGACCGACGGCCGCGACGAGGACGCCAACGTTGCCGTCGTTGCCGCCGAAGCCGGTCTCTATGACGCCGTGCTGATCGGATTTGCCGCCCGCGAGCAAGGGCTGCTCGTTGCTGCCGGCAACCCGCTCGGGCTCACGAGCCTCACGGATGCGCGCGACAATCGTGCTCGGCTCGCAGCGCGGCCGGATGGCGCCGGCGCCCAGCAGCTGCTGCAGGCACTATTGCGCCGTGAAACACTGACGCTTGCGGCGTTCGACGTGGCGCTGGTGGCCCCGACCGGTCCCGACATCGCCCAGGCAATCCGCGCCGGTCACGCCGATTGCGGGATCGCGACGCGCGCGGTCGCGGTGGCGGCCGGCATCGGTTTCGTGCCGCTCGCCATGGAGCGGTTCGATCTGCTGATGCGCCAACGCGACAGCTATCGGCCGCCGTTGCAGAAGCTGCTGGCGCTGCTGCGCTCGCCGCAATTTGTCGAGCGCGCGGCCGAACTCGGCGGCCTCGATGTCAGCGGCGCCGGCCAGGTGCGCTGGGCGCCATGAGGGTGAGCTGCGGGCCATTGCGAACGAAATCCTCCTGATCGGCGGTTTCGATCGTGCCCGGCCGCGCGCGACGGATATTTGTGATCGCCGCATCGGCGTCAGCACCGAGCGCAATGAGCAGCTTGGCGGCGATCGTGCCGGTGCGGCCGAGGCCGGCGGCGCAATGCAACACGATGCGCCCGCCGACGTGCAGAGTTTGCATCACAGAAGGACCGGCGCTCGACCAGGCGTGGGCGAAGACGCCGTCGGGCACGCCCATGTCGCGGATCGGCACGTGATGCCAGACGAGCCCGGCCTTAGTTACAGCGTCGGCGAATTGCGGCACCCCAAGGCGAGCGAACTCGTGCTGCTCGACGAGAGAGATGAGCGCGTCCGTTCGCCAGGCCTTGATCGTCGCGAGATCGCAAGCAAGATCACGCTGCCACGGCGGCGCGCAGCGGCCGGGACAATGCACCATGCCGATGGTGCCGCCAGCGGGCGTCGTGACGGCGTCGATGCGAAGTGGTCCGTTCATGGTCATCACCTCTAACGAGGTACCGATAACCACCAGTACATGGTGCCGAGGAAGGCAACAACTATGGCCCAGGTAGCGAAGTCGCGCCAACGGAACCGGCTCTGTTCATCAGCCAGCCGCGTGATCGTAGCATCGTCGATCCGCACGCCATCGCGCGCCATCTGAGCGAACGACTGCGCTGTGCGCTCGGCCTGTTCCAGCAATCGCGGCACTTCGGCCAGCACCCGACCCATGACTTCGGCGCCCTCGCCGGCATCGCGCAGGCGGCCCGCGACGCCGAGATTGTCCTCGACCCACTGGCGCGCGATCGGCTCGGCCGCCGCCCACAAGTTGAATGCCGGATCGAGCGAGCGCGCCACGCCCTCGACGATCACCATGCTCTTCTGCAGCAGGATCAGTTCGGGCCGCGTCTCCATGTCGAACACTTCGGTGTAGGCGAACAGCTGGCCGAGCAGATCCGCCATCGAGATCTCATCCGCAGTGCGGCCGTGGATCGGCTCGCCGATCGCGCGCATCGCCTGGGCAAAGACCTCGACCGAGTGGTGCGGTGGCACGTAGCCGGCATCGAAATGGACTTGCGCCGCGCGCCGGTAGTCGCGGGTGATCAGCCCGTGCAGGATCTCGGCGAGGAAGCGGCGCTCGCGCGGCCCGAGCCGTCCCATGATGCCGAAGTCGACCGCCACCACCTGCCCCGCGGCATCGACGAACAGGTTACCTTGGTGCATGTCGCCGTGAAAGAATCCATCGCGCATGGCATGCCGCAGGAACGATTGCAGCACCGTCATGCCGAGGGCCTTGAGGTCGCGACCTTGCGCCATCAGCGCCTGCTTGTCGCCGATCGGGGTGCCGTCGATCCATTCGATGGTCATCACCCGGCGCTGGGTGCGGCGCCAGTCGACCGCCGGCACCCGGAAGTCATGCTCTTGGCCGATGTTGTCGGCCATCTCGGAAATGGCGGCGGCCTCGAGCCTGAGATCCATCTCGAGGTCGGTGGTGCGCGCGAGGTTGTCGACCACCGCCTGCGGCCTTAGCCGCCGCGCCGGGGCGTGGAATTTCTCGATCAATCGGGCGGCGAAGCGATAGCTTTCGAGGTCGCGGCGGAAGCGCTTTTCGACGCCTGGCCGCAAGATCTTCACCGCCACCTCGCGGCGCACACCGTTGTCGAAGGTCGCCGCCTTGTGCACCTGCGCGATCGAGGCGGCGGCGACCGGCGGCCCGAACTCGATAAAGTGGTCTTCGAGCTTGCCGCCGAGTGCTTCCTCGATGGCAGCGCGGGCCTCGGCCATCGAGAACGGCGGCATGCGGTCCTGCAGATGGCGCAGGTCGGCCGACAGCTCAGGGCCGATCAGGTCGGCACGGGTCGAGAGGAACTGGCCGAGCTTGACGTAGCTCGGACCCAGGCTGGTCAGGCCGCGGCTGATGCGGGTCTCGGGCGGCGCCTTCGCCCGGAACGGCCAGGTCACGGCCCGGATCGGCCAGGTGGCGATACGTGCCAGATGCAACACGAGCGGCACCTTGGTGCCCGCCGGCACAAATCGCACGCCATGCTGCGCCAGGACGAAGCCGGCACGGCCCAGACGCAGCAGATTGACGATGGCGGAACTCATCCGGGCCTGTGGGATTTGGAGCCGACAGTGGCAGCATCATGCGCGCCGAAGCGCCCTGCGGTGCACATTGCTGCGTCGCGCCGTCCCGTCAAGTGCCGACCGTCCATGGGGTGAACGGATGGCGGCAGTGCTACCCGAGGTCGGCCTGGCGGAAGCGGTAGGTCGATCGGCCAGAACTCGCAGGTCACCGCGATGCGGCCGTCGGCCTCGCGCATGTCGGTAAGCTCGTCGGCGCCGAAACTCTTGAGAAGCGTTTCAACCCGCTCGGCCGAGCAGCTGCAATAGCCGGCGAGCGGGATCGTGTGATGGGCGCGCACGCCTTCCTCGTGAAACAGGCGATAGAGCAGCCGGTCGGGCGCCAGCATCGGGTCGAGCAACTCGTGGTCCTCGGCCGTGCCGGCGAGGATCACCATGCGCTGCCAGTCGTCGGTGTCCTCGCCGTAGAGCTGGCCGGCTTCCTCGTTCTCAGGGCTGGGTTGGGCGATACCGCCTTCCGGCGAGACGTATTGCAGCATCAGGCCGCCGGCGCGCCAGGTCCAGGTCTTGTCCGGCGGCACTGTAGTGACGCGCCACCGCGAGGCGGATGAATGTCGGCAATTGCTCCGACTGGCGAAAGTAGGTGCGAGCGGCGGCGACGAGCGGTTCGGCCGCGAGGCCGACCACGCCCTGGTAGCGGTCCATGCGGCCGCCGGGATCGATCGTCAGCGCCATGTGACCGGAACCGAGCAGCCGGCCCTGATCCTTCGCCGTGATCGCGCCGAGCTCGGCGGTGCGCGCGGCGTCGAACGCGGCATAGCCGCGCAGCCGACCCGGGCTCTCGAAATCGACGACCAGGAAACCGAGCGGCCCATCGGTCTTGGTCTGCAGGATCAGCTTGCCATTGAACTTGATTGCGCTGCCGAGCAGGCCGGTGAGCGCGATCGCTTCGCCAAGCGCCTCGCTTACCGGCTGCGGATAGTCATGGCGCGACAGGATCTGGTCGACCAGCCCGCCGAGCCGCACGAGCCTGCCCGTCACGCCCAAGGCTTCGGTGCGAAACGGCAGCACGAGATCATCGGCGATGGCGGCGGCAGCCGTCATTTGCGGATCATGTGGGGGTTTGGCCATGCCCGCATCTAAGGCGTTGTGCTGCGAAATTCAATTCCTGAGGCAGCCGGCGCCGACGATCGCAATTGCGACTGCTCGGCCACCCCCACCTAGGCGCGCCTAATGAGTTACGCCGCGCTCCATCGATTGGTCGGCAATTGCGATGCGCGTCGTAACTCAAAGGCCCGCCGTCCTCCCCCCTCGAAGGGGGAGGGAAACAACGCAACCGACTGCGATCATCATGTCCTAATCCGTTCGACGGCGTTGCGGCCCACCAAAATTTCCCCTCCCCCTGGAGGGGCGAGGACGCCGCGCATTAGGGTTGGCGCGCGCTTCAGTGTGGACAACATATTCACCGCGCGCCAACCCTTAGGCGCGGCTAGGTGGGGGTGGCGAGTGCCGATCACCGGCACGTCCTCACGCACCGAGGCACCAGGCGAGGATCGCCTTCTGCGCGTGCAACCGGTTCTCGGCTTCGTCGAACACCACCGACTGCGGCCCGTCGATCACCTCGGCCGCGACCTCATGCCCGCGATAGGCCGGCAGGCAGTGCATGAAGATCGCATTCCTGGCGGCGCGCTTCATCAGGTCCTTGTCGACGGCATAGGGCGCCAGCAGTTGCTTGCGCCGCGTCTCGTCGGACTGGCCCATCGAAACCCAGGTATCGGTGACGACGCAGTCGGCGCCCTTCACCGCGTCGGCTGCATCATCGGTGATGACGACCTTGCCGCCCTCTTTGGCGACCCATTCGATCACGTCACGCTCGGGCTTCAACTGCGCCGGGCAGGCGATCCTGAGCTCGAAGCCGAAGCGGGGTGCCGCCTGCATCCATGATACCGCAACGTTGTTGCCGTCGCCGACCCAGGCGATCTTGCGGCCCTTGATGTCGCCCGAGCGCTCCTCGAAGGTCATGATGTCGGCCAGGATCTGGCAGGGGTGGCTGCGGTCGGTGAGCCCGTTTATCACCGGAATCGTCGCATTGTCGGCGAGCTCGACAATTCGATCGTGGCTGTGCGCACGGATCATGATCGCGTCGCCGTAGCGCGACAGCACCTTGGCGGTGTCTGAGGCGCTCTCGCCGCGTCCGGTCTGCAGGTCGGCGTGGTTGAGCGAGATCGTCTGGCCGCCGAGCTGGCGCATGGCGACGTCGAACGATACGCGGGTTCGAGTCGACGGCTTTTCGAAGATCATCAGCAGAATCCGATCTTCGATATCCTTCGGCCGCAAGTGCGCCGGCGCGCGCTTGCCCGCCTTCTTCATGGCATGCGCGTTGTCGACGATCTGGCGCAGGGTGGCGCCGTCGATGGCTTCGATGTCGATAAAGTGTCTGGGCTTCATGGCTTGGGTGCCGCTCTCCCGGCTGCGGATTGAAATGAGGTCAGGCCGGATTACCGGCCTTTTTCAAGGCGCGCCCGAGACGATTGACGGCATCGCTCATCTCGGCTTCGCTGACGTTCAACGGCGGGATGATGCGGACCACGTTGTCACCGGCGCCGACGGTCAGGAACCTCTCCGCCGTGCAGGCCTTGACGACATCGCCGGACGGCACCCGGGCGTTGATCTTGACGCCCATCAGCAAGCCCTGGCCACGAATCTCCTCGACGAGGTCGGGGTTCTCGTCTTTCAACCGGGCGAGCCCTTGCTTCAGGTAGAGCGCCTTGTGCTGCACGGCTTCCAGGAACCCCGGCTCGAGCACGATGTCGAGCACCGCATTGCCGACCGCCATCGCCAGCGGATTGCCGCCAAAGGTCGAGCCGTGCGTGCCCGGCACCATGCCCTTGGCCGCCTCTTCCGTCGCCATGAAGGCGCCGACCGGGAAGCCGCCGCCGATGCCCTTGGCGATCGCCATGATGTCGGGCTTGATGCCGGCCCACTCGTGCGCGAACAGGCGGCCGGTGCGGCCGACGCCACATTGCACTTCGTCGAGGATCAGCAGCAGGCCGTGTTTGTCGCAAAGCTCGCGCAGGCCGGCGAGGCACTGCGTCGGCACCGAGCGGATGCCGCCCTCGCCCTGGATCGGCTCGACCATGATCGCCGCCGTCTCGGGGCCGATCGCCTTGTGCAGGGCGTCGTGATCGCCGAAGGCCAGGCAGTCGAAGCCCGGCATGTCGGGGCCGAAACCATCCATGTACTTCTCGTTGCCGGCGGCGGCGATGGTCGCGAGCGTACGGCCGTGGAAGGCGCCCTTGAAGGTGATGATGCGTTTCTTCTCAGGGCTCCCTGAGACGTGATGATAGCGCCGCGCCATCTTGATCGCGCCCTCGCAGGCCTCCGCACCGGAATTGCAGAAGAACACCTTGTCGGCGAATGTCGCGGCGCACAGCCGGTCGGCGAGCTTTTCCTGGCCTGCGACCCGATAGAGGTTCGAGGTGTGCCACAGCTTCTGTGCCTGTTCGGTCAATGCCTTGACCAGGTGCGGATGGGCGTGGCCCAGCGAGTTGACGGCGATGCCGCTGGCGAAATCGAGGTAGCGCTCGCCGGTGGTCGAGGTGATCCAGGTGCCTTCGCCCCGCTCGAATACGATATCCTGGCGGGCATAGGTGCCCATGACGTGGGTGGACGCGGCAGCGGTGGCGGTGGCAGCGGACATCTTGGCGGTGGCTGAGGACATCGGTCGGTATCCGTGATCGGGGATGAGAAACTAAAAAAGCCGCGCATCGGCGCGGCCTGCGGGTAGGACTTGGGTGCACGTCCTCATCGCAGTCGCGGCAGCAACCTCGAATAAGTACGTCGGCGATTGATCATCCGGTGGGTCATAGCAGCGGCAGAATGCGGATTCTCACCGGCAATGTCAACGTACCGGTTGCGGCGATGCGCCGATCGGCTTCGCCGGCGCGGTACTGTATCGCGTCGACGCGCGCCTGGTCGCCGGGGCAAGATGCACACATGTCCCCGATCCCCGAGGCCGCTACGCGCATGAGCTTGCCGAAAGACCATCCCAACCGTGCCGAACTCAACGACGAGGTGCATGCGCGGCCGCCAGAAGCGCTGACGGCGCCGCTGCGGATATCCTACCTCGCTTTGTTCAACGACAAGTCCGCACGCGAGACCGAGGCGCGTCCGATCCGCGAACTCGCCGCCCGCTACGGCCACGAGGGGCCGCGTGCCGGTGCCAACCATTTCAGCGCCGATCTCGGCCCCTTCCGAGTGAAGTGGGAGCGCCATACCGAGTTCACGCGGTACAAATTCATCGTCCGTGGCGTCGGCGGCCAGCTGTTCGCCGCTCCAGCCATCAGCGTAGTGCCGGCCGCGTGGGTCGCGAGCCTGCCGGGCCAGGTGATGGTGGCGGCACACGCAGCGTTCGTGCCCGCGCCGGCCGAGGCGGTCGACCCGGACCGGCTGTCGGCTGAGCTGTTCGACGGCAATCCGCTGGTCGGCTCCAACATCGCCGACGGCGGTGCCTCGGCCTTCACCGACTTCCGCATTCGCGAAGACGGCTTCAGCCGGCTGCTGGTGCACGTTCGGGAACTGACGCCGCGGCAGGCCGGCCGCTCGATGCAACGGCTGTTCGAGATCGACACTTACCGCATCATGGCGCTGCTCGCCTTGCCGGTGGCGCGCGAGCTGACGCCGTTCCTCGCCCGTTGCGAGCGCGAACTCGCGGAAATCACCGCCACCATGGTCGATGCCGGCGATATCCAGGACCCGGACCTGCTCAATCGGCTCACCCGCCTCGAAGCCGAGATCGAGAGCCGGCATTCGCACAACTACAGCCGGTTCGCTGCCGCCACAGCCTATTACGACCTGGTGCGGCGGCGGATCGCAGAGCTGCGCGAGACCCGCGTGGTCGGCCTGCAGACCTTCCACGAGTTCACCGAACGCCGGCTGGCGCCGGCGATGAACACATGTGCGGCGGTGGCGGCGCGCCAGCAGGCGCTGTCGAGCCGAGTCGCGCAGGCGACGCAACTGCTGTCGACCCGCGTCGACATCGCTCGCGAGCGCCACAACCAGGCGATCCTGCAGCAGATGAACCGGCGCGCGCACATGCAGCTGCGGCTGCAGCAGACGGTCGAGGGCCTGTCGGTGGCGGCGGTCACCTACTACGTCGTCGGCATTTTCGGCTACGCGTTCAAGGGCGTGAAGGCCGCCGGCTACAACATCAATACCGACCTGTGGACCGGCATCTCGATCCCCGTCGTCGCCGTCATGGTGGCGTTCGGGTTGAAGCAGGTGCGCCGGCTGCTTTCGGGGCGTGGCAAGGTCGATCCGGATCCTTACACTTAGGCACGCGATGGTGGGGATGCATGTCGCTTGGCGTGCATCTCCGAATCGATCATCGCGTTTGGTACCATTTTGTCATACGCGATAACCCTGCCCCCGACGCGCGCCTCATCCTTCTGCCATCTCTATCCCTATCGCCCAGCCGAGAAACTCGGCCACTCGCGCCACCACCGTCTCGGTCGCTTCCAGGTGCGGCGCATGGCCGACGCCGGGCATGACCAGGGTTTCGACCGGTCCGGTGACACCGTGTGCAATCGTTTCGACCTGGGCCGGGGAACCGTGGCTGTCGTCGGCACCCTGGATGACCAGGGTCGGGCAGCGCACTGCCGGCAGCTTATCGATCATCGACCAGCTTTGCATCGCCGGGCTGCGCCAGGCATCGGCCCAGCCGTGGAACATATTGTCGACGTTGTCGCCGTGGTGGCGGCCAAGGGCGTTGCGCAGTCCGCCCTCCTCGAAGTCGGCGATGACCCGCGTGAACCCGGCCGCCGTCCCAGCCTCTGCGAAGACGTGCGCGGCCTCGCTGATCACCGCGCTGATGCGGTGTGGATGCGCGGCTGCGGCGAGCAGGGCAATCGTGCCGCCATCGCTGTGGCCGTAGAGGACAACGCGGTCGAGGCCCAGCGTGTCGAGAACGTC
Source organism: uncultured Alphaproteobacteria bacterium (assembly GCA_963741505.1). Lineage (GTDB taxonomy): Bacteria > Pseudomonadota > Alphaproteobacteria > Rhizobiales > Hyphomicrobiaceae > JAKFWF01. The sequence continues at coordinate 304,662 of CAVUIJ010000014.1, read as the reverse complement.
GGGCAATGCGCGCTCGGCCTCGCGCTCGAGAAAGTCCGGCGACCGCGGCAGGATGAGCGGCTCGGAGGCGCCGTGCCCCCAGCGATCGTAGCCGACGGCGGCGCAGCCTGAAGCCGCCGCCAGCTGCTCGGGAAAGCGCCGCCATTGCGTCACCGAGCCGAGGCCCTGGTGCAGGAACAGGATTACCGGAGCGTCTGGCCGCGGCTTGCGGGCGAACCAGCGCGACCGCAGACGATGTCCATCGGCCACGACCATTCGATCATTCGCGCCTGTCACCATCGTCGCCCACGATCACGGCCCTGAGCCTTGCAAAGCGCATCAGTGCGTTCCGCAACTGCTGCCTAATGCCCCTTGCATCCCTGCTGAATCAAGGCCCACAGAACCGACAACTGCCTCCCCTGACAACCGGCGGCAATCGGCAGAGCCCGAGGGCGCGTCCCCTTGGCGGGGCCAAACTGGCCGCCACGCGACCCAACCCAATCTCCCCCTGGGGCGATTTCCGCGCGTAGAGGGAGAGGGGAAGTGACCGCCGCGCCTTACTTCCACCAGCCATTCACAAATGCCTTGATCAGCGCGCGGGCGATTGCCTGCTGGCCGGGCACCCAGTAGTTGCTCGGGTGCTTCTTCTCCAGCATCAGCTCCACCTCGGCGCGCGTGAACCAGCGCGCCTCCTCGATCTCGTTGGGATCGATCTTGATCTCGGTCGAGTTCGCCTTGGCGATGGCGCCGAGCATCAGCGAGTGCGGGAACGGCCACGGCTGGCACGAATGATAGCGTACCTCGCCGATCTCGAGGCCGGCTTCCTCGAAGATCTCGCGCCGCACCGCATGCTCGAGATCCTCGCCCGGCTCGATGAAGCCGGCGAGTGTCGAATACATCCGCGGTTCCTTCTGGAAGCGGGCCTCATGGCCGAGCAGGCAGCGCTCGCCGTCGGTGACGAGCATGATCACCACCGGATCGGTGCGCGGGAAATGCTCCTGGCCGCAGGCCCAGCATTTGCGCTTCCAACCACCATCCTTGATCATGGTGGTGCCGCCGCAACGGCCGCAGCAGTGCGTGCCCTCGTGCCAGTGGGTCAGCGACTTGGCCTGGCCGACGAGGGAGAGTTCGTCGGCGCTCATCGCGCCCTGCATGGCAAGCGTGCGCAGATCGACGATCGGCCGCATCATCTGGGCGCCGCCCGGTGCGTTCTTGGCGCGATGCTCACTGACCGCGATGGCGAAGTGACCGGCGCCGGTCTGGCGATCGACGCCGAGGAACAGCGCGTCGGCGGTCGGCAGCCCGAGATTCTGCAGCTCCGCCTGTGTAAACCAGCGGATCGCCGCCTCGGTCTTGGCCTCGTTGGCGACGATCACCGGCTTGGCATCGGCGAGCACCAAAAAACGGGCCGCGGGCGCATTGCGCAGGCTGGTTAGGAACGCCTCGTCGCCGCGCTTCATGCCCATGCGATCGAGCACGGTCGTCGTCCTGAGTGTCGGGATCATGCGGCTCTCCACCCCTTCGTGCAGCTGCGTCGATCGACACAGAGCATAGCAGGCCCCATCCCGCAATCGCCATTGCCCGGCCATGCACCGTTGCGGGTGCCGGGCCACGGCAAAAGACGGTGACAGGCTTGGCCTCGCATTCTAGCCTCTGCAGCTTCACCCGCCGCCACCCGCAGGACCTGCGCCATTGGACATCTACGTCTTCCTCGCGGTGATGGCGGCAGCGGCGATGCACGCCGGCTGGAACGCGCTGCTCAAGGGCGGCGGCGATCCGTTCGACAGCATGGCGCGGATCAGTGCCGCCGGCGGCGTGATCGCGGTGATCGGCGTCTGGTTCGTGAAGTGGCCGGTTGCCGCCGCCTGGCCGTGGATCGCCCTGTCCTGGGTCCTGCACGCAATCTATCGTTATTTTCTGATCTCGGCTTACCGTGCCGGCGATCTCAGCCACGTCTACCCGATCGCGCGCGGCACCGCGCCGCTGCTGACGGCGGCCGGCACTGCGCTGCTGATCGGCGAGATGCTGTCGCCGACGGGCTACGCCGGCGTCGCTGCACTCGCCACCGGCGTGCTGCTGATCTCGATGAAGGGCGGCCGCGACGGCGGCTTCGAGCTGCACGCCGTCGGCTATGCGCTGGCGACCGCAACCATGATCTGCGCCTACACGATCGTCGATGGCTACGGCTCCCGCGTCAACGGCTCGGCGGCGAGCTTCATCTTATGGGAGATGCTGGGCAATGCCGTGATCATGGCCGCGACCGCGCTCGCGGTGCGTGGTCCCTCGGTCTACCGCGAGCTTAAGACCCAGTGGCCGGCGGCGATCGGCGCAGCGGCGATGTCGACCACCGCATACATCATCGCCACCTGGGCGATGACGAAGGCACCGATCGCCCTGATCGCGGCGCTGCGCGAGACCGGTGTGCTGTTCGCCGCCCTGATCGGCGTCCTTTTCCTGGGTGAGCCGATGACGCGCTGGCGCTGGGGCGCGGCCGCGATCATCGTCGGCGGTGTGGTGATGCTGCGGCTCGGTTGATGGCGCAGGTGGACAGTCATGGCCCGTAGGTTGGGATAGGCGCCCACTGGCGCCGTAACCCAACAACTTCGATCACCGGCTGTGGAATGTTGGGTTCGACCGGCAACAGGGCCGGTCAAACCCAACCTACAATTCCACTAGTCGCTGATCCGTCCTCAAAGCGTATTCTTGCGCTGCTGGATCATCATGTAGGTGTCGTAGGTGTTGTCCGGCAGCTGCTGCCACAGGTAGCTCTCGGCGCGGAACGCCTTCATGCTCTCCCAGATCTTCTTGAAGTCCTCGTTCTTGGCGGAGATTTCAGCGTAGACCTCGTTCGCCGACTTGAAGCAGGCGTCGAGGATTGCCTCCGAGAACGGTCGCAGCTGCACACCGGCGGCGACCAGGCGCTTGACGGCCGCCGGGTTCTGGATTTCGTACCTGCCGGACATCACGCTGTTGGCGTAGGCAGCGGCGGCCTTGCAGATCGCCTGGTAATGCTTGGGCAGGCTGTCCCACTTCGGCTTGTTGACGTGCAGGCTCAGCATCGCGCCGCCTTCCCACCAGCCGGGATAATAATAGTACTTGGCGACCTTGTAGAAGCCGAGCTTCTCGTCGTCGTAGGGGCCGACCCACTCGGCGCCGTCGATGGTGCCCTTCTCGAGCGCCGGATAGATGTCGCCGCCGCCGATCTGCTGCGGGATCACGCCAAGCTTCGACATCACGGCGCCGGCGAAGCCGCCGATGCGCATCTTCACACCCTTCATGTCATCGAGGGTATTGAGTTCCTTGCGGAACCAGCCGCCCATCTGGGCATTGGTATTGCCGCATAGCAGGCTGTAGACGTTGCTCTTGGCGTGGAACGCGTTCAGCAGCTGCTCGCCACCGCCCTCGTACCACCATGCCGCCTGCTGGCGGCCGTTGAGGCCGAACGGCACGGCGCAGCCGAGCGCCCAGGTCGGGTCCTTGCCCCACATGTAGTATTGCGCCGTATGGCACATCTCGACGGTGCCGTTGATCACCGCATCCGTCGCCTGCAACGGCGGCACAATTTCACCACCGGCGAAGGACTGGATCTGGAACTTGCCGTCAGTCGCCTCGGACACGTACTTGGCGAAGTTCTCGGCGCCGCCGTACAGCGTATCGAGCGACTTCGGCCAGCTCGCGGTCAAACGCCAGCGGATTTCGGGGCTGCCTTGGGCAATCGCCGGGGCGGCCAGCGTGCTTGCAGCCGCAGCCGTGCCGGCGATGCCGGCGGTCTTGAGGAAACGGCGTCTCTTGAGATCGGTCATGTGCGCACGGGCTCCCTTTGTTATGGTGGATGAGACTATAGGCCGCCGACGCCGATAGCGCCAAGTCGATCAGCGGCTACCTTTTCGAGAAGTAACTTGCATTGAGGCCATACACGGCGACATAGGTGGGCGACAAGCATGCCCAACAGCGCCAGATTGCCCCATGATCAATGAATTCCTCGTCCGCCCCACCCCCGACGACCCGCGCCTGTCGGTCACCGTCCCTGGCATCGATCATACCGGCGCCCGTGTCGAGACTTCGGTCGTCACCGAACGGCCGCTGACCTTGTTCCTCAATGCCCGCGAGATCGTGACCATGATGACCATCGGCGATCACCCCGATTTGCTGGCGGTCGGCTACCTATTGAACCAGAACATGCTGAAAGCCGATGACGAGATCACCGCGATCGAGCACGCCGAGGACATCGACACCATCGTGGTGCGTACCAAACGCCAGACCAACTTCGAGGAGAAGCTCAAGAAGAAGACCCAGACCTCTGGCTGCGCCCAGGGCACGGTGTTCGGCGACCTGATGGAAGAGTTCGACCGGATCGAACTCGACCGGCATGCGCGACTGAAGACCTCCTGGCTCTACACGTTGACGAAGAAGATCAACACCGAGCCGAGCCTCTACCTCAAGGCCGGCGCCATCCACGGCTGCGTGCTGGCCCAGGGCGATCGCGTGCTGGTCTACATGGAAGATGTCGGTCGCCACAACGCCGTCGACAAGATCGCCGGCTACATGTTCCTGAACAGCATCGCGCCAGAGGACAAGATCTTCTACACCACCGGCCGACTAACCTCGGAGATGGTGATCAAGACGGTCAAGATGCGCATCCCGATCCTGCTGTCGCGGTCGGGCTTTACCGCCTGGGGCGTCGACCTCGCGAAGAAGGCCGGTCTGACACTGGTCGGCCGCGCCCGGGGCAAGCGCTTCGTGGCGTTGTCGGGCGCCGAGCGCATCGTCTTCGATGCCGATATCTCGCACGTCGACGAGGAGGCCAAGGCACATCGCCGCAAGGGCGCTGAGGGCGATTGATGGGCCACGGGGACAGTATACCGATTTCCAGCAAGCCGCCAAAGGTGAGCCAAGCTTTGGGATGAAATCGGTATACTGTCCCCGCTCACGCGAAATGGCACACCGCGTAGCCGCCATCGCGCGGCTTCTGTGGCGGCATCGTGGTGCGACAGTTGTCGACGGCTGACGGGCAGCGCGGCGCAAACGAGCAGCCGGCGGTCACCGCGAACGGATCGGGCGGGGCTGCGCCGAGCGGCGCCGCCGGCAGGCCCAATCCCGGCTCCGGCGTCAGCACCGACGACAGCAGTGCCCGGGTGTAGGGGTGCTTCGGCGCCGCGAACAGATCTGCCACCGGCGCCAGCTCCACGACCCGACCGAGATACATCACCGCCACCCGCGTCGCCAGGTGTTTGACGACGCCGAGGTTGTGGCTGATGAATACGTAGGTCAGGCCGAGATCGCGGCGCAGGTCCATCAGCAGGTTGAGGATCTGACTCTGCACCGACACGTCGAGCGCCGAAGTCGGCTCGTCGCAGATCACGATCTCAGGTTTCGTCACGAGCGCACGCGCGATGGCGACGCGCTGGCGCTGGCCGCCCGACAGCTGGTTCGGGAAGTTGTCGGCGAAGCGCGCCGGCAGTCCCACCTGCTCCATGACGGCGAGCGCCCGCGCGCGGCGCTCCTCATGCGTGCCGATCCCCTGCACCGCCAATGGCAGCGCCACGATCGCGGCGATGCGCCGGCGCGGGTTGAGCGAGGAATAGGGGTCCTGGAACACCGGCTGCATGCGCCGGGCGAGTTCGCGCCGCGGCATCGTCGACACGTCCTGGCCGGCGAGCCGCATCGTACCCGCCGTCGGCGCCAGGATGCCGAGCATCATGCGGGCAAGGGTCGTCTTGCCGCAGCCCGAACTCGCCGACGATGCCGAGCACCTCGCCCTTGCGCACGTCGAGATCGATGCCGGCGACCGCCTGCAGCACCGCGGCGCGGGCGAACAGGCCGCGGCTGACGCGAAACGAGCGGGTGAGGCCGCGCATCTCGATGAGCGGCTCGGTCATGGCGCCACCGCCGCGGCGGCTGCATGGATGCAGGCATAGGCGTGATCGGCGCCGTCATGGCGCTCGGGGATGTCGCCGGCGCAGGCGGCTTCCGCCTCGCCGCAGCGCGAGCGGAAGGCGCAGCCGGCGATGCCGCCGATCAGCGACGGCACGACGCCGGGGATGGTGCCGAGCCGCTCGCCGGCGACGACGCCTGGCCGTGGCAGGCAGGCGAGAAGCCCGCGTGTGTAGGGATGCAGCGGGCGGGCGAAGATGTCGCCGGTGGCGCCGCTCTCGACGATGCGGCCGGCATACATCACGTTGACTTGGGTTGCGATCCGCGCCACCACGCCGAGGTCGTGGGTGATCAGCAGCAGGGCGATGCCGGTCTCCTGCTGCAATTGCGCCAGCAGTCGCAGGATCTGGGCCTGGATGGTGACGTCGAGCGCGGTGGTCGGCTCGTCGGCGATCAGCAGGTCGGGCTCGCACATCAGCGCCATCGCGATCATCACCCGCTGCCGCAGGCCGCCCGACAACTGGTGGGGATAGGCGTCGAGGCGTTCCGCCGCGCGGGCAATGCCGACTTTCTCCAGCAGCAGGACGGCCCTGGCGCGCGCCTGCGCCACGCTCGATCGCCGGTGCCGACGATGCACCTCGATCAGCTGCGAGCCGATGGTCCAGGCCGGGTTCAGCGCCGTCATCGGCTCCTGGAAGATCATCGCCATGCGGTCGCCGCGCAGCGCGTTGAGCGCCGCCGGCCGGGCCAGCTGCAGATCCTGTCCCGAAAGCGCGATCCGGCCTGCCCGTGGCTTGGCGGTCTTCGGCAACAGTCCCATCAGGGCGAGCGCCGTCATCGACTTGCCGCAGCCCGATTCGCCGACGATGCCGACGGTCTCGCCGGCGGCGACGTTGAAGGATACGCCGCGCACCGCCTGCAAGACGCCTAGCGGCGTCGCGATCTCGACCGTGAGGTCGCGAACTTCGAGCACCGGGCCGGTCATGCCCTGTCCTCCGGCGCCAGCACGTCGCGCAATCCGTCGCCTGCGAGATTGATGCCGAGCACCAGCAGTGCCAGCGCCGTGCCGGGCATCGCGATCAGCCAGAACGAGAAGAACATGAACTGCTTGGCTTCGGCGATCATCAGGCCCCACGACGGCAGCGGCGGCTGCACCCCAAGTCCCAGAAATGACAACGCCGCCTCGAGCAGGATGGCGCTGCCGGCTTCGACCGTCGCCACCACGATCAGGTGCGGCAGCACGTTGGGCAGAATCTCGCCCAGCAGCACGCGGGCGCGCGAGGCACCCGCCGCTTCGGCAGCGGTGACGTAGTCGAGCGCACGCACCTGCTGCGTGGCGCTGCGCATGACGACGGCGAAGCGGTCCCATTTGAGCAGGCCGAGCGTCAGGATCACCACCGTCAGCGAACCGCCGGTCATCGCCACCACGGCGAGTGCCACCAGCACCACCGGCATGGCGAGCCGCGCCGTTATGATGAAGTTCACCGCCATGTCGACCTTGCCGCCGAAATAGCCGGCGACGAGTCCAAGTGCGGTTCCGATCAGGCCCGACAGCAGCATCACCGAGATGCCGATCAGCAGCGAGATGCGGGCGCCGTAGATCACCCGCGAAAGGTAGTCGCGGCCGAGGTTGTCGGTGCCCAGCGGATGCAACCAGCTGCCCTTTGGATACCACACCGGCGGCACCAGCCGGTGAGACAGGTCCTGGGCATAGGGATCATGCGGACTGAGCAGCGGCGCCGCAAAGGCCATCACCACGACGATGCCGACGAGGCCAACGCCGATCATCAGCGACGGATTCGAAAGCATCCGCCGCCGCAGCGACGGCGCCGCGAGCAGCGGCTCGGTTGCGGTCGAAGTGGTGGCAAGTATCGTCACGTCGGCACCACGCGTGTCGCCCTCTCCCCCGCCCCTTCGGGGGAGAGGGCAGAGGCCGGCGATTTCGCCGGTCGAGGGTGAGGGGCAGCCGCTTGCTCGAAGCCTTTTACGGTGCCTGGCTTCAGCCTGGCACCGCCTGCGGTCTGGTGCCAGGCTGAAGCCAGGCACCATCGGCAGCGATCTCTTGAAGAGGACATCACGCCACCCTCATGCGCGGATCGAGGAACGCGTTGAGCAGGTCGGCGGCCAGCGTCAGCACGACGTAGATCAGCGACAGCAGCAGCAGCACGGCTTGCGTCACGGGGAAGTCCTTGTGGGTGATCGACTGGTAGGCGAGGTAGCCCAGGCCATCGAGCGCAAAGATCGTCTCGATCACGATCGAGCCGCCGAGCAGCAGGCCGAGCTGCACCGCCGCGAGCGCCACCACCGGCACCAGCGCGTTGCGCAAGCCATGCTTGAAGATCACGCTCGCAGGCGACAGCCCTTTGGCGCGGGCGGTGCGGATGTAGTCGGCGCCGAGCACCTCGACCATGCCGGCGCGCACGAGGCGCATCAGCGGCGGCGTCACGTAATAACCGAGCGCGATCACCGGCATCACGAAATGCGCCCAGGTGTCCGAGCCCGAGACCGGCAGCCAGCGCAGCTCGATCGAAAAGATCATCATCAGGACCAGCGCGAAGAAGAAGTTCGGCAGCGCCTGACCGGCAACCGCGATCGCCAGTGCGATGCGATCGATGATGCTGCCCTGATAGACCGCCGCCAGCACGCCGAGCGGCACCGACAACGCCAGTGCGAACAGGATCGACAGCGCGCCGACGATGAACGTCACCGGCAGCTTGTCGGCGATCAGCGCGGTGACGCTGGTCTTGAAATAAAGCGATTGGCCAAAGTCGCCGCGCGCCACCGTGCCAAGCCAGTCGAGGTACTGGATGACGAGCGGCCGATCGAGGCCATAGGTCTTGCGCACCATCTCGATGTCGGCAGCGCGCGCACCCTCGCCGGCAATCGCGAGCGCCGGATCTCCCGACAGGCGCAGCGCGACGAACGCGATCGCCGATACGAACAGCGCCACCAGCACCGCGACGCCGAGCCGTTTCAACGCATAGATCAGCATGCCATCGTCTCTGTGTTGGCGCTTTCGTCGACCCGCCCCGATGCGTGATGTTCGCAAGCTATCGGCCGCGGCGCAATCGTCATCGTTGATCGCTCGTGCGGGCTTGCCCGTCGCCGCAATCTCTGGTCATGCTCGGCCGGCAAACAACCGGGTGCCTCACCATGAGCGGCGACATCATCAATCTGCGCACCGCCCGCAAACGCAAGGCACGACAGGAGCGCGAGGTGAAGGCTGCGCAGAACCGCGTCGTCTTCGGCCAGACCAAGGCCGAGACGCAGGCGCGCAAGGCCAACGCCGAGATCGCGCGCCGCCGCCTCGACCAGCTGCAGCGCCAGCCCAGTGACGGCGATGACGAAACCTGACCGGCCGGACGACAAAGCCGCTTCGGCGCGGCCGGTGAAGCGCTCGTTCACGATCGCCGGGCACAAGACGTCGATCAGCCTCGAGGCAGCATTCTGGGAGGCGCTTCGGGAAGCCGCCGAGCGCGAGAGCACTTCGCTGGCAGGCCTGGTGCAGCGCATCGACCAAAACCGCGGCAATGCCGGGCTTTCGAGCGCGGTGCGGGTGTGGTTGCTCGACGAGCTGCGACGGCGCGCGACGGTGAACTACCAATCCGGCTGATCGCGTCGCACCGTTGTCAGTTGCCGCCGATTTCGCGCTTGCGGAACACGTCCTGTGCCTGCTGGTTCTTCAGCTGCTGCGACGACGGTATCTGGCGCGGCTCGGTGGTGACGCCGCTCGACGTCCGGCGCCGCTGTTCCGGCACCATCAGAGGCGGGATTTCAATTACCGGCACTGAGACGCCGCCGGGCTCGGCGCTCGCCCCTTGCGGGGTCAACTGCCCAGCCCCGGGCTGCGGCGGCGATGGCAGCTCGGTCGGCATCTGCGCGCCCGGCACGGGCGGTGCAGCGGCGGCTGCCGCGGCGCGGGCCGCCTCCTCCTCGGCCTTGCGGCGCTCGGCTTCGGCCTTCACCCGCCCCTCGTCGAGCCGGCGCAGGCGCTCGAGTTCATCGACGTCGCGCTCCATGCGGCGCACGGCGAGCTCGCGTACCAGGGCATCGACCGAGACCACCGGATCGAGACGGCCGAGCGCCGCCACCGGGCCAACGAAGACCACCGTGACCGGGGGCAGGGGTCCAAGACTCTTGGCGCTCTGCGATGCCGGCGACAATTGCGCCACCCGCTGTTCGATCTTCCACTCGCTGTCGATCATCAATGCCGCCAGATCTATCGTGGTGCGGTTGCTGGCGCGCCCATCCGGCGTGTCGATCACGAACGGCCGCACCTTGACCGCCCCGTCGGCAACGTCGAATTGCAGCTTGCGATCGCCGATCGCCAAGCCTGCTTCCGCGGCGGTGCTCGTCAGCTTCGCCAGCATGGCCTGCTCCACGGCTTCGACCGTCGGCTCGCGTGCGCCGCTGATGATCTCGTCGCTGAGGCGGCGCAGCAGCAGCGGCGCGAGTGCACCGGCGCCACCATTGCCGACCTCGATCTCGCCCTTGCCGGCAAGCGCCGAAAGCAGGCCGCGCGGGCTCAGGCCACGACCACTGACGCTCGCCGTCACCGAGGCGGTGCCGCTGAGCCGGCGGCCGGCCCGGTTCGGCGCCGGCGCCAGCGCGTCGAGCCGCAGGCCGCCGGCCTTGAGCGTGCCGACGAGGCTTGCGCCGGCCGCCGCCTTCTCGAGCGTCCAGCGCGACGACAGCCGGCTGCCGAGCAGTTCGCCTTCGAGCGCCAGGATATCGACCTTGCCGGGCGCGAACTCGGCTTCGACGACGCCCTTGGCGAGGCCCAAATCAGGGCTGAGTGACAGCTCCGCCACCTCCATGCGCAGCCGACCCTCGATCTGCTCCAGCAGCGACAGGTCGAACGCCGCCGACTGCCAGACTTGCGGTTGCGGCTCCTTCGCCGCCTTGGCCGACGCATCGACCAGCAGGTCGAGCAGCCGCGGAATGCTGGCCTGCGAGACTGTGAGCCGGCCTTCGAGCCGCTGGCGATCCTTGTCCTTGACCCGCGCCAGGGTTACTTCGCCGCCGACGATGGCGCCCGCCACTTCAAGAGCCGACGGCGTGATTTTCCAGAGCTTGTCCGTGAACGACAGGTCGGCCGCACCTTCGATCGCGATGCCGGGCAGGTTGTGCGCGGCGAGGCCGAGCGTGGCCAGCGCCTGGGCGGCATCGGAGGTGCGCAGCTGCAGCTCGCCGTCGGCGGCGGTAATCGCGTCGGCGCCGAGCGTGACGCGACCGGCGATGCTGGCGTCGAAGGCCTCGTCTTCGAGCTTGAGGTAGGTGCTCAGCAACTGGTCGGGCCGGCCCGACAGCCTGAACTGCAGCCGGCGGCGCGCAGTCGCTGGCGCCGCAGTCGCAGTCCTCGCGCTCGCTGCGGCGGCATCTGTCGCCAGCAGCCGCCACAGGCGATTCCAGTCCGGCCGCTCGATCGTCGCATTGAGCTGGAGATTGCCCTGTCGCCAGTCGCGAATGCCGTTGTCGAGTCGGACGACTGCGGTCAGTCGGCGGCCGAGCGCGGCACCGTCGAGCCAGAATTCGGTGGCGACCGGCTGGCTGCCATTGGCCGACTGCCGGGCGTCGCCGAACTTGGCGGTCCAGGCGACGCGCGCCGGCGCCAGCGCACGCAGACGCTTGGCGGTGGTGCCGTCCTCAAGCTGGTCGAATAGCTCCAGCAGCTCGGCGATCGCGGCTCCGTCGGCGGCACCGACGGTACCACGCAAGCTGCCGATCGGCCGGGTGCCGATGTCGGCGATTTCACCTTCGGCGTCGAACTCGAGACCGGTTCCGCTCGAAAACCGCGCGCGCCGCAGCGTGAGACGGCCGCTGAGAACCGCGACATCGACATCGACGTCGCGCAGGTCGCGGTCGGCGTCGAGCAGGCGGCCGGCGCGGATGCGCAAGGTCGCGTCCTGGCGGCGCGGATCGATGACGAGGCGCACTGCAGCCACAGCATCGGCCGCAGTATCGGGGCCGGTTGACGCCGGCTCGCTGCCGGTGAGCTGCCGGGCATGCGACAACAGATCGAGTGCCCGCGGCGAGACCAGGCCGAGATCGATCTCGTCGCCTTCAAGCACGATGTCGAAGCGCGGCCGGTCCGCCCATTTGTAGCTCATGCCGCCGGTCAGCATGGCATTGCCGAGGCTTGCCGTACCATCCTTGGCCGCGATCGAATGCTGGTCGAAGGCGATTTTGGACTTCAGCGAGAAGGCGCCTTCGGTACGGCTGTCGGCTGCCGCCGCGCCGTAGCCGGCCCAGTTCAGCAGGCGCGACAGATTGGCGCCGCGCAGGCTGACTTCGCCGTCGAAGGCATCGCCGCCGGGCAGGCTGCCGGCGAGCGTCGCGCGAGTGCCACCGGGCAGATTGATGCGGAACTCGGCAACCCGCAGCGATGTATCGTCGCGCTCCACCTGCAGGCGCACGTCGCCGAGCGACTCGGCCCCGAGCGTGACCTGGTCGACCGACACCGACGCCTGGCCGCGGCCGACCCTCGGCAGAATCTGGGGCAGTGCCGTCGCCAGCCGCCGCAACGCGTCGAGCGGCTTCGGCCCGCCCTTCGCGGCCAGCAGCTGATCGAGATCGATCCAGCGGGCGTTGAACTCGGATTTGAAGGTGACATCGCCCTGCCAGGCGATCTGGGCCATGCCGGCGACCAGTTGCGGCTTGCCGTCGTGCTCGAAGGCGAGCGCGATATCGGTCAGGCTGGCGCCACCGGCATCTGCCGCCACCGCCGCCCGCAGATCGACTGGAATGAGTGTTCTCGCCGCCGAGACCGCTGCGGCCTCGGCCGTCGGCAGGCCGATGGCGGCAGGCACGAAGCTCAGCTGGCCGACGATCTGACCATCGAGCTTGACCTTGCCCGACAGGTCGGCAATGCGGCCGTCAAAGGTGTAGCTGTTGCCGGTCGATGGCACCGCGACTTGGGTTTTCAGTCGCAGCGCGCCGTCGGCCTCGAACGGGGTGGTCGCAAGCCGCAGGTCGTGGCGCACACCGCTCCAATCGGCCGCCCCCTTGAAGCGGAAGGGCCCCTCCAGCGCCGCCACCGACAACTCGCCCGAGATTGCCCCGAGCCGCAGCAACTCGCGGCCATCGGCGCCGTCGACAGAGATGGTGCCGTCGGTGATCAGCACTGATTGCAGGGCGACATCGCTCGGCACGAACGGCAGCAGACCGCGGGCAATGGACAGCGTTTGCCAGTTGCCGCCGCCGGCGGCATTGAGACGCAGCTTCAGGGTCGGCCGGCGCAGCTCGATCTCGCGCGCCTCGATCGCGCCTTTGAGCAGTGGTCCGGGTGCCAGCCACAAGGTGAAATCATCGGCCCGGAAGAACGGCTCGCCGGTTTGCCCGGCCGCGTCCGACAGGCGGACCTTCTCGAACCGCACGTAAGGCGTCGGCAGCAGCCTCAGGTTGACCGCGCCGGCAACCCGCACCTCGCGGCCGAGCACACGCGAGGCTTCCTCCTCGAACACGCCGCGATAGCTCGTCCAGTCGATGAAATGCGGAACTGCGAACAGGGCGCACAGAAGTGCCACCAGCAAGCCGCCGATCCAAAGGAGAACGTTGTTCATGTCCTAATCACGCCAAACCTAATCACGCCAAACATTGTCGGCTTCGCTGCGCTCGTCGGCAGCTCAAGGCATTGGATGACCGGGGAGCGCATTCATATCAGCTCTCGTTAAGCATGTCGCGACAGCGCGAGCAATGATCGATCTCATAGCATATCATGACCGAACTTAGTTGGGCTCCATTGAGGCAGCGCAAGCAATCCGCGCATGTGGCCTCGTGCCCGCCAAAGAGATTGTGCGCAGTCGCCATCCGCCCGGTTGCTGCCACATCGGAAATGCTAAGGTCGAGCCATGTCAGCGAATCGCCCCAAGCGGTCCACGGAAGTGGTCGCACCCGCCCCCGCGCCCGGCTCGATTTCGGCCCGCGCCAGCGCCCGCCCGTCCGCTGCCTACCTCGCCGGCATCAACGACGAGCAGCGCCGCGCCGTCGAGACACTGGACGGCCCGGTGCTGGTGCTGGCCGGTGCCGGCACCGGCAAGACCCGGGTGCTGACCACCCGCATCGCCCACATCCTCGCCTCGGGCCGGGCGCGGCCGCACGAGATCCTCGCCGTCACCTTCACCAACAAGGCGGCACGCGAGATGAAGGAGCGCATCGGCGGCCTGATCGGCGGCGCTGTCGAAGGCATGGGCTGGCTCGGCACCTTCCACTCGATCGGCGTCAAGATCCTGCGCCGGCATGCCGAGCTCGTCGGCCTGAAAAGCGGCTTCACGATTCTCGATCCCGACGATCAGCTGCGACTGATGAAGCAGGTGATCGAGGCGGCCGGCGTCGACAAGGAGCGCTGGCCGGCGCGGCAGTTCGCAGCCCTCATCGACGGCTGGAAGAACCGCGGCCTGACGCCTGAGAAAGTGCCAGCGGGCGAAGGCATGTTTGCCGGGGCTAAGGGCCGCGAGCTCTACGCCGCCTACCAGAAGCGGCTGAAGGAGCTCAACGCCTGCGACTTCGGCGACTTGCTCCTCGAAGGCCTCAGGCTGTTCCAGCAGAACCCGGACGTGCTCGCCGACTACCAGCGCCGCTTCCGCTATATCCTGGTCGACGAGTACCAGGACACCAACATCGTCCAGTACCTTTGGCTGCAGGCTGTTGGCGCAGGGCTCGCCGAACATCTGCTGCGTCGGCGACGACGACCAGTCGATCTACGGCTGGCGCGGCGCGGAAGTGGACAACATCCTGCGCTTCGAGAAGGACTTTCCCGGCGCCGTGGTGATCCGGCTCGAACGCAACTACCGCTCGACCGGCCATATCCTGGCGACCGCGTCGGGACTGATCGCGCACAACAAGGGCCGCCTCGGCAAGACGCTGTTCACCGACGGCGTCGCCGGCAACAAGGTCACCGTCACCGGGCTGTGGGACGACGAGGAGGAAGCCCGCGTCATCGCCGACGACATCGAGGCCGCAGGCAAGCGCGGCCACAAGCTCAACGACATCGCGATCCTGGTGCGGGCCTCGTTCCAGATGCGCGCTTTCGAAGACCGCTTCGTCACGCTCGGGCTGCCCTATCGCGTGATCGGCGGCCCGAGGTTCTACGAGCGCCAGGAAATCAAGGACGCCATCGCCTATCTCGAGATCGTCGCCAATCCGTCGAATGACCTGAAGTTCGAGCGCATCGTCAACGTGCCGAAACGTGGCCTCGGCGATACCACGGTGAAGCGCATCCACGATCTGGCGCGGGCCACCGACGTGCCGATGTACCATGCCGCGCGGATGATGACGGGCTCGGACGATCTCGGGGCCAAGGCGCGCCGGTCGCTCGCCGATCTGCTCGGCAATTTCGAGCGCTGGCGGTCGCATATCGCCACCATGAAGCACACCGAATTGGCCGAGCTGATCCTCGACGAGTTGGGCTATACCGCGATGTGGCAGTCGGACAAGAGCCCGCAGGCGCAGTCGCGGCTCGAAAACCTCAAGGAATTGATCCGCTTCATGCACCAGTTCGAGAGCCTCGGCGGGTTCCTCGAGCACGTCTCGCTGGTGATGGACGTCGATGCCGGCAACGACGGCGACCGCGTGTCGCTGATGACGCTGCACGCCGCCAAGGGCCTGGAGTTCGACTGCGTCTATCTGCCGGGCTGGGAGGAGGGCTTGTTCCCGCACCAGCGCGCGCTCGACGAAAGCGGGCTCGCCGGATTGGAGGAGGAGCGCCGCCTCGCCTATGTCGGCATCACCCGGGCAAAGCTCGCCTCGAAGATTTCGTTCGCGCAGAACCGGCGCAACCGCGGGCTGTTCTCGGCCGCGGTGCCGTCGCGCTTCATCGACGAATTGCCGGAAGCCAACGTCGAGGTGGTCGAGGCCAAGAGCCCGTTCGGCGGCGCCTATCAGAACTTCGGCGGCAATTTCGGCGGCGGCCGGTTCGGGTCGTCGGGCGGCAAAGGCTACGGCCAGAGCCGCTTCGACGAGACCGAGCCGGCGCCGTTCAAATCGACCTACGACACGCCCGGCTGGCAGCGCGCCCAGCAGCAGTGGAAGAAGCAAGGCCCGAAAAAGCCGCCAAGACTGATCGAAGGCGAACTCGTCGCCTCATCGACCGCGACCCAGACGACGTTCGCATTGGGCGAGCGCGTGTTCCACCAGAAGTTCGGCTACGGCGCCGTCACCGAGATCGACGGCAACAAGCTGACCGTCGAATTCGAAAAAGCGGGGTCGAAGAAGGTGGTGGACAGTTTCGTGGAGAAGAGTTGAGGGGGGGCCCACCTGGGCATGCCGGGGATCGCTTGAGCCCGCCCGGTTGCGCATGCTGGCTAACCTGTTTCCGGACGGCGGGTCTAAGTGATGGCATGCCGTCCTGCGCATCGCCCGGCCCGACATAGCTTCATCGAGCGGTGTCAGACCCGCAGGGTCCGACACCGCCTCACAGTCGTCACCCCCGCCCCTGCGAAGGCGGGGGCGGGAGTGACGGAGATTGAGGTTGGCGGCGGCGCAATTCCCCTCTCCCCCGCCGTTTCGGGGGAGAGGGCAGAGGCCGGCCCTTGCCGGCCGAGGGTGAGGGGCGGCCGCTTGCTCAGAAGCTGTTGTGCGGTGATTGCAGGTAGTTGCTGCGTCAACGGAGCAAGTGGCCGCCCCTCACCCTGACCCTCTCCCCGTACGCGCCAACGGCGCTACGGGGAGAGGGGAAAACTTCCCTCTCCCCCGCAGCTTCGGGGGAGAGGGCAGAGGCCGGCCTTCTTGCCGGCCGAGGGTGAGGGGCGGCGGCTTGCGCCGGCGCCATTTGTTCGTCGCCCCACAGGGATCTCGGCTGGCCCGCTGTTGACCGAGTCTTCGCGGTGCCGCCCCTCACCCTGACCCTCTCCCCGCACGCGCGAATGGCGCTACGGGGAGAGGGGAAAAATTCCCTGCCCAAACCAAACAAGGCGGCTTGTCGCCGTCCCGCTGTCCCGGGTATCCGCCCGGATCGAAAAGACCCGCATACCCCGGAGCGGCTGACGCTGCCGGGCAATTCGGGCTGCTTGACCCACATCAACTCACACATTCGAAAATTTGAATATGTCTGCGGCAGTTCGCCGTATGGCATGGCCACCGGCGAGCACTATGTTGCGTTGCAACAAACGCATCCGAGGGAGCACTTCCTTTGAGCCTGCTAGAGACGACCGAGGCGCCGCTGGACACCCAGCGCGAGCGCCCGAAGAAGCCGGCCGCGTTGCTGCGCGAGCGCGTGATCGACATTCGCCATTACACCGACAAGCTGTTCAGCTTCACCACGACGCGCTCACCGGCGTTCCGCTTCGAGAGCGGCCAGTTCGCCATGATCGGTCTCGAAGTCGACGGTCGCCCGCTGCTGCGTGCCTACAGCATGGCCTCCGCCAGCTGGGACGATGGCCTCGAGTTCTTCAGCATCAAGGTGCCGGACGGACCGCTGACTTCGCGTCTGCAGCATATCAAGCCGGGCGACGAAATCCTGGTTGGCGCCAAACCAACCGGCACGCTGCTGCTCGCCAACCTGACGCCGGCCAAGCGGCTGATCCTGCTCGCCACCGGCACCGGCTTCGCGCCGTTCGCCAGCATCCTGCGCGATCCCGAAACCTGGGAGCGCTTCGAGACCGTCGTCGTCGCCTACGGCTGCCGGCAGGTGGCCGAACTCGAGTTCGCGACCCAGCTCGTGGTCAAGGTGCGCGAGCACGAACTGCTCGGTGAATTGGTCGGCGACAAGCTGCGCTATTACGCCACCGTCACCCGCGAGCCCTATCACCATCGAGGCCGCATCACCGACCTGTTGCGGTCCGGCAAGCTGATGGCCGACCTCGACCTGCCGCCGCTCGATGCCGCAACCGATCGCGTCATGATCTGCGGCAACCCGCACATGACGCTGGAGCTGCGCCGAATGCTGCCGAGGTTCGGTCTCACCGAGGCCAACAGCAGCACCCCGGCCGAGTTCGTCGTCGAGCGCGCGTTCGTCGACAGCTGAAGCGGGGCAAAACGTCAAGGAGTACGTTATGAGCAAAGATTGGTCCGGCATGACCAAGGACATCACCGCCACCCTGCGCGACATGCGCGGCGGCGCGCCAGAGGTGATGAAGGCGTTCTCCGGCATGGCGCAGGCCGCACTCCAGACCAAGGCGCTCGATACCAAGACCAAGGAGCTGATCGCCCTCGCCATCGGCGTTGCCACCCGCTGCGACGACTGCATCGCCTTCCACGCCAAGGCAGCGGTCAACCAGGGCGCAACGCCGGACGAGATCTTCGAGACCCTCGGCATGGCGGTATACATGGGGGCCGGGCCGTCGGTGATGTATGCCGCGCACGCGCTCGACGCCTACAAGCAGTTCAGCGAACTCAAGAAGGCTGACACGGCGGCGACGACGGCGGCCAGCTGAGAGCACCGCGCCTCACATCTCCTTCAGTGCATGCGCGATGATCTTGCGCATCACGCTGGGTAGCGCCTGGCCAGTCAGCGCCCGGCGCGAAACCCAGCGGCAGCGGGCGCTGTCGGCCCAGAAGTTGAGCCCGACATCGGCCGGCACGATCGCCACGTGCACCACCAGCTCGAGCTTGAAGTGGGTGAACACGTGCGATACGAGGCCCGGCACCTGCCACCAGTCGCCGCGCACCGGCGCCACGCGAAGCGCGTCCTGCAGCGGCGGCAGGTCGTCGACCCAGTCGGTCGACGGCACCTCGATCATGCGCGCCAGCAGGCCGGACTCGAGCCGTTGCCGCAGCAGGATGTAACCATCCTCGCGCAACGCCAGGAAGGCGTGCCCGAAGCGCTCCGGCCGGGCCGCCTTCTCGGCCTTGCGCGGCAGGCTCGCCGCGATGCCCATTGCCGTGCCCTCGCAGCGGCGATGCAGCGGGCACATCAGGCAGGACGGCCGCTTCGGCGTGCACACCGTGGCGCCGAGGTCCATCATCGCCTGGGCGAAATCGCCGGTGCGGTTTTCCGGCGTCAGCGAAGCCGCCAACCGCTTCATCTCGGCCTTGGCGGCCGGCAATGGCGCCTCGAGCGCAAACAGCCGCGCCACCACCCGCTCGACGTTGCCGTCGACCGGCGTCACCTTGGCGCCGTAGGCGATCGCCGCCACCGCCGCCGCGGTATAGGGGCCGATGCCGGGCAGTGTCAGCAAGGTCGCTTCGTCCTTGGGGAATTTGGCGCCGTGGTCGGCGGCCACCACTTGCGCACACTTGTGCAGATTGCGGGCGCGGCTGTAGTAGCCAAGGCCCGCCCAGGCGACGAGCACGTCGTCGAGGCTGGCGGCGGCCAGGTCGCGCACCGTCGGCCAGCGCTCGAGGAAGTTGTGGTAGTAGGGGATGACCGTCTTCACCACGGTCTGCTGCAGCATGATCTCGCTCAGCCAGACGCGGTAGGCATCGGCCTTCTTTCCCGGTGGAAATCGCCACGGCAGGTCGCGCCGCTCGCGATCGTACCAGTCGAGCAGCAGCGCTGCTACGCTGACTTCCTGACGGCTTTCGCCGGGTCTATCGAGTTGCTTGTCGGCCACAGCTGTCACGGTCGACCCTCTGCGCTCGCGCGAATCGCTGACTGCGATGCTAGGTATGTTGCCCAGCAATTGGAATTGGCCCGAGAAACACTCCTGTGAGCAAACTGCCGATACCGCGCCCCGTGGTTACTCGACCACAGACCGGCGCGATGCCGAAGCGGCCGGAGCCGCAGCGACTGGTGGGCCGTGCCGGCTACAAAGGCCGGTCGGTCGGCGCGCTGGTGCCCAAGATCACCCAGAAGGCATTCGAGAAATTCGGCTTCTCGACCGCGACGCTGCTCACCGACTGGGCGATCATCGTCGGCGCCGATCTTGCCGCCTACACCGCGCCGGAGCGGCTCAAATGGCCACGCGGCTTCGAAGGCGCCGCTCCAGGCGCAGAGCCCGAGGCCGGCCGGCCCGGTGCCTGCCTCGTGCTCAGGGTGGAACCTGCCCGCGCCCTCGACATCCAGTATAAGGCGCGGCTGCTTACCGACCGCATCAACGCCTATTTCGGCTACCGTGCGGTGGCCGAGATCCGCATCATCCAGGCGCCGCTGCTGCGTCAGCCGCCGGCCCCCGTCATTCGCCCGCAGGCCGCCGCTCTGCCACCCAGCCAATCCGCCGCCGCCGCGATCGTTGACGAAGAATTGAGGGCGGCGCTGACCGCGCTCGAAGCCAGCATCCGGGCGGAAAAAGCCGCCCGCTCGGCGTGAGGCTGCCATGCATGCCGACAGCTCGGATCGCCGCAGGTGACGCGCATTCAGTTGGCATTCAACGCCAATTTGCCTAAATGAGGCTCCATCACCGGCGCTCATGGAGTGCCTGCAAACCGCTTGAGGAGGCCCGAGCGCCGTGTCCGAACCGTTTCTGCCGATCTCCCGTCGTGCGCTCGTGCTGGCCGCCGGCTCATTGGCCGCCGTCGCGGCCCTGCCAGCCGATGTCGCGTTCGCCCAGCGCAAGGCCCAGGCCGACGCCGATGTCGCCGAGCTGATGAAGGCCGGCGACCTGCCCGACCAGGCGATCGGTGCGACCGACGCCAAGGTCACGGTCGTCGAATATGCCTCGATGACCTGCGGCCACTGCGCCAACTTCCACAAGAAGGTGTTCCCGGCGCTGAAGGCCAAGTATGTCGACACCGGCAAGGTGCGCTTCATCATGCGCGAGTTCCCGCTCGACGATCTTGCCGCCGCCGCCTCGATGCTGTCCCGCTGTGCCGGCGGCAGCGACGTGACCAAGAGCTACGACCTCACCGCCATCCTGTTCGAGAAGCAGGAGGAGTGGGCATTCGTGAAGGGCAACCCGGTGCCGAAGCTGTTCGAGATCGCAAAACAGGCGGGCTTCACCCAGGACAGCTTCGACAAGTGCCTGACCGACCAGAAGCTGCTCGAGCAGATCACCGCCATCCGTGAGCGCGGCTCATCGAAGTTCGGCGTCAACTCGACGCCGTCATTCTTCATCAACGGCAAGCGGATGAACGACGCGCCGACCGTCGAGAGCTTCGAGAAGATGATCGAGCCGATGCTGAAGGCCAGCTGACATTGTCCGGCTTCGGCAACATCAGCGCATCGCGCAACCTCGGCCTTGCCGCCGTGGCCGCGCTGCTGCTTGCCGGTTGCTCCGGCGATGCGCTGATCGATCCGGCCGCAATGCAGGCCTCGTCGGGCAATGCGTTCGCGACCGGCACGACCGCCGACAAACCGAAGTTCAACCCGTTTGCCGACGCCTCGACACCTGCGGCACCGGTGCGCGAGGTGATCGCCAACCCGACCATCGCCGAGATCATGCAGCCGGCGAGTGAGTTGCCCGAGATCGCGATCGGGCGCACCGACGCGCCGGTGACGATCATCAAGTACGAATCGCTCACCTGCCCGTTCTGCCGGCAGTTCCAGCTCGAAGTCTTCCCGGTGTTGAAGCGCGAGTACATCGATACCGGCAAGGTGCGGTTCATTCTGCGGGAATTTCCGATCGGTATGCAGTCCGGCGCCGCCACCATCGCCATGCGCTGCGCGCCGGCGGACAAGCAATTCGCGCTCTACGACAAGTTCATGGCCCAGCAATCCGCCTGGGTCAGTCAGGAAGTTCGCCGCGACCCGATCTTCAAGATCGCGTCACAGGTGGGGATGACACGCCCGGAATTTGACGCCTGCTATGAGAATCATTCCATGATCGCGGCACTGAACCAGATCAAGGAGCGCGGGCGGACACTCGGCATCATCGGCACACCCAACTTCTTCGTCCAGGGCAAGCTCGTGAAGACCACGCTCGACATGGCGAAGGTTCGCGAGCTGGTCGACCCGATCCTCGCCGGTCGTGTCTCGGGCCCGGCCGCGAGTGCGGTTCGCTGAACGCCGTGACCGAGTATCGCCGGCACTCCTCGATCGATCGTGAACTGCGCACCGGAGGCGATGAATACTCGTGCATATGAACCGACTACGCCTGCTCGGCTTCAAGTCCTTCACCGATCCGACCGAGCTCGTGATCGAGAAGGGCCTGACCGGCGTCGTCGGCCCCAACGGCTGCGGCAAGTCGAACCTGCTCGAGGCGCTTCGCTGGGTGATGGGCGAGACCTCGCACAAGTCGATGCGCGCCGCCGCCATGGACGACGTGATCTTTTCCGGCACGAATTCGCGGCCCCCCCGCAACTGGGCCGAAGTCACCATCTTCCTCGACAATGCCAGGCGCACCGCGCCGGCCGAATTCAACGACGTCGACACTGTCGAGATCACGCGGCGCATCGAGCGCGAGGCGGGCTCGGCCTATCGCATCAACGGCCGCGACGCGCGTGCCCGCGACGTCAAGCTGCTGTTTGAGGACGCGGCGACCGGCGCCCGCTCGCCGGCGCTGGTCCGCCAGGGCCAGATCGCCGAGATCGTCAATGCCAAGCCGGAACAGCGACGGCGCGTGCTCGAGGATGCCGCCGGTGTCGCCGGCCTGCACAGTCGCCGGCACGAGGCCGAACTCAGGCTGAAGGCGGCGGAAGGCAACCTCGCCCGCCTCGGCGACATCATCGGCCAATTGGCGTCGCAGCTCGACAGCCTCAAACGCCAGGCGCGCCAGGCCAAGCGCTACAAGGAGCTGTCGACCGACATCCGCCGACAGGAAGCGCTGCTGTTCCATCTGCTGTGGACCGAGGCCCAGGCCCAGGTCGACGCCGAGGAAGCAGCCCTGCTCCAAGCCTTGTCGGCGCTTGCGACCGTGACGCAGGCCGAAGCCGCCGCGACCCGCGCCGAAGCGGAACTATCGGATCAGATCCAGCCGCTGCGCGACGCCGAAGCGACGCGTGCCGCGATCCTCGCCCGGCTCAAGGTCGAGCAGAGCAATTTCGAGGCCGAGGCCAAGCGCGCGGCCGAGCGCGAGCGCGAGCTCGCTGCCCGCGCCCAGCAGCTCGACACCGACCTTGCCCGCGAGCTGCATCTGGTCGAGGAAGCGCGCGAAACGCTGGCACGGCTGCAGAGCGAGCACGAGAAACTCGCCGGCCTCGACGCCGACGCCGACGAGCACGACGCCGCCAACATCGACAAGCTCGATGCTGCCGAGGCGGCCCTCGCCAAGGCCGACCGTGACCATGCCAATCTGTCGCAAAAGGCGCACGAGACGGCGGCGCGGCGCAAGAGCATGGAATCAGGCCTCGCCGCCGCCCGCGAGCAGTGCGCCAAGATCGGCCGCCAGATCGCCGGCCTCGACGCCCAGATCCGTGACATCGTCGCCAAGGCGCCCGACGCGCAGCAGCTGGCGCGCCTGCAGGAGGCCGCAACGGCGCTCGCTGCCCAGATCACCCAGATCGAAGGCCAGACCATCGAGGCCGAAAGCAACGTCCGCAAGGCGGCCGCCGTCGCCAAGACCCGGCGCGATGAATCCCGCGCGGCGACGCTCGCCGCCGGCGAAGTGCGCACCGAACTGTCGACGCTGGCGAAACTGCTGGTGCCGGTGCGCGACGACGACATCCCGCCGATCGTCGACAAGCTGCGCGTGGCCAAGGGCTACGAGGTGGCACTCGGCGCGGCACTCGGCGACGACCTCGATGCGCCGATCCAGTCCGACTATCCGGTGCACTGGCGACGGGTCGATCCGGCTGCCGATGATGCCGGCCTGCCCGAGGGCGCCGAGCCGCTGTTCAACCGCGTCAAGGGGCCGCCGGAGCTGACCCGCCGGCTGCGCCAGATCGGCGTCGTCGCGCGCAGTGCCGGCCATCGCCTGCAGCCGTCCTTGAAGCCCGGCCAGCGACTGGTGTCGCGGGAAGGTGATCTGTGGCGATGGGACGGCTTCGTCGCCGCCGCCGACGCTCCGACCGCCGCTGCCCAGCGCCTTGCCCAGCGTAACCGCCTCGCCGATCTCGAGATGCAGGCGTCCGGCGTGTTGTCGGCCGCCGACGACGCCAGCGCCAACGAGAAGGTCGCGGCCGACCTGCACGCCGCCGCCGAGGCCGAGGACCGCCGCCTGCGCCAGCTGTGGCGCGACAGCACGGCGGAACTCGCCCGCGTCCGCCAGCAGCTGGCCGAGATCGAGCGCACGGCGCGCGAGACCGAGCAGCGTTTGCATGCCGCCAACGACGCCAAGGCACGCGCCGACGAAGCGCTGATGGAGGCGTCCGAAACCCAGCTCGAGATCGAAACCGCGCTCGAAATCCTCGACGGCGAGGAAGATCTCGCGCCGCAAGTCGCCGCGGCCCAGCTCGCAGCCAGCGGGCTGCGCACCAAGGTCGCCGAGATCAAGGCCGAGATCGTCAGCATCGAGCGCGAGCGCACTGCCCGCTCCGGCCGGCTCGCCGCGATCGCAACCGAACTGCAGCGCTGGACGACGCGCACCACCGCCGCCAGCCAGCAGATCGCGGCGTTGGAAGCACGCAAGGCTGAAACCTTGGCCGAGCTCGAAAGCCTCGCCGGGTTGCCGGACCTGATCGAGGAGAAACGCGAGAAGCTGCGGTCCGCGATCGCCGAGGCCGAGCGCGAACGGCAGGCTGCGGCCAATGCCCTCGGCGTCGCCGAGAATGCGCTTCGCACCACCGTGCAGGAAATGCGCGCGGCGCACGCCGCCGTTTCGAACGAGCGGGAGAACCGCGCCCGCATCGAGGCCCGCCTCGAGAACGCCCGCGCCCGCCGCCAGGACGAGGCGCGCAAGATCCGCGAGAGCCTCGACTGCGCACCGGAAAACTGCCTGACGCTGGCCCAGCTCGAGCCCAACGCGCAGATCGCGCCGATCGCCGAGGTCGATCGTCAGCTCATCCGCCTCAAGTCCGATCGCGAGCGGCTTGGCGGCGTCAATCTGCAGGCCGACGACGAATTGCAGGCGATCCAGGCCCAGGTCGACGGCATGGAAGTCGAGAAACGCGACGTCGAAGAGGCAATCCACAAGCTGCGCGGCGCCATCGGCCAGCTCAATCGCGAAGCCAAGAAGCGCCTGATGGAGGCCTTCGAGATCGTCAACGGCCATTTCCAGCGCCTGTTCACGACGCTGTTCGGCGGCGGCGAGGCGCGTCTTGAACTGCTCGAGAACCCCGAGGATCCGTTGGAGGGCGGGCTCGAGATCATCGCCAAGCCGCCGGGCAAGAAGCCGGCGACATTGTCGCTGCTATCGGGTGGCGAGCAGACACTGACGGCGATGTCGCTGATCTTCGCGGTGTTCCTGACCAATCCGTCGCCGATCTGCGTGCTGGACGAAGTCGACGCGCCGCTCGACGACGCCAATGTCGACCGCTTCTGCAATCTGCTGGACAAGATGGCAGCTGAGACCGAGACTCGCTTCTTGATCATCACCCATCATCCGATGACGATGGCGCGCACCGATCGGCTGTTCGGCGTCACCATGGGTGAGAAGGGCGTTTCGCAGCTGGTGTCGGTCGATCTCGCGACAGCGCAGACGTTCCGCGAAAGCGCCTGAACTCCGTTCCGTTTCAATCCAGCGTGCGAGCGACGCGAAAACCGACGGTGTTGGCGGCGGCTGTCGTCTCCAGCACCGAGCGCGCGGCAAGCCGCGTCTGCAAGGCGGTGCTGTCCCAGCCGCCGCCCCTGATCACCCGCTGCGCGCAATCGCCGCGCAGGATCGTCGGCCTGCCGTCCTGGTTGTTGAACGACAGGTCCGGATTCCAGCAATCGTCGACGACTTCCCAGGCATTTCCCAGCACATCGTGGACCGAGAACGGATTGGCGGTGGTGAAGCCGATCGGGATGGTGCCGTCTCGCGCCTTGTTGAAATTGGCGTGCGACGCCGACAGCGTGTTGCCGTGCGTATAGGGGGTCGCGACGCCGGCACGAGCGATGTATTCCCACTCGGCTTCCGATAACAGCCGATAGGTCTTCAGCGTCTTGCGCGACAACCAGGCCACGTAGGCGCGCGCGTCGCGCCAGCTGACGCACACCACCGGATGATTGCCGGCCTGCTCGAAGCCAGGGTTTGTCCAGGTAGCGCTGCCGGAATACCGACCGTTGAGGATGCAGCCGTAGTGCAGCGGGTAGCGCGTTTCCTCGGCGAAGGCGGCGAATTGGTCGCGCGTGACCTCGAATCGGCCGACCGCGAAAGGGTACTGGATGTTGACATCGACCGGGCCCTCGGTCTCCTGCCGTCCCGGCTCCGACGGCTTCGAGCCCATCTGGTAGCGACCGGCGGCGACACCAATCATTGACGGGCAATTGTCGCAATCGGTGAACGGCGCCTTCGGCACATGGCGCTCGACAACGGCAACCGGAGCGGCTGGCTTGAAGATATCCATGCCCTTGAGCCCGTTAAGATCGGCAGCTGCCTTCTTGTCCGCCTTGGGAACGACGGGCGCGGCGGCATTCAAGCCCGGTGTCGACCAGGCGCGGCCGAGCGAATTCTCGTCGCCAAGCACCATGATGTAGAAAATGGCGCCAATTACCGAGAACAGGGTCGTCAGCACGGCGGAGCGATGGCGCACGGCGATTCCCGCCTCGATCGCGTAGGCGACGACGGCAAGCATGACGATCAGCAGCCAGAAAAGTGTATCGAACGCCGTCACGGCTACCGCCAAAGGCCGAATCATCCGACGCGCGCACTGCTCGCCTAGTACACGATTTGCACAGGAATTTCACTGCGCGATCATGGTGGTCGGCCGGCTCATTGCCGGCTGCTGCGGGTTGCGTTGCGCATTTCCCACGCCCTAACCGGCCTGCGCGTATTCGCCCTACCTGGTGTTTCCGACAGACCGCGCGCAGTTCCTTGACACCCCGTAAGCGGGCTGCGTATAGAACGCCCTGTTTGAAACCGATGCCGGAATGCTGAGTTCCGGCAGGACTGGGTGTTGTCCGTGTCTACCAACGACAAGGGTCAGTCTCCTGGTTCGGGGGGCATGAGTCCGCAAGATCGAGCAGCGTTCGAAAAGCGCGCGGCGAACATCGGCGACAAGCTGAACGCGGCCAAGGGGCGTCATCCGACCCAAGCGGGCAGCGGCGCCGGTGCCGACAGGGCTTCGGCCACGTCGCGCGCCTTGCGTGTTTCGACCGAGCTGATCGGCGGGATTGTCGTTGGCAGCGCGATCGGATATGCGCTCGATCGTTTGTTCGGAAATGAAAAGCCCTGGTTTTTCATTTTGTTTTTCATGTTGGGCACGGCGGCCGGCATCTTGAATGTGGTCCGCACGGCTGCGAAGGAAAAGACACCGCCGGCGCCCTCGGTGCCGGATGACGAAGCAGACAAGTAGGCTGGGACAAGGAAGTCGGGATCGTGGCAGCTGGAGCGGATGGCGGGCATAGCCCGATCGCGCAATTCGAATTGAAGACGCTGGTGCCGATCAAACTGTTCGGTTTCGACGCGTCATTCACCAATTCATCGGCGTTCATGATCTTGGCAACCGGCGCGGTTGCCGCTTTCCTGATGTATGCCATGAGCAATCGCGCGCTGGTGCCGACCCGGCTGCAGTCGGTCGCCGAAATGATCTACGAGTTCGTGGCCAACACCGTGCGCGAGAATGTCGGCGAGGCCGGCATGAAGTTCTTCCCGCTGGTGTTTTCGTTGTTCATCTTCGTGCTGGTCCTCAACCTGTTCGGCATGATCCCCGGTGCCTTCACGGTCACCAGCCACATCATCATCACGGCCGCCATGGCGCTGCTGGTGATCTCGATCGTGATCGCCTACGGTTTCATGCAGCACGGCCTCGGCTTCCTCAAGCTGTTCGTGCCCTCCGACGTGCCGGCGTGGTTGCTGCCGTTCATGATCCCGATCGAGATCATCTCGTTCGTTTCGCGGCCGATCACCCTGTCGGTGCGCCTGTTCGCCAATATGCTGGCCGGACACATTGCCTTGAAAATCTTCGGCGGCTTCGTCGGCACGCTGGCATTTGCCGGCGGCTGGGCCCTGTTGGCACCGCTGCCGCTGGCGCTGACGGTCAGCCTGACCGCGCTCGAATTCGTCGTCGCCGTCCTGCAGGCCTACGTGTTTGCGGTATTGACCTGCATCTACCTCAACGACGCGGTGCACGGCGCCCACTGAGCACCACGACGGACGTTGCCTTGCCTTCCCACCACCTCCATCCAACGAACTAGTCAACCTCCAGGAGCATTGTTATGGATCCACTAGCTGCGAAATACATCGGCGCCGGTCTTGCCTGCATCGGCATGGCGGGTGCCGGCATCGGCCTCGGCAACCTGTTCGGCCAGTTCCTGCAGGGCGCGTTGCGCAATCCGTCCGCCGCCGATGGTCAGCGCGGCACCCTGCTGCTCGGCTTTGCCCTGACCGAAGCGCTCGGCATCTTCCCGCTGCTGATCGCGCTGCTGCTGCTGTTCGGCGTCTGAGCGCCGCTTTCAACATCGAAGCAACGCAGATAGCGTAGAGCGCACCCGCCGAGGGTGCGCTTTTCCAAGGCGGTAGGAACCATGGCATCCCCTCCCAGCACGACGCAAAAGCAGACCACGACCGGCACCGCAGTTGCGGCGCCCGAGCACAAGAGCGGCTTTCCGCCGTTCAATTCGCAGACGTTCTCGTCACAGCTGATCTGGCTCGCCATCGCCTTCGGCGCACTCTACGTCATCCTGTCGCGCACGGCCTTGCCGCGCGTCGGCGAGGTGATCGACGAGCGCCGCGACCGCATCGTGCGTGATCTCGATGCCGCCGAACGCCTGAAGGGCGAGACCGAGAAGGCGCTCTCGGGCTATGAGCAGGCACTCGCCGATGCCAAATCGAAGGCCGGCGCCATCGCCAAGGAAGCGCAAGGCAAACTCAATGCCGAAATCGACCGCGAGCGGGCCGGTGTCGAGGCAACTGTCGCCGCCAAGCTTGCGGATGCGGAAACGCGGATTTCATCGATGAAGTCGAAGGCGCTGGCCCAGGTCAACGACATCGCGGTCGATACTGCCGGTGCCATCGTTGCCCAGCTCGGCGGCGGGCAAGTTACAGCAGACGAGATTCGCCGCGCGCTTGCCCCTGCGGCCGGGGAGTAACGAGCCATGTTCAATCCGCACAATCCAGAGTTCTGGGTTCTTGTCTCCTTCCTGTGCTTCGTCGGCATTTTGGCCTACATGAAGGTGCCGTCGCTGCTGACCAAGGCGCTCGATGACCGCGCCGACCAGATCCGCAAGGAACTCGATGAGGCCCGCCGCCTGCGCGAAGAAGCGCAGCAGCTGCTCGCCGACTACCAGAAGAAGGCGCGCGACGCCGAGGCCGAGGCCAAGGCGATCGTCGAGCAGGCCCGCGTCGAAGCCGAGGCAATGGCGAAAGAAACCCGCCGGTCGCTGGTGGAAAGCCTCGAGCGGCGCACCAAGCAGGCCGAGGAGAAGATCGCGCGCGCCGAGGCGCAGGCTCTGGGTGAAGTACGCGCTGCCGCCGTTGATTCGGCGATTGCTGCGGCCGAGCGCCTGCTCAAGGGCAAGGTTGCCGGCGCCACCGGCTCGACCCTGATCGATCAGGGCATCCGCGATCTCAAGGGCAAGCTCAACTGAGCCTTGCCGGCGGGCGACGGAGAAGCGGCCGGAGCCGCGTTCATTCGGCTTGCAGCCCCAGCGAGGGAGCCTTGAGCCGATGCCGTCACCGCCGATCCGCCTGCTCTACGCGATATGCGGCCTGCTGGCCCTAATCCCGGCCATGGCGCGTGCCGCAGAGCCGGAGAAGGTCGCTTTTCCCTCAGCCAACGGCCAATCGACACCGCTCACCGGATATCTCTATCGGCCCGCCGGCTCCGGCCCGTTCCCGGCCGTCGTCGCCATGCACGGTTGCGGCGGCCTGCTCACGCGCGCCGGCAAGTTCCGGCGGCGCGATACCGACTGGGGCGAGCGGCTGGCCGCCGCCGGTATCGCCGTACTGTTTCCCGACAGCTTCAGCCCGCGCGGCGTCGGCCAGATTTGCACATTGAAGGTGGCCGACCGTCCGGTCACACCGTTCGAGCGCTCGTTCGATGCCAATGGCGCCGCCGACTGGCTGGCAGCGCAGCCGCTCATCGACAGCCGCCGCATCGGCCTCATCGGCTGGTCGAACGGCGGCACCACGGTGCTGTGGGCAGTGCGGGCCGGGGCGGCGCCGAAGCGCACCGAGTTCAAGACCGCGATCTCATTCTATCCCGGCTGCCGGGTGCCGCTGCAGCGGGCAGCATGGCGGCCGCGGCTGCCGCTCAAGATCCTGATCGGCGCGCTCGACGACTGGACATCGCCTGTGCCGTGCCGGGCGCTGGCTGCGAGGCACGCCATTCCGATGGTCGAGTACCCGGATGCCTATCATGGCTTCGATGCGCCCGACACTCCGGTTCGCGTTCGCCACGGCCTCGGCGTGACTGCCGACGGCTCGGGCCAGGCGCGTGTCGGCACCAATGCCGCCGCCCGCAATGCCGCGATCGCCGAGGTCATGGCGACACTCAATGCGGCGCTCGGACTGGCCAAGTAGGTTTGATGGACGCACTTCGGGTAGGATTGGTAGATCGGGACTCGCAAGGCGCTCCCCCCCGACCGGCGCGCAGCAAATTCGGCTACGCTCGCCGCTGCCGCCACCGAGACCCAGCCAACATGAAACTCCGCTCGATCGCTCTCCTGCTGCTGGCCGAAGTCGCCGCCATGAGCCTGTGGTTCGTGTCCGCCGCGGTGCTGACGGACATGACGCGCGAGGCGGCACTTTCGCCGTTCCGGCAGGCGGCGTTGTCGAGCGCGGTTCAGGCCGGCTTCGTGCTCGGCGCGATGACGTCGGCGATCCTTGGCCTGCCCGACAAATTCGATCCGCGCCGGGTGTTCGCGATCTCGGCAGTCGCCGCCGGTCTTGCCAACGCCGTGCTGCTGGTCGCGGTGCCGGGCAGCCTCACCGCGATTGCGGCCCGCTTCGCAACCGGCGCGCTACTCGCCGGCGTCTATCCCGTCGGCATGAAGATCGCGGTCGGTTGGGGACAAAAGGACCGCGGCTTCCTCGTCGGCGCTCTGGTCGGCGCCTTGACGCTCGGCTCGGCCTCGCCGCATCTCGTCGCGCTCGGCGGCGGCGCCGACTGGCGTCTGACGGTAGCGGCAGCCTCGCTCGCGGCCGGCGTAGCGGGCCTGCTATGCCTGTTCGTGTCGTTGGGCCCCTATCATGCGACCGCCGCCCGATTCGACCCGAGGGCAATAACCACCGCCTGGACCAACCGGCGGGTGCGCCTCGCCTACGCCGGCTATCTCGGCCACATGTGGGAGCTCTATGCCATGTGGGCCTGGATCGCGGCGGCGACCGCGGCCTCCTATGGCGTATCGATGCCGCCGGATGAAGCCACGCGGCTGGCCAAACTCACGGCGTTCGCGGCGATCGGCGGCGGCGGCATCGCCTGCGCGCTGGCCGGCATCGCCGCCGACCGGATCGGCAAGGCCGAAATAACCATCATTGCGATGACGGTCAGCGGCGCGTCGGCGATTGCTGCCGCCATGACATTTGGCGGGCCGGCGTGGCTGACCTTGGCCATAACCGTCGTGTGGGGCTTGAGCATCGTGCCGGACTCGGCGCAATTCTCAGCCCTCGTCGCCGATGCCGCGCCGCCCGAGCAGGCCGGCAGCCTGCTCGCCCTGCAGACGGCCTTGGGCTTTGCCCTGACCTTCTTCACCGTGCAGGCGACACCGGTGCTGGCCGCGATGTTCGGCTGGCCGCCGGTGCTGGCGGGCCTGGCGCTGGGCCCGGCCATCGGCATCATCGCAATGATGCGATTGCGGGCGATGCCTCGAAGTTATTCCTGTTGAAGTGACAAGCCGCTCTCTCCCGCGCCGCCTGGCGCGAGCGAGGGCGCATCAAATCACCGACACGTGCCGGAATGCCATCACCGCAAATACGGGCACAGTCTGCGCTCGCCGCCGTAGGTCGTGTACATGCCGGTGTTCCACTCGAACGAGCGGAAGTTCTGGGCACAGATGCGGCGCGGATCGCCGCTGTAGCCTTCCGGATAGTAGTACGGACCATCGTAGGCGTAGGTGTCGTAGTAGTAGCCGCGGCGCGGCGCGTAAGTGCGGTCGGCAATGATGGCGCCGGCGATGATCGCCGAACCGATGCCAAGGCCGATGGCCGGGCCGCGCCAGCCGCCATACCGGCGGTAGCCATAGCCGCCGCCCCAACGCCGATACTGAACGGGTGTCACTGTTGCAGTGTCGGCCGCGACCGCATGCTGCCCGCTTGATGGCGCAACCGGCGCCGCCTCGGAGCCAGCCACAGAAACCGCCAGCGCGGCAGCCGCCAGCAACGTCAGTTTGAATTTCGCCATGGACATGACCTTTTCGTTGAACAGGTTTGAACAGGTTTGAACAGGTTTCGACTTCCCCGACCGCTCAACGACAAACGCGGCGAAAATCCGTCGGGATGCAATTTTTTCCCCAACAATGCCGGCTTCGCCGAGACCATCCGGACGCGGCAGTATTACTCGACCGCCGCCTTGTGCTCGTTCGAAGCCTTCCAGGTGAGCTTCGGCTCGCGCGCCGCTTTCGTCTCGTCGAGGCGACGGCGCGGCGCCAGACGCGGCGCCTGCTTGAAGCGGTCGAGATTGCCGGCCTTGGCCGCGCTCGCCAGATCCCGCAATGTGGCGATGAACAGATCGAGTGCGCCCTTCGATTCCGATTCGGTCGGCTCGATCAGCATCGCGCCGTGCACGACCAGCGGGAAGTACATGGTCATCGGGTGATAGCCCTCGTCGATCATCGCCTTGGCGAAGTCGAGGGTGGTCACCCCGGTGTCCTTCAGCCAGGCGTCGTCGAACAAGACTTCGTGCATGCAGGCCTGGTCGCCGAACGGCTGGCTCATGACGTCGCGCAGGCCGGCGCGGACGTAGTTGGCGTTCAGCACCGCGTCTTCGCTGGCCAGTCGCATGCCGTCCGAACCGTGGGAGAGCATGTAGGCCAGCGCCCGCACATTCATGCCCATCTGGCCATGGAATGCGGTCAGCCGGCCAAACGGCTGCGTGCCGACTGCCTCGCCCGGCGTTTCGATCAGGCGATAGCCGGCCTTGTCCTTGACGACGTAGGGGAGCGGTGCAAAGGGCGCCAACGCCGCGGACAGCACCACCGGGCCGGCGCCCGGGCCGCCACCACCGTGCGGGGTCGAGAACGTCTTGTGCAGGTTGATGTGCATGGCGTCGATGCCGAGGTCGCCAGGGCGCACCTTGCCGACGATGGCATTGAAGTTGGCGCCGTCGCAGTAGAAGTAGGCGCCGGCCTCGTGCACCGCCTTGGCGATCTCGACCACCTCCGGCTCGAACAACCCGCAGGTGTTGGGGTTGGTCAGCATGATCGCGGCGATGTCGGGTCCAAGTGCAGCCTTGACCGCGTCGACCGAGACGGTGCCGTCATCGCGCGCCGGGATCGCCTTCACCGAATAGCCCATAAAGGCGGCAGTGGCCGGGTTGGTGCCGTGCGCCGATTCCGGCACCAGCACCACCGAGCGCTTCGAGCCTTTGGCCTCATGCGCCGCCTTGATCGCCAGCATGCCGCACAGCTCGCCGTGGGCGCCGGCCTTGGGGCTCATTGCGACTGTCGGCATGCCGGTCAGCTCGAGCAGGTAGCCTGACAGCACCTCGATCAACTGGATCGCGCCCTGCACCGTCGACTGCGGCTGCAACGGGTGGATGTCGCCGAAGCCCGGCAACCGCGCCATCTTTTCGTTGAGCCGCGCGTTGTGCTTCATCGTGCACGAGCCCAGCGGATAAAGCCCGCTGTCGATCGCGTAGTTCTTGCGCGACAGCCGCACATAGTGGCGCATCGCTTCCGGCTCGGTGAGGCCGGGCAGGCCGATCTCGTCTTTCCGTTCGAGGCCGCCGAGGCGCGCCCTGTGCTTCTTCGGCTCCGGCAGGTCGACGCCGGTCTTGGTCGCCGAGCCGCGCCGCTCGAAGATCAGCGCTTCCTCGTGATCGAGGCCGCGGTGGCCGGTGAAGGTGGCGATGTTGGAGGTCGCGGCGATGCCAGTAGCGGTAGGGCGGCCTTGAGTGTTCATCGGCTTCTTCACTCCGTCGATCGGCCTCCCGCCACGACTGGCAGGAACTGGGTCAGTCAGACGAACATCAGCCTCATTGGCTAGCGCGTCTCGTCATCGCCCATTCAGCCCCCACGCCAGGGATTTTTGCATCTTTCCTGACGGCCATCGGCATGGAGGCGCAGACGGCGTTGCGCACACCGGCTCATGTGACTGAGCGGCACTCCCATCCCCTGCGCGACGCCCCAATCAACAGCAGCTCGGGTTTCTCCGTAGGTCCTCGTCCTGCGCTTGGGGCAGTGCAGTCAACATCGGGGGATTCGCACAGCGATCTCTGCGCTTGTTGTCTCGCTCATCACAGCACCTCCCCAAGGGCTTTCGCGTAAGCCGCGCGGTCATCGTCGGTGTTGATCTCGGTCGACGCGACCAGGATCAGATCGGCCAGCGCCTTGTGGTCGGGCAGCAGCCGCGACATCGGCACGCCGCCCAAGATGCCCTTCGCGGCGAGCTTCTCGATCACCGGTGCGGCATCGCCGGGCACGCGGATGGTGAATTCGTTGAAGAAAGTGTCGTTCACGACCTCGACACCCTTCACCGCCGCCAGCCGGTCGGCAAGGTCGCAGGCGTTGGCGTGGTTGATCGCGGCGAGCCGCCTGAGGCCGACTTCGCCGAGCAGCGTCATGTGGATGGTGAAGGCCAGCGCGCACAGCCCCGAGTTGGTGCAGATGTTGCTCGTCGCCTTCTCGCGGCGGATGTGCTGCTCGCGCGTCGACAGCGTCAGCACGAAGCCTCGCCGGCCCTCGGCATCGACGGTCTCGCCGGTGAGGCGCCCCGGCATCTGCCGCACATACTTTTCCCGGGTCGCGAACAGCCCGACATAGGGCCCGCCGAAGCTCAAGCCGTTGCCGATCGACTGGCCCTCGGCGGCGACGATATCGGCCCCCATCTCGCCCGGTGCCTTCAGCGCGCCGAGCGCCACGATCTCGGTGACGACGACGACCAGCAGCGCGCCCTTGGCATGCGCCGCGTCGGCGATCGGCTGCAGGTCGCGGATCTGACCGAATACGTCCGGGTACTGCACGACAACGCACGAGGTGTCGCCGTCGATGCGGGCGATGATATCCTCGAGCCCTTGCGGTTTCGGCTCGAGCTGATCGACGTGCGCGCTGCCGTACTTCGACAGCGTCGCGATCACTTCCGCGTACTGCGGATGCAGGCCGCCGGAAACCACCGCCTTCTTCCGCCGCGTGACGCGATGCGCCATCAGCACGGCTTCGGCGGCGCCCGTCGAGCCGTCGTACATCGAGGCATTGGCGACATCCATGGCGGTCAGCCGCGCCACTTGGGTCTGGAACTCGAACAGGTATTGCAGCGTGCCTTGCGTGATTTCCGGCTGGTAGGGCGTGTAGGAGGTCAGGAACTCGGAGCGCTGGATCAGGTGGTCGACGCTCGCCGGAACGTGATGCCGATAGGCGCCGGCGCCGACGAAGAACGGCACCGATCCGGCCGGTGTATTTCGCGCGGCGAGGCGGCCGAGTTCCCGCTCGACCTCGAGTTCGCCCTTGGCGCGGGGCAGATCGGGCAGCGCCTTGAGCAATTTGTCCTTCGGCACCGCGGCGAACAACTCGTCTATGGTCTTGACACCGATCTTGGCGAGCATCACCCGCCGGTCGACATCCTCGAGTGGAAGATAGCGCATCAGATTACCTCGCTGGATATCGTTGGGGCGACGGTGGTCAGTCCAATCACCGGTGCATCCCCTCTCCCCGTCCGGCCCGTGGCCGGAACGGGGAGAGGGTTAGGGTGAGGGGCGGCAACAGGGCGTGACTGGCTTCGCCTAACACCGCAAGCCTTGCTCAGCCATAAGCAGGGGTATTGACAGAACTAGCGGCCGCCCCTCACCCTCGGCCGGGCAAGTGGGCCCGGCCTCTTCCCTCTCCCCCGAAGGGGCGGGGGAGAGGGCGAGACGGTCATCCGCCTTCGCGGGGATGACGTCACGGGGGAGGTGGGTGCGCGGCATCATGCACTCTCCTTGACGAAGGCGTCGTAGGCGGCCTGGTCGAGCAGGCCGTCGAGTTCCGACTTGTTGGCGATCTTCAGCTTGAAGAACCAGGCCTTGCCCTGCGCGTCCTCGTTGACCAGCGCCGGCGTCGCGGTGATGTCGGCGTTGGCAGCCACCACCTCGCCCGAGATCGGCGCGAATACGTCGCTCGCGGCCTTGACGCTTTCGACCACGGCGATCGCTTCGTGCTGCGCCACCTTGCGGCCGACGTCGGGCACCTCGACGAACACCACGTCGCCGAGCGCCGACTGGGCGTGATCGGTGATGCCGATCGTCGCGACGTCGCCATCGACGCTGATCCACTCGTGGTCCTTGGTGAACTTCAACGTCATGACCGTGATCCTTTGTGAGCTGAGGAGAGGAGAAAGGGGCCGGGGGCCGGGCTCCGGCAGAAGTGCTCTAGTTCCGCTTGTAGCGGTGCGGCGCGAACGGCATGGCGACGACGGTGGCCGGCATCGGCTTGCCCCGCACCATCAGTTGGATGGCCGTGCCGGGCTTGGCGTGGCTGGCTGCGACATAACCCATGGCGATCGGGCCGTTCACTGTCGGACCGAAGCCGCCCGAGGTGACGACGCCGATCTTCGTGCCCGAGGCATCGACGATCTCGGTGCCTTCGCGGGCCGGCGCGCGGCCGTCGGGCTTGATGCCGATGCGCAGGCGCTTCGGCCCGTCCTTCAGTTCCTGTTGGATGCGGGCAGCACCGGGGAAGCCGCCCTCGGCGCGCCGCCGCTTCTGGATCGACCAGGCGAGGCCGGCCTCGATCGGCGACGTGGTGGTATCGATGTCGTGGCCGTAGAGGCACAAGCCCGCTTCGAGGCGGAGACTGTCGCGCGCGCCGAGGCCGATCGGCTGGACGCCGTCCTGGGCGAGTAACAGCTTGGTGAATTCGACGGCGTACTTTTCCGGGACGGAAATCTCGAACCCGTCCTCGCCAGTGTAGCCGGAGCGGGAAACGTGGCAGTCGAAGGAACCCACCCGCGTGCTGCGGGCCGTCATGAACGCCAGAGCGCGGCTGCATCCGCTGAAAGCTTGGACATCACATCGCCTGCCGCCGGCCCCTGCATCGCGAGCAGCGCGCGATCTGGCATGACCTCGAACTTGATGCCAGCGGGCAGATGCTTGCGGATGTGCGCGTAGTCGGCATCCTTGCAGCCGGCGTTGACGACGAGGAACAGGATGCCCTCGGCATCGGGCGCCATCGGTCGGGTGATCATCAGGTCGTCGAGAATGCCACCGTCGGCCGTCAGAAACTGCGAGTAGCGCTGCTGGCCGACCTTCAGGCTCAGGATATCGGCGGGCACGAGTGTTTCGAGGAAACGGGCCACAGTCTCGAACCTGCCATCGGCCGCGATCAGCGCCGCCTGCCCCATGTGGCTCACATCAAAAAGACCCGCCTTTTCGCGGGTCCACAGATGTTCCTTCAGCACGCCCAAGGGATATTGCACCGGCATTTCATAGCCCGCGAACGGCACCATTTTGGCGCCGAGCGATACGTGCAAGTCATAAAGTGAGGTACGCAGCAGAGGGGCAGTCGCGGTTGGTCCGCTCATCTAAGGTCCCATCGTGGCTCAAACACGCGGGCGCGTTCCTCACGCCCGAGGTAGAGCCCCCTCTGTCTTGGGACCTGAGAGATTCGGCACGTTCCCCCGTCCTTGTGAGCGGACGGATGCACTGCCTTACCACCGTCGGTGGGATGGGCGCCAACGCGCCTCACCCGCTTTCCAGAGTGCCATCAACCTGCGGTCCTTTTGCCTGAGAGTTTCCGGGGCGGTTGCTCCTTCGGCGCCGTCACTCGAGTGAAGAGATCGGGTCTCTTCCGCAGGTCTCGATTGGCAGTGGAGCGAAATTAGTGCGCGCCGGCGCGATGTCAATGACTTGCACCGGTTGGCCCCGAAATTCTCTTGGGATGGGCGAGCGCCCAGCCGCTCGACGGCTGGGTGGTGCGGCCGGTGATCCAGTCGCCCCCAGCCGGCGCCCGCATTTGCCGCCGCTTCAATGCCGTTCACCGGCCGTAGGTGATCTGCTTCGCAGCCGGCCAAGTGACCTTGTAGCCGAAGTCGATCACCTTCTCCTCGTCGGGTTTCAGCGTATCTTCCCAGGCGAGAATGCCGCGCTTTTCCTCGACGTCGCGCTTGGAGGGCTGCGGCTTCGCCGTCATCTCGACCTTGATCTCGGCGTTGTTCGAAACGGGCAGCTGATCGGTGATGGTGATCGCGATCGGCCGCTCGTGCTTGTTCTGCATGGTGATGCGGTAGTTGCGCGCATCGTTTTTCGACGACGAAATGATACCCGTCTCACTGCGCTTCTCGTCGGTGTTGGCGTACTTGATGCGCACCGCGTCGTCGGCGCCGAAGCCCAACTCGTGCTCCTCGCCGGGGGTGAGCATCGGCAGCCGGCCGTTGCCGACGAAGGTCGCGTCGCGGAACAGCGCCACCTGGCCCGGCAGGTAAGGCGTGGTCTTGGGCAGAGTGAGCTTGGCGTAGAGATAAGCCTTCGGTTCGATCTTCGGGGTGGCGCGAACGACGAGCGCGGGATCGAGATCGGCGCTGTCGATGACGACGCGCTTGGGCTCGCCGGTGGCCGGCACTGAGAGCTGGCCGGGGAGGGCGTAGAGCGCCTGGAACGGCGAGGCTTCGATCTGGGCGCGGCTCTGGGTCACCTCGTCCATCCGCCGCATGCCTCCCGCCGCGAGGGTCTTGTCGTCAGCGGCCTCAGCCATCGATTTCGCCGCGCTACGCGCCATCGGCGCTTGCGGCGCTGGCGCAGCCGCGACCGGCATCGGCGGACGCTCCTGCTCGAAGTCGACTGTCATCGGCCTGAGCGAGGGCGCAGCACTACTGGCCGAGGGACGCGCGGTCGACAATGTCATCGCGATATTCTCCCAGGCCTCGCCGGTGCGCTGCGTGATGGTGGCGCGCCGGGTCAGCGACAGCTTCGGCGCGACGGTCTTATTGCCAGTGGCGAGGCGGGCGTCATACTGCGGCACCCAGTTGGCATTGGCGACCTGGTAGCGCACCACGAGATCGGCATCGAGGGCGCCGCCGGCGTTGGCGAACACCTTCACCTCCATCCGCTGCTCTTGCACCGGCGCGGTTTCAGTCAGCTTCTTTGCCAAATCGGCGATCTTACGGTCGATCTCGCGCATCTTGATCTGGGTCTCGAGAATGACCTTGTGCACGTCGGCCATGCTGGCGCCGATGAGGCCGAGGACCTGCGCCCAGTTCTCTTGTGCCGCCGTGCCGCTGGTAGGAGCCGGCCGCTGCGGCAGCGTCGTCAGGTTGGTGATCAGCGCCTTCTGAGCTTCCGCCGTCTGCACCTGATTGTTGAGCACGGACTTGGCGTCTTTCAACGTCTCGATCTCGGCCTCGATGCGCTTGCGCTCGCTGGCGACGACGGCGGCATCGGTGCGCGGGATGCTGAGCACCCTGGAATCGACCGAGCCGATCTCGAGCTTGCCCGTCGCGCGGCCTTCGACCCGGATCGAGCTCGGGTTCGCCGCCGCCGGCAGGTCGTTGAGAATGATCGTGTGATCGCCGGCTTCGAGCTTGACCTTGGCCGAGCGGGTGATCTCGGCGCCGGCCGGGAACACGGTGACGGCATCGATTTTGGACGTTGCCGGGATGTCGGCGGCGAGCGCCGGGCATGCCGCCAGCAGGGCGGCAGCCGCGACCAGGGGGGAGCGCATGGAGACCTCGTTACAACGGGGGCTGACAAAGCAATGTATTGGATGAGAGATTCACGCGCCAGCTTTGGCCGCACTATGGCACGAAGCAGGAATTATCCGGAATGTTTAATGAATATGCGGATGAAGATGACGGCCACCGTCACCCCCACCTGGAAATGCCAAGTGGAAGGTCCGGCCATCCAATCTCGTCGCAGAACGACGGTGTCTACTCGAGTAAAAGCACCCTCCCCCTCGCAGGAGGCTGTGTGCATGTCGCACACGAACCGGGTCGATGACGGCGAGGATCGGGCGAGCGGTTTTTTCCGGTCACGTTGCAGCGCATGCGGCTGGGCTGCGCTTTGCGCGCTTCATTTGCTCCGCCGCGATCTGAGGGAGCCGCGATTCCAACCAAATCGGACGGCTCTAGCCCAACAGATCCGCCACCAGCATGTCGCGCTGTTCCTTGGTGACTTGCGGCTTCACCCCGAACCACTCGGTGAAGCCGCGCACGGCTTGGTGCAACAGCATGTCGAGACCATTCGAAGTGGCAAAGCCGCGCGCCTCTGCGGCCTTGAGCAGCTCGGTCTTCAGCGGCACGTAGATAATGTCGCTGACGATGGCGCCGTCACGCATCACGCTGATATCGATTTCGAGCGGCAATTGCCCCTTCATGCCGAGCGGCGTCGAGTTGGCGAGCAGGTCGGTCTTCTTCAGCAACGCCGGCAGATCGCTCCAATGCGCCGGCTTGATCGTCGGCCCGAACCGCGACACGAACTCGACCGCCTTGTCGTAGGTGCGGTTGACGACGTGGATGGTCTCGATGCCGCGCTCGACGAGGCCGAACACGACGGCACGTCCCGCTCCGCCCGCACCAAGCACCACGGCGGTCTTGGTCCGCTTGTCCCAGCCCGGTGCGCACTGGTCGAGCGCACCGATGAAGCCCTCGACGTCGGTGTTGGTCGAGCGCAATTTGCCATCGCGCAGCCACACCGTATTGGCGACGCCGACTTTCAGCGCCCGCTCGTCGGGCTCGGTCAGGCGCAACGCCGCCTCCTTGTGCGGCATGGTGATGTTGGCGCCGACGTAGCCTTTGGCGGCGAGGTTCTTGAGGAAGTCGGGGAACGCCTCGACCGTCACGTCCTCGGCGCGGTAGTCGCCGTCGATGCCGTATTTCTTGATCCAGTAGCCGTGCAGCTTCGGCGAGCGCGAGTGTCTGGCCGGCCAGCCGATGACGCAGGCGGCACGCTTGGGTGCGGACATGAGGGTGTGATCCTTTTCGGTCATGCTTTGACTTTGCCGCCGATCATATCATCTACGACCACCGGCGCACCGGTCTTGGACGACAGGCTGATCGCGAGCGTGGCGGCGAGCGTCTTGGCGCCGTTGCGGCCGTCGAGCACCGGCTTCTCGGTGCCGCGGATGACGCCGGCGAAATTCTTCATCTGCTCGTAGTAGGGGTCCGCAGGCTTGATCGGCTCGTAACGCTCGGTCATGGCCGTGCCCCAGCTCTGCTTGTCGACTTCATACCAGCGATGATGCAGGGTCGGGACGCTGAGCGCGCCAAGCGTGCCGGTGATCATGTAGCAGTCGTTCGCCTGGTAGGGATAGAATGGGTTCTCCTGCGACGTGCACTCCCAGTTCCACGGCGAGGCGGCGGTATCGGAGATGATCAGCGTGCCGATGGCGCCGCTCTTGAAGCGGATCACCGCGCCTGCCGTATCCTCGACCGCGAAGCCGCGGATGGCGTTGGAGGTGGTGGCCTGCACCGTCTCGATGTCGCCGCACAGCTGTCTCAGGCAATCGATGTCGTGGATGCCGTTGATCAGTACCACGCCGCCGCCGGGTTCCCGGCGCCAGGCGAGGTCGTGATAGCCCTTGGGCTTGTAGCTGAGCCACACCGCGTTGGCGGCGACAACCCTGCCGATGCCGCCATCGCGGATGATCTCGATGGCGCGCCGCATGATCGGGTTGTGCCGGCGGTGATGGCCGGTGAGGATCGCGACGCCTGCCTTCTCGCCCGCCTCGACGAGGCGCATGGCGCTTTCCACCGTGTCGGAGATCGGCTTCTCGACGATGATCGGCACTTTACGCTCGATGCAGGTCAGCGCATTGGCGACGTGCATCTGATTGGGCGTCGCGACGATGGCGCCATCGGGCTTGGCTTTGGCGAGCATCTCCTCGAGCGACGAATAGATCGGATAGCCGAGCTCCTCGGCTTCCTTCTTGGCGACGGGCGAAGGGTCGGCGACGCCGGCCAGCGTGTAGGCGGGGTTGTGCGAGCGCAGCACCTCGATGTGCTTGCGGCCGATCAGGCCGGCGCCGATGACGCCGATGCGGACTGGAGCCATGGAGTTTCCTTTCTTACGGGTTCGCTCAAGCTGTGAAATGGGCGGCCGGCATGATCTTCGGCTCGCGCGGGACCCTTGGCGCGAACTGCATGCGCTCGATCACGTCGCGGCGGACATCAATGCCGGGCGCAACCTCGGTCAACGTCAGCCCATCCGGCAGCAGCCGGAATACGGCGCGCTCGGTGACGTAGATCGCCTCCTGGCCGCGCTTCAGACCTTGTGCGCCCGACCAGGTGATCTGCTCGACCTTGTTTACGAGCTTCGTCACCTCGCCATGCTTCTTGATGTCGAGGCGGCCATGGCCGATCCCAACATCGGTGCCCTTGGCGTCGAAGGTGCCGCAGAACACGACTTTCCTGGCATTCTGGGCGATGTCGATGAAGCCGCCGGGGCCGACCGGCATGCCGCCGAGCTTCGACACGTTGACGTTGCCTGCCTCGTCGATCTCGCCGAAGCCGAGGAAGGCGATGTCGAGGCCGCCGCCGCCGTAGAAGTCGAACTGCGACGGGCCGTCGATCATGGCGGTGGCGTTGCGGGCGTAGCCGAACAGGTTGCCGGTGAGCAGCTCGCCGCCGTAGGTACCATGCTCGATGGTCTGGTAGTAGCGGTCGGTGTCGCCGCGCTCGGCGATGATCTTGGCGATGCCGTCGGGGATGCCGAAGCCGTAGTTCAGTACCGCGCCGTCGCGCAACTCGTCGGCAGCCGCGCCGGGCGATCACCTCGCGCACGGTGAATGGGGCGGGCAGGATGGGTGATGGCGGCCCCTTGAGTTCACCCGACATCGTCGGGTCGTAGACCACGTCGTAGCCCATGCGCTGGCCGGGATCGACCACCACCGCATCGACGAGGGCGCCTGGGACCCGGATCGCGCGCGCCGGCAGCTGGCCGACCTCGACCGCGGTACGCACCTGCACGATCACCTTGCCGCCGCTGTTGTGGGCGGCGAGCGCGGTCGCATAGATGTCGACGTTGGCCGGCTCCTGGTCGAGGCAGACATTGCCGTGGGCGTCGGCGAACGAACCCTTGATGAGCGTGACGTTGACCGGGAACGGCAGGTAGCGCAGGTACTCCTTGCCGGCGACGGTTGCGACCTCGGCGAGCGAGCCCTTGGCCGCCTCGTTCATGCGGCCGCCCTCGACGCGGGGGTCGCAGAAGGTGCCGAGGCCAACGTGGGTGTAGAGGCCCGGCCGGCCGGCGCCGATCTCGCGGAACAGCTGCATGGCGACGCCGCCGGGCAGCACGAACGCCTCGATCTTGTTGTCGCGGGCGAGCTGCTGCATGCGTGGCGACCAAACCCAGTGACCGCCGATCACCTTGCGAACGAGCCCTTCGTGGGCGAAGCGGTTCATGCCCCGCTCCTTGCGGTCGCCAATTCCGAGCGAATGGATCACCGTCAGATTGCGTGGATGGCCGGTGGCGAGGAAGCGTTTCTCCACCGCCTCGTGCAGCGCGGATGCTTCGACGAGGCCGCCGCCGCCGCCGATCAGCGCGACGGTGTCGCCGTCCTTGATTATGCGGACGGCGGCCTCGGCGGTCATGAACTTGTTGATGGTCATTGCGGTCCTCAGTAGGTGGCGCGGCCGCCGGTGATGTCGAACACGAAGCCCGTCGTAAAGCTGCAGGCGGGGCTCGCGATCCAGGCGGCGAGCTCAGCCGACTTCGTCGACGTGGACCAGGCGGCCCATCGGGATCTTGGCTTTCATGTTGCGAATGTGCTCCGCCGTCATGCCCTTCAGGAGATCGGTCTCGGTCATGGCCGGCGCGATGCAGTTGGCGGTGACGCCGCAGTCGGCAAGCTCCTTGGCCAGCGCCTTGGTGTAGCCGATGACGCCCGCTTTCGCCGCCGAGTAGGCGCCGATGTTGGGCACGCCCTCCTTGCCGGCGATCGAGGCGATCTGCAGGATGCGGCCGTACTTCTTGTCGCGCATGTGCCGGGCCGCCAGGCGCGAGGAATAGAACACCGCCGTCATGTTGATGGCGACGACGCGGTCCCAGTCCTCCAGCGGATACTCCCACGACGGCAGAATAGGCCCGTTGATGCCGGCATTGTTGACCAGGATGTGGATCTGGCCGAACTGGGCGGCCGCGGCATGGAAGGCCTTTTCGACCGCGGCGTAGTCGGAGATGTCGAGGGCATCGGCGCGGGCGGGCGTGAAATCCTTCACGTCCTGCAAAGGTGCGATGTCACGATCCCAGACGATCACCTTGGCGCCCCGCGCTTGTAGCACCCTGGCGATGCCGAGGCCGATGCCGCGCGCGGCTCCGGTGACGATGGCGACGTGGCCTTCGACGCGGGTCTTGTCGATCGTGGCGGTCATGATGTCAGGTCCTTTCGGGTGCTGCGGTGTGCGCCAGGTGGCGGCGCAGGAATTGAGCGGAATGACGCATGTCGGGCTCGAGGTCGCGCGTCTTGCATTCGCACGACATGGTGCCATCGTAGCCGGCCTTGCGCAGCAGCTCGAAAAAGCGGTCGTAAGGGTAGCTGCCGGTACCCGGATTGAAACGTCCGGTGTCGGCGAGGTGGATGTGCGCCAGCCAGTCCCTGTTGTCGACCAGCGTTTCGAGCGATTCACCCTCCTCATCCATGTGGAAGAAGTCGGCG
Source organism: uncultured Alphaproteobacteria bacterium (assembly GCA_963741505.1). Classification (GTDB taxonomy): domain Bacteria; phylum Pseudomonadota; class Alphaproteobacteria; order Rhizobiales; family Hyphomicrobiaceae; genus JAKFWF01. The sequence goes on along the minus strand of CAVUIJ010000014.1, from coordinate 260,324 downwards.
AGCACGCGGATCTCGGCGCGGTTGATCTTCCGCGCGTACTCGACGCCCTCCGACACGGAGTTGATGACATTCGACTCCTGTCGGTACAGCGGCTCGATGACGAGCGTGCAGCCCGTGCCATGCAGCCGGTCGGCGGCCAGCGAAAGTGCGTCGAGGATCTGGGCTTGCGCGAGCTTGCGGTCGAAGCCGTGGGGCACGTTGCGGGCCCAGGCGCTGCCCATCACCGCCGCACGCGCCTTGGCAGCGGCGAGCAGCTCGGCCGCGCGGGCAAGATAGGTATCGACGCGGGCGCGATCGACCTCTTCGCCGACGATGCGCAGATCGCGCGGGAAGAAGTAGTTGAAAGCCTTCGTCGGCAGGGGGCTCGCGATGATCGCATCGCGCGCCGCCCGGCGCTCCGTCTCGCTGCCTTCGAGCGACTGCGCGGCGAGCGGCAGCTCGATGTAATCGTAGCCCGCCCGGCGGACGAGGTCCGCCTGATCCAGCGCCGGCGCACCAGCCGATCAGCATGGCTTCTGCCTCACTTGTTCTTCACCCACTTGAGGATGTGCTGCGCGACCGCGACCAGCGTGCCGTTCTGGTTGGTGATCGTGATGTCGCCGACCGAGCGGCGCTTCTCGACGTCGATCGAGCTGATCTTGTACTCGACCGTCACCGTGTCGCCGAAATAGACCGGCGCCAGGAAACGGACGCGGTCGTAGCCGAGCGAAACCGGCGTCTCGTTTGCGCTGGCGCGGGTGTGGGCGATGACGTAGGTCGATGCGGTCGACATGTAGCCGACCATCAGCGCGCCGTGTGCCTGCAGCTGGCCGTAGCTCGACTTCTCCATGTACTGCTTGTTGGTGTGGTTGGGCGAGAAGTCGCCGGTGATGCCGGCGAAGCTGTAGACGTCGTGCTCGCCGACGGTCTTGGCGAATGTCGCCCTGTCGCCGACCTTGACGTAGAATTCGGACATGTGAGGTTTCCTGTCGGTAATTCCGGCTAGAGAACGGTGCCTGGCTTCAGCCTGGCACCGCCTCACCACCGGTGCCAGGCTGAAGCCAGGAACCGGTTCGTTGGAGCAAAAGCTAACGTCCATGCCATTTCGGTTTGCGTTTTTCGGCGAAAGCCTTCTGCCCCTCCCTGGCATCCTCGCTGGCGAGCATGCGCTCGGCGGCAGGATAGGTGCGGCGCAGCGCGCTTTTCGAGGCTCGGCTCGGACAGGCTTTGCAGCATCACCTGCTTCGATGCCTGGATGGCCAGCGGCGCGCCTTCGAGGATCTGGTTTGCGTACCAGCGTACGCGCTCGCGAAGCTGCTCCTTGGGCACTGCGTCGTTGATCAAGCCCATCGCCTTGGCTTCGGCCGCCCTGATGCGCCGGCCGGTGAGCACTAGGTCCATCGCCTGCTTCAAGGCCAAGTTGCGGGCCAGCCGCTGCAGGCCACCGCCGCCAAGCGCTGCGAGGCCGACCCGCGGCTCGGGCAAGGAGAATTCGGCATGATCTGCGGCGATGGCGAGGTCGCAGGCGGCGATGATCTCGACGCCGCCGCCGATGGCGAGGCCGTTCACCGCCGCGATCACGGGTTTGAGCAGGTCGAAGCGATGCGAGATGCCGCCGAAGCCGGTCGGCGGATGATCGTCGGCATTCTTGATCGCCCGCTCTTTCAAATCGGAGCCGACGCAGAATGCCTTGTCACCGGCGCCGGTGATGACAGCGACATGCAACCCAGGGTCGGCGGCAAAATCGTCGAGGCTCTCGTGCAGTTCGCGGTGGGCTTGTGCATTTAGCGCATTCATCGCCTGCGGCCGGTCGATGGTGATCCACAGCAGCGCGCCTTCGCGCTCGGTCCTGATCGGCCGTCCTCGAGCTCACGGCTTGCCGCCCTTTCAGCCGCGCCCTTCGCCTCCAGCATGTCGGCCATGGCCTCGACGGCAATCGGGTAGCCGTTGACGCCGAGGCCGCAGATCAAGGCGGTGGCGGCGAACGTCACGAACGAATGGTGGCGGAACGGCTCGCGTTTGTGCGGGTTCGAGATGTGCAACTCGATGATCGGCTGCTTGATCATGTTGAGCGCGTCGAGGATTGCGACCGAGGTGTGGGTGAAGGCGGCCGGGTTGATGATGATGCCGGAGCAACCCTGGATGCCGCCATGGATCCACTCGATGATCTCGTACTCGCGGTTCGACTGGTGGAACGAGATGGCGAGGCCACGCTTCTTGGCGCGCTTGCGGCACATGTCCTCGACCTGTGCCAGGGTGGTCGAACCGTAGATGTGCGGTTCGCGGGTGCCGAGCAGGTTAAGGTTGGGACCGTTGAGAATAAGGATCGGCTTGGTCAAAGTTATCTCCCTGGTGTGGCCGCCGCTCAGTGGAAGGTCAGCTTCAGCGGCGCGAGATCGGCGAACTTGGCGGTAAGCGTCTGACCGGCGCGGATCGGCGTCGGCAGCGTCAGCGAGCCGGTGAGCACGCACATGCCGGCTTCGAGCGTGACCGCCGCGCGCGCGCAGGTCGGAAAAAGTCTCAGCCGTGATTTCCAACGGGTGCCGGCGATAGGCGCCGGTATAGACCTGGATCGAGGGGCTGTCGTCGATGCGGGCGTCGATCGGCATCGTCTCGAACGGCAGGCTCGCCCAATCGGCGACCGCCGCGCCCAGCACCGCCGCGCCACCGGTGCCGTTGTCGGCAATGCCGTCGAAGGTCGTCGCCGCGCGATTTCCGGTGCCGGGTGCGTACCGGCTCGCTGCGAGCTCTATCGCCGGATGGAAGGTGACGATGGGCGCCAGTGTTTCCGGCGTGATCGCGCCGCGCCCGGCCGGCAGCGCCTTGGTGAGGCGGAACGCGAATTCGCATTCGACCTTGGCGCCCTTGAACAGGTTGGCCGGCACGCGCGCCGGGCTGTTGAAGCAGCGCGCGGCGAAGATGCGGCCGGGCAGCGGACCGTCATGGCCCTCGAACATCTGTACCGCGCGCACCGTTGCACCGACTTTCCAACCGGCGACTTTGCCACCGATAAGCTCGGCCATGCGATCCTGGACCGCGTAGGCGTCGGCGCGCGACGCCGGAGCCTCGGATGCGGGTGGTAGCGGTATCGTAGTGCCGGACTTCCACGCCGCTGCGAGGTCGTGCGCGAGCTTGTCCCATTTACCGGTCATGCGTTGGAATTCCTCTGTTCTGCAATGTATGTCGGAAGGTCAATTCAAGTACTGCGCCTGCAGGCCCTTCACGACAGCCACCAGGGTGTCGATCGTCGGCGTCGCGATGCCGTGCTTGCGGCCGAGGGCGGCAACCGCACCGTGGATGGTGTCGACCTCGGTCTGCCGCCGCCGGATGATGTCCTCGCGCATCGACGACTTCGACGCGCCGGTGCCGCCGCCGGTGGTGTCGACGAGCTTCATCAACACCTCGCGTGCTTCGGCGACGTCGAGATCGTGGCCTTCGGCGGCGGCGACCTTGGCCGCCTCGTCGAGGGCGCGCATCGCCGTCTCCCGAAGTTCCGGCACCGCCATGATTTCGAACGAGCGCATGTCGGTGACCGCGGAGATGGCGCCGAGTGCGACGTTGCCGAGCAGCTTCTTCCACTTCTCGCGCATGATATTGGCGCTGGCCGAGACGGGCAGGTTGTGGCGGGTGAAGGCGGCGGCGACCGCCTTGGCGCGCTCCGAGATACCACCCGATCGCTCGCCGATGTGGGTCGGCAGGTCGCCGAAGTTGCGCACCACGCCGGGCGCCTCGACGAGGCCTGCCTGCGAGGTCAATCCGGCCATGACGTTGGCGGCGCCGATGATCCGGCCGATGCGCTCCTCATTGCCGAGACCGTTCTGGAAGCTGATGGCGACCGTCGGCCGGTCGCTCGCGAACAGGTGTTTGATGCTGTCGGCGGCCGCCTCGTTGGCGTAGGCCTTGCACTGGACCAGGACCACATCGGCCCGGGTGACGGACTTCGCGTCGGAGGTGGCCTTGAGCTTGATCCGCCGATCACCGCCGACGCCGACCATGCGCAAGCCGCCATTGTTGATTGCGGCGACGTGATCGGCCCAGGCATCGATCAAGGTTACCGACAGCCCGCCCTCGGCGAGCAGACCGCCGAACAGACCGCCCATGGCGCCGGCGCCGACGACGACCACTTCTGGCTTCTCGAACGACATGACGGTTTCCTCGAAGCTAGACCTTCTCACAGGGGCGGGGTCGTCATCGCACGAGCGTGAGTCGATCCGCAAGGAGCGCGCCGAAAAGCGTAGCCCCCGCATACGGTTGAGGCGCGCGACGCAGCGGGCGGCCGCGATCGTGCGACCCGAAGGGCGGGGCAAATTCGATGACAGGGTGCGTCGCGACGCTTGACCGATGAGGCACATCGCTCTGCGCGCCGCTCCTGCCCTGTCATCGAATTTGCCTCCGTGCCGACCCCACCCCTGTGAGAAGGTCTAGGGTGCCGGCCGCGATTTCGCGGTCATTTCTTGCCGATTGTCTTCGAGGCCAGCGTTCCAGGTGTCAACTTGGGTTTCGAGATGGCTTGCTTGTGTGGGACGCGCTGCTCGACGAGCGGTGTAGATCATGCGCGGATGAGGGTGTGGTTATAGCAGCTATTACATCGTCGGGCCTCGTTGACTCTGTGCTTTGCGTCCCACACAGTGCCGGACGGGAAAAAAGAATGATAGCGCGCGGCGAAAGTCAAGCGCGCACGCGGTGCCAAGGGAGTCGAGAAACAGCCAGCCCAGTCTGAATGGCCGGCCCGCATTTCGAGCGGGGCGGCGCAGTGCAATCAAAAGATTATTCGGAGGAGACCACGAATGAAGTTCACTAGGAAGCTACTTGTAGGCGCGGCGATGCCGGTACTTGCTCTGGCGATGTCGGCGGCGCCGGCGGCAGCCCAGGACGGCGTCATCCGCATCGGCGTGTCGCTGCGCATGATTGTCGAGAACGGTCTGCGCTACGGACAGATGACCAAGGATGAGCTCGAGGCGGTCAACGCCACCGGCGGCATCAACGGCAAGAAGATCGAGGTCACGCTGCTCGACGACGAGTGCAAGCCGGACAAGGGCATCGCCAACGTCAACCGCTTCATCAACCAGAACAAGGTGCACCTGGTGATCGGCTCGACTTGCAGCTCGGTGTCGATGCCAATGGTCGACATCACCGCCAAGGAAGAGGTGCCGCAGATCGTCCCGCACTCGACCAACGCCGGCATTACCAAGAAGGGCAGCGCCTGGGTGTTCCGCACCTCGGTGTCGGAGCGCTTCTACGCCTCCGTGCACGCCAAGTACCTGTCCGAGAACGTCGGCAAGAAGGTCGCCTATCTCTTCACCAACGACGCTGCCGGCATCGGCTTCGCCAAGGACTACATGGCCTTCATGAAGAAGACCTACAACGTCGAGCCGGCGTACGAAGCGCAGATGCAGGAGACCGACCTCGATTTCCGCGCGCACCTGCTGAAGATCAAGTCGCTCGGCGTCGACATTCTGGCGATCGGCGGCCAGCTCGATGCCATCGCCCGCATCGCGCAGCAGTCATTGGAAGTAGGTATCCCGACGAAGGTACGCCGGGTTGCGGCATCGGCGGCGTCGAACGCGCCGGTCCCCGAGCTCGCCGGTGATGCCGCGGTCGGCCTGACCTTTGCTGCCGCTTTCAACTGCAAGGATGAGCGGCCGGAGGCGCAGGCATTCGTGAAGTTGGTGCAGGAGAAGTACAAGACCCGCTGCCCAGATCACGACTTCAGCCAGGCCTACGAGACCGCGCAGATCGTCAAGCTCGCCTTGAAGAACGCCAAACTCGGCCTCACCGATGCGACCCTGAAGGATGATCGCAAGGCGATTCGCGACGCACTGGCCAACATCAAGGACTTCAAGGGCCTCGCCTCCGGCCCGATCAATTTCTGTGCAGAGCCGACGCCACAGTGCCGCGACGGCAACCGGGCCGGCATCCTGGTCGAGTACATCAAGGGCGGCAAGGACTTCGACACGCGGATCCTGGCGCGCGTCTCGTTTGAGCCCGATTTCGGGCTCTGATCGGCGGCACCATCCGCTGAGCAAGCAGCCGCCCGTCACCCTCGGCCGGCCAAAACCGGCCGACCTCTGCCCTTTCCCCGCCAAAATGGGGAGAGGGGGTGAAGCGCTCAAAACGCGGGGCCGGTTCCAAGCCGGCGAAGGGTCGAAGGTGCAAGACAACCTGACTGAAACAACGGTGCCCGCAGCGGCAAAGAAGAGCGGCGAGCCGTCCTGGTTCGCCGCCCTGCATCCAATCGTGCCCTGGATCTTGGCCGGCGTCGCGCTGCTGCCGCTGCCGCTGGTGCTCAGCAACGCCTACACCCAGTACGTCGTCAACGTGATGGCGATCAATATCATCCTGGCGACCGGCCTCAATATCGTCAAAGGCTTTGCCGGGCAGGTCACCGTCGGGCATATCGCGCTGGCCGCGATCGGCGCCTACACGTCGGCGGTGGTGTCGACGTATCTGGGCGTTCCGTTCTGGGGCGCACTCCCGGTCGCAGTGGTGGTGACGGCGCTGGCTGGCGCGATCGTCGGCATCCCATCGTTCCGGCTGGAAGGCGCGTACCTCGCGCTGGCGACGCTGGGCCTGGGAGAGTCGGTGCGGATCATCATTTCCGGCACTGATTTCCTCGGCGCCGGCATCGGCTTCGAGAACATCCCGCCACCTAACTTTTTCGGCAAGCCGCTCGGCGACCATCGCGCCTACTACTACGTGGTGATGCCGGCGATGCTGCTCGGGCTGTATTTCTCTTTCTCCATCCTGCGCTCCGATATCGGCCGCGCCTTCAAGGCGATCCGCGAAGATCAGCTGGCTGCTGCTGCGAGCGGCGTCAATGTGCGCAAATACAAGGTCATCGCGTTCGTGCTGTCGGCGATCTATGCCGGTTGCGCCGGCAGCCTGCAGGCGCACATGGCACCAGGTTTCCTGCATCCCAACAGCTACACCCTGACCGAGATGGTGACACTGCTGCTGATGGTGGTGTTCGGCGGCATCGGTCACATCTGGGGCGGCGTGATTGGCGCCATTTGCGTCACCATCATCGATGACCTGACGCGCGACTACTACACCTACCGGATGATGATGTTCGGCGCCGTCATCGTGCTCACCGTCATGTACATGCCCAGGGGCATCGGCGGCATCATCGACAGCTTCCTGGTGCGCCGGCGCTTCAAGGAGATTCGCGAGGCGAGTATCGCCAGGCGCCAGGCCGCCGAGGCGGAGGCGAAGTCCAATGCTTCTTGAAGTCCGCAACCTCAGCAAGAAATTCGGCGGCTTCACCGCGATTTCGAACGTCAACCTGTCCGTCAAGCAGGGCGAGGTGCGCGGCATCATCGGCCCCAACGGCTCGGGCAAGAGCACGTTGTTCAACCTGATCTCGGGCGTCTACAAGCCCGAGCCCGGCGCCAGCATCGTATTTGACGGCCAGGACATCACGGGACTGGAGCCGCATGAGATCGCGCGGCGCGGCGTCGCCCGAACGTTCCAGATGCTGCGCATCTTTTCCGGCATGAGCGTGATCGAGAACACGATGGTCGGCCATCATGCGCTGATCCCCTACGACACCGCTTCCGCGGTGCTGGGCACGCGCCGCGTCTGGCACGACGAGCAGAAGCTGCGCGCCGAGATGATGGAGCTGCTCGCCTTCATCGGCCTTGCCGACTTCGCTGAGATGCCGGCGGGCGAGCTGTCGGGTGGCCAGCGTCGCCTGTTGGCGCTCGGCCGCGCCATGGCGGCAAAGCCCAAGCTGTTGATGCTCGATGAGCCCGGCGCCGGCCTGTCGCCAACCAACGTCGACATCCTGCTCGACACGGTGCTGGCGCTGCAGAAGCGGTTCGGCCTCACCGTCATCATCATCGAGCACATTCTGAAGCTCGTAATGGATACCTGCCAGACCGTCAGCGTGCTCGAGCACGGCGAGAAGATCGCCGAGGGCACGCCGGCCGAGATCAAGGAGAACCATGCCGTGATCGAAGCCTATCTCGGCAAGGAGATGAAGGACGACGAGGTGCGAGCCTACATGCGATCGGCATGATCTGGCAGCGATCGGGAGATTAGGGCAAGCGAGATGCTGCAGATCAAGGACCTCGTCGGCGGCTACGGCAGCGTGCAGATCCTCAACGGGGCGACGCTGAAGGTCGCACCGCGCCAGATCGTGGCCTTGCTCGGCGGCAACGGCACCGGCAAGTCGACGCTGCTCAAGGCGACCTCCGGCCTCATCAAGCCGTGGAGCGGGTCGATCACCTTCGACGGCGAGCGCATCGACGGCCTGCGCCCCGACGCCATCGTCAGGCGCGGTCTGGTGCAGGTGACGCAAGGCAAGGAAGCCTTCCCCGGCATGACGGTCGAGGAGAACCTGCGGCTCGGCGCCTACGTGGTCGGCGACCGGGCCAAGACCGCCGCCTCGCTGGAGCGGGTCTACGGCTATTTCCCGGTGCTGAAGGAAAAGCGCCGGCAACTGTCCGGTACGCTGTCGGGAGGGCAACTGCAGATGGTGTGCATCGGCCGCGGCCTGATGTCTCAGCCGAAGATGATCATGCTTGACGAGCCGAGTGCTGCGCTCGCGCCGCAGATCGTGATGGACATCTTCCGCACCATCTACCGCATCACGCGGGATGGCATGACGGTACTGATGGTCGAGCAGAACGTGCGCATGGCGCTGTTGCTCGCCGAATACGGCTACGTGATCAAGGACGGCGTCATTCACCTCGAGGGGCCGGCCGACAAGATGATCTACGACGACAACGTGCGCCTGTCCTACCTCGGCGGCACCGTCGCCAATCGCGAAGGGAGTATCTAGCCCCGATGGATTTCGTCATCGATCTCGTGATCATCGGCGTCTCGGTCGGCATGGTCTATGGCCTGGTCGCACTCGGCATCTCGCTGATCTATTCCGGCCTCGACATCGTGCATTTCGCACATGGCGAGATCTATATGATCGGCGCCTTCATCGGCCTCACCCTGTACAAGACGGTGGGGCTGCCATTCGTCGTCGCGTTCCTGCTTGCCGTGTTCCTGACCGGGCTCGTCGGCGTCGTCATCGAGCGGTTGTTCTACCGGCGGCTGACCAGCGGCGGCGGCGGCTACACGGTCGCCGGCATGGGCATGGTGATCGCCGGCTTCGGCATGTCGATCGTGTTGCAAAACGTCGCCTTCCTGGTGTGGGGCCCGAAGCCGTTGCCGTTCCCGGTGCAATTCGGAATGCCGCTCGAGATCGGCAATCTGGCTTTGCCGATGTCCTACATCTGGATCATCGTCACCGCCCTGGTGCTGATGTTCGTGCTGAACCTGGTGCTGAAGAAGACGATGATCGGCCTCGCCATCCGCGCCGTCGCCCACAACAAGGAGATCGCCTACCTGTCCGGCGTCAACGTGCCGCTGATGATCTCGATGATCTTCGGCATTGCCTGCGGGCTGGGTGGTGCCGCCGGCATCCTGATCGCGCCGATCAACTACGTGCAGGTGCAGATGGGCATCGGCATTCTGATCAAGGCGTTTGCGGCGGCCGTGGTCGGCGGCTTCGGCAGCCTGCCCGGCGCGGTGTTGGGCGGCCTGCTGGTCGGCGTGGTCGAGAGCTTAGGCGCCGCCTTCATCTCCGGTACCTACAAGGACGTCTATGCCTTCGTGCTGCTGATCGTCGTCATGATGGTGAAGCCGTCAGGCATCCTTGGCGTCGCCGCCAAGGTCAAGGCTTGATCGCGTCACCGCTTGCTTGACGACACCTCCCGGTCGCCGCACGCTGCCGTGCATGGCAGCAATTTTGGGGGCGTTCCATGCAGGCTGAGACCATGCAACTGCTCGAATCCCTGCGCGCCGGGCACACGGGTAAGGTCGTCACCGCGCGCGAGGCGGTGCGGCTCGTGCGCGCCGGCAGCACGGTCGCGACCGGCGGCTTCGTCGGCATCGGCTTTCCGGAAAATATCGCGGTGGCGCTGGAAGAGCGCTTTCTCGCCGCCGCCAAGGACAGCCCCGACGGCGTCGGCGAGCCGCGCGACCTCACCCTCGTCTATGCCGCGGGCCAGGGTGACGGCCGCGAGCGCGGCCTCAATCATTTCGGCCATGCCGGGCTCGTCGCGCGCGTCATCGGCGGCCACTGGGGCCTGGTGCCGAAGCTGCAGGCGCTGGCGGTTGCCAACCAGATCGAGGCCTATAATCTGCCGCAAGGCGTGATCACGCATCTCTATCGCGACATCGCCGGGGCCAAGCCCGGACACCTCACGCGCGTCGGCCTCGGCACCTTCGTCGACCCGCGGTTCGGCGGCGGCAAGATCAACGAGCGCACCACTCGCGATCTCGTCCGCGTGATGGAGATCGATGGCGAGGAGTACCTGTTCTACAAGGCCTTCCCGATCGATGTCGGCATCATCCGTGGCACCACCGCCGATCCGGATGGCAACATCACCATGGAACGCGAGGCGCTGACCCTCGAAGCGCTCGCCATCGCCACTGCTGCGCGCAATTCCGGCGGCCTCGTCATCGTCCAGGTCGAGCGCCTGGCGGAGCGCGGCACGCTCAACTCACGCCAGGTCAAGATCCCCGGCGTGATGGTCGACTGCGTGGTGGTCGCCGAGAAGCCCGAGTATCACCAGCAAACGTTCGCGACCACCTACAACGCCGCCTTCGCCGGTGAGATCCGGGTGCCGACCGACGCCCTGCCGGCGATGGTGATGAGCGAGCGCAAGATCATCGCCCGCCGGGCGGCGCTGGAGCTCAAGACCAATGCCGTCGTCAATCTCGGCATCGGCATGCCCGACGGCGTGGCGACGGTGGCGGCCGAGGAGCGGGTCGGCGATCTGGTGACGCTGACGACGGAACCCGGCGTCGTCGGCGGCATTCCGGCCAGCGGCCTCAACTTTGGCGCCGCAATCAACGCGCAGGCGATCATCGACCAGCCGAGCCAGTTCGATTTCTACGATGGCGGCGGTCTCGACCTCACCGTGCTTGGCCTCGCCCAGGCCGATGCCCAGGGCAACCTCAACGTCTCCCGCTTCGGGCCGCGCCTCGCCGGCGCCGGCGGCTTCATCAACATCAGCCAGAACGCCCGCAAGGTGGTATTCGCCGGCACCTTCACCGCCGGCGGCCTCGACATCGGCATCGAGGCGGGCCGCCTCGTCATTCGCTGCGAGGGCCGCTCGCGCAAATTCGTCGACCAGGTCGAGCATCGCACGTTCTCAGGCAGCTATGCCGTGAAGCGCCGCACGCCGGTGCTCTATGTCACCGAACGGTGCGTGTTCCGCCTGGTCGAGCAAGGCCTCGAGCTGATCGAGGTGGCGCCCGGCATCGATATCGAGCGGGACATTCTGGCGCTGATGGATTTCAAGCCGCTGGTTCGCTCGCCGGTGCTGATGGACCCGCTGATCTTCCGCGACGCGCCGATGGGCTTGCGCGACCTGATGCTAGCGATCCCGTTCGAGAAGCGCTTCGCCTATGATGCCGAGTCGAACGTGCTCTACATCAATTTCGAGCGGTTTGCCGTGCGCAACAGGGCCGACATCGACCGTGTCGCGGCTGCCGTCGAGGCATACGTCAAGCCGCTTGGCCACAAGGTCTACGCCATCGTCAACTACAACAACTTCTCGATCGAGCCGTCGGTGTTCGACGCCTACAGCGAAATGGTGAAGGGACTGGTCGACAGCTACTACCTCGACGTCACCCGCTACGCGACGTCCGGCTTTCTGCGCATGAAGCTCGGCGAGGAGCTGATGAGCCGCGGCGTCGCGCCGCACATCTACGAGGCCGCCGAAGATGCCCGCGCCCACCTAAAGAGCGGCGGTTGAGGCGCGCGCACTTCGCCTTGATCTTGCGCAATGCCATGGGAATCCGAACGACATAGTCAATTCGCGTTGGCAGCTCGGAAGCTGGAGCGGCTCGGCGAGACGCTGAAATCAATGCCATCGTCGCCCGTATCGATAATCTTCCACTTCCGAACAAGAGGTGAATGCGATGGCAGCCGCTCCGCGTGATGTCGACAATCATTCCCGACACGGCTCGGGCGTGGTCATTGCCGTGATCGTGCTGGCGTTGGTGGCATTGCTGCTGTCGGCGATCGCGACAGCTGGCCGTGCGCAGGAGATCGGCGACCCTCGGGCCGGTCTCGCCTATGCTCAAAGAATGTGTGCCGAGTGCCACGCGGTGCTCGCTTCGCAGGCCGCCTCACCGGTTGCCAAGGCGACGCCATTCAAGATCGTCGCCAACACGCCGGGGATGACCGGTACAGCGATCGCGGTCTGGTTGCGCACGCCGCATCCGACGATGCCGAACCTGATCGTCGCCGGCGATGATATCGAGAACCTCGTGTCCTACATTCTCGATCTTCGCGACAAGAAATGACGGTGGGCGGCAGGCCCGTGCGTCGCAACCCGAACCATTGCTAGCAAGGAGCGCGCAATGCCGCACTACCACGCCGTCGTCTGGCTCGATCATCGCGAGGCGCGCATCTTTTTCTTCGATCGCCATTCGATGGACGAGATCGATCTCGCAACCAACAGCCCCAATCATCACCTGCATCACCGCAAAGGCAGCGTTGCCGGCAAGCGATCGCCGGAGGATCAGCACTTCTTCCACGATATCGTCAACGTTCTGAAGCCAGCCCGGGAGTGGCTGCTGATGGGGCCCGGTTCAGCCAAGCTCGAACTCGTGAAACACGTGCACAAGCACGATCACGGCCTCAGCGACCACATTGTCGGTGTCGAATCGGCCGATCATCCAAGCGACAAGCAGATCGTCGCCCACGCCCGTGCCTACTTCAAGGCGGCGGATCGGATGCGGCCGCAGCTGTGACATCGGCGGCATACGGGATATTGGACGTTCGCCGCGAGTTGTGACAGCGTCATCATAGGCAGCAGAACGGAGCCGCGAGGGTCATGAGCGCAACTGCAATCCTTGCCGGCATCTTCTCCGCGGCGCTGATCGGCCTCATTGTGCGAGCCGCGTCGCGACCGGCACGGGCCAAGGTTGCGGCACCCGGCCGCTGTCGTCACGGCGGCTGAACGCGTCGCCCCCCAGCCTTGACGGCGCTGCTGGAATTGGCCATGTGTGTTGCGCTGCCAATTGGCCGCGCATGGGCGCCGTCAGCGTGAAGCTTCTTCTATGAACAGGTTCGATCGGATGTTCGGAACTCGCGGTGAGGCGCGCGTACGCTTCGGCGATGGCGAGTTCAAGGTATTGAGTAACGGTGACTTCGTGCGTTGCGCCGTCAGCGGCCGGCCGATCCCGCTCGCCGAGCTGCGGTATTGGAGCGTCGAGCGGCAGGAGGCCTATGCCTCTGCCGCGATGTCGCTGCAGCGCGAGGTCGAGCTGCGCGCCAAGGCCGGCGAGCGTCGCTAGCAGAGAATTTCGCCGCTGGCGGTCGGGTCAGCGTTGCTTCGATATTCGTGGAGCAGCGGCGGCGACGCTGGCCAAGGGGTGGGGCAGCGGCTTGCTCTGAAGTATTGGTGCCTGGCTTCAGCCTGGCACCCTGGCTCGGGCGGTGCCAGGCTGAAGCCAGGCACCGTTCCCCCGTGTCGCCGCCCCTCTCTCTAACCCTGCCTCCCCGCGCAAGTGCGCTAAGGGGAGAGGGGAAAGAACCTCAAGCCGCACCCATCGTGTGCTTGGCCGCCTCGCGGGCGGCGTTGACCACCGCGATCGCACTCATGTTGAGCAGTCCGCGAACGGTGACGGACGGCGTCACGATGTGCACCGGTTTGGCCGCGCCGAGCAGGATTGGCCCGAGCACCACCGCACCGGACACCGCCTTCAGCAGGTTGAAGGCGATGTTGGCGGCATCGAGACCCGGCATGATCAGCAGGTTGGCCGCGCCCTTCAGCCGCGAGTGCGGGAAGATCTCGTCACGGATGAAGGGCGACATCGCCGCGTCCGAATGCATCTCGCCCTCGACCTCGAGATCGGGCGCCCAGGTGTGCAGGGTCGCCAGCACGTCGCGCATCTTGCGCGCCGACGCCGTACTCTCCGAACCGAAATTCGAATGCGACAGCAGCGCCACCTTCGGAACCAGTCCGAACCGGCGGACCTCGTCGGCAGCCAGCAGCGCGATCTCGGCCAGGTGCTCGGCATCGGGATCATAGCTGACGTAGGTATCGGCGATGAACAGCGGCCCGTTTGGCAGGATCAGCCCGGAGACGGTGGCAAAGCCGCGCACGCCGCCCTTCATGCCGATCACCTGGGAGACATGCCGCAGCTGCGTCTGGTAGCGGCCGACCGCGCCGCAGATCATGGCGTCGGCATCGCCGCGCTTGAGCAGCAGGCCGGCGGTCACCGTCGAGCCGCCGCGCACGATCCGTCGCGCGTGGCTCGGCGAAATGCCCTGGCGTTCAACGAGACGCTCGTACTCGGTGGTCATCGCCGGCACGCGGGCGTCGGTGTCCTGGTCGAAGACGTCGAGATCCTCGTCGATCTTCAGCCGCAGGCCGAGATGCGACAGCATGCGCTTTATGGTGGCGCGGCGCCCGACGAGGATCGGTCGTGCGAGCTTCTCCATGATCACCTGCTGCGCCGCTTGCAGCACGTAAGGGTGTTCGCCCTCGGCGAACACGAGCCGCTTCGGCTCCTTGGCGTGCTCGGTCTTGGCGGTGTCGAAGATCGGCTTCATCACGAAGCCGGAACGATAGACGAAGCGCGAGAGCTTCTCGCGGTAGACCTCGTAATCGGCGATCGGACGGGTGGCGACGCCGGTTTCCATCGCGGCGCGAGCGACCGCCGGGGCGATCTCAAGGATCAGCCGCGGGTCGAACGGCTTCGGGAGGATGTATCCGGGGCCGAACACGAAGGTTTCGGCGCTGTAGGCCGACAGCACCACGTCGGAAGCTTCACTCTCCGCGATCGAGGCCAGCGCCACGACGGCTGCCTTCTTCATCTCCTCGTTGATGGTGGTGGCGCCGACATCAAGGGCACCGCGGAAGATGAAGGGAAAGCACAGCACGTTGTTGATCTGGTTCGGATAGTCGGTGCGGCCCGAGGCGATGATGGCATCCGGGCGCACCGCCTTCACATCCTCCGGCATGATCTCCGGGATCGGGTTTGCCAGCGCGAAGACCAACGGTTTCGGCCCCATGCTCGCCACCATCTCCTGGGTGACGATCCGGCCGGCCGACAGTCCGAGGAACACGTCGGCGCCGGCGATCACCTCGGCGAGCTGGCGCGCGCTGGTGTCGCGGGCGTATGGCTCCTTGTAGGGGTCCATCAGCTCCTTGCGGCCCTTGTAGACGACGCCCTTGATGTCGCAGACGAAGGTGTTCTCTCGGTTGAGGCCGAGGCTGACGAGCTGGTTGAGGCAGGCGAGGGCTGCGGCCCCGGCCCCTGAGCATACGAGCTTCACGTCCTCGATGCGCTTGCCGACGACCTTGAGGCCGTTGACGATGCCGGCAGCGACGACGATCGCCGTGCCGTGCTGATCGTCGTGGAACACCGGGATCTTCATGCGGGCGCGCAACTGGCGCTCGATCTCGAAACACTCCGGGCTCTTGATGTCCTCGAGGTTGATGCCGCCGAAGGTCGGCTCCAGCCGCGCGACGGCCTCGACGAACGGTCCGATCTCCTTTTCCGCGATCTCGATGTCATAGCAGTCGAGGCCGGCGAACTTCTTGAACAGTACCGCCTTGCCCTCCATCACCGGCTTCGAGGCGAGCGGGCCGATGTCGCCGAGGCCGAGCACGGCGGTGCCATTGGTGATGACGCCGACGAGGTTGCCGCGGGCGGTATAGCGCACGGCATTGGCCGGGTCCTCGGCAATCGCCATGCAGGCATGTGCAACTCCCGGCGAATAGGCGAGGCCGAGGTCGTGCTGATTGGCGACGGGCTTCGTCGCGTGGATGGCGATTTTGCCGGGCGGATCGGCCTCGTGATAGTCGAGTGCCTGCTGGCGCAAGTCGTTCTGGGGCATTGGCCCTCCCTCAACGTCCCTACTGCCGCTAGCTTGCACGCAATCGCGTGATTTGGAAGTACCCGGAAGCATCGGCATTGCCGAAGATCAGGCGGCGGGCCGCGGGAAAACTGGAAATCGTCGGTATTGGAACATCGACGCCGGCGGTTCGCGCTACATTGTCCTGGCCCGATCGGGAACCAGCCGACAGGCTGCCAGTCGACCTTCGGAGACCTGTCCAATGACGCCTGCCGAAACTTTCCACGCCGTGCACGAGCGCCGCCCCGCCCATAGCCTGAGCCAAGCCTTTTACCAGGATGAAGGGCTGTTCCGCCTCGATCTCGAGAACATCTTCTATCGCGACTGGATATTCGCCGGCCACGACTGCGAGATCGACAATCCCGGCGACTACTTCACGCTGCGCATCGGCGACTATTCGATCATCGTCGCGCGCGATGCACAAGGCCGGGTGCGGGCCCATCACAATGCCTGCCGTCATCGCGGCTACAAGCTCTGCGATGCGGCCAAGGGGCACGTCAAACGCCGCTTCGTGTGCCCCTACCACCAGTGGTCGTACGAGCTCGACGGCAGCCTCGCCCGCACCCGCGGCATGGGCACGGAATTCGACGCGTCGAAGCACGGCCTGAAACCGGTGCACGCCGAGAGCATTGCCGGCTGGATCTTCGTCTGCGTCGCAGCCCAGGCACCCGACTTCGCCCAGTTCCGGGCGACGGTCGAGCCCTATCTCGCGCCGTACGATCTGCGCAATACCAAGGTCGCCTTCGAGTCGCGGATCGTCGAGCGCGGCAACTGGAAGCTCGTCATGGAGAACAATCGCGAGTGCTACCACTGCGTTGGCTCGCACCCCGAGCTGTGCCGCACCTTCCCGGACAGCCCCGTGCATGCCGGCGTCGAAGGGGCGAAGGATGCCAAGTATGTCGCCGACTTCGTCGCTGCCTGGGAGGCCAAGGGGCTGCCCGGTCGGTTCAAGATCGCCGACGACGCGCAATACCGCGTCATGCGGCTGCCGTTCCTCGACACCGCCCGCTCGATGACCATGACGGGCGAGCCGGCGGTGGCCAAGCGCCTCGGCCGCGCACCCGAGGCCGAGAACTGCGGTGATGTTCTGCTCTACCACTACCCCTCGACGTGGAACCACGTCGCCGCCGATCACGCCTTGAGCTTCCGCTGCCTGCCGGTGAGCGCCACCGAGACCGAGCTCGTCACCAAGTGGCTGGTGCCGAAGGATGCCGTCGAGGGCCGCGACTATGATTTGAAGACGCTGACCGAGGTTTGGATCGCGACCAACGCCCAGGACGCGGCGCTGGTCGAGCGCAACGCCGAGGGCATCCGCTCGCCGGCCTACGAGCCGGGACCGTATTCGCCGGTGCACGAGGCCGGTGTCATCCAGTTCGTCGACTGGTATTGCGGGGCGCTGGGGCAGCGGCTCGGCGGCGAAAAGTCGAGGCTGCGCGCGGCGGAGTGAGTGACCGGTGCCTGGCTTCAGCCTGGCACCGTCTCGGCGAGCTTGGTGCCAGGCTGAAGCCAGGCACCATCAACTTCACACCGGCACGAACGCGTCGGCGGCATCATTGAGCACCGACAGCTCACCGGAAGCGATGTCGAAGTAGGCGCCGTGCAGCGCGATGCGGCCCTTGCTCTCCAGGATCTGGATGCAGGGAAAGGTGCGCAGGTTGGCCAGCGACGCCTTGATGCCTTCGCGCTCGAGGGCGGCGCGCTGTTCAGGACCCGGGTGGGTGTGGCCCTTGGCCAGGATCTTGGCACGGGCTTCGTCGAGCATCGACATCCAGTTGCGGATGAACTGCGCCTCGGTCTGTCGCGCCGCGTCCTCCTCGAGGCAGGCACGAACGCCGCCGCAGCCCGAGTGGCCGAGAATGACGATGTGCTTCACCCGCAGGTTCAAGGCGGCAAATTCCAGCGCGGCGCTGACGCCGTGGAAACGGCCGGTGGTCTCGTATGGCGGGATCAGGTTTGCGACATTGCGGACGACGAACAGCTCGCCCGGCATCGCCGAGAAGATGGTCTCCGGATCGCAGCGGCTGTCGCAGCAGGACACCACCATGACTTCCGGGTTCTGGCCGAAGGTGGCAAGCTGCTCATAATGCTCCTGGTTCGGCGTGAAATGCCGGAATTTGAAGCGGCGGTAGCGGTCTGCCAGTGCTTCCGGAAAGTAGCCCAAGGTGTGCCTCCGCGATCGCGACCCGTCGTGCGTTGTCTACATCGGAACGCCTAGTACCCGGAATCACAAATCCCTGGCACGTATGACGGCCGGGGATGCTCGCCGGCCAGAAGCGGTGCGCCGGCCGATGCTTGCGCATCGGACAAGCGCCGCGTCATGCGGACCGCATGCTTCCAGCATGACGCCGGCGATCATCCCCGGCCGCCCGCTTAGGTCGCGGCCCCTGGGCGGCCGCTGCGTCGCGCGCCTCGACCGTAGTCTCGGCTACGCTCTTCGGCGCGCTTCTTGCGGATCGCCGCAGGGCTCCGCGATCAGACGTACCAGGGATTTGTGATTCCGGGTACTAGCACCGGAAGGTAGATCGATACAACCCATGTTCGCCCTTCGTTCGCCACACAGGGCTGCCAAGCCTGTGTCGCTCACGTCGCCGGTTAAGCCATTGTTAAGCGCGCGCCGTTAGTGAAAGGTTCACCGTACCGGGCGCCAGCGCGACCGTGCGTATGTCAGTATGTTCGTCGTCGTTGCGTTGTGGGAAGAGTATCAGTCATGGCTGAGAGCCGTCGCGCACGTCTGCCCTTGAAGCGGGCGGCGCAATCCTTGTCGGTCGATCGCATCCTCTACGGCGATTGCCTTGCTCAACTGGCCAAGCTGCCGGATGCCAGTATCGACCTCGTATTCGCCGACCCACCCTACAATCTGCAGCTCGATGGCGACCTGCTGCGGCCCAACAACACGGTGGTCGACGGCGTCCATCAGGACTGGGACAAGTTTTCCAGTTTCGCCGCCTACGACGCGTTCAGCCGTGCCTGGTTGTCTGAGTGCCGCCGCATCCTGAAGCCCGACGGCGCAATCTGGCTGATCGGCTCCTATCACAACATATTTCGTCTCGGCACCGAGCTGCAGGACCAGGGCTTCTGGCTCTTGAACGACGTGGTCTGGCGCAAGACCAATCCGATGCCGAACTTCCGTGGCCGCCGCTTCACCAATGCCCACGAGACGCTGATCTGGGCCAGCCGCGACCAGAATTCCAGGTACACGTTCAATTATGAATCGCTCAAAGCCTTGAACGACGATCTGCAAATGCGCTCCGACTGGCTGTTCCCGATCTGCTCCGGGCCGGAGCGCTTGAAGGACGACGGCGGCCGCAAGGCGCACCCGACACAGAAGCCGGAAGCCCTGCTGCATCGCCTGCTGCTGGCAACCACCAATCCGGGTGACATCGTGCTCGACCCGTTCTTCGGCACCGGTACGACCGGGGCGGTGGCAAAAAGGCTCGGCCGCCGCTGGATCGGCATCGAGCGCGATCCAGACTACGCCGCCGCTGCTGCCGAGCGGATCGCCAAAGTTCAGCCCTGGCGGGCGTCGGCGCTCGAAGCCCTGCGCTCGAAACGGGCCGAGCCGCGGGTGCCGTTCGGCACCATCATCGAGCTCGGCATCCTGACGCCAGGCAGCATGCTCAGCGACGAACGCGGCCGGTTCCAGGCGGAAGTGAAGGCCGACGGCACGCTCGCGACCGGCGGCTGGCAGGGCTCGATCCATCGGCTCGGCGCCCAGGTACAGGGCAAGACCGCCTGCAACGGCTGGACCTTCTGGCACTATCGCGACGGCGCCAAGCTCGCCCCTATCGATGTGCTGCGCGACGAGGCCAAGCGACAGCTGGGCCTCGACAAGCGGCCGGCGTTCGCCGCCGCCGAATAGGCCGAATAAAGTGTATCGACCGCACCGCCACCGTCATCGCCGGGGAGCGGCAGATGCCGCGCGGCCGGCCGGGCGAGGCCCGCTTCCCTCTCCCCCGCCGCTTACGGGGAGAGGGCAGAGGCCGGCCCTCTTGCCGGCCGAGGGTGAGGGGCGGCCGCTTGCTCGACGCCATTTCTCGTCGACCCACATGCATCTCGCCCAGCGCGGCTGTTGATCGAATTCTTCGCGCTGCCGCCCCTCACCCTAACCCTCTCCCCGCGCAAGTGCAGTGCGCAGGGAGAGGGGACTCTTCCCCTCTCCCCCGCACCTTCGGGGGAGAGGGCAGAGGCCGGCCCTCTTCGCCGGCCGAGGGTGAGGGGCGGCCGCTTGCGCGAGCGCCTTTCTCGTCGACCCACATGCATCTCGCCCAGCCGCGCTGTTGATCGAAGTCTTCGCGCTGCCGCCCCTCACGCATTTTGCTTTGGCGCCTGCGCGCCGGGCCCTCTCCCCGCGCCAGTGCAGTGCGCAGGGAGAGGGGACTCTTCCCCTCTCCCCCGCCGCTTCGGGGGAGAGGGCAGAGGCCGGCGGTTTCGCCGGCCGAGGGTGAGGGGCGGCCGCTTGTTCTGTCGATGGTGTCGATGGTGCCTGGCTTCAGCCTGGCACCATGGCGCGGGCGGCGCCAGGCTGAAGCCAGGCACCGTTCGCCGCATTGCATTCACCACGTCACCGGAAATTCAGCACCCGAAACTTATCCACGGTTCTCAGCCCCATGCGATACTGCTCGTGTTCCCTGCACGAGGGCGCGCTTCGAAGGCGTTCAGAGTGTGGCAGCGGAATGGACGGTCCGGGAATTACTGTGGTCACGCACCGCACATTCTGGGAGGGCGCCGCGACCCCTGTAGCGAGACCGGGGGCAGCCTGAGGTTTGGCAACAAGCCTCGAAGACCTCGCCTAAAACGCGTGGGTGCCCCGCCAAAATCCGTCCGAGCAATGGGGTGGCTCTGGGCCACTTGAAGACAAGAAATGCGGAAGACCGCCGTGGACCACGGCCACCCCGCTCCCCTCATGCGAGGGGAAAAAGAAATTCAAAGGCCGCAATGGGAAAGACGTACGACTTGGCGGTAGTATCTACAAGAAATGCGCGCGCCACCCCGACCGTCGGGTCTGCGATTTCGAACGGCCAACGATGTCACTGAACGAAATTATGCGCGCCAATTTCGATCGCATCCGACGCGAGCCACCAAGACGCCGAATGACAACGTGCAATAGCCCTGCAATTGTGGCGCTTGCGCGCTCGCCAAGGTCTGGCATGGTGCGGGTTCGGTTGAGAAACGCCCGAGGAAGTCTTCATGTCCGATGCCACAGCCAAGCCCCTGCAGAAGCGGTCCGGCGGCCACATCCTGATCGACCAGCTGGCGATCCACGGCGCCGACACCATCTTTGGCGTGCCGGGCGAAAGCTATCTCGAGGCGCTCGACGGCCTCGCCGGCCACAACAAGATCAAGTTCATCACCTGCCGCCAGGAAGGTGGTGCGGCGATGATGGCGGAAGCCTACGGCAAGCTCACCGGCCGGCCCGGCATCTGCTTCGTCACCCGCGGTCCCGGCGCGACTAACGCCTCGTCCGGCGTGCACGTCGGTTTTCAGGATTCGACGCCGATGATCCTGCTGGTCGGCCAGGTCGGTCGCGACATGGTCGAGCGCGAGGCGTTCCAGGAGATCGACTATCGCCGCATGTTCGGCCAGATGGCGAAGTGGGTGGCCGAGATCGACGACGCCCGCCGCATCCCCGAGATGGTGAGCCGCGCCTTCTTCACCGCCACGTCCGGGCGTCCCGGTCCCGTCGTGCTGGCGCTGCCCGAGGACATGCTGACCGAGTTCGTCGAGACCGCCGACGCCGGCCCCTATCACCGGGTGCCGATCCAGCCGGGTGCGGCCGACATGGCCAAGCTCGCCGGTATGCTGGCACAGGCCAAGCAGCCGCTGGCAATCGTCGGCGGGGCGGGGTGGAGCGAGACCGCCGCTAAGGACTTCGAGGCGTTCTGTGCCGCCCACAACCTGCCGGTGGCGGCCTCCTTCCGCTGCCAGGACCTGATCGACAACGGCCATCCGTGCTACGTCGGCCATGCCGGCGTCGGCATCAACCCGAAGCTTGCCGCCTTCATCAGGGACAGCGACCTGCTGCTGGTGGTCGGCGCCCGCCTCGGCGAGATGACGACGCAGGGCTACACCTTGATCGACATTCCGCGGCCGAAGCAAAAGCTCATCCATGTCTATCCCGATCCGAACGAGATCGGCCGCACCTATCAGCCCGATCTGGCGATTGTCGCGAGCGGCGATGCCTTCGCCGCGGCAGCGCGAAGCCTGAAGCCAGCTAAGCCAGCTGCCCCCTCGCCGGCGTCGCGAATTGTCCAGGGCCACGCCGAACTCGTCGCCTATTCAAAGCCGCTGACGTCGCCCGGCGCGGTGCAGCTGTCGCAGATCGTCGCCTGGCTGCGCGAGCGTCTGCCGGCCGATGCGATCGTCACCAACGGCGCCGGCAACTACGCCACCTGGGTGCACCGGTTCTGGCAGTATCGCGGTTTCCGCACCTGCCTGGCGCCGACCTGCGGCTCGATGGGCTATGGCCTGCCGGCGGCGGTGGCGGCCAAGGCCGTCGATCCGAAGCGCACCGTCGTCGCCTTCGCCGGCGACGGTTGCTTCATGATGACGAGCCAGGAATTCATGACCGCGGTGCAGCATGACTTGGCCGATCATCGTCATCGTCAGCAACAACGGCATGTATGGCACCATCCGGATGCATCAGGAGCGCGAGCACCCCGGCCGCATCTGCGGTACCGACCTCAAGAACCCCGATTTTGCCGCACTTGCACGCGCCTGCGGCGGCTTCGGCGCCCGCGTTGACCGGACCGAGGCATTTGCGGCGACGTTCGAGGAGGCTCTCGCATCGGGTAAACCGGCGCTGATCGAGCTCACCATCGATCCCGAGGCGTTGTCGCCGGCGACCACGCTGTCGGGCTTCCGCGCCCAGGGCCTGGCCAAGGCGTAACGGCATTGCGACACGGCCAACGCGCGACCACATTGAGAGTGTAGTGATCCTGCGATGTGTGGGAGGTCGCCCATGGCCGAAAAGGACAAGACAGGCGCCCCGCCTAAGCCCGCCGCGCCACCACCGGCTGAGGCGGCGACACCGGCTACCCGCGGCGATGGGTCGAAGGCGCCCGTGACCTCGTCGACGGCCGATGTCGCGGCCTTCGTCGCCCGGATGAAGTCGCTGGCACCGACCGCGACCACCGGCAACGGCCGGCTGGTGTTCGCCATGGACGCCACCATGAGCCGGCAGCCGACCTGGGATCTGGCGCTCGGCCTCCAGGCCGGGATGTTCAAGGCGGTGAAGGCGATCGGCGGCCTCGACGTGCAGCTCGTCTATTTCCGCGGCGCCGGCGAGTGCCGGGCCTCGCGCTGGGTGCGCGATCCAGATCACCTCGCGCGGCTGATGACCAGTGTTTCCTGCCAGGGCGGCTTCACCCAGATCGAAAAGGTGCTGACCCATGCACGCACCGAAACGGCGAAGCAGCGCGTCAATGCGCTGGTCTATGTTGGCGACTGCATGGAAGAGGCCATCGACACGCTATGCGGTCGGGCCGGCGAACTCGCCCTGCTCGGGGTGCCGGTGTTCCTGTTCCAGGAGGGCGACGATCGCCAGGCCTCAGCTCGCCTTCGCCGAGATCGCGCGGCTGACCAAGGGTGCGCACTGCCGGTTCGATGCCGGCTCGGCGGAACAGTTGAAGTCGCTGCTGACGGCGGTGGCGGTGTATGCTGCCGGCGGGCGCAAGGCGCTCGAGCGCTTGAGCACGCAGACACGCAACGGCGGCGGCGCTCGCAAGCTGCTCGGGCAGATGCGCTGAACGGGCTTCGAGGACATCGCAATGCAGTTTTTTCTGCTGGGGTTGCTGGCGCTGACGCTCGCATTGCTGTTCATGCGCGGGTTCGCGCGCGCCAATCCGGCGGCGATAGCGCGGCACGTCAGGCAGGCCGGCGGCTTTGCGGCGCTTGCCGGTGCGCTGATCCTGCTGATGCGCGGGCTTGCCAGCTACGCGATGCCGCTGATGATGCTCGGCACCTGGCTGCTGTCGGGGGCGAAAGCCGCCAATTGGCGGCGGTGGTTTCCGAATGGCGGCGCTGCAGGCGGCAGCCAGACCACCAGCATCAAGACCGACCACCTCGAGATGGAGCTCGATCACGACACCGGCGCCATGCGCGGCCGGGTGATCAAGGGTCTGTTTCGTGGCCGTGACATCGAAGCCATGGCACCAGCCGAACTGGCGCTGCTGTGGCAGGACTGCCGGTTCGCCGATCCGCAGTCGGCGCAACTGCTCGAAGCCTATCTCGACCGCCGGCACGCGACCTGGCGGGAGGACATGGCACGGGCGGAAGGCACGCCCGGTGCCGGCGGCATCATGACGAAGGAAGAGGCGTTCGAGGTGCTCGGCCTCAAGCCTGGTGCCTCGGCCGAAGAGGTCCGCGCCGCCCATCGCGACCTGATGCTGCGGATGCATCCTGATCGCGGCGGCTCGACCTATCTCGCCGCCAAGATCAACCAGGCAAAGGACGTGCTGCTGCGCTGAGGCTTCACTCCGCCTTCATCACGAAGCAGTCGATGGCGGCGCGGCGCAGCTCGGCGCAAGTGTTGGCGGCGCCCTTGGCGTCGAAGCCGGCGAAGCGGGCGCGATAGAGCAGACGGTTTTCCTTCTGTACCGCGGCGGTTACCGGCGTCGCCGCCTTCAACAGACCGTTGGCGCGGGCTTGCGTCTCGCGCAGCATGCGTTCCGCCTCCGTGACCGACGCGTAGGCGCCGATCTGGATGTGAAAGGCGCTCGCGCCCGGTGCGGCGTAGGCTGCCTGCTGCATCGGTGGCGTCGACGATGGCGCAAGCCCGCGACCGAGGTTATGGGCCTGCGCCTGCAGCGTCGATGGTGGTTGGCCGCGTTGGATGATCGCGGCTTGGATCGGCGCAACCGGCGGCGCTGCGGCGATGACTGGTCGGGTTGCAGCCGGTGCTGGCTGCGCACGATTGGCGGGCGGTGGCGTGATGCTCGTGCGTTGAACTGCCGGCTGCTGCGGTTCGGGCTGGGCAAGGGCAGCCGTCGCGGCGACCGGGACTGCCGGCGGCGCGGCGATGTTCGGGGTCGGCGCCGGCTCGGGCTCAGGCGCGCCGGCGAGCGCGGCGACGGCGGCTGCGACCGCCGGCGTCTCCTCCTGCTGTGGCGCAGCGGCCGGCTCCGGCGCGATCACGAAGGCGGTCCGCCGTACGCGCGGCGCGACCATGACGGGGCGCACCTTGGCGATCTCGATCGGCGTCACAAGCTCGGTCGGAGAAGGCGTGTCCGCGACTTCGGCAATAATGGCCTCGATCGTCGGGGCCGTTGCCTCGGCCTCGGTCGCGCCAGCGGCCGCGACCTGCACCGGCTCGGCCACGGCCGGTGTCGGATCGGCGGCTTTTGTCGCAGTGGCGGACGTTTCCGGTTTGGCCGGCAGGGACGGTGCGACGGCAACCGCTTGCGGCTTTGGCTTTGCCGCTGCGACGGCGGCAGGCGTTGCCGCTGCGGGCGCCGGCCGGACGGCGGGTCTGGCGCGGGCGACGAGCACCGGCGCTGGCTTGCGGGTCTTTTTGGTCGAGGCCTTGAGCAGCGCCCGCGTCAGCAGCATGCGCATGGTCAGGTTGCGGGTGCCGGCGGTAGCGCCGCCGAACACGGCGCCGACCAGATGCTTGTCGCCGCGCCGCATCGAGGTGACGAGGTTGAAGCCCGACATCCGCGTGTAGCCGGTCTTGATGCCGTCGACGCCTTCGAACGAGTTCAGCATCGTGTTGTGATTGCGATGGGTCGAGCCGTTGAAGCTGAACGACTTCAACGCAAACAGCGGGAAGTACTTCGGGAAATCGTCCTGCAGGCGCAGTGCCAGCGTCAGCATGTCCCGCGCCGTCGTCACCTGGCCGCTATCGGGCAGACCGGAGGCATTGCGGAACGTGGTATTGCGCATGCCGAGCGCGCGCGCCTTGTGCGTCATCAGCTCGGCGAATTGCGCTTCGGTGCCGCCGATCGCCTCGGCAAGCGCGATCGCCATGTCGTTGGCGGATTTGGTTATCAGCGCCTTGACGGCATCCAGCACTGCGATCTGTTCGCCAGGCTCGAGGTCGAGCTTGGTCGGCGGGGCGGAGGCCGCTTCCTGGCTGATCTTCAGTTTGCTCGACGGTGTCAGGCGGCCGGCTTCGAGTTGCTCGAAGACCATGTAAAGCGTCATCATTTTGGTGAGCGAGGCCGGGTATCTCGGCTCGTCGGCCTTGTCGGCGTGCAGCGCCTCGCCGGTGTTCGCGTCGATCACCATCGCCGCATGCTTCGACTGGGCGGCGGCTGGGACCGCGGCGGCAGCGAACATCGCGAGACAAGCGATCGCGGCCGCCAGCACACGCATCGGCACACCAGCCTCAAGCCGCCCCGAGCCTGCCCTGATGTCCCTCGTCTGCATTAGGTTCCCGTAACCGAAGTGGTCGCGACACGTGCCGCCGAACTGTCGCGATCACCGCTGAAGTTCATGACCCTGCCTCGCGACCGATTTGCGGCGGCATTGCGGAATCCTCGTGCCATGCCCGGTGCGCGCGAGCCGGTCTTGGGGCCAATTCTACAGGCCGCTCACTATGGCGCGGTAAATGCCAATGGTTAACCAATCATTAATCGCTAACCAAAGCGGCGCCGGCCGCCGCCTCGATCAATCTGGGGAACCGCGACCCTGTGCAGCGCGCTGCAGGGTCGGCACTTCAATCGGCCGTGCCGACCATGCGCGACACGCTCTGGAAGAACGCCTCGGGCCCCATGTAGCCATTGATGCGGCCAGCTTCCGCGCCGTCGCGCATGAGCACGACAGTCGGCACGATCGTTACGTCGGATGACAATTTGAGCTGATCGGCCGCGGGGTCGTTGAGGTCGACAAAGCGGATCGGCAGTTCGCTGGCGCGCTTCGATTTCTGGTAGCTCGGCAGCACGTCGCGGCGAAAGATCGCGCAGTAGATGCAGTTCGGCGCCTCGAGCACGATCAGTTCCTGCACCGTCGCCGAAGGCTGGGCCGCTCCCGGGTTCCTGGCTGCCCGGCCGGTGGGCGCAAGCAGCACGGCGGCAATGACGGCGACTGCGACGGCACAAAACTCACGATAACGCACGGTACTTGGCTCCTACGGCGATCCGATCGATCCCGAGGCATGAATTTACGCCCTCAGCCGAGCACTCGCCAAGCGCAGATCTTTACGCGTGGTTAAGTCGTGACGCGATCCGGCACGCGGGCGCGTCCGTTCACAGTGGTGGCCCGCCGCGCAGGCTGGCTAAGAAGAATGTGGCACCGATCACCATGACGAGGCCCGAGCCGCCGATGGCCGCCACCTTCTGGATGGTTGCCGCCCACGGACTTTCAGTGCCGCCAGCGATCTTCTTCGCCAACTCCCGTGAGCCGACCGCGATCGCCGCCAGCGCCGATACCGTGAGCGCGGTGCCGATCGCCATGGTGAACGTCGCAAAGATGCCGGCCCACAACAGGCCGACGCTGAGGCTCAGCAGCAGCACGCCGATCGCACCGGTGCAGGGACGGATGCCGATCGAAAACGCCAGCGACCAGGCGTGCGACCAGTTCCATGCGCCCTGCAGCTGCTCCGGCGTTGCCATGTGGAGGTGGCCGCAATGCTCGTCATGGACATGGCCGGGCTCGGCCGCGTGCGCGCACGCACGGCCGTGCACATGGCCGACGTGGGCGTGGTCGTGACCACAGTCGGGGCCGTGGACGTGGCCGTGCTCGTGCGGCGGCGCGGCGTGGCTCGGATGAGCGTGACCGCCGCGCAGCTGGCTCCACAACAGCCAGGCGCCGAGCAGTGCGATCAGTCCCCAGCTCGCGGTCTCGAGCCATGCCTCGGTCGCCTTGATCTGCAGGCTCGTCGCCTTCAGTGCCAACGCCAGGATGCCGACCAGGATGATCGCCGACAGCGCCTGGATGAAGGCGGCCATGAACGACAAGCAGGATGCCGCGCCGCACCGTCCGCTCGTTGGCAAGCGCATAGGACGAGATTACGAACTTGCCATGGCCTGGACCGACTGCGTGCAGCACGCCGTAGAGGAAACTGAGAAAGCCGAGGACAAGCGCCGCATTGACGGTGCCGAGTGCCTTCAGCTGGCGCACGGCGTCGGTCATGCCCTTGGTCATTTGGCGCTGGCCTTCGAGGACGAAGTTCCAGATCCCGTCCGACAGGCCCGGCAGCAGAACGACGGCGAGCAATCCAACGGCGACGATGGCGACCGCGACCGCGGCCATGATCGCGAGCCGCTGCCCGATGCCGCGGTGGGCGTGGGCGGCTTGGCTGGGAATGGTCATGGCAGCAGGGCTCTCGGCTCGCGAGCGATCATGATTTCGGGCAGGACAGGCTGACGGACTTGGCGACACCGACGCCGGCCTGGGCGCCGCCCATCTGAGAGAAGAACTGCTCGCCGAGCTTCTGCAGTTCGGCGGCATCCTTCTTCGGGGAGCCGAATTCAACCTTGCAGCCGGCCGGCGCTCCCGGGCCGATCGACGCGCCTTTGGTCGGATGAAGGTCGAACCAGATCCAGAATTGCGGATCGGCGACGGAGTACTCGAAGCCTTCGGCCTCGGCCAGCACCGGCTGCTTCAGCGGCAAGGTGAACTCGAGCGCCAGCACTTTTGGCGCCGCCGGCTCGGCGGTATTGGCGCCGCCGGTCAGCTTGCCGACGAGTTTGTTCCAGAAGCCGGGCTGGTCCTGCGGCGCTGTTGCAGTGGTCGCCGGCGCGCCGGCCGGATCGATCATGCGGCCAGGCCCGGGCGGCGCGGCGATTGCGACGTGCTCGAGGAAGTAATCCTTCGGCGCATCGAAGGCGAGCTTCTGCTCGCCGAGCTTGGCGAAGGTGAAATAGTCCATCTGGGCAAGACCCTCGATGTTGACCTTGGCGAGTTCGGCCAGCTCCTTGCGGTCGAACACGCCATCACCGTTGGTATCGAGCCCTTCGATCGCCATCGAAGTATAGAACTCGTCGAAGTACCAGCGCTGACGTAGGCCGGTGACGGTGCCCTTGTCGTAGAGCACGGTGCTTTCGACCGTGACGTAGACATGCGGATGCGCGGACGCATCGGTCGTGGATCCGAGCGCGGCCAAGACGAGGGCGGCGGCGGCAAATGCGCGGCGTGGCATCATGGGCATCAACGCTTCGGTTCGAGCTTCGCTGTGCTGGCGCGCCGTCGCCCCAGCCGCTTCATCCATTCACACTGGACAGGTTACTCATTTAGCGATTTATCGACGGGCTTCCAAGGCGGCCAATCGCGCATCATTGCGGCCACGGCATGACCGTCGCAGCAACCGGCTTGATTGAATGTTATAACATGCTACGAAAGTCAACGGGCGAGTGTCGGCTATCGCCCGAAAGGGTCTGGGCGCCAGCAGCGGGGAATTGATGCAGCGATCGACAACGAACGGACATCGGCGCAATGGCCGGCCGACGCTGTGCTGCCGTGGTACTGGCGGTCAGCCTGTGGGCGGCACTGGCAATGTCGGCCGGCGCCGAGCTCAAGGTGATCGCCAGCAGCAAGCCGGTGCATGCACTGGTGGCGTCAGTCATGGGTGCGGCCGGCACGCCGGCGGTTCTCGTCAGCGGCTCGGCCTCGCCGCACAGCTACGCCATGAAGCCATCCGACGCCAAGGCTGCCAACGCTGCGAAGCGTGCTGTTCCGTGTCGCGGAAAGCCTCGAGCCGTTCACCGCCAAGCTCGTCAAGTCGCTGCCGAAATCGGTGCGGGTCGTTTCCCTGCTTGATGCGCCTGGACTTGACTTGATCGACCGTCGCGAGGGCGGCGCTTTCGAGGCGCATGGCCACGTCGCGCACGCGCACGGCGCTGCCAAGCCGCCAGCGGCCGAAGAGGACGAGCGCGATCCGCATGTCTGGCTTGATCCGAACAATGCGAGTGCGCTCGTCGATCACATCGCAGCCGTTCTTGCCGAAGCCGATCCCGGCAGCGCCGCCACCTTTGCGGCGAACGCCGCCGCCGCCAAGGCACGCATTGCCGTTCTCGCGCAGGAGCTGGAACGCGAGCTGAAGCCTTACGCAGGCAAGCCGTTCGTCGTCCTGCACGACGCCTATCAGTATCTCGAGCGTCGCTTCGGCCTTGCGGCCGTCGGCTCGATCGCGGTCAGCCCCGAGGCGGCGCCCAGCGGCAAGCGCCTGGCGGCGATCCGCCGCAAGATCGCCGACAGCGGCGCCAATTGTGTGTTCGCCGAGCCCGGCATGCAGCCGAAGGTCGTCAGCGCCGTCATCGAAGGCACCAGTGCGCGCGCCGGCCTGCTCGATCCGGAGGCGACGCTGCTGGCTCCGGGCCCCACCGTTTACGTCGATTTGATGCGCGGGCTCGCTGCCGGCATCAAGCGCTGCTTCGAGGCGAAATGAACGTCACCGCAACGAAAACAGGCACCCGTCGGGGTGCCTGTTCTGCATTCCAGGTTTTGCCTCGCCGACTTATTCTGCCGAGGTCATGACCGGGCGCGAGGCGCGATAGTAGGGGCGGGTCTGGCCCGGCTTGCGCGAAACCGTGATCGGCCGCCGCTCCTCATCGTCGCTGCTCAGTATCGGGCCGCTGTTCTCGCCCTGGAACCGCTGCCAGGTGACCGTCACCTTGGTACCGACCGGCACGCGATCATAGAGTTCGATCACGTCCTGATTGTACATGCGGATGCAGCCCTTCGACACCGGCTGGCCGATGGTCCATGGCGCGTCGGTGCCGTGGATGCGATAGGTGCTGGAGCCGAGGTAGAGGCCGCGCACGCCGAGCGGGTTCATTGGATGGCCACCGGGCACCCACATCGGCAGGCGCGGGTTTTCGGCGCGCATGGTCGGTGTCGGCGTCCACGACGGGTTGACGCGCTTCTGGGTGATCGACATCACGCCCTGCCAGCGGCTCTGCTCGCGCGGGATCGCGATCGGATAGCTCACCGCCTCGCCCGGACGGGTGACGTGATAGAGACGGCGGTCGCCGAAGCTGACGATCAGCTGGCCGGGCTTGTAGGAGGTGTTGAAGCGAACGGTTTCGCGACCGCTGCCATCGATGGTGCTGCCACCACCCCAGTCCCAGTTCTGGGCCGAAGCCTGGGCCGAAAGCGCGGCAAGGCCGAGCAGGGCGGCACCGGCAGCGGTCGTGGCGCGGCGTGCAATCTTGACTGCGATCATCTCGAAAGGCTCCTGATTTGGATCTTTGCGGGCACACCGCGTTGGGCGCACGCAATCATGCAAGGTTTGTCCATGCATCGTGAAGGTTCTTGATGAACAGATGGTATATGCGCGGGCCCGGTTGGCAGATAGCGCAGCCAGGACACACTTGCGGTTGTTTCGTTCCAAGCCAGCCGAATGCCGTTCACAGCTGTGTGAATTCAGCCCTGGGCGTCTTTGGTTTTGCATGCATCACAAAAAAGAATTGACGGAGATGAGAAACAAAATTAGAACATATAATGAACATAAATGCCTTAGGTGGTCTCATGTCCCCTGTTCGCGCTGATGAGTTCGAACGCAGTTTATTCCCTCGGGAGCGGTGCGCCACTCGGCCTCGCAGGCGGCAACACGGTTTGTTCTGCAACCCGTCGAAAGGTGATCGACGACCTGCGAACGTACATTCGTCGGGTTGAAGGGGGCGCAGATTTTGCCTCGGCCACGCCGTCGCCGCAAGCAGGTGCCGGTAGCTGGACGCTCGGTATTGCCGCCATCGACGACCTGCTGGGGCCGTTGGGTCTCGATCCCGGCGGCGTGCACGAGATCAGGTCCGAGGCGCCGGCGGACGGCATGGGGGCGGCCGCGGCGACGGCGGCGCGGCGCATCTTTGCCCTGCTGCTCGGCGTCAGGCGGCTGCACGCGCTGGAACGGCCGGGGCCGCTGTTGTGGTGTCTGCCGGCGGCTGCCGCGCACGAGACGGGCATGCCTTACAGCCGTGGGCTCGCGGCGCTGGGGCTCGACCCCGACCGGGTGATCATTGCCAGTCCGCGCAAAAACCGGGATGTGCTGTGGGTGGTCGAGGAGGCGGTCAAGGCCGGCTGTCTATCGCTGGTCCTGGGCGAGGTTCAGGGGGGCGGGGTGACGGCGGCACGACGCTTGTCGCTGGCTGCCGCCGAGGGCCGCACACCGTGCGTTCTGGTGTCGCCGGCGGGGCAGGCCGCGGTCACCGCCACCGCCACCCGCTGGCGAGTGTTGCCGCGCCTGAGCGGCGTCGACGCCCTCGATCCGGCAGCTCCCGGCGCGCATGGCTTTGCCATAGCACTCGAGCGCTGCCGTGCCCGTCCCCTCGTTTCAGGTGCGCTCGATTTTGCCGTGGAGTGGTCCGATGCAGCGCGTTGTTTCCGTATGGCTGCCGCGGTTTCCGATCGAGCGCTGGCGGCGGGCGTTACCGCCGGCCGCGGGCGGGTGCGAGCCGAACTCGCGCGCCGCATCGCCTGATGTGCCGCCGCCTGGCGCCGCCTTCGCGCTTGTCGAAAGCGGCGCGCGGGGAGTGAGGATTGCGGCCGTCAATGGTGCCGCGGCAGCGGCCGGGATCGAGCCTGGACAATCACTCGCCGACGCCCGCGCCGGTCTGCCGGGCTTGCTCACCCGACCGGCCGAGCGCCGGCGTGATGCGGTGGCGCTCGAAAGCCTGGCGCGCTGGGCCGGCCGCTACGGCCCGTTGCGCAACAGCGAAGGCCTCGACGGGCTGTGGGTCGACATCTGCGGTGTCGGCCATCTGTTCGGCGGCGAGGACGGGCTGCTCGACGACTGTCGCCGTCGGCTGGCGGCGGCGGGCTATACGGCGCGCCTCGGTCTCGCCGATACCGCGGCCGGCGCCTGGGCACTCGCCCGTTTTGCCCCCGGCGGCGCGGGCCCGGTGGTCGCACCGTCGGGCGAGACGAAGACGGCGCTCGCCGAGCTGCCGGTCGAAGCCCTGCGGCTGACACCGGCGACGGTGATCCTGCTCCGGCGGCTCGGCCTCTATCGCATCGGCGATCTCTACGGCCTGCCGCGGGCGAGCCTGGCGCGGCGCTTTCGCGAGGCGCGTGGCGCCGTCCGCGGCTGCATCCCAGACGAGCTTGCCGATGGCGTGGTGCTGCGCCTCGATCAGGCGCTGGGTGCGATCCGCGAGCCACGCCGGCCGATGACGCCGGCCCCGTGCCGTCTCGCTCGCCAAGTGTTCGCCGAGCCGCTGGTCTCGCCCGCCGGCGTCGAGGCAGCGGTCGCAGCTGTCGTCGGCGAGCTGTGCGTCGCGCTCACGGACGCCGGCGAAGGCGCACGTCAACTCCGTCTCGCGCTCTATCGCACCGACGGCAGTAGCGCCGAAATCGCGGTCGGCACCAGCAGTCCGAGTCGCGACTGCCGGCACATCGGCCGGCTGTTCGCCGAGAAGATCGGCAGCGTCGATCTCGGGTTCGGCGTCGATGTGGTGACGCTCGAAGGCGCCGTGGTCGAGCCCCTCGATGCCGCCCAGGCGGGGCTTGGCGCCAAGCCCCGCGCCCAAGGCGCGCAAGGCCTCGCCCAGTTGATCGACCGGCTGGCCAACCGGGTTGGCGCCGCCGCGGTCCATCGCCTCGCAGCCCGGCCGAGCCACATCCCCGAGGCGGCCGACATCATCGTGCCGGCGCTCGCCCCGCCGCGACCGGCGGCACCGCTACGCGCCGTGCCGGCGCTCAGGCCACCGTTCCTGCTCAGCCGGCCGGAGCCGATCGAGGTGATGGCGGAAGTACCGGAAGGTCCGCCGCGCCGCTTCCTGTGGCGGCGGGCGCGCCACCGCATCGTCAAAGCCGAGGGACCGGAGCGGATCGAGCCGGTCTGGTGGCAGGGCCTCGGTGGCGCTGCTTCGGCAACGCTTTCCCGCCCGCGCGACTACTATCGCGTCGAGGATGATCGCGGCGGCCGCTACTGGGTGTTTCGCGAAGGTCTCTACGACCGTGACAGCGACAGCGGCCCGCCGGTGCTGGTACGTACACGGCCTGTTCGGCTGAAGGAGGCGGCGATGTCAAAGCCCGCCGATGTCACCCGGCTCAAGGTGCGCGATAGACCGCCGCCGGCGCCGGCCTATGCCGAGCTGCATGTCACCACCAACTTCACCTTCCTCGAAGGCGGCTCGCATCCGCAGGAACTGGTGGCGCAGGCCAAGGCCTTGGGTCTCGCAGCCATCGCCGTCACCGACCGCAACACCCTTGCCGGCGTGGTGCGGGCGCACGTGGCGGCGAAGCAGGCCGGCATGCGCCTCATCGTCGGCGCCCGCCTCGATTTCACCGACGGCACGCCGAGTGTGCTCTGCCTGCCGACCGACCGGGCCGCCTACGGCCGCCTGTGCCGTCTCCTATCGCGGGGGCAGATGCGGGCCGAAAAGGGCAAGTGTCATTTGCAGCTCGAGGATCTTGCCGCATTCCAGTCGGGCCAGATCCTGATCGTGCTGCCGCCTGATGACTGGGACTGGCGCGCCGTCGAGGGAGAGCCGCCCGGCCGGTTTGCCGGCGAGCTCGGACGGCTGCGCTCGAACCTCGGCTGCCCGCTGCATCTTGCCGCCTCCTGCCTCTATCGCAGCCGCGACCGGGCGCGGCTCGCAGCCCTCGATGCCCTGGCGCGGCACCATGGCATGCCGCTGGTCGCCACCGGCGACGTGCTCTATCACGCCCCGCACCGCCGTCCGCTGCAGGACGTCCTGACCTGTATTCGCGCCGGCGTCACGATCGCCGAGGCCGGTTTGCGGCTCGAGGCCAACGCCGAGCGGCACCTGAAATCGCCGTTGCAGATCGCCCGCCTGCTGCAGGGGTACGAGGCGGCGATCGCGCGCACGCTCGACATCGCGGCGGCCTGCCGCTTCAGCCTCGACGAACTCGTCTACGAGTATCCCGACGAGCCGGTGCCGCCAGGGGCTGACCCCCAGAGCCATCTCGAGGCGTTGACGGCGGAGGGCGCGCGCTGGCGCTTCCCCGACGGCGTGCCGCCGAAAATCGCCGACACCATCGCCCGCGAGCTTGCGCTGATCGCAACACTCAATTACGCGCCCTATTTCCTCACCGTGCACGACATCGTGCGCTTCGCCCGCGCCCGCGGCATCCTCTGCCAGGGTCGCGGCTCGGCCGCCAACTCGGCCGTTTGCTATTGCCTCGGCATCACCGCGGTCGATCCGGTCGAGGTCGACCTGCTGTTCGAACGCTTCATCGCGCCCGAGCGCCGCGAGCCGCCCGATATCGACGTCGACTTCGAGCATGAGCGGCGCGAGGAGGTGATCCAGTACATCTATGGCCGCTATGGCCGCGACCGCGCCGGCCTCGCCGCTACCGTCATTTCCTATCGGGCGCGCTCGGCGGTGCGCGAGGTCGGCAAGGCCATGGGCCTGTCGGAGGATGTCGTCGCCACCCTCGCGGGCCAGGTCTGGGGCACCCGCTCGGGCGGCGCGCTGCCGGAGAAATACGTGCGCGAGGCGGGCCTCGATCCCGCCGATCCGACCCTTGCCGCGGTGCTGGAACTCGCCGACGAGCTGATCGGCTTTCCCCGCCATCTGTCGCAGCACGTCGGCGGCTTCGTGCTCACCCGCGGCCCCTTGATCGAGGTGGTCCCGGTCGGCAATGCCGCCATGGCCGACCGCACCTTCATCGAGTGGGACAAGGACGACATCGACGCGCTGGGCCTGCTCAAGGTCGACGTGCTGGCGCTCGGCATGCTGACCTGCATCCGCCGCGCCTTCGACCTGCTCGAGGCCCACCATGGCCGGCCGATGACGCTTGCCGCTGTCCCGCGCGAGGACCCGGCGGTCTACGACATGCTGTGCCGGGCGGATTCGATCGGCGTGTTCCAGGTCGAAAGCCGGGCGCAGATGAACATGCTGCCGCGGCTCAAGCCGCGCACCTACTACGACCTCGTCATCGAGGTCGCGATCGTGCGGCCGGGCCCGATCCAGGGCGACATGGTGCATCCCTATCTGCGCCGCCGCGATGGCATCGAGGCCGAGGACTACCCATCGCCTTCACCGGCGCATGGCGACAGGCACGAGTTGCGCCAGATCCTGGGCAAGACCAAGGGCGTACCGCTGTTCCAGGAGCAGGCGATGAAGATCGCCATGGTGGCGGCGCGCTTCAACGGCGAGGAGGTCAACGAGTTGCGCCGGGCGATGGCGACCTTCCGGCGCGTCGGCACCATCGGCCAGCTCGAGGTCAAGATGGTCTCGGCGATGGTCGCGCGCGGCTACGAGCAGAGTTTCGCCGAGCGCTGCTTCAACCAGATCAAGGGTTTCGGCGAGTATGGCTTCCCCGAGAGCCACGCGGCGAGCTTCGCCCACCTCGTCTACGTGTCGTCCTGGCTCAAGTGCCACTTCCCGGCGGCGTTCTGCTGCGCGCTGCTCAATTCCCAGCCGATGGGCTTCTATGCCCCGGCCCAGCTGGTGCGCGACGCGCGCGAGCATGGCGTCACGGTGCGCGAGCCCGACATCAATCTGAGTTCATGGGATTCGACGCTGGAGCCCGGTATCTCGCCAGCCCAGCCGGCGTTGCGGCTGGGCCTGAGGCAGATCGACGGGCTCGTCCGCGACGACGCCGATGCGATGCTCGCCGCCCGTGCGCAACGCCCGTTCCGCGACGTCGCCGACCTGTGGCGCCGGGCGCAAGTACCGCGCGCCGCGATCGAGCGGATCGCCACCGCGGACGCCATGCGCTCGCTCGGACTCGACCGGCGGCAGGCACTGTGGGAGGTACGCAGCCTTGGCCTGGATGCGCCGTTGCCGCTGTTCGCCCACGCCGGCCACGACGAGATCGGGCAGCGAGCCGGCGGTACAGCTGCCGACGATGGCGCTGTCGGAGCACGTGGTCAACGACTACCAGACGCTGCGGCTGTCGCTCAAAGCCCACCCGATGAGCTTCCTGCGGCAAAGTTTTGCAGCCGAGCGCGTCGCCGCCTGCGAGCGGCTGAAGCAAATGAAGAACGGCGCCTATGTCGCGGTTGCCGGCGTCATTCTGGTGCGCCAGCGGCCGGGCACCGCCAAGGGGGTGGTGTTCATGACGCTGGAGGACGAGACCGGCATCGCCAACGCCGTCGTCTGGCCGAAAACGCTCGAGCGCTTCCGTCGCGTCGTGATGGGCGCCCGGCTGATCCTGATCAAGGGCCAGATCCAGCGCCATGGCGACATCATCCATGTCATCGCGAAAAGCCTCGAGGACCGCAGCGACTGGCTGGCCAGCCTGTCGCCGGGAGCGTCCGCCATGCCGATCGCGATCGCCAATGCCGACGAGGTTTTGAGGCCGGAACCGGGCAGTCGGCGGGGGACCGACGAGCCCGCCCGCCCGCGCCATCCGCGCAACGTTCGCATCATGCCGAAATCGAGGGATTTCCATTGATCGAGAAATCGCGCAACCTATTGTCAATCCACCGTTTCACGAGGCCGCCGCCGCATGCCCGCTTCAAGCCGTCTCCGCCGGCTCCTAACTGCCCTGCTCGCGCTGCTGGCGGCAACCCTGCCGGCCGCAGCGCAGCGCGCCCAAGTGGCGCCGGAAGCAGCCACCGGTCGCATCGAGAAGCCGCTGCAAATCGCGCGCAGCTACATGGTGTCGGCCGCCAACCCGCTCGCCGTCGATGCCGGCGTCGAAATGCTGAAGGCCGGCGGCAGCGCCGTCGACGCGGCGATCGCAACCCAACTCGTGCTCAACCTCGTCGAGCCGCAGTCCTCGGGCCTCGGCGGCGGCGCCTACCTGCTGCACTGGGACGCCCGGTCGCAGGAGATTGCCGCCTACGACGGCCGCGAGACGGCGCCGGCCGCGGCCACCGCCGACCGCTTCCTGCGCGACGGCCGGCCGATGACCTTCGACACCGCCGTCCACTCCGGCCTCAGCATCGGCGTGCCGGGCACGCCGCGGCTGCTGGAGGCGGCCCACCGCGCCCACGGCAAGCTGCCCTGGCAACGGCTGTTCGAACCGGCGATCCGGCTCGCCGAGGACGGTTTTCCGGTTTCGCCGCGGCTGCATCAGCTGCTGCAGCAGATGGGGCCGCAGAGTTTCGAAGCGACGGCGCGGGCCTACTTCTTCGATGCCGACGGTCGGCCGTACACGCCGGGATATCGGCTGCGCCAACCCTGCATTTGCCGCAACCTTGAAGTCGATCCGCGACGGCGGCGCCGACGCCTTCCATTCCGGGCCGCTGGCGCAATCGATCGTCGCGGCGGTGGCCGCGGCACCCAACCATCCTGGCGACATGACGGCGGCCGATCTTGCTGGCTACCGGGTCGAGACCCGCCCGCCGGTGTGCGTCGAATACCGGCGGCACCGCGTCTGCGGCATGGGGCCGTCGTCGTCCGGCGGCCTCACCGTCGGCCAGACGCTGAAACTGCTCGAGCCGCCACGATCTCGGCGATGGTCGCGCCGCCGCCTTGAACATCCCGGCGCTGCATCTGATCGCGGAAGCGGAAAAACTCGCCTACGCCGACCGCGACCGCTATATCGCCGACCCGGCCGCCGTTCGGGTGCCGCCCGGCATGCTCGATCGGCGGCTATCTCGGCGCCCGCTCGAAGCTGATCGATCCGCAACGGGCGATGCCGCCGCCGAAGGCCGGGCGGCCACCGGGGGTCGACGCCCGCCTGTTCGGGCGCGATGCGACGCGCGAGAGCGTCGGCACCAGCCACATCTCGATCGTCGACGCCGGCGGCAATGCCGTCGCCATGACCACCACCATCGAGGCTGGTTTCGGTGCCCGCGTGATGGCGGCCGGATTCCTGCTCAACAACGAGCTGACCGATTTCTCGTTTCTGCCACGCGACCAGGACGGCAGGCCGGTTGCCAACGCAGTGGGGCCGGCCAAGCGGTCACGCAGCTCGATGTCGCCGACGCTGGTATTTGATCCCGCCGGCCGGCTGATGGCCGTGGTCGGCTCGCCCGGTGGCAGCCGCATCATCATGTACGTGGTGAAGTCGGTGGTCGCGCTGATCGACTGGGGGATGGATGCGCAGGAGGCCGCTGCGGCGCTCAATTTCGGCTCGCGTGGTGGCGCCTTCGAGATCGAGGGCGACCCGGCACTGCCGACCCAGGCGATCAGCCACGCCATGCTGGCGCGAGGCCACGCCGTGCGGGCCGACGAAATGACCTCGGGGCTGCATATCGTGCGGGTCTTTGCCGATCACCTGGAGGGTGGTGCCGATCCGCGGCGGGAGGGTATTTCGCGGGGTGACTGATACGTCCTGGTGCCGTGCCGTCGCCGCGGACATTCGTTGTGTGCTATTCGCTACCCCGCAAAGTAATGGAACGAGCGCGCCATGGATCGAGCCGTCACTGTCGTCGGCGCAGGCATAATGGGGCTATGGCAGGCATTGACACTGGCGCGCCGCGGCCACGCGGTGACGCTGCGCGAGGCCATGCCGGAGAATTCGCCGGGCGCGGCCAGCCGGTTCGCCGGCGCCATGCTCGCGCCCTACTGCGAGGCGGAGGCGGCGCCGCTGCTGGTGCAGCAGCTCGGCCTGGAGGGGCTCGAGCTGTGGCGCAAGACCTGCCCCGGCGTCGTGCAGCGCGGTAGCCTCGTCGTGGCCGCGGCCCGCGACCGCGCCGAGCTCACCCGGTTTGCGCACATGACGCAGGGGCACCGCTGGCTCCAGCCCGGCGAACTCGACACACTCGAGCCGGAGCTAGTCGGGCCGGTTCGCGAAGAGCCTGTTCTTTCCCGCAGAAGCCCACATTGCCCCGCGCGCCGCGCTCGCTTTCCTCGCCAGCGAAATCCGCCGACTTGGCGCCGAGGTGCGCTTCGCCGATCCGGTGCCGGAGCCGGTGTGGCGGGCGGCGGCGGCCGGCGAGGCGGTGATCGACTGCCGCGGCCATGCGGCACGCGCCGAACTGGCGGATTTGCGCGGCGTGCGCGGCGAGATGGCGGTGCTGCGCGCGGCCGACGTGACGCTGACGCGGCCGGTCCGCCTGCTGCACCCCCGCTTCCCGCTCTATGTCGTGCCGTGGGGCGAGGGCTGCTACATGGTCGGCGCCACCATGATCGAGCGCGAGGACATGGGCGCGGTGACGGTGCGCTCCGCCCTCGACCTGCTCGGCGCCGCTTATGCCATCCACCCGGGGTTCGCCGAGGCCGAGATTGTCGAACTCGGCGCCGGCGTGCGCCCGGCCTTTGCCGACAACGTTCCGCGCGCGATCGTCCGCGGCCGCGTCATCCACGTCAACGGCGCCTTTCGGCACGGTTTTCTGTTGGCGCCGGTACTGGCCGCGGCGGTGGCGGACTACCTCGCGACTGGCAAAGCGCGGTCGCCAGTGATGGCGGTGGTCGACGATATCGACCAGTGACGGCGAGTGAGATTTCGCAATGCCGACCGCCGGCTATCGGGCGACGAAGTCGACCAGGCGAGGCACGCAGGTTTCGATCGAGTAGCGATTGACGGCGGTGGCGCGGGCGGCGATCCGCATCGGCTCGAAAGCGCGCTGATTGGCGAGCACCCGGCATACTCTCGCGGCCAATCCCTCGACATCGAAGAAAGGCACCAGCATGCCGTTCTGGCCGTCGATCACCTCGTGCAGCGGCCCGGTGTTGGAGCCGATCACGACGCAGCCGGCGCTCAGCGCCTCGATCAACGACCAGGACAACACGAACGGATAGGTCAGGTAGACGTGTGCCGCCGAGACCTGCAGTGCCTTGATGAAGTTGGCGTGCGGCACCGGACCCAGGAAGTGCACCCGCTTCGGGTCGAGCTGCGACGCCACCTCGTCGTGGAAGATCGACTTCCAGCTGCGTCCGGGTGGCGGCGAGGCGCCATGCGAGGCCTTGTCGTCGCCGATGATCACAATATGCGCATTGGGCCGTTGCCGCAGGATCTGAGGCAACGCCCGCATGAAGACGTGATAGCCCCGCAACGGTTCGAGGTTGCGTGCGGCGAAGGTGACGACCTCGGTGCCGCGCGACATTTTCAGACCACTGGGCAATGTCAACATCGCATTGGCGTCGGGGCGGATGGTGTGGGTATCGACGCCCTCGTGCAGCACCGAAATCTTGCTGTGCAACTCGGTCGGGAAAGTCGAGCGCTGCCACAGCGTCGGCGCGATGCCGGCATCGCTCTCGACTACCGACAGCAGTGTCGCCGCATTTTTCAATTGCAGGCCGACGCCGGCATCGGGCCCGAGGCTGCCGAACTCGGGGTCGAAGTTCACGTCGAGGCCGTGACTG
This sequence comes from uncultured Alphaproteobacteria bacterium, assembly GCA_963741505.1. GTDB lineage: Bacteria > Pseudomonadota > Alphaproteobacteria > Rhizobiales > Hyphomicrobiaceae > JAKFWF01. The sequence goes on along the minus strand of CAVUIJ010000014.1, from coordinate 219,422 downwards.
CGGTAGTAGAATTCGCAATAAGTGATGATCCGGGCGCGCGGAAATGCCTCCCGCAGCGGCAAGGCCTCGCCCCAGCCGCAGTTGGCGACGACGACATTCGGCTTGAAGCCCTGTCTCACGAGCGCGGTCGCGGCTGCGAGGATCTGCTCCGCGCGGCGGCATTCAAGATCGAACCGGCGGGCAAAGGGATGGGTGGCGGCAACGTCGGGGGCCGTCACACTGTAGCGTTGCAGCGCGATGCGCTCCATGTCGGTCGCGCCAAGTGCGCCGATCGCCGCCACGCGAATGCCTGGATAAAGCGTCAACGCTGCTGCCAGCCCCTTGAACTGGGCCGGGAAATTGTTGTGGACGAACAGGATATCCATGGCATCTCAGGCGACCGCGAGGAAACGCTGCACGTGCGGCGCACGGGCGGTGTCGCGGATGTTTCGAGCAATTGCAGGGGTCTTCAGGGTCGTAGCGCGCGCAACCTACATCCTTCCATGTTCGCGGGCAAAGTCGTTGATTGCGGCGGCAGCGAACCGCGATAGTGGGTCAGCAATCCCTTGAGCTTGCGATTTGCGATCGCCGGGCCGGCGGCATCTGTGGCAAGGCAGTGCGGCAACAACTCGACGAAGGCGGCGAGCACCTCTACCGGTGTGACAGGGTTCGGCTGCAGCGCCGGCCCGGTGGTAGAGGCAGTCACCGCGACGTCGGCATCGGTGACCTCGCGGAGGCTTACGACAATCACGTTGTCGAGGCCGAACGCGCCCGGAAAGGTACCTCGCGACTTGCCGCCGCCATCCGGGCCTGCGGCAGACGTGACGATGATTAGATCGGGGAACCGCTGCGCTGCCTGGCGGAACGCCTGCCAGTCTTCGGGCTCGTCGCTCGACATCGGCATCAGCAGGATGCGGGCAGGCGTGCGGACGGCAAATGCGAGGGCTGCGGCGAGGGTCACTGGCTTCGCCGGATCGATCCGGATCGGCACTAGCCTCAGCGTCCCGGCCGCGGCGATGCGTGTGGCGGCCAGCGTTCCGTCGCCGCCCCAATTCGCCGGCGTGACATTCGGGCTCGGCGCATAGGGGCGATTGTCGTTGTCGACGAAATCCCAGCCGACCAACTCGCCCTCGCCGTCCCGCGCGAGGCGATCAGCGACCTCGCGCCGGGTGTAGTCGATGCCGGTTGTCAACAACGCGACGGCGAAGCCGCCGGGATCGCGGCCAGGTGGCAATTTCGGTTTGCGTGGCTGTGACAGTACGGACGTTGCCGCGCCGACGATGATCAGGAGTATTGCGACGAGACGGCGGGTCATCGCTTGCCGCTTCGGGCAAGGATGAAATCGGCGATCGCCGCCACGTCGTCGAGGCCGAACACCGGCACCGGTGCGGCAGCCACGGCATGGTCGGCTGCAATCGCGATCACGTGCGCATCGCTCTCGATCAGTGGCCGCTGGTGCGCCGCCGCAGTGCGGCGAACCTCGATCTTCGGGATCGGTGCCCGCTTGTAGCCCTCGACGACGATCAGATCACACGGTTCGAGGCGGGCAATGATCTCCTCGAGCGATGGCTCGGCGGCCTTGCCGAGTTCGCGCACCACCGCCCACCGCGCCGGTGAGACGATGGCGACCTGGCCAGCGCCGGCACGCCGATGCCTGGCGCTGTCGGTCTCGCCGTCGTCGATCTGGAAGGCGTGATGGGCATGCTTGACCGTCGCCACGTCGAGACCGCGGCGCGTGAGATCCTGCACGAGGCGGGTCACCAGCGTCGTCTTGCCCGAGTTCTTCCAGCCGGCAATGCCGATCAGTGGTGAATGCGATGCCACGAGTAGAGCCAAGGTCACGTTCGATCAGCCTTGCAGCAGGCGGCGGGCATCTTCGAGCTCGTCCGGTCGGTTGGCATTGAAGAACGGGTCGATCTCGCGCCCCGCCATCGTCACGAAGGCAAAGTCGACCGGCTCAGTACCATGCCGATCGGTCCACGCCAGAACTTTGCGGACGCCGTCGCGCAATGCCTGCTCGAGGTCGCCGGCGAGCGCCACCGGCCACAGGCCGATCACCGGGTGCAGTTCACCGGCCGAACGGGCGATGGCAATGCTGCCGGGTCTGGCTGCGGCGGCGGCTGATAGGCGTACCACAAGGTCTGAGGGAATGAACGGGGCATCCGTCGACACGGTGGCGATGTGGCTGGCGCCGCCGGCGTTGACGAGGCTCCAGCGCATGCCGGCGAGCACACCGGCGAGTGGGCCGACAAAGCCATCGATGGTGTCGGGCGTCACCGGCAGCCCAAAGGCTGAGAAGCGGGCAGGGTTGCCGTTGGCATTGATGACGAGACGCCCCACTTGCGGCCTCAGTCGCTCGATGATGTGGGCCAGCATCGGCCGGCCGGCGAGGTCGCGCAGACACTTGTCGCCGCCGCTTTCGGCGTCGGGAAACATCCGGCGGGACTGGCCGCCGGCGAGCAGCACGCCGGTGATCGCGTTGCGTGGATCGGTCATTTCGGCAACCTATGAGAAAAGCCCGGCCAGTGCCACTTGGTATCGCCGCCGGCGAGTTGGGCGTTGGCATCGGCCGCGTGGAACGCTATCTCGTTCGTTCTGGATCGCACGATAGCAACACGAAGGCGCCACCCGATGTCCGATGCCACCACCGCTCCGACACCTGCCTCGCCGCCCGACAGGCTGTCGGTCAACCCGAAGAGCCCATACTACGATGAAGTATTGCTGCAGCGCGGCGTCGGCGTCCGCTTTCGCGGCGTCGAGAAGACCAATGTCGAGGAATACTGCGTCAGCGAGGGCTGGGTGAGGCTCGCCGCCGGCGTTGCCAAGGATCGGTTCGGCAACCCGATGACGGTTAAGCTCACCGGCGCGGTCGAGCCGTATTTCAAGGATTCGGCTTGATCGACCGCCGCCCGGTGCGTTCCCTCAGTACAGGATCTTGCCGCCGAGAGCCGCGATGGTGCCGAACACGATCGTGGTCGCGACCACCAGGCAGACGACCGCCCGCAGCATCGGCCGTGCCACGATGACGGCTTCCGTGCCGTCCTCGTAGGCGCCTGCGGGCTTGCGGCCGGTGATCATCGCCGAAATGAGCGGATCCTTCTTGACCACGCCGTAGAAGATGTTGGCTGCGACGTGTGCCGCCACCAGCGGCAGGATCAGGAAATTGAGCAGGCGAACATGGAAATAGCTGATGCGCTTGTAGGTCGTCTCGGCCACGAGCTTGTACAGCGGCCCCCAGGTCACGTCGTTGTGCTCGACGGTCATCAATCCGAGAATCGCCTGCAGGCCGACGGCGGCGAGCAGCACCAGCACCATGTAGGTGCCGAGCGGGTTGTGGCCGAGGAAGCGACGGTCCTGGCCGCGGACCGTGTCGATCAGGTGGCCGACCGCGACCCACGGCCAACGCACGAAGTTCGACCAGCGCGAGGTCGACGAGCCGACGAAGCCCCATAGCAGGCGCCAGATGATCAGCACCAAAATCGTGTAACCGTTGTATCGGTGCCACTTCATGGTGTTGTCGCCGAACGCCTCGGCGAAGTGGAAGCTCGCCCAGGCGTCGACGATCAATAGCACCAGCGCCCAATGGAAAACGCGCGTGGGAAGGTCCCACGCGCGCACGTGCGTTGCTTCGATGACAGGCATTGCGACGGCGCAGCCCTTAAGTCTTCGGCGGTTCGCGGAAGGCCTTGTGGCAAGTGCCGCAGACGGCGCCGACCTTCGGCCATTCGGTCTTGAACGACGCCTCGTCCTTGATCGCCGCAGCGGCAGCCTTGGCGTCGGCCTCGAGCTTCTTGTAGATGCCGACGAACTCGTCCTTCTTCTCCCAGATCGCCGGCAGTGCCTTGGTCTCGCCGCCGGTCTTGCTGTCGTCGGGAAACAGAGCGGGAAGCTTGGGCGCGCCCTCTGCCACCGTCTTCAGCGCGGCTTGCACCTTGGCGAGATCGAAGGCAGCCTCACCCTTGGCCATGGCGCCGGGCTCCTTAAAGGCGGCGCCGAACGATTTCAGGATTTCCTTGCGCTGGCCGATGGCGGCACTCTGCGCGTAGACTGCGGTAGCACCGATCGCGATGACAGCTACGGCGGATAGAACTCGAATCATCAGGTACATCTCCCAGATTATTTTCGCTGGCTTGGTGATTGACGACTTGGCGTGACCCAAAAAAGCGAGCAGACGCTTGCATTCAGGCAAGGCGAAGTCAATCAGACCACAGTCGGTGCGCGTGCACGGATTTGTGAGCAGGCAATGGAGGCTCGATCGTGCTGTGGCGGTGCATTCGAACTCGACGCAGCATCACTGCCGCCACGAAAGAGGGATGGGAACAGGAAGCATGCCGCCGCCGACCCCCTGTGCAAACTGCCGCTTCTATCGGGTCGCATTCCTTTGCGCGGCCGGACTGTTGGCCCTGCTCTGGTGGCTTGGCTGAAACGGCAACCGCCCGCGACGCAACGGGCGTGGCGAGCGGCTAATCCGTCGAAAGATACCGTTGCTCGTTTACCGCGAGTAGAATTCGACCACCAGGTTGGGCTCCATCTGCACCGGGAACGGCACATCGGACAGGCCCGGCACGCGCGACAGCTTGGCCGTCATCTTGGTGTGGTCGACCTCGAGGTAGTCGGGCGTGTCGCGCTCGGCGCTCTTGATCGATTCGAGCAGTGTCGCGAGCTGGCGCGACTGTTCCTTGATTTCCACCACGTCGCCGATGCGGCAGCGATAGCTGCAGATGTCGACCTTGCGGCCGTTCACGGAGACGTGGCCGTGGCTGACGAACTGACGCGCGGCGAAGACGGTCGGCACGAACTTGGCGCGGTAGACGATGGCGTCGAGCCGGCGCTCGAGCAGGCCGACGAGATGCTCGGAGGTCGAGCCCTTGAGGCGCGAGGCCTCGGTGTAGATCTTGCGGAACTGGCGCTCGGAGATGTTGCCGTAGTAGCCCTTCAACTTCTGTTTCGCGCGCAGCTGCTGGCCGAAGTCGGAGAGCTTGCTGACGCGGCGCTCGCCGTGCTGGCCGGGACGGCTCTCGCGCTTGTTGAGCGGGCTCTTTGGGCGGCCCCAGATGTTCTCGCCGAGGCGGCGGTCGATCTTATGCTTCGCGGTGACGCGTTTGGTCATATCTAGCACTCCAAGTTTGGCCTCGGGACGGCATCCGCCGACCGAGGTCCGATGGCAGTTTGGAGCGCCCCCTCCTCTGTTCCCGGTCAGGAACCGACAGGTGGCCGGAAAAGCCCAGACACCGCAGGCGCGCAAATGAAACGCGGGCCTGAGGGCCCGCGCAGCAGGAGTTTCTTAGTCCCGTCGGCGGCCAAGGTCAACGGCCTTTTCGTCGGCATCGCAATTCGGCCAGCCACTGAGAGCGAGTTCAGGGCTTCTTGGCTGCTGGTGCCGCGGCCGGTGCCGCGGCTGCCGCTGGTGCGGCCGCGGTCTCGGGCAGCGGCCCGGCCGGCGCATCGACGGAAACCGCCGGTCCGGTCTTCAGATAGGCTTCGATCAGGCCCTTGACCTTGCCGCGCTGCTCTTCGGTGCAGCTCTTGGCGTCGGCCGCCCGGGTATCCTCGACCACCGGTTGTTTGGCGCCGCCTTCCTGCTCGACCAGCTTGATCTTGCCGGTCAGCAGCATCACCGTCGTCAGGTGCAACTGGTTGATGTAGATCATCTGCGGCTCCGACCACTTCTTCTTGTCGGCCTCCCGCTTCATCAAGGAGCGATAATTCAGCACCTGCTCCCTCGGCAGATCACAGAGCTGGGCATGCGCGGTCATGCGGCCGGCGCGGATGATCTCACGCGCGATATCGACCGGGACGACGATCTTCTCGCGTTCCTTCTTGTTGATCTCGACCACCGCGCCGCTCGGCTTGGTGAACTTGGTCGGGGTCATGGACCAGGCATATTCCATGAACGCCTCGACCGATTTGTCGCTGATGTCCTGCGCCGCCGCCGCGCTCACGATCGCACACATGGCGCCTGCCGCCGCACTTAACCTGATGGATCTGCGCATGAATTTTCCCGTCGGCATGTCGTTGTTGCCCCCGCCTTGTCGATGATGTGTCGCGCGGCGCCCGCTATCAGCAATCCCGGGCCGCGTTGAACGGTCGAACCACCAGCCTTGGCGGCGGCTCGCTATCGCGCTTCGGGCCAAGGGGGTCGTCTCGAAAGTGGGCGTAATCAAGGCAGCTCATGTGGACGGCTTGCGGCCATGACCTTTGCCCTTGGCCAGCGTGGCGACAATGCCACGCAAAGTGCGCACCTCCTGCTCGGTCGCCTGCATGCGCGCGAACATGGTATGGACGTTGCGCATTACCGCCTGCCGCTTGTGACCCGGATTGAAGAAGCCGAGCCGGTCGAGTTCGGCCTCGAGCTGGCCGAGCAAACCCAGCAGCTCGTCCTTGGTGGCCGGCTGCGAGCCGCGTGTGCGCAGGCCGGTTTCCAGCGGCTGCTCGTAGGTGGTGACGCGGCCGAGCGTGCCTTGCTCACTGGCCTTGATCCACTCGTAGCCGAACAGCAGGGCGGCCTGGGCCAGATTGAGGGAAGCGAACTTCGGATTGACCGGGGCCATGATGACGGCATCGGCAAGCGCGATTTCGTCGGTCTCGAGGCCGGTCCGCTCGGGCCCGAACAGCACGCCGCAGCGCTGGCCCTGAGCCTGGCGGCGGACAATTTCGGCGATCGCCTGTTCCGGCGTCAGCACCGGTTTGGCGAGATCGCGCTGGCGGGCGGTGGTGGCGCAGACGAAATTGAGATCGCCGATCGACTGGGCAAGGGTCGGATACGCCTCGGCCGCCTCGACGATGAAATCAGCGCCTGAGGCCGCTGCCCGCGCCTTCTCGTTCGGCCAGCCATCGCGCGGTTCGACCAGGCGTAATTCATCCAATCCGAAATTGGCCATGGCGCGCGCGACCATGCCGATGTTGTCGGCGAGCTGCGGTCTGACCAGAATCATGCTCGGGATCGGGTCCGGCGTCGAGGCCCCCCGACATCCGCTTCGGCCGCGGCTCGATCTCGCGTTTGTTGCGCCGGATGATGCGGCGGGCGAAATAGTACAACTCCTTGCCACGCCAGGATTTCGTCAACGCATCGAGCGTCGGCTCGACCTGTGCAGGCAGCCGCCCCGGCGCATGCATCTCCAGCCCGGCCTGAGTGAAGCGGACACTTTCGAACTGCGCCAGATAGTCGTCGATGGTCAAGATGCCGTCGGCGTCCGAGCGCAGGCGGCAGCCGCTGCAGTAGGTCTGCGCCGCATCGCAGCCGCGCGCCGCGCAGTAGGCGACGGCGGCCTCGACCGCGGCGCGCTCAGCTGGCGGGTCGGCAAGCGCCGCCGCGGCCTCCATGCCGCCGGCGAAGGCGCGGGTGACGAGGTTCGCCACGGTCACGGTGGTGCCGGCGAGCGTCGGCTCGCCGTCGTTGATGGCAGGATCTGAGAAAATTGGCACGGGCGATAGCGGTTCCAGCAGCTGCCGGCTCGCAGCTAGCCTGCGAGACGGCGGATTGGCTGGCGTTATAGATCAAGACTTGCGTCCGGCGCAGTCCAAATTCGCAGCTTGCGCGGGCCTGCGGGGGCACCGCTGGCGCATTGGGGCTGCTGCACCAGACACGACGAAGGATTGAGTTTCGCCCACTTCCCACGGCCGCGATGCAACACTATGGTGCGCCGCACATCCACTGCGGTTGCCCGGTGTCGTCCGGGTCAAGCACAAATTTCTGGCCTGGAAGGTTCAACGCTCATGCAAAAAATCAAGGTCGCCAATCCGGTCGTCGAGATGGACGGCGACGAGATGACCCGCATCATCTGGCAGCTCATCAAGGACAAGCTGATCCACCCCTACCTCGACATCAAGCTCGAGTACTACGATTTGGGCGTCGAAAACCGCGACAAGACCAATGACCAGGTGACGATCGACTCGGCCAACGCCACCAAGAAGCATGGCGTCGCCGTCAAGTGCGCGACGATCACGCCGGACGAAGGCCGGGTCAAGGAGTTCGGCCTCAAGGAAATGTGGCGCTCGCCCAACGGCACGATCCGCAACATCCTCGACGGCGTCATCTTCCGCGAGCCCATCATCTGCAAGAACATCCCGCGCCTGGTGCCGGGCTGGACCCGCCCGATCATCATCGGCCGCCACGCCTACGGCGACCAGTATCGCGCCACCGATTTCAAATTCCCGACCGGCGGCACGCTATCGATCAAATTCGTCGGCAGCGACGGCAAGGTTATCGAGCGCGAAGTGTTCAAGGCGCCAGGTTCCGGCGTCGCCATGGCGATGTACAACCTCGACGACTCGATCAAGTCGTTCGCCCGCGCCACCTTCAACTATGGCCTGATCCGCAACTACCCGGTCTATCTGTCGACCAAGAACACCATCCTGAAGCAGTACGACGGCCGCTTCATGGAGCTGTTCCAGCAGATCTTCGACGCCGAGTTCAAGGCCGAGTACGACAAGCGCAAGCTGACCTACGAGCACCGGCTGATCGACGACATGGTCGCTGCCGCCCTCAAATGGTCGGGCGGCTACATCTGGGCCTGCAAGAACTACGACGGCGACGTGCAGTCGGATACGGTGGCACAGGGCTACGGCTCGCTCGGCCTCATGACCAGCGTGCTGATGACGCCGGATGGCAAGACGGTCGAGGCCGAAGCCGCGCACGGCACCGTCACGCGTCATTTCCGCGAGCACCAGAAGGGCCGCGAGACCTCGACCAACTCGATGGCCTCGATCTTTGCCTGGACCCGCGGCCTCAGCCACCGCGCCAAGCTCGACGGCAACGATGCGCTGGCGAAGTTCTCGGCCACGCTCGAGAAGGTCTGCGTCGACACCGTCGAATCAGGCTTCATGACCAAGGACTTGGCCCTGCTCGTCGGCGACCAGCAGAAGTGGCTGTCGACCACCGGCTTCCTCGACAAGATCGACGAGAATTTGAAGAAGGCGATGGCTTGATCCTGCCGTCGCATCCGGCCGGCTGCCGCTGGAGCGGAGCTTCGGATGCGACGGGATACTGCATGACGCTAAGATTCCGTAGGTTGGGTTAGCGCCACTCCGGCGCGTAACCCAACATTCCGACGGGTGGTGCCAAGTCGTTGGGTTACGGGCGCAAAAGGCGCCCTAACCCATCCTACGACGCTGCGCGTTTTCGGCAGGTCTTGCGTTCAAGTGGTTGATTTCGATTGATTTGACGGTCTGCGGTGGCCGAGTTATCCTTAGTCCACTTAGCTAACCAAGGCGCGCCGATGCCCACCGTCACTGTTCACGAAGCCAAAACCAACCTTTCCGAACTCCTGCGCCGCGTCGAAGCCGGCGAGGAGATCGTGATCGCGCGCGGCGACAAGCCGGTGGCGGTGCTCAAGTCGTACGATCGCGAGGAGATCGCCCGCAAGCGCGCGGCCGGACGCGGCTGCCTCGCCGGCAAGTATCCTCCGGCGCCGGACGAGGTTTGGTTCGGCATGAGTGACGACAAGTCACTTGCTGAACTGTTCGGCCAGGACTTCGTGGACATGATGACGCCGCTGCCGGAAGCGGCCACGGAGCCTCCGCAGACGCCGCCGAAGCGCAAGCACAAGGCGGCCGAGTGAAACTGCTGGTCGACACTCATGTCGTCATCTGGTGGGTGACCGATCCCGACCGCCTGAGCACCACCGTCGATGATCTGCTGCAGTCGGGATCGGCGGACGTTTTCGTGAGCCCGGTGACTGCGTTCGAGATCGCCCGCAAGCACGGCATCGGCAAACTGACGTTCGACGCCTCGTTCCTGGCCGAATTCGATGCTCGGATTGCAGACCTGGGGTGGAGTGAACTTGCACTCACCAACGCTCACGCGGTTGCTGCCGGCCAGTTGACGGGCGGCCACAAGGACCCCTTCGACCGCCTGATCGCCGCCCAGGCGATCACCGAAGGCCTGACCGTCGCCACCCTCGATCCGGCGATTGCCGCGCTGGGTGCGAAGGTGGTGTGGTAGAAGGCTTGACCGCGATCACGTAGGTTGGGTCAAGCGTAGCGCGACCCAACACGGATTGAACCACCAGCAGATGTTGGGTCGCGCAAGGGGGCTTGACCCAACCTACATGTCGAGCACGATGCCGCTCCGTCAGGTGCGCGGGAATGACTCTGGTGGGGAGGCGCGTACAGCACTGACCGCTTCGGAACCTCCCCTCACAGCCACAGCACCTTCCGCCTCAGCTCGATATCCTGCGACAGCGCCTTCGACGGGCCGGTGTACTGCACCTGGCCGCGCTCCAGCGCCACGGTGCGGTCGGACAGCGCCAGCGCCAGATCGAGGTGGTGGTCGACGATCAGGATCGAGACCTCCTGGCGCAGCTTGTCGAAGGCTTCGAACAGCTCCTCGACGATCGCCGGCGCCAGGCCCTCGAACGGCTCGTCGAGCAGCAGGACGCGGGTGTCGCCGGACAGCGCGCGGGCGACCGCCACCATCTGCTGCTCGCCGCCCGAGAGATAATCGGCGGGCGAGCGCCAGCGCTCCTTGATGCGCGGGAAGAAGGCGAAGATCTTGTCCTCCTCCCAGTGCATGCCGTGGCCGTTGCGGCGCTTGAGGCGGCCGAGCTCCATGTTCTCGGCGACCGTCATGCCGGCGAACAGGCCGCGGCCCTGCGGCACGTAGGAGATGCCGCGCCGCGTGACCGCCGCCGACGAATGGCCGGCGAGGTTGTTGCCGTCGAGCGAGACAGCGCCTGAACGCTGGCGGGGCGATGCCGATGATGGTTTTCAGCACCGTCGACTTGCCGGCGCCGTTGCGGCCGAGCAGCGCCACGATCTCGTTCTCGCGCACGTCGAACGACACGTCGCGCAGGATGTGGCTCTTGCCGTAGAAGGTGTTGACGCCTTCGAGCCGCAGCAGGATCGTGTCCTTGGCGGCGGTCGGCCGCGACTTCTCGGCGAGCGCGTGCACGCCCGAGCCGATGTAGACCTCCTGCACCTTCGGCGAAGAGCGCGCGTCCTCGACCGTGCCGTCGACCAGCACCTGGCCGTCGTTCATCACCGTGACGTGGTCGGCGAGCTGGAATACGCGGTCGATGTCGTGCTCGACCAGCAGCACCGGGATGTCGGCCGAGATCTGCTTGATCAGGCGGCCGACGCGCTCGCGCTCGGCGGCGGCGAGGCCCGCGAGCGGCTCGTCGAGCAGCAGCACGCGCGGCTTGGTGGCGAGCGCCAGCGCCATGTCGAGCAGGCGCTGGCCGCCGTAGGACAGCGAGCCTGCCTCGGCCTTCTCGACGCCGCCGAGGCCCATGGTCGAGAGCACCGCGGCGGTTTCTCTGGTTGACGTTGTCGAGGCCGGCGGCCGGCGTCCAGATATTGAAGCGCTTGGCATCGCGCGCCTGACAGCTGAGCCGCACGTTCTCCTCGATCGACGAGGCCAGGAACAGGTTGGTGATCTGGAACGAGCGGCCGATGCCGGCGCGGGTGATTGCTTCCGGCGATAGCCCGCCGATCGCGCGGCCCGCGAGCTTCACGTGGCCGGCGTCGGGCGTGAACATGCCCGAGATCAGGTTGAAGGCGGTGGTCTTGCCGGCGCCGTTGGGGCCGATCAGCGCGTGCAGGGTGCGGTCCTTGACGGCGAAGCTGACGCCGCGCACGGCCCGGATGCCGCCGAAGCTCTTGGCGATATCGCTGACGGCGAGCACGGCGCCGTTGCCGTGGATGTCCGGCTTCAGGAAATCGGGCAGCGTCGTCGCACCCGCCTGCCGCGCCGACATCGCGGCATCGAGCGTCACGGTCTTGCGGAAGGGTCGCAGCAGCCGCTCGGCAACGCCGACGAGGCCGGTCGGCGAGAAGATAATGAAACCGACGAACAGCAGGCCGAAATAGAGCAGCCAGTTCTCGGTCACGCTCGATAGGTAGTCGCGAAATGCGATGTAGAAGAGCGCGCCGAGCGCCGGCCCGAGGAACGAGCGCATGCCGCCGATCACCACCATGGCGATCAACTCGCCGGAGAACGGCACGCCGATCGGGTCGGCCGAGGTCATGCGGTTGTTGAAGAGCAGCAGCATGCCGGCAAGGCCGGTCAGCGATCGCCGAGATGACGAACGCCAGCAGCTTGTAGCGCTGCGTTGCGTAGCCGACGAAGCGGGCGCGGGTTTCGTTCTCGCGGATCGCGACCAGCACCTGGCCGACGGCCGAGCGGTGGAAGCGCCACAGGAACCACACCACCAGGAAGGCGACTATTGCGACCAGGATGTAGTAGTTGATCCGGCTGTCGAAACTCAAGCCGAAGTAGCTCGGCCGGGTGATGCCGCCGAGGCCGTCCTCGCCGCCGGTCACCGCGGTCCAGCGGAAGGCGATGACGTAGAGCATCGCCGACAAGGCGAGCGTCAGCAGCGAGAAATAGACGCCGCGCCGGCGCAGGATCAGCATGCCGAACAGGCCGGAAATGACGACGATGAAGCCGATCGCCAGCAGCACCGGCAGGATGAAGCCGTCCGGGAACAGGTTGCGTTGTGCGAGGCCGGCGGCGTAGGCGGCAAGGCCGAACCAGGCGCCGTGGCCGAACGAGACGAGGCCGGTGTAGCCGACCAGCACGTTGAGCGCCATGCAGGCGATGGCGAAGATCACCACCTCGGTCGCCGAGGTCACGGTGAGGCCGATCGCCGGCATGATCAGCGGCAGGGCGAGCAGCCCGGCGCCGGCGATGAACAGTGGCAGGCGGTCGCGCATCGTGGTGGCGGCGACGGTCGCAGGGGCGGTCGGGCGGGTGTCCATGGTTCGCGCTCCTCACTCGAACCGCTGGATGCGCTCGCCGAGCAGGCCGCGCGGGCCTGAACAGCAGCACGAGCAGCATCAGGAAATAGATCGCCGCGGTCGACGCCTGCGGATAGCCGATGGCGGTGATCACGCCTTTGACAAGTCCGACCAGCAGCGCCGCCAGTACCACGCCCCAGAACGAGCCGAGGCCGCCGATCACGCACACGACGAAGGCCGGCGTGATGATCTCCTGGCCCATCGCCGGATGGACCGAGTAGATCGGCGCCAGCAGCACGCCGGCAAGGCCGGCGAGGCCGATGCCGAGGCCGGCCACCGCCATCATGTAGGGCTGCAGCGAGATGCCGAGCGCGCCGACCATGTCCGGGTTCTGCACGCCGGCGCGCACGACGCGGCCGAAGGCGGTCTTCTGCAGCAGGAACCACAGCGCCGTGATGCAGCCGACGGCGATCGCCAGCAGGATGGTGCGGTAATACGAATAGACGAAGTCGCCGATGAAGATCTGGCCCCTTAGCGCCTGCGGGATCGCGACGGAGATCGGCGGTGCGCCGAAGATCACGCGCAGAGCCTGCTCGGCGACCATGGCGAGGCCGAAGGTCAGCAACAGCGACAGGATCGGGTCGGCGCGGTAGAAGCGCTGGAACAGCAAGCGTTCGGTCAGTATGCCGATCAGGGCGACGGCGATCGGCGTGACGATCGAGCGAGCCGCCGAAGCCGACATGCGGCAGCAGCAGCACCGAGATATAGGCGCCGATGGCGTAGAACGCGCCGTGCGCCAGGTTGACGATGCCGCCCAGCGAGAAGATCAGCGACAGGCCGAGCGCGATCAGCAGGTAGTACACGCCATCCAGCAGGCCGTTGACGACCTGCTGGAGGAAAAGCGCGAAGTTCATGAGGCGGGGGTCCGAGGGCGGCGTTGATTGGGGTGCGCATCTTCTCCCTCTCCCCGCTTTGACGGGGAGAGGGCAGAGACCGGCCGGCTTCGGCCGGTCGAGGGTGAGGGGCGGCCGCTTGCGCTGAGCCTGTTGCCGCCCCTCACCCTAACCCTCTCCCCCGAAGCGGCGGGGGAGAGGGGACTACACCGAGATTTGCTGTTTCACTTCACGTCGGGAACTTGCACTCGTTCTCTTCCTTGGTGGCGGCGATCACCTCGAGTTCCTCGGTCGGCGCCGGGCACCGGCGCCGGAGGCCTTGAAGATGTCCCACTGGTTCTTGACCTCGGCAACGGGAAGCGCCGTCGACCGTGTACATCTCGTGCATCAGCTGGTGGTCGCTGGCGCGGAAGTAGCCCTCGCCGCGTCTTCAGCAGATCGAACTTGGCGCCCTTCTCCAGTGCTCGATGATCTTGAGCGCGTCGGTGCGTCTTGGTCTCGGCCATGGTCTGGGCCAGGATCTTCACCGCGATGTAGTCGCCCCAGGCCTGGTTCTCAGGCGGCTTGCCGTATTTCTTGGTGAAGGCCGCGACGAAGGCCTTGGAGCCGGGCGTGTCGAGCAGGTGATGCCAGACCACCGGCCAGGTGCCGCCGAAGTTCTCCTTGCCGGCGCCCCAGGCCTGCGCAGTATCGAAGCCGAAGCCGGCGACCGGGAACTTCAAGACCGAATTCGGTGTACTGCTTGAGGAAGTTGGTGATCTGGTTGCCGGCGAGGTTCGAGATCACGAGGTCCGGCTTGGCGTTGCGGATCTTGACCAGCAGCAGGCCGGAGAAGTCGGTCGCATCCGTCGGCACCAGCTTGTCGGCGGCGAACTTGCCGCCGTTGCCTTCCATGAAGCGCTTGGCGACTTTCAGCAGGTCATGGCCGAAGGCGTAGTCGGCGGTGAGCGAGAACCACTTCTTGCCCTTGACCAGATCCTGCGCCATCAGCGAGCGGCCGCACAGTCTTGACGTACATCGAGTTCTGGCTCTCGACGTGGAACATGTACTTGTTGCAGTTGGAGCCGCGCAGCGCGTCCGAGTTGCCGCCGGTATTGATGTAGAGGTTCTTGGTGCGCTGGGCGACCTGGGCGATGGTCAGGCACGCGGCCGAGGAGATCTCGCCGACGATGGCGGCCACCTTGTCGCGCTCGATCAGGCGCTCGGCCTTGGTCGAGGCGGTCTGCGGGTTGACCGAGTCCTCCTTCAGAATCTCGAGCTTGCGGCCCATGATGCCGCCGCCGGCGTTGATCTCCTCGACCACGAGGTCGATCGCCTGCACGGCGTATTCGCCGAGCGGGCCGAGGAAGCCGGTGCGCGGCGTCAGGTGGCCGAGGCGGATCGCCTCGTTCTGGGCTTGAGAGATCGCCGGGAAGCCGGTGACGGCGGTAACAGCCGAGACCGCACCTGCGCCTTTGATCAGTGCGCGACGTGAAACAGATGTGCTGCGTGATTTGGACATTCAATCCTCCGCGGTTGTCTGGCAGTCGGCGTTCGACGCCGATCCGGAAATTCTTGGCGATCAGTAGGCGGCTTGCACCCAACTGTGATCACAGTTAGCCTGCGACAGGCGCAGGCGTCTTGTCCAGTGCTGATTTGGCAACGATGCGACATGGGGATCAGCCGTGGTTATCGCGCCAGTCACCGATGCACCGACGGAGCGCCCGACGCTTGGCGCGCGCGTGCACGACGACCTGCGCGATCTGTTGATTTCGGGCCAGCTGTCGCCTGGCGAAAAGCTGTCGCTGCGTACAGTCGCGCTCAGGCACGGCGTCTCGATGCAGCCAGTGCGGCAGGCGGTCGACCGGCTGGTCGCGGATGGCGCGCTCGAGGTCTTGCCCAATCGGGCGATCCGGGTACCGGTGATGACACTTGCCCGCTTCGAGGAACTGACCACGGTGCGCCTCGCCATCGAGGGCTTCGCCGTCGAGACCGCGGCGAAGGCACATTCCTCGCGCGACCTGGCCGCGATCCGGCGCGCCGACCAGGCGTTCCGCCGGCAATGCCTCAGCCGCAATCCGGATCTGGCGATCGCCATCCGCGCCAACCGTGACCTGCACTTCGCCGTCTATCGCGCCGCCGGCCTGCCCTCATTGCTCGCGATCATCGAGGGCCTGTGGCTGTGCATCGGGCCGGTGCTCAACCTCGATATTCGTTCGAGCCCGGCGCGATTGCGCATGGGTGCGGCGGAAGCCGCGCACGGCAAGCTCGTTGCCGCGGTGGCCAGCCGGGACGGGGCCGCCGCGCGTGCTGCCCTGCACAACGACATCACGGGCGCGGCGACCTGGATCAAGTCGCAGGCCGCATTGCCGGCATGACGGCGCAGTGCCGTAATTGCCGCCAGGGACACAAAGGAGATCGACCGTCGTGGCAGCATCAACAATCAAGACCATTGCCGTGATCGGCACTGGCACCATCGGCGCCAGCTGGGCCGCACTCTTCATCGGCCACGGCTACGACGTGGTGGCGAGCGATCCGGCGCCGGATGCGGAAGCCCGGATGCGGCAGTTCGTGACCCGCGCGCTGCCGGATGCGAAATCAGCCGAGCCGGTGAAGGAGGGCAAGCTCACCTTCGTTTCCACGCCCGAGGCGGCCGTCGCCAAAGCCGACCTGATCCAGGAGAACGCGCCCGAGCGGGCCGACCTCAAAGCCGATCTGATCGCCCGGCTCGAAGCCGCGGCGCCTGCGCATTGCATTATCGCATCGAGCACGACGGCGTTCCCGCAATCGACGGTGGCGGCGAAGGCCAAGGACAAGACGCGCGTGATCGTCGCCCATCCGTTCAACCCGCCGCATCTGGTGCCGCTGGTCGAACTCGTCGGCAGTGCACCGGATGCGCCGGCGGTGCTCAAGGCCTACGCTTTCTACAAGTCGGTCGGTCGCGAGCCGGTGATCCTGAAGAAGGAGGCGGTCGGGCATCTGGCCAACCGCTTGCAGGGCGCGCTGATGCGCGAAGCTATGTATTGCCTGGAGCAGGGTATCGCCGACGTCGAGGACATCGACCGCGCGCTGCGCTACGGACCGGGACTGAGGTGGGCCTTCATGGGTGCGTTCCAGACCTACCACCTGGCCGGCGGCAAGGGCGGCATCCGGCATTATTTCAAGCATCTTGGCGCCAGCCAGCAGCAGCGCTGGGACGCGCTCGGCACGCCGAAGCTCACGCCAGAGTTCGAGGCCAAGGCGATCGCCGGCGTCGAGAAGATGATCGGCGAGCGCACGATCGACGAACTCGAGGCCGAGCGCGACCGGGCATTGAAGGCCATCACGGCGGCGGTCAAGGCGGCGCGTGCGTCGTCCAAAAATAGGGATTTGGTGCCAGGCTGAAGCCAGGCACCACGACCAGTGGTCGCGGGGTCCCCTCTCCCCGTCAATACGGGGGGAGAGGGAAGTGAGTGGCGAAACCTTGGATGAGTTCGAGGATAGGTGCCTGGCTTCAGCCTGGCACCGTTCGGGCAATGGTGCCAGGCTGAAGCCAGGCACCATGTGGGCAGCAATCAATTTTGCGGCGGGGCGTCGTGTGTGCCGGTCGGCGCCAGCAAGGCGGATGATGGCTCCGCGCCGGGCTCGTCGGTCGGGCCGACGAGGCCGCCGAACAGGCGGCCGACGAGGCGACCGAGATCGTCGATGGCGACGAAGAACGACGGCACGAATACCAGGCTCAGCACCGTCGAGACCAGCAGGCCGCCGATCACCGCGATCGCCATCGGCGCGCGGAACTCGCCGCCATCGCCGAAAGCGAAGGCGGACGGCATCATGCCGGCGGCCATGGCGAGCGTGGTCATCACGATCGGCCGGGCCCGCTTGCGGCCGGCATCGATCAGCGCTTCGGTACGCTCGACGCCGCGGGCGATCTCCTCGACCGCGAAGTCGACCAGCATGATCGCGTTCTTGGTGACGATGCCCATCAGCATCAGCAACCCGATATAGACCGGCATGCTGACCGGATTGTTGGTCGCGATCAGCGCCACCACGACGCCGCCGAACGACAGCGGCAGCGACAGCAGGATCGTCACCGGCTGGAACACCGAGCCGAACAGCAAGATGAGCACGCCGAGCACGATCAGCAGGCCGGTGCCCATCGCCGATATGAAGCCGGCGGCGACCTCATCCTGGATTTCGGCATCGCCGGATGGCTGCAACCGCACGCCCTCGGGCAGCTTCTCCTCGTCGACCACCTTGAGGAATGCCTCGCGGGCATCGCTGAGGGCGAAGCCCTGCACCAGGTCGACGCCGATTTTCGCCGTCCGGTAGCGATCGAAGCGGTCGATGGTGCCGGGGCCGCGGCTGAACTCGACCGCCGCCACCGTCGACAGCGGTACCGACTTGCCGGCGGCGTTGGTGACCCTGAGTTGCGCGATCTGCGCGAGGTCGGTACGGGCGCGCTCCTCGATCTGGACGCGGATCGGCACCAGCCGGTCGCCGGCATTGAATTTGGCGAGGTTGGGGCCGACGTCGCCGATGGTGGCAACCCGAATGGTCTCGCCGATGGTGTCGGGTGAGACGCCGAAATTGGCCGCCTGGTCGAGTTTCGGGACGACGCGGATCTCAGGCCGCTCGGTGGCGCCGCGTGGCGGCGACGTTGGAGAAGCCGGGCACACGCCGCAACGCGCCTTCGAGGCGGCCGACGACCTCGGTCAATTGAGCGCCGTCACGCGCCAGCAGCGAGAACGACAGCTCGCGTTCGCCGCGCTCGTTGACGTACCAGGCGCGGATGTCGGGAATGTCGGCGAGCGCCGTCGAGACCACTGCTTTCAGCTGCTTCTGGGTGCGGGAGCGCTCGCTCTTGGGCACCAGCCGGACGATGATTGCTGCACGGCGGATCTCACGCACGCCGAGCGGCGTCGTGCCGCCGAGCACATATACCGTCTTGACCTCGGGAATGCGCTTCAGCACGGCGGTGATGCGGTCGCCGACCTCGCGCGTGTCGGCCAGCATTTCGCCGGGCGGCAATTCGAGCGAGACCACGATGCGCGAGGTGTCTTCGTCGGGAATGAAGCCCGTCGGCAGCATCGATTGCGCCTTGATCGAACCGAAGAACACCGCCACGCCGACCGCCAGCGTGACGTAATGCCAGCGCAGCGTCAGGCCGAGAAAGCCGGTGTAGGCGCGCATGATCGGCCCGTTGCCGTGCTCCTTCGGCGCTACCGGGCGCATGAAATAGGCCGCCATCATCGGCGTGATCAGGCGCGCCACCAGCAGCGAGAACAGCACCGCGACCGCGACGGTCAGGCCGAACTGCTTGAAGTACTGGCCGGCGATGCCGCCCATGAACGACACCGGCGAGAAGATCGCGACGATGGTCAGTGTGATCGCGATCACGGCGAGGCCGATCTCGTCGGCGGCTTCGAGCGCGGCGCGGTACGGCGACTTGCCCATGTGCATGTGGCGGACGATGTTCTCGATCTCGACGATGGCGTCGTCGACCAGGATGCCGGTGACGAGGGTGATGCCGAGCAGGCTGACGAGGTTGAGCGAGAAGCCCAGCATGCTCATCGCCCAGAACGTCGGGATCGCCGACAGCGGCAGGGCGATGGCGGTGATCAGCGTGGCGCGCCAGTTGCGCAGGAACAGCAGCACCACGAGCACGGCGAGGGCAGCGCCTTCGAGCAGCGTCTCCATCGCCGATTTGTAGTTGCCGCGGGTGTAGGTGACGGCGTCGTCGATCTTGGTCAATCGCACGTCGGGTCGCGCCAGCTGCAGCTCGGCGACGCGCTTCTCGACCGCTTCGCCGACCGAAAGCTCGCTCGCGCCCTTGGAGCGGAACACCGCGAAGGAGACCACCGGCTCGCCGTCGAGGCGGGCAAACGAGCGCGGCTCGCTGGCGTCGTCGATCACGCGGCCGAGGTCGCTCAGGCGGACTTCGCGGCCGCCGGGGATGATGATCTTGGTATTCGCCAGTTCCTCGACGCGGCGGGCGCCGGCGAGGATGCGGATCGCCTGTTCCTGGCCGCCGACCTCGCCGCGCCCGGAGCCGACATCGGTGTTGGTCGCACGCAGCTGGCGGTTGACGTCGGCCGCGGTGATGTTCAAGCGCCAGCAACTGGTTGGGATCGAGCAGGATGCGGATCTCGCGGGCGACGCCGCCGTTGCGCTCGACGCGACCGACACCCTTCAAGCCCTGCAGCTCGCGCTTGATCACGTCGTCGACGTGCCAAGACAGCTGTTCGAGCGTCATGCCCGGCGCACTCGCGGCGAACGCGATGATCGACTGGCCCTCGACGTCGATCTTCTGGATGATCGGCTCGTCGACCGTGCGCGGCAGCTCGGTGCGAATGTTGGCGATGGCGTCCTTGACGTCGTTGCTGGGCACGGTCGGGATTGATCTCGAGGCGGAACTCGATGGCGGTGACGGAGGAGCCGTCGGTCAGGGTCGAGACGATGTGCTTGACGCCGGTGAGGTTGGCGACCGCGTCCTCGACGACCTTGGTCACCTGTGTCTCGAGCTCGGATGGAGCTGCGCCCGACTGCGTCACCGTGACGGTTACGACCGGCACGTCGATGTTCGGGAACTTGGTCACCGGCAGCCGCATGAAGCTCAGCGTGCCGAGCAGCGCCAGCACCGCGAACAGCACGATCGGTGTCACCGGATTGCGGATCGACCAGGCGGAGATGTTGAGGCGCATCAGCGGTTGTCCGTCAACTTGTTGGCCTCGGGCAGGATCGGGCGCACGGTATCGCCATTGCGCAGGAAGGTGCCGGCGCGGGTGACGACGAGGTCGCCCTCGGCAACACCATCGCGCAACTCGATGAGACCATCCGCGGTCAGCCCCGGCGTCACGCGCCTGGTCTCGACGATTGAATTCACGACGACCTGCACCGTCATCGTATCGCCGGTGTAGACGACCGCGGACACCGGCACGGCGAGGCCGCGCGATTTCGCGGTCTCGATCGTGCCGCGGCCGAAGGCGCCGATGCGCAGGCCGGGGTTGTCGCCGAGGAAGATGCGGACGCGGCCGAGCCGGGTCACCTTGTCGATCTCGGGCGAAATCAGACGTATCTTGCCCGGCACTTCGGTGATGCCGGCCACCGCGACGCGGGCCGATTGTCCGTCCTTGATCTTGGCGAGCTGGGCTTCGGGCACTTCGGCGTCGAGCTCGATCTCGCCCTTGGCGATGATCCGGAACATGGCCTCGCCGGCGCCGGCCGCAATCGCGCCGATGCGGGCGTTGCGGCGACTGACCAAGCCGTCGGCCGGAGACTTCACCTCGGTGTTGGCACGCTTCCAGGCGATCTCGCGGCGCTGCGCCTCGATCTGGCGGCGTTCGGCTTCGGCAAGCGCAAGGCCGTCCTTGGCCGAGACCAGCTGGGCGTCGGCGGTACGGGCGGCCGACTCGCGCTGGTCGTAGGTGCTGCCCGAGAGATAGCCCGAGTTCTTCAGCGGCACGGCGCGCTCGAAGGCGTTGCGAGCTTCGACGAACTCGGGCCTCGGCCTGGGTGATGTTGCTGCGCGCCTGGGCGAGAGCCGCGCTGTTGCGGGCGAGATTGGCATCGCTCTGCGCCAGCTGGGCATCGAGGGATTCCGACACCAGGCGCGCGAGTACCTGGCCCTTCTTGCACCCGGTCGCCCTCGTCGGCGAGCAATTCGACGACACGCAGGCCCTCGACTTCGGTCGCGACCATGATCTCCTCGCGCGGCACCAGCGTGCCGGTGATGACGACGGTCTCGCTGAATTCGGCAATCGCGACCTTCGATACGGTGACGGCCGGCGCCGGCGCCGCGGCTGCCTTCGGCTTGCGCAGATCGGATTTCAGGGCGGCCGGCGCGCGGCTGCCGTCGAGTGGCATGATGCCGCCGGCATAGAGACCGATGCCAACGGCGATCAAAGCCGCCAATGCGAGCAGGGATTTGCGTTTCATACCAAGGCCTTCGTGGGTTCGGCGGCCGGCGTCGGCGGGCCGTAGTCGAGCGGTTGGATCGGATTGAGCAAGGTCGATATCAGGGCGAGGAACGTTTCGATCAACGGCTTCGGGTCGTGGTTGGGATCGATCGCGCGACGCCAGAACAGGCCGTCGCCAATGGTTGCGACCACTTGCGCCAGGGTCTGGGAATCGAGGGTCGGCGCGATGCGGCCTTCGGCGCGGGCGCGCTCGAACAGCTTGGCGAAGCTGTCCATGCAGAAGCGGTCGACGGACTGGAATATGCTCGCGATCGCGGCGTTGCGGGTCGAACTCGAGCCCCATCTCGATGACCAGGACGCGCTTGTAGGCCGGCTGCTCGACGGCATAGTGCCGGGCGAGCTGGCCGAGCGCCGCGAGCAGGTCGGGGGCCTCGGCGAGCTCGGCCAATTCGCCGGCGAGCTTCGCCCGGTCACGCTCGCAGATGCCGGCGATCAGGTCCTCTTTCGAGGTGAAGTAGACGTAGACCGCGCCGGCACTGACCCCGGCAGCCTTGCAGATGTCCTGCATGGTCGTGCGGTGGAAGCCTTGAGCGGCAAAGCACTGTTCGGCGGCGTCCAGGATATGGGCGCGGCGGGCGACCTGGGTGGCGGGCTTGAGCTTGGGCAAGGGAGATATCCTCGAATTGCGTCAAACAAAACGAATGGTCGTTTTGTTTGAACTGCAATCGCGGCAAAGAAAAGGCGCGATGAGGTCGCAGGGCTGAAGCAAGGCGGGCGACAACCGAATTTTGCCGGGTTGCGTGAGTTGTCGGCTCCCGGCGCACCGACCGGCGGGGCAATTCTCGCTTCATCCACCCCGCCATTGTCGTTTCGGGGCTCGCCTCCGGGCCCCATCGTGCCGCAACGTCGGGCATCGGGGCTGGCGCACGATGGGTCCCGGCAATAAATGCCGGGATGACAGCATTGAGTGTGGCTGCCGCCGTCAAACCAGCGCAATCGGTTTGAATTTGCGGGGGGAGCGGGTATTGCCTCGGGCGACCCGATTTGAAGGACGAGTTCGCCGATGACCGCCGACAAGCCTGCCGCTGCCAACCCGCCCGGGAAGGGCGGCCCGGACGACGCCCGCGACTGGAGCAAAACGCTGTTCCTGCCGCAGACCGATTTCCCGATGCGCGCCGGGCTGCCGCAGATGGAGCCCAAGTTATTGGCCCGCTGGGACAAAATCGACCTCTATGCGAAGCTGCGGGCAGCTTCCAAGGGCCGCACCAAGTTCATTCTGCACGACGGCCCGCCCTACGCCAACGGCAACATCCACATCGGGCACGCGCTGAACAAGATCCTGAAAGACCTCGTCACCCGCTCGCAGCAGATGGCCGGGTTCGATTCGAACTACGTGCCGGGCTGGGACTGCCACGGCCTGCCGATCGAGTGGAAGATCGAGGAGGAGTACATCGCCAAGGGCAAGCCGAAGCCGAACTTCGCCGATCCGCAAGCGATGAAGGCGTTCCGGGCCGAATGCCGCGCCTTTGCCGAGCATTGGCTCAATGTCCAGCGCGAGGAGTTCAAGCGCCTCGGCGTCGAGGGCGACTGGGCAAATCCCTATTCGACCATGACGTTTCCGGCCGAAGCCCAGATCGCGCGCGAACTCTTGAAGTTCGCCGAGACCGGCCAGCTCTATCGCGGCTCGAAGCCGGTGATGTGGAGCGTCGTCGAAAAGACCGCGCTGGCGGAAGCCGAGATCGAGTACCAGGATTTCCACAGCGACCAGGTCTGGGTGAAGTTTCCGGTGACGCTTGATGCGCCGGGTTCGTGCCAAAGGCTCGCAGCGGCAATCGGACTGGTGATGCTTGGCGATCGCCTAAGCGTCCGTCGTCATCTGGACCACGACGCCATGGACGCTTCCTGGCAACCGAGCGATCTCGTTCCGCACAGGCATCGACTACGGACTCTACGAAGTTACGAAGGCGCCCGATAACAATTGGGCCAGAGTTGGCGACAAGTACATCTTGGCTGACAAGCTGGCAGCCGAGGTGATGAAGGCCGCAAAGGTCGAGAGCATTCGAAACGACGGCGCAGATGACATTCCACAGCGCTGAACGGCCGAGCGACTGGTTTGCGCCCACCCGCTCCGCTGGGCTCGGCAATGGCTACGACTTCGACGTCCCCCTGCTCGACGGCGACCACGTCACCGACGACGTCGGCACCGGCTTCGTGCACACGGCGCCCGGCCACGGCCGCGAGGACTTCGACATCTGGACGGCGGTCGCCACCCAGCAGATGCTGCGCGCACCGCGGCATCAACGACCGACATCCCCTACACCGTCGATGCCGACGGCGCCTTCACCAAGGATGCGCCGGGCTTCGAGGGCAAGCGCGTGCTCAAGGCCAACGGCGACAAGGGCGACGCCAACGATGCGGTGATCAAGGCGCTGGTCGATGCCGGCATGCTCATCGCGCGGGCGCGCCTCAAGCACCAGTATCCGCACTCGTGGCGCTCGAAGAAGCCGGTGATCTTCCGCAACACGCCGCAGTGGTTCATCCACATGGATAAGAAACTGCACTTCCCCTCTCCCCCTGCTTCAGGGGGAGAGGGCGGAGGCATGGCCGCAGGCCAGGCCGGGGGTGAGGGGCGGCCTCTGGTAGGGCGCCTTCCGACACGCGTTCCGCGAGCCGGCCGGAAGGCGCCGAAGCCGCGCCTGCGCAAGTTGCCGCCCCTCACCCTAACCCTCTCCCCGTCAAAACGGGGAGAGGGGATGGCATGACCCTCCGCGAATTCTCCCTGCGCTCCATCCGCGAGACCGAGTGGGTGCCGAAGTCGGGCGAGAACCGCATCACCGGCATGATCGAGGCCAAGCCCGACTGGGTGATCTCGCGCCAGCGCGCCTGGGGCGTGCCGATCACCGTGTTCGTGAAAAAGGGCACGCATGACGTGCTGCTCGATCCGGAAGTCAACCAGCGCATCTACGACGCCATGTTCGAGGAAGGCGCCGACGCCTGGTTCGCCGATGCCGACGGCGCCCGCTTCCTGAAGGGGCCGACCAGGCTCGCGCCGAACGGCTACGACCCGGCCCAATACGAAAAGATCAACGACGTGCTCGACGTCTGGTTCGATTCAGGCAGCACCCACTCCTACGTGCTCAACGACCCGCACTTCCCGGGCCTCACCGGCATCAAGCGCCGCATCGAGGGCGGCCGCGACATCGTCATGTACCTCGAAGGCTCGGACCAGCATCGCGGCTGGTTCCACTCCTCGCTGATCGAAAGCTCGGGCACCCGCGGCCACGCGCCGTTCGACGTGGTGCTGACGCACGGCTTCTGCCTCGACGAGAAGGGGCAGAAGATGTCGAAGTCGGTCGGCAACGTCACCGCCCCCCAGGATGTGATCAAGACCTCGGGCGCCGACATCCTGCGGCTGTGGGTGGCGGCATCCGACTACTCCGACGACCTGCGCATCGGCCCGGAGATCATGAAGGGCTTCAGCGAGACCTATCGCAAGATGCGCAACACCCTGCGCTGGATGCTGGGCACGCTGAAACACTACGACCCGACGAAGAAGGTCGCTGTATGCCGACCTGCCCGAACTCGAAAAACTGCTGCTCAACGAGCTCGCCGAACTCGACGTCGTCATCCGCAAAGCCTACGCCACCTACGACTACGCCAAGGTGGTCGCGGTGCTGGCGCAGTTCATGAACACCGAACTGTCGGCATTCTATTTCGACATCCGCAAGGACGCGCTCTATTGCGAGGCGCCGTCGAGCAAAAAGCGGTTGGCAGCGCTCGAGACCGTCGAGCAGATCTTCCGCTGCGTCACGGTGTGGCTGGCGCCGATCCTGGTGTTCACCGCGGAGGAATGCTGGCTGTCGCGCTACGGCGATGCTGAGAGCAACTCGGTGCATTTGGAGCAGTTCCCGGTGATCCCGGCCGCCTGGCGCAACGATGCGCTCGCCGCCAAGTGGGACCAGATCCGCCGCGTGCGCTCGGGCGTCACCGGCGCGCTCGAACTCGAACGCGCCGCCAAGCGCATCGGCTCGAGCCTCGAAGCCGCGCCCGTGGTCCACGTCGCGGATGCCGATCTGCGCCGCCTGCTCGGCACCGTCGATTTGGCCGAAGTGTGCATCACGTCGGCCATCACCATCACCGACAAACCGGCGCCGGATGATGCATTCGTGGTCGCCGACATTGCCGGCGTCCGCGTCGTGCCGGCGCTCGCTAGCCGGCCGGAAGTGCGCGCGCTCCTGGCGCATCACGACGGACGTCGGCTCCGACCCGGCCTACCCGGAACTTTCCGCCCGCGATGCCGCCGCCATGCACGAGATCGACGGGAAGAGGGCTTGATGCTGATCCTTCCTTCCGTCATCCCCGCGCACTTCCCCTCTCCCCCGCCCCTTCGGGGGAGAGGGCAGAGGCCGGCCGTTTTGGGCCGGCCGAGGGTGAGGGGCAGCCGCTTGCTCGAGCGCGCCTTCTGCTGCTTCCCACTGTTACACGATTTCATTTCACTGTTCCCCGTTTTGCTGCCCCTCATCCCGACCCTCTCCCCCGAAGGGGCGGGGGAGAGGGAATCGGATCGCGCGTCATGGTGAACGCCGCCTCAAAATCCTGGCTATGGAGCCGCTGGTCGGCACTCGGCCTGTCGGTGGCCCTGGCGACGCTCGCAATCGACCAGGCGCACAAGGCCTGGATGCTGTTCGGCTACGGCATCCAGGACAAGGGCCGGGTGGCGGTCACGCCTTTCCTCGACCTCGTCTTCGTCAAGAACGTCGGCATCAGCTACGGCATGATACCGGGCTGGCTCGGGCCCTGGGCGCTGTCGGCATTTGCGCTGGTGGCGTCGATCGCACTCTACCTGTGGTTGGTGCGCGGGGCCACCACCCGGCTGATCGCCTGGAGCCTCGGATTGATCATCGGCGGCGCCATCGGCAATGCCATCGACCGGCTGTGGCTCGGCGGGGTCGCCGATTTCTTCTCGCTGCACGGCTTCGGCTTCTACTGGTACGTGTTCAACATCGCCGACGTGGCGATTGTTGCGGGTGTTGCCGGGCTGTTGTACAACTCGATCCGAGGTAGTTGAGTTGCAAAGACGCCGTAATGCGGGACTAGCCCGCATTGAGCGATTGGCTGGAGGCTTGCCACCGATGTTCCATTGCAACCGCGCTAAGGGCTGCGTAACGGCGATGTTGCTGGCGTTCGCTGCTGCGGCCGGCGGTTGCTCGCCCGGTGATGTCGAACTCAATGGCTCGATCTTCGACAAGCTCGGCGTCGGCAGCAATTCCCAGACCGCCAATCGCGACTCCAAGGTGCCGGAGCGCCAGGGCCTCGTCCTGCCACCCAATCTGGAGCGGCTGCCGGCGCCGGGCTCGGGCATGGCCGAATTGGCGCCGCTGACGGAGGGCCTCCCGGTCGATCCCGAGCAGAAGCGCGTCGCCGCCGCGAGCCAGGCCGAAAAGAACCATCGCGCATATTGCGAGAAGGCGCTGCAGCAGGCCAAGGTCAATCGCGATCTGAGCCCGGTCAACGGTCCGCTAGGGCGTTGCGACAGGTCGATCCTCGACGCGGTGAGCATCAACAGCCCCGTGGAGATCAATACCGGCTCCAATCCGGCGCCGACGGGCCGCAAGCCCTGAAGGCGTACGTGCCAGACCTTTGCCCGCGAAAATGTTACCCCTTCGTAATTTGACTAATGCGGCCTTCCGCCCGACATTCGGCGGCGGGACTATGATTGGTGCGGCGGTATCGATCTGCGGCAGACCGGATACCGTTGCCGCGCCGCCAGCCATGCCTCAAGGATAAGCTCCATGTTCGCTCGCGTCGTTCGGCCGGTACTGACCTTCAAACTCACAACATTATTGGTAGCAGCCCTCCCCATGCTCGCACTCGTCCAATCCGTCGCTTCCGCCCAGGGCCGCTCGCGGATCGGTGAATTCACGCTCGCCAACGGCATGCGCGGTGTCGTCGTTTCGGATCATCGCGCGCCGGTCGTCACCCATATGGTGTGGTACCGGGTTGGCGCCGCCGACGAGCCGCCGGGGGTTTCGGGCATCGCCCACTTCCTCGAACATCTGATGTTCAAGGCGACCGACAAGATCCCTGCCGGCGAGTTCTCGAAGATCGTCTCGCGCATCGGCGGCCAGGATAATGCCTTCACCGGCCATGATGCCACCGCCTACTTCCAGCGGGTCGCCAAGGACCGGCTGCCGACGGTGATGAAGATGGAGGCCGACCGCATGGTCAACCTCAAGCTCGCCGAGAAAGAGGTGCTGACCGAGCGCAACGTGATCCTCGAGGAGCGCCGCAGCCGCATCGAGAACAGCCCGAGCGCCATCCTCGACGAGCAGATGAGCGCCGCGCTCTACCAGTCGCATCCCTACAAGATCCCGGTGATCGGCTGGATGCACGAGATGGCGAAGCTGAGCCCGGCCGATGCCGTCGCCTTCTACAAGCAACACTACGCGCCCAACAACGCCATCCTGGTCGTCACCGGCGATGTGACGCTGGAGGAAGTCAAGAAGCTCGCTGAGGAAGCATTCGGCTCGATCCCCGCCAATCCGGCGATCAAGCCGCGCCAACGGCCGACCGAGCCCGAGCATCGCGCTGCACGGCGCATCGAGTACCACGATGCACGTGCCGGCAAGCCGACGCTGTCACGCATGTACTTCGCTCCGAGCTATTCGACGGCAAAGCCGGGCGAGGCCGAGGCGCTCGACATCTTGATGAAGATCGTCGGCTCGGGCGCCACCAGCAGGCTCTATCAGAAGCTCGTCTCGGATCAGAAGATCGCCTCCAGCGCCGGCGGCTACTACGCCGGCTCCGGGCTCGACTCCGGCAAGATCGGCCTCTATGCGGTGCCGGCCGAGGGCCAGACACTCGATGCGGTGGAAGCCGGCATCGACGCTGTCATCGCCGAGGTCAAGGAGAAGGGTGTTACGGCCGAAGAGCTCGCTCGCGCCAAGACCGGCTATATCGCCGAGTTCGTCTATGAGAGCGACAACCAGGCGACGCTCGCCCGGCGCTATGGCTGGGGCCTCGTCGTCGGCCGCACCATTGCCCAGATCGACGCGTGGCCGGAAATGATCTCCAAAGTCACGCTGGAGGACGTCAAGAGCGCCGCCGAGAAGCATCTCGACGTGCGCCGCTCGGTCACCGGCCGGCTGGTGCCGGTCGCGGATGGCAAGACGCCTGTCCCCGGTCGGACGTAGAAGCGCACTCCAGGAGAGACATCCGCCATGTTCGAGTTGCGTTCCCCCTTGTCGTTCATCGTGGCCGCAGTTGCGGTCCTCGTCACTGCATTCTCCGTTCCAGAGGCCCGCGCCATGAAGATCCAAGCCGTCAAGAGCCCCGGCGGCATCGAGGCCTGGCTGGTCGAGGAGCACAGCGTACCGCTGATCGCGTTGCGCTTTGCCTTCGATGGCGGCAATGCGCAAGACCCGGTCGGCAAGGAAGGGCTGGCGAATTTCCTGTGCGGCATGATGGATGAAGGTGCCGGCGATCTTAACGCGGTGCAGTTCCAGCAGCGCATGGAAGATATCGCCATGCGCATGGGCTTCGAGGACAGCCGTGATGCGCTGTACGGCAGCCTTGAGACGCTCACTGTCAACCGCGACAAGGCGGTGGAACTGCTGCGGCTCGCGGTGACAAAGCCGCGCTTCGATGCCGATGCGGTGGCGCGCGTGAACAGCCAGTTGCAGGCGAGCCTCGCGTTCGCCGCCAAGAGCCCGGATCAGGTCGCGGCCAAGGCGTTCTCGGCCCTGATGTACCCGAACCATCCCTATGGCCGCCCGGCCAACGGCACGCCGGAGAGCGTCGCCGCCATCACCGGCGCCGATCTGCATGGATATCGCGCCCGCGTGTTCGCCCGCAGCAATCTGAAGGTCGTGGCGGTCGGCGATATCGATGCCAAGACGCTCGGCACTGTTCTCGATCAGGTGTTTGGCGAGCTACCGGCCAAGGCCGAGCTGGTGCCGGTGGCCAAGATCTCGGCGCCGACCGGTGGCCGCCTGAAGGTAATCGAGATGGATGTGCCGCAGTCGGTTGCGACATTCGGCTTCAACGGGTTCACCCGCAAGGATCCGGACTTCATGGCCGCCACGGTGCTGAACCAGATCCTCGGCGGCGGCGGTTTTGCCTCGCGCCTGATGGAGGAAGTGCGCGAGAAGCGCGGCCTCGCCTATTCTGTCTACAGCTACCTGCAGCCGTTGAAAGAGGCGGCGTTGTTCGCCGGCGGCGTCGCCACCAAGAACGAGGAGATGGCGCAGTCGATCGAGGTCATCCGGGCGGAACTCAAGCGCATGGCCGACGAGGGGCCGACCAAGACCGAGTGGGAGAATGCCCGCTCGTTCCTCACCGGTTCTTACGCACTTCGCTTCGATACCAACTCCAAGATCGCCAACCAGCTGCTGGCGATCCGCCAGGACGACCTCGGCATCGACTACGTCGACAAGCGCAATGCCGAGGTCGAGGCGGTGACGATCGACGATCTGAAGCGTGTCGCCAAGCGCCTGCTGACGACGGACGACCTCGTCTTCATGGTCGTCGGCAAGCCGAAGAACCTGGCCAGCCGGAGCTGATACGATGAGTGCGCGGGCTGCAGCGCCGCGGCTGCCTTACGTGCAGTCGATCGCCGGATGTCTGCCTGGCGCGATCGGCGAGCATGGCCTGAGCGAAAGCGAGCTGCTGGCATTGCTCGGCCAGATCAGCCCGCATTTGACGCGCCTTGCCGACGACGAGATGTTGGGCCGGCTGCCCCTGCTCGCGGTGCCCGATGACACGGCCGACGTCGAAGCTGCGCGCGCCGCGTTGGCGAAATTGTCGGACGGGGCGCGCACGATCATTTTCTTCGGCACCGGCGGCTCGAGCCTCGGTGGCCAGACGCTGGCGCAACTCGCCGGCTGGAATATTCCCGGCGGCGCCGATGAGGCGCAGAAGCGGCGGCCGCGCACGCGCTTCTACGACAACCTCGATCCGGTGACGCTGCAGTCCGGCCTCGACGGCCTCGACCTTGGCTCCACCCGCTTCGTCGTCACGTCCAAGTCCGGCAACACGCCCGAGACGCTGGTGCAGGCGATCGTGGCGCTCGACGCGGTGGTGAAGGCCGGCCTGAAAGAGCGCATTCCCGCGCTCTTTCTCGGACTGACGGAGCCGGCGGCGGCGGGGAAGAAGAACGGCTTGCGGCAGCTGCTCGAAGCCAATGGTGTGCCGCTGCTCGAGCACCACACCAGCATCGGCGGGCGCTATTCGGCGCTGACCAATGTCGGGCTGTTGCCGGCGATGGCGCGCGGGCTCGACGTGATGGCGATCCGCCGCGGCGCGAAAATGGTGGTCGATGGCCTGCGGGCGCGGCCGTTGCCGATGGCCTATCCGCCGGCGCTTGGCGCGGCGATCGCCGTCGGCCTGTCGAAAGCGCGCGGCATCCGCGTGCAGGTGATGATGCCATATGCCGACCGGCTCGGCATGTTCTCGCACTGGTTCGTGCAGTTGTGGGCCGAAAGCCTCGGCAAGAAAGGCTGCGGCACGACGCCGGTCGCCTGCCTCGGTCCGCTCGACCAGCACAGCCAGCTGCAACTGTTCATGGACGGCCCGCGCGAGCACCTGATGACGGTGTTGCGGGTTGCGACCTCAGGCAACGGCAATCGCATCGATGCCGGCCTCGCCAAGATTGCCGGTCTCGACGAGATGGCCGGCCGCACCATTGGCGATCTCGTGACGGCGCAGTCGCACGGTGTGCCGGAGGCGCTGGCCAAGGCCGGCCGACCGGTCCGCACCTTCGATATGCCCAGCCTCGACGAGGAGGCGATCGGCGCGCTGATGATGCATTTCATGATCGAAACCATCCTCGCCGGCCGCCTGCTTGGCATCGACCCGTTCGACCAGCCGGCGGTGGAACTCGCCAAGGTCCTGTCGCGTGAGCGATTGGTTAAGGCGACGTAGGGCATGGACCTGCGAACGCTTGTAGGGCGAAATAGCGAAGCGTGCTGCGCCGACTCCGGCCTTGGCAGATCGTCCAGCCACGACAACACGGCGGATTACGCGTTCCGCTAATCCGCCCTACGGCAGCGGCGCAAGTCGCCAATCGCCCTCGTGGAACCTTCCGGAATGTGGCAGCAAATTACCGGATCGGCCGCGATCCGGACGCAAGACTTATCCCCGCGCCCCTGTTCGGCCGTATCATCTTGTACGATGATGAATTCGATGGGACTGGTCGCCTTCGACTGGTGCCCGATCGGCCGACCGACCCAAGGGGTTTGCCCATGCCCACATTCTCGCGCCCGCTTTCCCTCGTTGCCCTGACTGCGAGCCTGATCGCTTGGCCGGTCGGGGTGTTTGCCCAGACGGCCAGCTCGCCGCCGGTTGCTGCTCAGGCTTCGGGCTTTTCGCACCCGACCATCGCCCGCGACGCGCAGCGCTACGAGGCCTGGCTCAAACTCAACGCCAAGGCGCCGGCCCGCAAGGCGCGCGACAGCAGGATCGCCGCCGAGAAGGTGCTGGCCGGCGGCGCCGACCCCCGGGGAGCGGCGCGCGGTTTCACCGAGGCGGTGATCGCCGACGCCAATGATGCCGATGCCTGGCTCGGCCTCGCCCGGTCGCTGCTGGCGATCCAGCCCGATCCCAACACCGGTTCCGAGCGCTACGAACTGCCAGTCAACGGCACCGCGGCGGCCTACATCGCCTACCTGCGCGCCGGCACGCCGGCATTGAAGGCGCAGGCCCTTGTCACCCTTGCCGATGGCCTGAGGCGACGTTCCTATTGGCGCCCGGCGATCGACGCCCTGAAGGCGAGCGTCGCCCTTGTCGCCAGCGCCGAAGTCAGCGACCAGATCGCCAAGCTGCAGGCCGAGCACGGCTTCCGCCTCGTCGACTACAAGGTCGAGAACGACGCCTCGCAACCGCGCCTGTGCATCCAGTTCTCCGAACCGTTGCTCAGCACGCAGTCCGATTTTTCGAAGTTCATCTCGGTCGATGGCCGCGATCCGCAGAGCGTGACGGTCGACACCCGCCAGCTGTGCGTCGAGGGGCTGGTGCACGGCCGGCGCTACGAAGTGCAGGTGCGCGGCGGCCTGCCCTCCGACACCGCCGAGACGCTGGGCCGGACCGCCGAGATCGGCGTTTATGTCAAGGATCGCGGTGCCTCGGTCCGTTTCTCCGGCAAGAGCTACGTGCTGCCGTCGCGCGGCCAGCAGGGCATTCCGGTCGTCACCGTCAACACCGAGAAGGTCAGGATTGAGGTCTATCGTGTCGGCGACCGCAGCCTCGTTTCAACACTGATCGGCGGCGATTTCCAAAAGCAGATGTCGGGCTACGAAGTCGAGCAGTTGAAGGACAAGGCCGGCGCCCAGGTCTACAGCGGCACGCTCGAAGTCGCCTCCAAGCTCAATGAGGAAGTGACGTCGGCCGTGCCGGTCGGCGATGCCATTCCGGAGCTTAGGCCCGGCGTCTACGTGATGACCGCGGCCAGCGAAGAGGGCAAGAAGGCGGCCGGCAACGGCAACAACGGTGAGCGCGCCACGCAGTGGTTCATCGTCTCGGATCTCGGTCTGACAGCGCTCAGCGGCGAAG
Organism: uncultured Alphaproteobacteria bacterium; assembly: GCA_963741505.1. Taxonomy (GTDB): domain Bacteria; phylum Pseudomonadota; class Alphaproteobacteria; order Rhizobiales; family Hyphomicrobiaceae; genus JAKFWF01. The sequence continues at coordinate 186,448 of CAVUIJ010000014.1, read as the reverse complement.
ACGGCATCCACGCTTTCGTGCGCAGCCTGGCCAATACCGATGCCGTCGGCGGCGCCAGCGTGCGCCTCGTCGCCCGCAACAACGAGATCCTCGGAACCGCCAAGACCGACGCCAGCGGCTACGTCCGCTTCGATGCCGGTCTGAAGCGCGGCGAAGGCGGCATGGCACCGGCGATCATCGTCGCCGAAGGCCCTGCCGGCGACTACGCCTTCCTCGACCTCACCGCCGCTGCCTTCGACCTGTCGGATCGCGGCGTCAAAGGGCGCGATGCTTCCGGTCCGCTCGATGCTTATCTCTACGCCGAGCGCGGCGTCTATCGCCCCGGCGAGACCGTGTACCTGACCGGCCTGGTGCGTGATCGCGCCGGCAAGGCCTCGGCAGTGCCGATGACGCTGATCGTGTCGCGGCCCGATGGCGTCGAGCACAGGCGCATCGCGTTGACCGATGATGCGCTCGGCGGCCGCGAGGCAAAGCTCGCCCTTGCCGGCACCGCGATGACCGGAACCTGGCGCGCAAAACTGCATGCCGACCCCAAGGCCGACCCGCTGGCGAGCATCTCGTTCCTGGTCGAGGACTTCGTGCCGGAGCGGCTTGAACTCAAGCTCGAGCCGGTTGCGAAGTCGATCGCGCCTGAAGAGTTGGCGATCGTGAAGCTCGCCGGCCGCTATCTCTATGGTCCGCCGGCGGCCAATCTGGCGATCGAGGGTGAAGTCGTCGTCAAGCCGTCGAACAAGGACGTCGAAGGGTTCTCTGGTTTCAAGTTCGGCCGAGCCGACGAGAAGTTGACCGTGGTGCGCAGGTCGCTCGAAGGTCTGCCCACCACCAGCGCCGATGGCCTCGCGGAAGTTGCTGTGCAATTGCCGCCGATCCCGCGCACCACGCGGCCGCTCGAAGCCGAGATCATGCTGCGCCTGCGCGAGCCCGGCGGCCGCACCATCGAGCGCACAGTGACGCTGCCGGTCGATCCGAAAGCGGCGCGCATCGGCATCAAGTCGCTGTTCAAGGGTGACGAGGTGCCGGAAGGCGAGGTTGCCCGCTTCGAGGTGATCAAGCTCGACGCCGATGGCCGCCGCGCTGCCGATGCCGGCCTGCAGTGGACGCTCGTGCGGCTCGATCAGAACTGGCAATGGTACAACCGCGACGGCAACTGGAATTACGAGGCCGTCACGCTCTCCCGCAAGATCGCCAGCGGCAAGGCCAACACCACCGCCGATGTCGCTGCTGCGATCGAAGCGAAGGCCGACTGGGGCCGCTACCGCCTCGAGGTGACCGCGGCCGACGGCAGCGCATCGTCCAGCGTCAACTTCCGCGCCGGCTGGTACGGCGAGGAGGGCGCCGACTCACCTGAGTTCCTCGAAGTCGGGCTCGACAAGCCCGCCTACAAGGCCGGCGACACCGCCAAGCTGAAGGTCGTATCGAAGACCGGCGGCCGTGCCCTCGTCACCATCCTGTCGTCGGGCCTCGTCACCCACAAACAGGTCGAAGTCGCCAAGGGTGGGACCGAAATCCCGATCGAAGTCGGCAGCGACTGGGGCGCCGGCGCCTACGTCGCGACCATGCTCTACCGTCCGATGGACATAGCCGCAAAGCGCATGCCCGGTCGTGCGCTCGGGCTCAAATGGCTGGCGCTCGACCAGACCGAGCGCACGCTGAAGGTCACGCTCGGCGCGCCCGACAAGGTCAAGTCGGCGGCGAAGCTCGCCGTGCCGGTCAAGATCGGTGGCCTGCAAAGCCGGCGAGGAAGCGCGCATCACGGTTGCCGCGGTCGATGCCGGCATTCTCAATCTCACCCGCTACCAGCCGCCGGCGCCGGAAGGACACTTCTACGGGCAGCGCAAGCTCGGGCTCGAGCTCCGCGATTTCTACAGCCGCCTGATCGATGGCATGCGGGCCGAGCGCGGCAGGCTTCGCAGCGGTGGTGATGGCGGCGGCATGGCAACCTACGGTTCGCCGCCGGTCGAGACGCTGGTGGCGCTGCACTCGGGCATCGTCAAGGTCGCGGCCGACGGCACGGCTAACGTCGAATTCCAACTGCCAGAGTTCAACGGCACCGTCCGGGTGATGGCGGTTGCCTGGAGCGCCGACAAGCTCGGTCACGCGACGAGCGACGTGATCGTGCGCGATCCGGTGGCGCTGGTGGCCTCGACGCCGCGGTTCCTGACGCTCGGCGATGAAGCCCGTATCGAGCTCGACGTGCACAACGTCGAGGGCATCGCCGGCACCTACAAGGTGGCCGTCGAGCAGGAGACGGCTGCCGGACAGAAGGCCAGCGTCGTCGCTCGCAACATCACGCTCGCGCCCAATGAGCGCGTGTTCGAGCGCTTCAAGGTGAAGCCCGCCGACGTCGGCCGCATCGCCTACGACGTGCGTGTCACCGGTCCGAACGGGGTCGACGTCAAGCGCCGGCTCACCCTCGACGTCAAGGTCCCGGCCGGCGACATCCGCCGCTACACGGTATCGAGCTTGCCGGCCAAGGGCGGCAAGATCACGCTTTCGCCCGACTTGCTGGCCGACCTGATCGCGTCGCGCACCAAAGTCACGCTCTCTGTCGGCCCGACTGCGGCGATGGATGTGCCGGGCCTGCTCACCCAGCTCGACCGCTACCCCTACGGCTGCGCCGAGCAGACGACCTCCCGCGCGCTGCCGCTGCTCTACGCCAACACGCTGGCGGCACAGTCAGGCTTGCCGACCGACGTGGCGCTGAAAGAACGCATCCAGGACGCGATCGAGCGCGTGCTCGAAATGCAGGATGCCTCGGGTGCGTTCGGCACCTGGGGGCCGCGCAACGGCGACATGTGGCTGTCCGCCTACGTCACCGACTTCCTGACGCGGGCGAAGGAGAGCGGCTATGTCGTCAAGCCGCAGGCGTTCGCCCAGGCGCTCGACAAGCTGCAGAACTATGTCTCCTATGCCCAGGACTTCGAGAAGGGCGGCGAGGCGCGGGCCTATGCGCTCTACGTTCTCGCTCGCAATGGTCGCGCCGCCATGGGCGATCTGCGCTACTATGTCGACACCCGGCTCGACCGGTTCTCGACGCCGCTGGCGCAGGCCCAGCTCGGCGCCGCGCTCGCCATGCTGGGTGACAAGGAACGGGCGGAGAAGGCGTTCAAGGCCGCGCTCGCCGGGATCACCGCCAAGGACGCGCAGCTCTCCCGTATCGACTATGGCTCCGGCTTGCGCGACGGGGCGGCGTTGGTCACGCTCGCGGCCGAGACCCGGATGAGCACCACCGAAGCGCCGAAGCTCGTCGGCGTGCTGGCCAAGGTCTATGCGACGCGGCAGTACACCTCGACGCAGGAGCAGGCGTGGATGCTGCTGGCTGCGCGCGCGCTCACCGACCAGGCGCGCGACACCGTGCTCGGCGTCAACGGCCAGCCGCACAAGGGCGCCTTCAATCGCGTATTGACCGCGGCCGAAGTAAAGGACGGCGCGCTCACGATCACCAACGACAGTGATGCCGCCGTCGATGCCGTGATCTCGGTGATCGGCGCGGCGCTGACGCCGGAGCCGGCAGCGTCGAAGGGCTTCAAGATCGAACGCGCGTTCTATACGCTCGACGGCCGGAAGGTCGATCTCGCCAGCGCCATGGCGGGTGGCCAGGCCCAGGTGAAGCAGTCCGACCGCTTCGTCGTCGTGCTCAAGGTCGAGGCGGCGCGAGGAAGGCGGCCGGATCCTCTTGGTCGATCGTTTGCCGGCCGGCTTCGAAGTCGAGAACCCGCGCCTCGTCGACGGCGGCGACGTCAAGACGCTCGACTGGCTGAAGAGCGAGCTGAAACCTGAGCACACCGAGTTCCGCGACGACCGCTTCGTCGCCGCCTTCAACTTGTTCGGCAAGTCCGCCAACGGTGGCGGCCGCCGCGGCAACGCTGGCGATGACAGCAGTGATGGCGATGACAGCAACGCCGGCAAGGGCCCGGCGAAGACAGTGACCGTTGCCTATATCGTGCGGGCGGTGACGCCGGGCAGCTTCGTGCATCCGGCGGCGACGATCGAGGACATGTATCGTCCCGACCGCTTCGCGCGCACTGCGAGCGGCCGCCTCGAAGTCATCGCGAAAGAGTGACGGCGATGTTGCGCTGGCTACGATCGCTCTTTTTCCCTCTCCCCGTCCTTCACGGGGAGAGGGCAGAGGCCGGCCCCTACGGCCGGCCGAGGGTGAGGGGCGGCCGCTTGCTCCTTACCTGTTGCCGCCCCTCACCCTAACCCTCTCCCCGCAAGCGGGCGGGGAGAGGGGACTACGCCGTCGATCTCGTCTGGCATTCGCCCTGGCCGCCGGCATCGCGCTGCTGACCGGCGCCGGCTACGCCACCCTCCGCTTTGCCATCTACCGGCTGGGCCCGCCGCCGATCGCGGCCGCCGATGCGCTGTCGCCGACGGTTGTCGATCGCAACAACCGGCTGCTGCGGGCCTTCACCACGCCCTCCGGCCGCTGGCGATTGCCGGTCGAGGTCGGCGATGTCGATCCGCGCTATATCAGCTTGCTGATCGCCTATGAAGACCGACGGTTCTATTCGCATAGCGGCGTCGATCCGCTGGCGTTCGCGCGCGGCGTCGGCCTCGCGGCGCGTTACGGCCGGATCGTCTCCGGCGGCTCGACGCTGACCATGCAGGTCGCGCGGCTGCTAGCCGGCGAGCACGAGCGTACGGCTATGGGCAAGCTGCGTCAGTCGCTGCGCGCGCTGCAACTCGAACAGAAGTTGTCGAAGAAGGAGATCCTCAAGCTCTACCTGCGCATGGCGCCGTTCGGCGGCAACATCGAGGGATTGCGGGCGGCGGCGCTGACCTATTTCGGCCGCGAGCCGGCGCGGTTGTCGGTCGGCGAGGCCGCCCTTCTGGTTGCGATCCCGCAGTCGCCGGAGACGCGGCGTCCGGATCGCTTCCCGCAAGCCGCAGCCCGGGCGCGTGCCCGCGTGCTGGCGCGGGCCGTCGCAAGCGGCGTCATAACGCAGTCCGAAGCGCAGCGCGCCAGCCTCGAGCCGGTACCGAGCGCGCGCCGCGAATTTCCGCGCCTTGCGCCGCATCTGGCCGAAGCCGAAGTCGCCGCCGACGAGACGAAGTCGATCCATCGCCTCACCATCGACGCCCAGGTGCAAGGAGAGCTCGAGGCGCTGGCGCGCGACCATGTCCGCGGCCTGGGGCAGCGCCTGTCGGCGGCAATCCTCGCCGTCGACCACAAGTCGGGCGAGGTGATTGCGCACGTCGGCGCCTCGGACTATTTCGACGACACGAGGTTCGGTGCGGTCGACATGGTGCGAGCCACGCGTTCGCCGGGCTCGACGCTGAAGCCGTTCATCTATGGTCTCGGATTTGAAGCCGGTCTCGCGCACCCGGAAATGCTGATCGAGGATCGGCCGGTTCGCTTCGGCACCTATGCGCCGAAGAACTTCGACGAGGAATTCCGCGGCACCGTCACCATCCGCGATGCACTGGCCCAATCGCTCAACATTCCGGCGGTCAAGGTGCTGAATGCGGTCGGACCCGGCAAGCTGATGGGCCGCATGCGCCGCGTCGGCATTGCTGCGACGCTGCCGAAGGAGGCCAGCGAGCCGACGCTCGCGATCGCGCTCGGCGGCGTCGGCTTGCGACTCGCCGATCTAACCGCGCTCTATGCCGCACTCGCTCGCGGCGGCGAAGCGGTAACGCTGCGGCATAGCCGCGAGGGTCAGGCCGGACCGCGCCTGGCCAAGGCCGAGCGGCCGAAGCAATTGCTGTCGCCGGTCGCCGCCTGGTACGTCACCGACATCCTCAAGGATTCTGCCCCGCCGGCGTCGGCCAAGGGCGGCCGCATCGCCTACAAGACCGGCACGTCCTACGGCTATCGCGACGCCTGGGCGATCGGCTATGACGGCCGCCATACCATCGGCGTATGGGTTGGCCGGCCGGACAGCGCGGCGACGCCGGGGCTCACCGGTCGCACCGCTGCGGCGCCGATCCTGTTCGACGCGTTCCAGCGCCTCAGCCCGGATCGTGTCGCATTGGCGCCGGCGCCTGCCGGTGCGATCCGCTCGACCGGCGCGGCGCTGCCGCCGCCATTGAAGCGCTTTCAGGAGCCGGGCGCACAAGTGGTGCCGGACGGTGGCTATCTCGACGCCGCCGTGCAGATCGCCTTCCCGCCCGATCGCGCTGAGCTCGAGGTCGAGGACGCAGACAGCGCCGATCGTGCTGAAGGCCGACGGCGGCGCGTTGCCGCTGACATGGCTCGCCGACGGTGCGCCGATCGCTGCTGACGGCCAGTCGCGCGAGATCGTCTGGCAGCCCGATGGCCGCGGTTTCGTGCATCTGTCGGTGATCGACGCGCGCGGCCGGGTCGATCGCGTCACGGTGCGGTTGCGCTGAGCCGGCAGGCCGACCGCCTCGATTTCAATCGGAAAGACTCTAGAACCGGCGCAGCAGCCGCTCGATGTAGTCGAGCTCCAGCGTCGGGCGGGCCTGGTCGCCGAGCCGCCGGCGCAGCTCCTCGAGGATCTCACGAGCGGTCTGCATCTCGATCTCGTCGGGAACCTTGACCGAGGTGCCGAGATCCGGCCCCTCGCTGCGCTGCGGCCGGCCCAAGGGATCGAGCGGGGCATCGCCGGCGGGGCCCTGGCCGAAGCGCGACGGCATGTTGCGCATCATCTGCTGCGCCATTGACTGCGCGCCCTGGCGCATCTGCTCCAGCGCCCGGCCCTGCTCACGGGCGGCGGTCTCGCGATCACCGTCGCGAAGCGCGCGCTCGGCGTTTTCCATCGACTGCTGGGCGCCATCGAGCTGGCCCGGCACCTGGATGCCGTTCTGTTCGAGGCCGCGCTGCAGACGCCCGAGCCGATCGCGCAGCTGGCGTTGGCGTTGGCCGAGGTCGGGCCCTGCCCCTTCGCCGTCCTGACCACCCTGTCCGTTCTGCCCCATCTGGCCTTGCTGGCCTTGTTGACCGCGCTGCCCGCGCTGGCCCTGCTGGCCGCGCTGACCTTGCTGACCTTGCTGGCCTTGCTGGCCGCGCTGGCCCTGCTGACCTTGCTGGCCCTGTTGTCCTTGTTGACCCTGCTGGCCCTGTTGCCCGTCCTGGCCCTGCTGGCCGAAGGTCTCGTCCTGCAGCCGCTGTTGCTGGCCGATGATGTCGCCAAACTCATTCATCAATTGCATGGCCTGCTGATTGGCCTGGCCTTGCTGGCCTTGCGCCATACGACCCGATTGCAGCATTTCCAGCATGTCGCGCAGCTGGCTCAGCATGTCCTGGGCCTGGTCGCGCGAGCCCTGCCGCGCCATGTTCTCCAGGTTGTTCAGCATGCGGTTGAGATCCTCCTGGCGCAGGATCTGGTTGGGGTTCATGCCCTGCATGTCCATCGGCGGCTGGTTCTCGGCCTGCTTCTGAAGCTGCTGCATGAACTCGGCGAGCGCCTGCCGCAGTTCTTGCATCAGGCGCTGGATCTCCTCGTCCGACGCGCCGTTCTCGAGCGCCTTCGACAGCTGTTCCTGGGCATCGCGCAGGCGCTGCTCGGCGGCCGACAGCGAGCCGCCGTCTTCGAGCCTCATCGCCACATGCCAAAGCTGGTCGATGACGCTGCGCAATCCGGCGCGGCTCTTGTCACGGGCGAGGCGGTGGTAGGCGTCGCGCAGGCCGAGGTAGGCGACCCGGTCGGTGAAATAGCCGTCAGGCTCTATCGAGAGCGCGTCGATCGCCTTCAATACATGGGGGCGCCAGCGCGCATCTTCGACCAGCTTGCGCCGCTGCTCGACAATGGCACGGGCGAGCGGCTTCGAGAACCGACGCTGCGGCAGCGTCATCTCGAACGGCTGCGACTTGCCGACATTGCCGGCATGATCCTTGGCGACCAGCGTCATGCGTACTTTCGAACCAGCCCATAGATGCGCGCTGGTGTCGTGGTGGCTCGAGGATTCGGCTTCCTTCAGGGTCGAGCGCGGGATGCGCAATGGCAGCACCGGCGGCCGATCCAGCGGACGGCGTGGGCCTTTCAACTCGGTGCCCTCGCGCGCCCATGCGGTGCGCGGGTCGGGTGCGCCGGGCTTGATCCGTTCGAAGCGGGCCTCGGCAGTGGCGATGCCGTAGTCGTCCTGCATCTTGTAGGTAAGCTTCATCGAACCGCGCGGCGAGCGCTCCGGATCCTTCGACAACGTGATCTTGGGCGACAGGTCAGGAATGACGGTGAACGCCCAGCGGGCGAGCTCGGCGCCGCCGCTGGTGACGCGCACCACGCCGGAGGAGCGCAACTCGAGCCGCGCCTCGGCGGCATCGGTCGGGCTGGCACTGGCTTGGCCGGCAGCATTCTTTTGTTCTGCGGCCTTGGCGGGCGCTGCTGCAGTCTTCGGCGCCCCAATGATCTCGAGCGCGATGTCCTTGATGCCGGCGCCGCTCGAACGCACGATCAGCAGGCTCTTGTCCGGAATTTCGATGGATTTGCCGTCGGTCGCGACCTTGATGGTGCCGCCCTGGGCGCCGTCGGCGAGTAGGATCGGCGGCCGGGCGGTGTAGGCCGGCGGTGTCACCCAGGCATCGAGACGGGCATCTGCAACCTTGATCGACGGCCCGAGACGGAACGCTGACCCGAGCCGGTCGCGTAGATTGTCGCCGGCGAGCAATGCCAGCAGCGCCAGCGCAATCATCAGCAGCGTCCGCAGCGCCAGCGGGTCGTAGCGGTCGGTGCGCGGTTCGGGCCGACCGAACCGGAGGCGATCGAGCAGCTTGGCGAGGCGGCTGCGATGGGCGGCCCACAACTCGGTTGTCGCCGGGTCGCTGCCCGGCGCCGACAGGGTGTCCTCATACGACGTCGCCGGGCGGTGCGGCACGCCGGAGCGCACTTCGATCCGACGGATGACGTCCTCGCGCGAGGGTACGGGCACGCGGGCGGCATAGGCAAAGCCGGCGACTGCCGCGGCACCGAATACGACAAGAGCGATGCGATGGGCGGTGTCGCCAAGATAGCCCCAGACACCGGCGAGCGACAGCACCAGGAACAGCGCGACGATGCCTATCAGCAGCCACAGGCGCGGCCACAGCCGCTCGAACAGCAGGCCCCAGGTGCCGAGCCTCACCTTGCGCTCGAACGCGACGGTAATCGGCGAGGCCGGCGGCGCAGATTGCGGTGTCTGGTCAACCATTCGCACAGCCTAACATGGAGTTCCGAGGGGTGCGCAACACAGGATGCACAATAATCGTTCACGGTTTGGTTAGCCCAGCCAATAACAGGCCCTTGGAATGGGGCGGGGATGGGGCGACGCGGCGATTCGCGCAGCGCGGGCAGAATTGACGGCGGCAGCCCTTGCATCCTGGCGCGCAAGTGCCAGAATACACGCCCGAAAGGCGCAGGCAACGGAGAATGCCATGGCCATGAAGACCGTGTTGGTGCCGTTTCCGATCACCGGTTCGGTGGACCCCGTGCTCGAGACTGCGCATGCCTTCGCCTCCCGATTCGGGGCCTATATGGAAGGCGTGATCCTAGAAATCTTCGCCTCCGATTTCATGGCGGTCGATGGCTTCGGCGGTGGTTGGCTGCCACCTTCGACGAAACCGGCCGAGGACGTGACCCGCGAGTGCCGCGCCTCGTTCGAGGCGTTCATGAAGGCGAAGGGCGTTCCAGCCAGCACATCGGCCGGCGGCCAGTTGTCCTATCGCTGGTGCGATGACAAGACGCTGTTCCAGGGATCGATCGCCGAGTACAGCCGGATCTTTGATGTCATCGTGTTTGCGGCGCCCGCCGGGACGGTGCCGCCGATGCAGCAGGTGGCACTCGAGACCACGCTGTTTGAAAGCGGCCGGCCGATCCTGGTGGCGCCCCCGAAAGGACCGACCAAAGTTGGCGAGCAGGTCATGGTGGCGTGGAACGGCAGCACCGAGTCGGCGTTGACGACGGCGCTGGCAATGCCGGTATTGCAGCAGGCCAAGCGCGTCGTGGTGCTGACGGTCGAGGGCGGCACCGTACCGGGTCCGTCCGGGCTCGATCTCACTCGTCATCTGAAGGCCAACGGCATTGCCGCTGAGGAGCGTACCGTCGCGCCGGGCCGGATGAGCACCGGCGAGAAGATCCTGGCAGAGGCGGTCGAGCTCGGTTGCGACCTGATCATCAAGGGGGCCTATACCCAGAGCCGCCTGCGTCAGTTGATATTCGGCGGCGCCACGCGCCACATTCTCAGCCATTCGCCGGTACCGGTGTTCATGGCGCATTGAGGCACTCTCCTGGGCGTGCCACCGGCCTGCGCGTCAATTCCCCCTGGCTCGGTGCCACAAACTCGCCTACTATGACGCCCAACTTCGTTAGCGTACTCGTCGTGTTCGGAGTGTTGCGTATCCATGTTGTCGAGTTCGACGCCACAGGCGCCGACGCTGGCGCCGGCCTATCCCGCGAAGGCACGGATCGCGCCGCCGCGGGCCGGTCTCGAAATTACGGCCAAGGTGGTCGCCCAACTTCGTGACGCCCGTGCTGGCCTCGAAAATTTCAGCGCCGCCTATCCAGTGCTGACATCCGCCATCCGTGGCCTGTCCCGGCTCGAAATAAAGCTGCAACGGCCACTACGGGTCGCCATTGTTGGCGAGTTCAATTCCGGCAAGTCGTCGCTCGCCAACCTGCTGGTCGGCATCGACAGCCTTCCGACTGCGATTGTATCGAATACCCAGAATCCCGACATTGCTGTACTATGCGGCGACCCCGGAGATCTTCGCTGTGGCGGCGGACGGTGCGCGACGCGTCATCGATGCCGAGCATCCGATGGACGCCACGCGAGGCGGTGCGGCTCGATGTCGGCCTGCCATCGGAGCGGCTGAAGACGATGCAGTTCATCGATCTGCCCGGGCTAGCTGATCCGCGCTTCGATGATACGGCGGTCGACCTTGCGCCGCACGGCATCGACGCGGTGCTGTGGTGCACGGTGGCGACGCAGGCCTGGAAGGAGAGCGAGCGGCTGGCCTGGAGCGCAATGACGCCGCGCATGCGCGATCACGGCATCCTCGTCGTAACCCACCGCGATCTGCTGCGCGATAGCACGGATCAGGAAAAGCTGCTGGCGCGGCTGCGCGACGCGGCCGGCGCGGAATTTCGCGAAATCGTCATGCTGTCGACGGCGGCCGGCGCCGAGCCGGCGCTGATCGCCCTGCCGCCGGACGAGCATGAGGCGGCCCGCGAGGCCAGCGCGTGCCTCTTATTGGAGCAAGCAATCGACCGGCAGCTCGATGCCTTGCGTCAATCCCGCGGGACCCGCGCCATCGAGGCGATCAACCGCATTGCATCGCGCGCACTATCGCGGATCGAGCCCGCCCGGACCGAGCTTGTCCGGACGCTGGTCGCGGCTGGCTAGGGATACTCTTCGCAGGCGCTTATCGGATGTCGGTCTTGTGCGCCAGGATCGGCATCAGGTGCTGGCGCACGAGATTGGCGTGGCGCACCGCTGTCCTTAATCTGACGGATCGCCTTGTTCACGGTCTCGAGCATGTCGGCTGCCTGCGGATGGGCTTTCCAGACCGCAGCATGGATCGTGCGCGCGCCGAGCGGCCTTTCCGCCATGACGAACAGCGGGTCGATGCCGAGCTGCTTCAAGAGATGCCAGCCCTCGACGTCGGTCGCGACAAAGGCATCGGCCTCGCGACGCTGCACCAGGCTGACACAATCGATAAGCGACGGTTGGCGGATCAGCGTGATGTGTTTTTCTGCAATCCAGTTGCGGCCCTCGATCGCCAGATCGGCGATGTCACGGTCGAGGGGCACGCAGATACTGCGGCCCTTGATGCTGGCATTGCTGTCGAACTTGAAGTCGCCCTCGGCGATCGAGAACAGGGCAATCACCACCTGCATGATCGGATCCGAGAAGGTGGCGCGGTCGCACAGCACCGCCTGCGTCTGGGAGAGGTCGCTGGGCCGCTCGCAGTCGGCGAGATCCCATGGCAGCAGCACGTCGGCCGCGGTTTCTTTGGCCAGCAGCTGCGGCGTGCTGGCATCCGACTTCGACCATTCGATCGCCGGCCGCTGCCCCTTCACCGGCCCCGCCATCGCGATGCCGGCGGCCAGCAGCGCCGGGATCAATCCGCCGTCGGCGGCGCGTTCGTCGGCAAGCGGCGCACGCTTGACGACCAGCATGGAGATCGGTTTCGGCTGCGGCGCGCGCGCGGCGGCGGCGGGCTGGGCGGGCGGGGGCACTGGTGCCGGCTTGTCGACGACGGATAGGCCTGCCAGCTGTGTCTTGCTCAGGAGCTTGTCCGGCTCGGCGCCGCTGTATCGCGTCCAGCCGACGATTTCGGCCTTGACATCGGCCTGTCGCCAGGCCGCGCCGGCGGGTGTCTGGCGCAGCGCCGGCAGGCTGGCGAACAGGCCCTTGATGAAAGCCGTAATGTTGGCGTGGCGGCTGTGCCGTGGCGTCCAGTCGAACACTGCCAGCAGCGTTGAGACGGCAATCGTGTCGAGTGGACCCTCCGGTCGGGCCAGGCCGGGGAATTCGGTCGCGGCGATCCGCGCCGGCTGGTAGACCTTTTGCAGCGCCGGCGACGGCGGGATGGCGAGGAGATGGAAGTCGCTGAGCGCTGCCAAGCCGAGGTCGAGGCGTGCGACCTCGCCGCCGAGCAACACGATGCCGTCGACACCGCGCAGGGTCTGCAATTGCGCCAGCCGCTCGCTGTCGATCGTTTGTACTTCGGCTGCGACCTTGTGCAGCCCGAACAGCGTCCTGGCCGTGATCGCGCCTTGACCGGCCGCGACCTTGCGACCGCGCAACTCCTCGAGCGATACGAACTCCTTGCGCGCGAGCAAGTAGACGGTCTGGTCGAGCAGATGGGTGACGTAGCGGATGCGGCGGCGCGCATCCGGATACTCGCCGGTCAAATCGAGATAGGCCAAGATGTCGTTGTTGAGGATGGCGAAATCGACGCCCTGGAGCTGCAGCAGATCGCGCAGATTGCCGAGCGCGCCCTCGCCCGCGATCGGCAGCACGCGCATGCCGCTGTGCGACAGCCGGGCGGCAACATCGTTGATCATCGACACCGCCGGACCGGCGGGGTCTGCGATACCGTTGGTGAGAATTGTCACCCGCTCAGGCGCGAGTGTCGCGCGCACTGCCGCGCGCTGGGCGTGGCCCGGCGAGCACAGGGCCAGTGCCGAAGTCAGTATGAATAATGAAGCAAGGACTAAACGACACATCACGCTTCCCTCTGCCATCAAAATTGCAGCCGGTTACCCCCGACTGCCGCCGGACTCTTGCCGCGTCAGGGCATCCTGGATAATAAGCGCGGAGTGCCAAGTTCAATCAACGCAGCGCCCAACCCGCAGCGCGTGAGCTTTCACTCCCGTCAGTGTTCGTCTCAAAGCATTGTGTCATTGCCGCGGCAAAAAAAGTTGATCGGTTCGGATGCGGCCGGCAACGATCTTTTGCCACATTCGGCGACGCAATTGATGGCAGTGGAGGTTGTGGGACCCCGGTGGCCAGTCGACAGGTAAATGTGCTGTCCGTGCTTGGGTTCTAGCCGTAGGGCTCCGAGACGAGACCCAGCAAGCGTGCCGTAGTTGATTGCCGCGTGCGCGCTTCGAGGAAGGCTAGAGCCATGGCACGACCCATTCTGCGACCGTTGCATGCACGGTCAATTCGCCATCTCTTCGCTTTGCTACTCCTTGTAATGCCGCTGAGCCTGGGGCGGCCCGATGTTGCCGGCGCCCAGACCTGCGGCACCGACTATGCCATCAAGGACGGCGAGACGCTGGCGCAGATCGCGGCCCGCACCTACGGCAATCCGGCCCAGTGGACGATCATTTTCTATGCCAACCAGGACCGGCTCGGCCCCAACGGCTCACTGCTGATGCCGGGTTTGGCGATCCGCCTGCCTTGCATTGGCGGCCAGACCCAGCTGCAGCCGGCCGCGCCTGCGCCGGCGGCGATATCGCCGACGCCCAATCCGGGCGAGAGCTTCATCATCTCGTCGATCGTGCGCAAGCTCGAGATCCTGACCGCCGACAACTACCAGCCCTATACCGGCCGGGCACTTGAGGGCGGTGGCATGCTGACGCAGGTAGTGAGCGCCGCGCTCGACCTCATCAAGGAAGAATCGAAGGGCCGGTTCGACTACAGCATCTCCTGGGTCAATGACTGGGCCGCCCACCTTAATCCGCTGCTGCTGACGCGGGCGTTCGATGTCGGCTTCCCGTGGGCCAGGCCCGAATGCGAGGTGGCGGCGACACTCGATGCCGGGTCGCAGCTGAGGTGCCAGAAATTCTTCTTTTCTGATCCACTGTACGAGGTCGTGACCAACCTGTTCGTCCGCGAAAACTCGCGCATCAAGTCGCTGCGCAATGAGGAGATCCACGGCACGTCGCTGTGCCGCCCGACCGGCTATCCCCTGCACGACCTGGACCGTGCCGGGCGAAACTGGGCGAAGGAGGGCAAGATCACGGTGATCCGGCCGGGCTCCGTCGACGAGTGCTTCCGGCTGCTCGACGCCGGCACCGTCGACGGCGTGGTGATGAGCGAACTCGTTGGCCGCACCAGCATAAACTCACTCGGCATGGCCGATCGCATTCGTGTCGTCGATCAGCCGGTGGCACTGACGCCGCTGCATGTGATCATCGCCAAGACGCATCCGCACGCGCGGACGATCCTGTATTACGTCAACGCCTCACTTGCGAAGCTGCGGGAGAGCGGCGAATACGAAAAGATTGTGGAACGGCACCTGGCGCGCTTCTGGGAGGCGCAGGCTAGTCCGCCGAACCCGGCGATTGCGGCGACGCCGGCAACCGCTCCAAAGCCGGCGGCCCCGGCGGCGGCCTCGACGCCGGCGCCAAGCCCCGCATCGGTATCGCCATCATCGACGCCTGCTCCAAGCCCGGCCGTGAAAAGCGGGTCCGCAAAGCAATAGTTCTGGCTGCCGGTGGAATTACTGCCGCATCGCGCGGATGATCCGCTCAATCGATACGCTGTCAGCGACGAGTCCTTGCTCGACCGCCAGCGCGTGCCACTTGCGATACCAGTTGGCGGCCTCGTCGGCATTGGGGCGTGCGTCGGCGTTCTCGATCTTACCGACGACATTGGGATCGAACGCGCGCGCGAGCGCCCAGGCGACATCAGCGGACTGCCGCGGAGCGATGCGCAGCAATTCAGCACGGCCGGCGGCAACGCTGCCGGCCTTGATCAGATGCTCGGCAAGCAGCATCACGGCCGCATCGGTCAACGGCTCCACCACCTTCGCTTCGACCACTGGCGCCGGAATTGCAACGACTGTGGGGGCCACTGCCACCTCGGCGCCAGCCGGCGTGGGCGCTGGTGCGCTGGCGGGGGCGGTTACCGCCTGATCGTGTGCAGACGGGGGTGTTGGCACGGTGACGATCGGCGGCACCGGGATGGTAACGGCAACTTGCGGCGGCGGTGTCACTTCGATCGCGGTCGCTATCGTGCCCGGTCCGGGCAGCCACAGCGAGCGGGTCTCAAACAGCACGAGTGCGGCGGTGGCGCAGCCGGCCAGCAGAGCAGTCAGCAAGCGCGCAGGGCTCGTCTTGCGCTTCGGCGCGGGCTCTGAAACAGGTTGCAAAGGTAACGGCATCGCCGACGGCTCGGCCATTCGGCCTGCCGACACCGGCAGCGGCCTCAGTACGATCGGCGATGTAGGCGGCGTCGGCTCCGGTTCGTCGTCAGGCGACATGCGCTGCAGACGGGCGAGGATCGCCTTCACTTCCGTCAACTTCGGGTCTTCGACGCTGGACCGACCCATGGCCATCCCTGCCTACATGAACTCACGCCGCGACATTCGAGTACAATATGTTCGAAAACGTGGCGGTAAGCTGCCTGCAGGCATTTATTGGCGACCGAGCCACCATATTTTAGTCCAACTATCGTCATTATGATTGGAACTGATCAGTGGCGGACCGGAACAACGGGGGCGGCGGCGGCGCCAAGCGTTCAGGACGTGGGGGATACAACAATGCTTCTCCGGTGCGGCCGGCGAGCACATGTGTGCGTAGCGTGCAATCGATCTTGCGATCAGTCCGCGCGTGTCGCGAAGGGGGCTCGTGTCGAATCCGCCAATCCATTTGCGTAGCGGTGCCAATGCGTTGTCGTCGCTCGCCAATCATGCGAGGGGCGAGCGCGATGCCGTCGCCGTCAGGGCCGACGGTGCGCTGAAACCGTTTGACCGTCGTTCGATCGGCGCCGAGCTTGATCTGTTCCGGCGCGAGCTGACACGCTGCGCCCAGGACCTGCGGGTGAGCCAGCCTGAACGAAGTACCGCATTTGTCGACGATACCTTGCGCCTCCTCGGTCGGTTGACCTGCAAGATCGCCGTGATCGGCCAGGTGAAGGCCGGCAAGAGCAGCTTCATCAATGCGCTCGTTCGCCGTCCTGGCCTGCTGCCGACCGACGTCAATCCCTGGACCACGGCCATCACGCAGCTGCACTTCGGCCGCGGTGACGCACCACCGAACACGGCGGCGGTGTTTTCGTTCTTCGACGCCAACGAGTGGCAACACCTCGCCGAGGGCGGCGGCCAGCTGCGCGACCTCACCAAGCGGCTGGTGCCTGGGTTCGAGACCGAGCTGCTGCAGAGCCATGTCGATGCCCTGCGGCGGAGATCGGAGGGTCGGCTGGGGGCGGCACTGGCGGACCTGCTTGGCCAGCGGCATTCGTTTTCCGAGGTCACCCCGCAGCTGCTCGAGCGTTACGTCTGCGCCGGCGCCGATGACGACCAGAAGGGCCACTATGCGGATGTGGTCAAAACCGCCGATCTCTATTTCGATGCCGGCGACTTCGCCTTCCCAACCACCATCCTCGACACTCCCGGCACCAATGATCCATTCCTGGTGCGCGATGAGATCACTCGCGGCGCGCTCGAATCCGCCGACGTTTATATCGTCGTTTTGACGGCGCGGCAGGCGCTGTCGTCGGCCGATGTGGCGCTGCTGCGCATCCTGCGCGGCCTGCACAAGCACCGCATCGCCGTCTTCATCAATCGCATCGACGAGTTGGGCGATGTCGTTCGCGATACGCCACAGATCATGCAGCATGTCCGCGTCGGCCTGCGCCGCGAGTTCCCCGACATCGAGATACCGATCGTTGCCGGCAGCGCCCATTGGGCTGGCCTTGCGATCAGCGGCGCCGAGGCGGAGATCAAGCGCGCGTTCCAGCCGAAAGCGGCCGCCTACATCGCCCAGATGGCGGCGCGTGGCAGCGCGAGCGCCTCGCTCTCGGCGCCCATCGAGAGCCTCAGTCACGAGCGGCTGGCACAGGCGCTAATTGCGAGTTCGGGCCTGCCGGCACTGTCGGACGTACTCGAGCATCTGACGCTGCGCAGCCATGCCGGCCAGGTGCTGAAGCAGGTCAAGGCGTCGTTCGCCGAGCTGGTCCACGTCTATGGCAATGCCGCCCGCCATGAGCTCGAGGGTCTCGCCACCGAGGCGCGCGTCGAAGTCACGAGCGTGCAGCAGGGCGAGGAGGAATTGCGGCTGATCGCCGCCGAGATCGAGGACAACAATCGCCTTACCGCTTCGCTGCACAGCCTCGTCATCGATCTGCAGGCCCGTACCGACCAGGTGATCGAGGATCGCTGCGACAGCATGAACGAAATGCTGCGCGATGTGCTGCTGGGCTATTCCGAGATGGAATGCCAGAATCTGCGCTCGGCCCTGGGCGCCGGTCGCCGCGCCCGGGTCTGGCGCTGTCCAACCTCGAGTTTGAGGCGCGGACTCGAGGAGACCTTCGTGCGCCTGCACAAGACTGCCGAAGTCGAGATCGGCAGCCTGGAGTCGCGCATCTTCCCTCGCCTGCGCGAAATGCTGCGCGAGGCGCATCCGAATTGGCAGGACCAGGACCGTGACAACGGGCCGCCGCCGCTGCCGCCGCTGCCTTCGCTCAACGTGCTCGGGACCGTTGTCGCGCTCGACCTCGATGAGCCATGGTGGAAGCGGTGGTTCATTGGCCGGCTGAGTGTCGACGAGAAGATCTATCAGCTTGATCGACTGATCGCCGACGAGTTCCATCCGATCATCGCCGCACTCGTTGCTTCATCGCGCACCCAGCTCAAGACGCAACAGAAAGCCGCGCTCGACAAGGCGACCAAGATCTACCTCGGGTTGGTCGAGATCTTCCAGGAGCAGAGCACAGCGCAATTGCAGCGCATGCAGGGGTTGATCGCCGAACGCGACGCCTTCCAGCGGGGCGAACTGCGGATGCGGCGCGAGGCTCGCGAGATCGAGCTGAAGCGGCAGCTGGAGGTGGCCGACGAGGTCCGCGTCAGACTAGGCGCCATCGATCAGAGGTGGGGAGGCCAGGTTGAATAGGCCCGGCACCGGACTGCGAACGCTGGTCGTCGCACTTGGTTGCGGCATCGCCTGCGCGTTACCCGCGCATGCCGACGACAGCGATTCGTCGCAGCAGCAGACCTATGCAACCGCGCAGGCAGCGCAACCGACCACCTCGCCAGTCGCCGGGCGCTGGGCGGCGTCGCCGTTGCTGTTGCGTGCCGGCGCCGTGACGGACACCACGACCGGCGCCGGTGACGTGGTCGCCAGGCGCGACGAACACGCGGGCTCGTTGGCGGTCTATTTTGCCATCGGCGGCACCGCGCTGCTCGGGTTCAACCTGCTCGAATCGCTGCTGCTGGTATTTCTTCAAACTGCCGTCGGCAGCAGCCGACGTTCGGCGCTGCGGACATCGGGCGCGCCGATGCGTCCTATGACCGAAGCCGAGTACGAGGCGAAGTGCCAGCAGCTGTTCCAGACCATCAACACGCTGTGGCGGCAGGCGCAGGCCGCCGTGGTCGATCTCGATGAGGCGTTGCCGCTGCGCGCGCTGCTGTTCAAGGAGATGAAGCAGATCTCACAACGCCTCGCCATGGACCCGGGCTTGCAGGTGGTGACTGCGGGCGCGTTGACCGCCCGCCACGACGCCCCCTACTGGAAAGCGCTGAGCCAGCGCCTCAACCAGTCGGCGCGCGATCTTAATCGCATCGGCGCTGTGGCTGAAGCGGCCGGCGCCGGTTTCGGCAGTCGCAACAGTGAGCCGCGCATCCCCAAGACCCGGGACGAAGCCTGCTTCATTCTCGGCGCCAACCGCGAAGCCGACGCCGAGACGCTGCAGCGGTTGGTAAAGGCGCTGCGACAGTGCTGGCATCCAGATCTCGCCCAGAGCAGTGCCGATCGGCGCCATCGCGAGGGCCGTATCAAGCAGATCAATGCCGCCCATGACCTGATAACTGGCAAGCGGGCAGAAGGATAGGCCGTGCCTCGCCGGCATTGCCGTGTATGATCGGATCACGGCACCGGTATGCGCGCGGGCACTGCCAGGATCGCGATCTCTGCTAGGCTGCGGGCGATTGCGAGCGAAGGAGAACGACCGGGGCCATGAAAATCAAACTTCACCACATCAACCTGTGCACCACCAACGTTCCGGCGATGGACGAGTTCTACCGCAATGTCCTCGACATGGGCGACGAGCCGTCGATGGAGCCGATGCGGGCGAAGGACAAGGACGGCTACACCGGCCAGGTATCGTTCGTAACCGACGGCATGACCCAGATGCATCTGGCCGAGCGCGACCTTGGCGCCGGCTTCCGCACCGGCCAGGCGATTAACCCGCTGGAGCGCGGCCACATCGCATTCCGCACCGACGACATCGACACGTTCAAGAGACGGCTCGAGTCGAAGGGCATCCCCTACTCGAACTATGGCGCCTGGGCGATCAAGGGCTGGGAACAGATCTTCTTCCACGATCCCGAAGGCAATGTCATCGAAGTCCATCACGTGAAGGGGTGAGGACCGGCGGCGGTTTCGCGCCGCCTTTAGCCCGGCGGCCGAAACCTCGAAGTTGCAGAAGATGTATCATACTGTCGTGTGAAAGCTTCGACCTGAATGAGGTCGAAATGTTCCCGGCTCGGCGCAGCGGCCAGGGTCGTGCCAAGAGAATGCGATAGCGGTCGTGATGGCGCCACCCGCGATCTGCAGAACTTCGCGCATCTCTTCGAGGAAAACGTCCTGCGCTCGATCGGCGAAATGGACAAAGCGTTGCTTTATTTGCGCCGATCGATCGAGGCTGCCAAAGCTCCGGTCAACTTCAACGACATCGCCGGCAGCACAGATATCTGCAGAGCTTCCCCTTTGACAGGATCAAAGTCGATCGCAGCTTCGTGTCCAGGCTCGGTTCCAGCGCCAGTTCGTCGGCCATCGTGCGAGCAATCGTCGATATCGCCATTTCTCGCGGTATGCATACGACCGCAGAAGGTGTCGAAACAGAGGACCAGCGGGCGGGCTTGGCCAACCTCGGCTGCGATGAGGCGCAGGGCTACTTGTTCAACAGACCGGTGGCCAAGGCGGATGTCGCGAAGGTAATTGCCGATTGGACGCCGCAGGTGCGGATCGCAGCGTAGTGCGGACGTCGCTCGAAGATTCGAGATGATGGATTGCGCCGGCAACGGGCAGCGGGCCGGCACAGCGTGCTCGCCGGGGTCGGCCGCGGTCGCGCGCCTCGATCTTGTCAGGCGCTAAGCTGAAACACTTGGCCGACGCAAAAATGGGTCTGCTCGCACAATTCAATGGGCGAGTTCTTCGAGTCGAATGCGATACGTCTGCATCGCAACATCGATGCACCGTGCATGGCTTCCAAGGTATCCAATGCTGGATCAGCCGGTGCGCTGGGCTGGATGGTCCATAGCGTTCGTTCGACCGTCGCTCGGTACTGTTCGGCATAGACTTCGTGCAGCGTGTCCGCTGCCGGCCGGACGGCTTCCAGCAGGTTGGGAAAGCGCGTCTCGTCGACAATGATCGTCTCGAGGCACAACAGCTTGCCGCCGGTGCGCCATTCGCGCGACAAACGCAGGACGCGCGGCGGCATGGCAAGCTGGGGGCGCAGCAGCAGCACCTCGATCTCGCTCGCCGTTGCAGTGGCGGCGTTCGACTTGACCAAGGCTATCTCGATCGCGATCGGGGTGCCGCAATGGTCACAGAGGCGCAAGCCCTGCTCGGCGCGCCATGCCGAGAGCTCCTTGACAAATGTTCCGCGGCCGCGCTCCCGGATCACTACCCGTTCCTGAACCAGCCGGTCCATCGCCTTGCGCATGGTGCCGACGCTCACGCCGAAATCGCGCGACAGATGGGCCTCGCCCGGCAGCGGGTTGCCTCGACCCCATTCCCCGGATTCGATACGGCTGCGAAGCAGGCTGAGTACCTGCTCATGGAGCGGCCCCGAGAAATGGTATTGTCCCGTCACGCTCCCTCGCAATCCGACATGCAATCACTGCGGCTCGGCGCATGCGCAACTCATCGAACACTGCGACAAAGGGGTAAGGGATACTTACGTTTTTGTCAATCTTTGCGTTGAAGTATACACCTTGTTCTGCCGGCCAGTCCGGCGAAGTTGACAAGAGGCGAGCGGCATTCGATGACCCTGGGGCGGCGACTGCGCGAACTGAGAGAGGCAGCGGGCCTATCCCAGGCCCAGCTGGCAAAGCTGACCGGCATATCTCGCAATGCAGTTTCGCAATGGGAGGCCGATGCCACGCAGCCGTCAACCAAGCGGCTGATCCTGCTGGCGCAATCGCTCAAGGTGCCACTCGATCGATTGATGGCACCGAGCACGGAGGTTCGTGAGCGCCTTGTCAATGACGCAATGCGTCTGTTCGAGCGGCTCGGCTTCGAGGAAACCTCGAAGAGCATGATTTGCGCTACGGCCGATATCTCGGAAGCCGAGTTCGACCAGCTTTTTGCCTCGAAGGAGGATCTCCTTTACGAGGTCGCGACAGCGCTCAAGGAACGGACATTTGCCGATGTGCGTCGCATTCCGCCCAAGTACGGCTCGCTGGCGGCGCGATTGAAATATTTGCTGCACATGTACTATGTCCATGATGTCGCGCATTTGAAGCTGACGGCGGCGCTGCAGGCCTACTCCTGGCGCTGGAGCGACGCCCGCGAGCGCGACCATACGAGACATCTGTCGGAATACCACGCGACGGTCCTCTCCCTGTTCGACGAAGCGCAAGCCCAGGGCCAGATCAAGCAGGGGAACTATCGTGCCGCCTCGAGCCTTATCCTGGCCGCCTACATTGGCGCGCTCCGCAAGGCGGTTTACGAACCGTATGATGCCGACAAGCTCGTCGCATCCCTGGAGCCGCAAATCGCGCTCCTGCTCGACGGCTTGAATTACAGGGTCGTACTGGGGTTTGCCGACGGCGAGGAGAAAGCCTGAGACGCCAACGCGCAAACCCCTGGCGGTGCACTGCCCTCGCTGACGCGCCGCTCGGCCGGTGATCGAGCGCCTGGTCGCAAAGCCTTGCGCAAGGTTGCCTCGCTACTGCCGGCCATCCGGAATGGAGCTCGCCAGATGCAATACAGCGACGACTGGGAAACCGCGCTACACCGGCGAGACGTCGCTCAGCCTGCTCGTATTCTGCCATGCGGCGACTCGGCGTTGACCGTGGAGTTCGGCGACGCCATCGGAAATGAAGTTCGCGTCGCGCAGTGGTCTGATCGGCGGGCCTGCCAGCCGAGGGCTCAATTCAAGTCGCCGGATCGGGCCAATTGATCGTTACGCTCGCCGAACGCCGGACTATCGGCGGCTACCCGAAGATCGCAACCGTGGTCACCGCCGATCCGTCGTCGCTCGCCAACTGCTTGCCGGGCGAAGAGGTGCGGTTCGCCACCATTTCGATCGAGGAAGCTCAAGCAGAGTTTCGTCGGCACTGCCGACGCCTCGCCGCGATGGCTGCCGAGATTCGGATTCGAGCCGATGGCGCCAACTTCTCATCCGGCGCGGCCATCGAGTGCATCGCCGGCAATGTCGTCAACGCACTGGATATGGAACCTGGGACTGACTGGAGTTGAAGGCACGAGCGTCGCCCACGCCGTCACCGGCTCGTGGCCGGCAGGTGTTATCAATGCTGCGAAAGGGTTCGGTTGCGCATGGGAAAGTGGGGCCGATTGGGGACGCTCCCTCACCGGCCCCTAGGTCATGGTGATCAGGAACCTTCCGACGGGCAGATGACGCGACGGGCGAGTGCAGCCATATGCGGCGGCTATTGAATTCATTCTCGTTCGCTATTTCCACCCGGGCCGCGAACGCGCAAGATATCGGGGGGGCCATCGACTGATCGAGCGGACGTCCGTAACTTGCTGCGACGTTGGGTCCCCGATCATGCATATGCGGGCCGGTCGCGCGGACGTCACGACAGCTATCGAGCGGAGATGGCGATGACATCGAAAAGTGTGCCGCAAGTTCTCGTCGAGGCTCTCGCCAGAGCTCGCAACATCGACGGGCCCATCCGCGTCCAACTCGACGACTTTGCCGGCGCGCTGCGCCAGCACCATCCGGAGTTCGCGGATGCAGTGGATCGGCTGGTTGAGCGCCTGCAGCATGTCGGGGCAGGCGGCGCTGCGCCGAATGTCGGCGAACGGCTTCCCGATTTCCTGCTGCCCGATCAGGCCGGTCATCTCGTCGCTCTCGGCGAGTTGCTGTCCGAAGGGCCGGCCGCGATCACGTTCTTTCGCGGGCACTGGTGTCCCTATTGCCAGCTCCATTCCCGCGCCCTGGCGAGGGTTCATGATCGCGTCGAAGCCAATGGCGCGACCCTCGTCGGCATCACGCCAGAGCTGCAGCGCTACACGCGAAAGCACGAAGAGCTGGCGGAAGCGCGCTACCGGATACTGTCCGACATCGACAATGGCTATGCCCTCTCACTCAATCTCGCCATCTGGGTCGGAGTGGAAATGCAATGCGTCATGACCGAGCTCGGCCGTGACCTGGCGAGCTATCAGGGCAACTCGAGCTGGTTCCTGCCCATTCCGGCGACGTTCGTGGTCGATTCGAGCGGCGTCATCCGCGCCCGCTTCATCGATCCCGACTACCGCAAGCGGATGGATGCCGACGAGCTGGTCGAGGCGCTCATCGACGCGCGCCATCCTCCGCGCGAGACCAATCGGCAGCCTTGAGCTGTTTCAACAACGTCTCTGCCGCTGCCGACCGCAACCGACCGGCCACCGTGACGACGTAGAGCGTCCGCTTGAGATCGAGGCCCGGCACCGGCAACCGCCGCAGCTTCGGCGTCAGCAACGTCGAGCACGGCGCGATGGCTATGCCGATATTGCCCTCCAGCATCGCCATCAGGTCCTGCTCGGTCGCGACCTCGTGGGCATGAAGCAAGGTGACGCCCTGGCTGCGCAATAAAGCCCCCATCTCGTCGGCGTGCTCGCAATAGACGCGGCTGATGATGCGCTCCTGCCTAAGATCGGAAAACTCTGCTTGATTGCGATCGGACAGTCGATGTCGCTCATTGACGATGGCCGCGAAGCCTTCCGTGAACAGGGGCCATGCATCGAACCGGTCCCAGGCAGCAGCCAGCCCGCCGGACAGTGCGAGATCGGCCTCTCCCTGCTTCAGCAACTCCGCGACCTCTGCCGCGGTGCCACGCAGGAACTTCAGCTCGAGACCATTCATGGCGCGCATCAGCTCGGTCAGGAACGGGATCACGAGCGCCATATCGGTCGTTCGCGACATGGCGATCCGCAGGCTGGCAACGCCCCCCTTCTTGATCGCCGTGGCAAGCGACTTCGCACCTTGCGCGGATTCGTAGGATTGCTGCATCAGTGGCAGCATGCGCTGCCCGAGATCGGTCAGGTGCGAAAGATTGCGCTCGCGCCTGAATAACGCGCCGCCGAGCTCCTCCTCCAGCAGCTTGATCGCCCGCGTCAGCGAGGGCTGCGAGACGTTGCATTCCTCCGCCGCCCGCGTGAAATTCAGCGTCCTGCACACACCCAGAAAATACCTGATCTGATGCATTTCCATAGGAAGCAGCTTTCAATTCCGACTGCTTGGCTTGGGTGCGCAGCCTAGTACACGGAATCACACATGGATAGTACACCTGATCGCGGAACCACGAGGCGATCCGCCAGGAGCGGGACGCAGCGCGTAGCCCCAGCTACGCGCTAGGCGCGCGTCATGCCGGAGGCATGCGTCCCGCATGACGCGGGCGTCCGTGGGCCGCGACCTAAGCGGGCGATCGAGGATGCTCGCCGCCGGCGTCGCGCCGCTTGTCCGATGGGGCAACATCGGCCTGCGCGTCGCTCCTGGCCGGCGAACATCCTCGATCGTCATGTGTGCTATCCATGTGTGATTCCGGGTACTAGACCACTCGCTCGGAATTGTCGCGCCTTCCATGTGCTGCGGCTATCGAAACCCTAGCCAACGCATATTTCCGTAAAGCCAGCGCGAGGCCTAGCCTGGCGACACGACGACGGACCATCTGCGAGAGGTTATGGCCATGCAATCCACAGCAGAAGCTACCCAAATTGCCGAACCATCGCAATTCAAGGGGCAAGGCGGCGGACGCCGGCCGCAGCGAGATAAGAGCGCGGCGTGTCTTGGCGCCTTGACCATCGTCGCACACGATCTCAGAGGACCACTCGCCAATCTTTCGGTGCTGATCGAGCTGATCGAGGCTTACGCGCAGGTTCAAGCATTCGACCGCGTGAAGGTGGCGACCGGCCGGGCGCAGGCGGTGATCGACGCACTGGACGAGATGCTAAACGGCTTTATCCGCCGCACGCGCGAGACTGGCGATCCACTCGCTTTCAAGGCGGCGATGACCGACGCGGCTGATGTGGTTAATGCCGCGGTTGACCTCAATCGGCCGCTGGCTGAGAGCCGGGATATCGCGATCGACGTCGCCGCCGTTCACCCCTGCGCGGTTCTGGGCGACGGCCGGTTGCTGGCGGAAGCGGTCGGCAACCTCGTTGGCAACGCGACCAAGTACGCGCCTGCCGGCTCGACCGTGAGTTGCACCGTGGAGCGGCGTGACGAGGAGTGCGTGATCAGCGTTGGCGACGAAGGGCAAGGCCTGTCCGGCACCGACCTTGCCCGTGCGTTCCGTCCTTTTACCACGCTGTCGGCGACCTACGACGGCAAGGGACGCTCCTGGGGCCTAGGCTTGTGGATCGTGCGGCTCATCGCCGAGCGTCACGGAGGGCATGTCGAGGCCCGCAGCCGCGGCGCCGGAGGTGGGGCACAGTTCGAGATCCATTTGCCGCTCGACGGCCCATAAGACAGCTGGCGCACTTTCACACATCCGCCTTGCGAGCACGCGCCGCGCATCGTCGCGACGACCGCGCCTTCGCGTGCCGCACACCATCACGACTGGAGGACTGCAGCATGGCAGCGCGACTGAAAGTCGATCTCGCTCTCATAGGCGGCGGCTCGGAAGCATCTTCGACTTGATGTCCGAGTTCTCGCTCAAGGGCGCGCTGACGCCGCAAGTCGTGACCGCGCTCGTTGGCCTGGCGGCGCTGTCGCTGATCCCGGTCGTCTACAGGCCGGTCGTCGCCAGACGTTCCCGCCAAGCCTGACCAAACGCCAGGGAAAGGAAATTGCAATGACCACGATAAGCACCAGCAAGTTGCAGCAGACGTATCGCGAGCTGGCCGGAAAGTCGGCGATCGTCACCGCCTCGATCACCGGCACCGCGCTTCCCGTCGAAGGCGGCTGGACCGCCCAGTAAGCCGCCCAAAGGCGGTCAGCATTGGAGGAAAGAGGCATGTTGATCGAGAACATACCAGCGACCGACCGCAGCTTGCTGCCGCCGCGCCCGGCAAAGCCACAACAAGTTGCATTGGTGTTTCAAGGTGGCGGCGCGCTCGGCGCCTATCAGGCCGGCGTCTACCAGGCAATGCACGAAGCCGGCATCGAGCCCGACTGGATCATCGGCACGTCGATCGGTGCGATCAACGCCGGTCTGATCGCGGGAAACCGGCCTGAAAATCGACTGTCGGCGCTCGAGACGTTCTGGCAGCGCCTGGCACACAAATCGTTGCTGCAGTTCGAAACGCCGTGGCCGCAGCTGTTGCAGACGATGAGATATTGGCAGACCGTGGTGTCCGGCATTCCGGCGTTCTTCGAGCCGAACCCCGTCGCCTTTCTCGGCCCCCACATCCCGCTCGGAGCCGACGCTGCCGGCTACTACTCCACCGCGCCACTTGAGAGGACGTTGAGCGAGCTCATCGACTTCGACCTCATCAACCGCTGCAGGCCGCGCCTGACGGTGGGCGCGGCCCATGTGCGCTCGAGCCGGATGAAGTATTTCGATGGCCGCGACATGCCGATCACGGTGCGGCACATCATGGCATCGGGCGCCTTGCCGCCGGCGTTTGCGCCGGTGCGGATCGACGGCGAGCTCTACTGGGACGGCGGCATCCTCTCGAACACGCCGAGCGAGGTGGTATTCGACGATTATCCACGCCGCAACTCGCTGATCTTCGCCGTGCACATGTGGAACCCGGAAGGACCCGAGCCGCTCACCATGTGGGATGTGCTGCATAGGCAGAAGGACATCCAGTATTCGAGCCGCGTCGCCAGCCACATCGCCCGGCAGCAGCAGACCCATCGGCTGCGCCATGTCGTCAAGGAGTTGGCGGCGATGCTCCCGCCGGACATCCGCAACAGCGCCGTCGCGCGCGATCTCGCCGAATACGGCTGCTCGACCCAGATGCACGTCGTGCGGTTGCTGGCCCCGCGGCTCACCGCCGAGGACCAGACCAAGGACGTCGATTTCAGCCCCGCCGGCATCCGCGATCGCTGGGCGGCTGGCTATGCGAACGCGCGCCGCGCCATCGACAGTGCGCCGTGGGCGGGTGAGTTCGATCCAATCGAAGGCGTTCTTCTGCACGAGCCGGACAGCTGCGGCCGTTGGGCGAGAACCACCGCCGGGCGGCCCGGCGAGACATCGTTGCAGTCGCACGCGGCCGAGTAGCACAGCCCTGCACGCCTCATCAGACGGAGCAACGGCCATAGCGGGCAGGCATGGAATCCAGAGGCCTTCGATATTTCAGCCGCCCACGAAACTCGCTCATCATCATACACGTCGAAGGAACGCGCTCCAGAAGGGCGCTCATCAGCGAAGGAACGGAGTATCGACCATGTTCAATCAATCTCGGACCATCTCTGCCGTCTGCAAAGGCATCGTCACCGCCGGGCTCGCCGCGTTTTCGCTCGGCGCAATGCCGATCGCCGCCAACGCCGGAACCTGCCCCGCCGACAAGGTCACCACCGATGGAGCCAAGCCCGGCCCGTCGGCCCACAAGGGCGTAACCGACAAGGTCATCGCCTCGATCGACCTCGCCGGCGAGGCGCCGAAGCTCAACGAGCACCAATTCCGCCTGCGCCGGCTCGTGGTTCAGCCCGGCGGCATCGTCGCCTGGCACAGCCATGAAGAACGCCCGGCGATCATCTACATCATCTCCGGCACGATCGTGGAGCACGCCAGCACCTGCGCCGTGCCGATCGTGCATCATGCCGGCGACGTCGCCCGCGAGACGCACCTCACGAAGCACTGGTGGCAGAACATGACGGGCAAGCCGGTCGTGCTGCTCTCGGCGGACATCCTGCACGACAAGATGGACCCTCACACGATGTGACGGCGCCCGCTCGACCGGCGCCGGTCCCGTGCGGCCGTCGTGGTTCTGCCTCCGACCGCGACGGCCGCTGCCCGCTCACGGCAATCATTGCGCGAGGTCCACCATGTCCGGAGTGACGAGTGACCCGCCCGTCTGCGGCTGCGTGCCCGTCGCACAGTCGCGCGAGCCGGTTATCGCCGCGTTGGCATTCTTGACAGTGGTCGATCTGTTCGCGACCACACCGCTTGCCGGCCGGCTCGCCGCCCGTCTCGGGACAAAATTGGCGCTCCTGGCGGCGCTATCGATCGCAGGAGCCGGTCTGCCGATGGTGCTGGCCTCACATCTGTCGGTGGTCCTTGTCGGTCTCGCCCTGTTCGCCGTCGGCACGTTTCTGGCGCAGGCCGTCGCGACGGGCTTCGTCGGAAGCGCCGCCGCACCCGATGCGGCATCGGCCAGCGGCCTCTATCTCGCTGCCTACTTCACCGGCGGGCTGATCGGCAGCGTCGTGCTCGGCTACCTGTTTCAGCGGTATGGCTGGCGTGCCTGCGTGACCGGAATTGGACTTTCGCTTTTGATCGCAGCATGCCTCAGCGCCCGTTGCACCCAACAGGCCGTTTCCCCGACTGTCTAAGCGCGAACCGCACCAAGCGGGTTCGGTAAATTCGCCACTATCAGTCTACAATGCGCAATTCCATTAAGAAATTTTACTTTTCCTCCCTTTTCATCTTTATATCTTTCTTATTTGCGTGACCTTAATTACTTTCACTCTTGATCGCAACATGCCTCAGCGCCCGTTGCACCAAACAGGCCGTTTCCCCGACTGCCTAAGCGCGAACCGCACCAAGCGGGTTCGGTACATACGGCACTATCGGGCTACAATGCGCAATTCCATTAAGTCCTTGATGCTGTTGGTGATCCCGGCAGGTCTCGAACCTGCGACCTAGAGTTTAGGAAACTGACGGTCGGTGATGCGGCTACCTTCTCTGCGGCTCCGCGAGTTTGAAAATACACAATGTTTTTCAAATCTATATTTCCCTCTCTTTCCGCAAGTTGCCCTTGATTGCCCCTCTGGTGCTTGCTATTTCGGCTCCAGCAAGCACGCCAGCAAGCACCGATTGAGGGGGGCATGGCAACCGGCAGGATCACGAAGTCGAGCGTCGATGCATTGCGGGCAGTGGCCGGCAAGCCCGCCTTCCTCTGGGACAACGAGTTGCGGGGGCTTGGCGTCAAGGCGACGCCTGCGGGCCGCAAAGTCTATCTGGTGCAATACCGGCTTGGCGGTAGGGGCGGTCGAGCCCAGCGCGTGACGCTCGGCACGCATGGCAACATCACGGCTGATGAGGCCCGCCAGAAAGCAAAGCAGGTGCTCGGGAAGATTGCCGACGGTATCGACGTGGCCGCCGAGAAACGGAAGCAAAAGCATGTCGACCGCAGCGCCCCGACTATAGCGGAATTGGCAGCCGACTTCATCGAGATCCTGGTCAAAGCCAAGCGCAAACCATCAACGCGCGCGGCGTATGAGCGGCTGCTCGGCAAGTTGGTTTTGCCTGCGCTGGGCCAGCGCCGTGTTCGGGACGTAACGCGTGGTGATGTCGAGCGTTGGCACCTGGGATTGAAGGCGACGCCGACCCAAGGCAATCGTGCTCTGGCCGTTCTGTCCACTTTGTTCAGCTGGGCCATCCGCGGCGACTATCGGCCCGATCGGCAAAACCCGTGCGCTGGCATTGAGAAATTCAAGGAAGAACCGCGCAAGCGGTATCTATCCGAACGTGAGCTTGCAGCATTGGGCGCCGCGCTCCGTGAAGCCGAAACAGTTGGCGTCGCCTGGGATACCGATGACACGAAGCCGACCGCCAAGCACCTGCCGAAGAAAGTGGAGAACAGGCGAACCAAGATCGATCCTTATGCCGCGGCGGCCATTCGCCTGTTTGTGCTGACTGGTGCACGCCTGGGTGAAATCCTGACTCTGAAGTGGAAGCATCTCGACCTCGATGCTGGCGTGCTCCGACTGCCCGACTCGAAAACGGGCGCTAAGATCCTCACCCTCAACGCGCCAGCGTTAGCAGCGCTGGCTGGACTCCCGCGCGACGCCGATAATCCTTACGTCATCCCTGGCGAACTGCCCGGCACGCACCGCACCGATATCAAACGGCCGTGGAACATGGTCCGGAAGCTGGCTGGCCTTCACGACGTGCACATCCACGATCTGCGCCACACGACGGCATCAGTAGCGGTAGCCAGCAACGTATCCCTCGCGCTGATCGGCGGATTGCTCGGGCACAAGAGCCAGCAGACGACGCAGCGCTACGCCCACCTCTCTGATGATCCGTTGCGTGATGCCGCCGAGAAGGTGGGGGCACGCGTTCAGCGCGCGATGGAGCAAGTCGCGGGAGTCAGTTCCGGCACGGTGGTGCCGCTGAGGCTGCTGGTAAAATGATCGCGTCGACACGACGAGGGGCCGACTTCGTCTCCTCAACCTCCGATTCCGGACCCGCCCGGCTGCAAGCGGCACTTTCCCGTGTGGTGCAGAAGCTGCCGAACGTCGAACTGTACTCACTGAGTTCAGCTTTCGCTGCAACCGGAACCGTTGATTCAAGACGCACTTGCGGGCGTGTTCTCGCCTCATGCCCTCCGCAAAGCACTGTAAGAAGGTGTAGCCGGGTAGCCGGCGCGCGGAGAAAGCCTTGGCATCGTCAATCAACATACCAGTCTATAGCGACGCACTCGTGGTTCTCGGTACGGCTGGCATCGTCGTGCCGCTGGTGCATCGACTGGGGATCAGCCCGGTGCTCGGCTATCTCGGAGCCGGCGCGCTGCTAGGCCCGCTGGGCCTTGGCTCGTTTATAGGTCAAGTGCCGCTTCTATATTGGTTCACGGTCGTCGACGCGAAGAACGTGGCCGGGATCGCCGATCTCGGCGTCGTCTTCTTGCTTTTCTTGATCGGTTTGGAACTGTCCTACGAGCGGCTGATGGCGATGCGCCGCCTCGTGTTCGGTCTCGGCGGCCTGCAGGTTGTGATCACAACGGCGTTGCTTGCGGCAATCATCTCGGCCATGGGGCAGGAGGCTCCAATCGCCATTATGGTCGGAGCTTGCCTCGCGCTATCCTCCACCGCGATTGTGTTGGAAGTGCTCTCTAGCCAAGGCCGCCTGTCGACCAGCGTGGGCCGAGCAAGCTTTTCAGTCCTCCTCGCCCAGGATCTCGCGGTCATTCCGATCTTGATGTTCGTGTCGATCTTGGGCGCGGACAAAGGAAGCTCGGTTCTGGCGACAGTTGGCTTAGCGCTGCTTCATGCTATCGCCGCCGTTGCCGTTATCGTGATCGTCGGACGTACCCTGCTCCGCCCCTTATTCCGACTGGTGGCGCGGACACAGTCGAGCGAACTTCTCATTGCTGCGATCCTGTTCGTCATCGTTGGGACTGGCGTCGTCGCGGCCGTGGCCAATCTGTCGATGGCTCTCGGCGCTTTTGTTGCAGGCCTTCTCCTCGCGGAGACAGAGTTCCGCAAGGCCATCGAGGCCACCATCGAGCCATTTAAGGGGCTCCTACTGGGCGTCTTCTTTTTCACGGTCGGCATGAGTATCGACGTGCGTGTGCTGGCACGAGAGCCGTTGTGGCTCCTGGCTAGTGTGGTCGGTCTGATCGGGTTGAAGGCAGTTATCTTGGCGGGCCTCGCCCGCTGGTTCAAGCTATCTGTACCGGCAGCGCTAGAAACCGGCCTGCTTCTTGGCCCAGGAGGCGAGTTCGCCTTCGTCGGCATCGGATTGGCGGCAGCACTCGGCGTCGTGGCGCAGCCGGTCGCGAGCTTCACCCTGGCCGTAACTTCTTTGACGATGGCTCTCATTCCCGTGCTTGCCATTGTCGCCAACCGGATCTCGTCGGCACTCAATGAGCCCCGAAAATTGGACCCGGAGTTGGCCATCCCGCCGGAACCGAAAAAGCAGCACGCGATTGTCGTCGGTTACGGTCGCGTGGGGAAGGTCGTTTGCACCATGCTCAAGCGACATGGTGTGGACTACACGGCGGTCGACAACGACGCCAACTCAGTGTCCGAAGATCGAGCGCACGGGCATGCAATCTATTACGGCGATGCAGCCAACCCGGCGTTTCTGAAGGCTTGTGGACTTGTCGACGCCTCCGGCGTGATCGTAACACTTCACACGCGATCGTTGATCGACGACGTCGTGCGGCAGGTTCGAGAAACAAGACCTGACATGCTGGTCGTTGCGCGCGCCCGCGATGCCGAGCACGCGCAGCACCTGTACGCGATCGGCGTCTCCCATGCGGTGCCGGAGACCATCGAGGCCAGCCTGCAACTGTCCGAGGCAGCACTGGTCGGCCTCGGCATCCCGACGGGACCTGTGATCGCTTCCATTCACGAGCAGCGCGACGAGTTCAGGCAAGCATTGCAGCAAGCTGCCAAGGACGCAGGTAGGACGACTATGCATTCAATTCGAGCAAAGAAATAGCGTTCCGCCAAAACGCAAGAAATCCACTCGATCGCATCTCGATCTGGCAGTGATTTCCTTTGCGCCAATGGGAGTGAGATAGCAACGCGTGGGCGGCGGCTTCGCTTCCGCAGCTGGACCAATGAGCGGACGGAATTTTGTCCGGTTCACTTCGTCAGGCGATGCGTGCTTCGGGTCATGTGCGCCGTTTCCGAGTCGCCCGCGTCGCGGTAGCTGTACACGCAGATGGCTGTCGCCATGCTGCGGAGTGAATTCCTGATGACCCCGGTCCGGTGTCGACCTCAATCGGGTTGCCTGACGACGGGCCAAAGTGCAGACTGTGTATCTCGGCACATGGCTCCGGAGGCATGCGCTTGCCTGCTAGTTCGGCAAAGCTACGCGATGGCACGGACTGCCGGCCGGCAGAGCGTCGGCAAGGCCGCGTGATCTACGAAAATTCCACCTTTGCATTCCTATTGAACGCGCCGTCATTGCTCGCAATTGTCGTGCTGGTCGGCTATCCGATCGCCTATTCGGCCTGGATCAGCCTGCACAAATACAACCTCAAGCGGCCGCGTGTCTTCGACTTCGTGGGACTAGGCAATTACCTCACGATCGCCCAGTCGGAGGAATTCTGGTCGGCGTTCTGGATCACCGTCGCCTTCACTTGCCTGGTCGTCGGATTGGTTGTCGTGCTCGGCATCCTGTTTGCGCTGCTGCTCAACGAGCAGTTCCCCGGCTGCGGCTTCGTGCGCACTCTTATACTTCTGCCGTGGGCCATTCCGCCTGTCGTCAACGGGCTGATGTGGCAGTGGATCTATGACAGCAAGGTCGGGGCGTTGAACGGAGCGTTGCTCAGCCTTGGCCTTATCACCGAATATCAAGGGTGGCTCTCGAGTCCTTTGTCGGCGCTTTTCGCCCTGGTGTGGGCCGACGTGTGGAACATGGTGCCGCTATCGGTGATACTGCTGCTGGCG
The DNA here is from genome assembly GCA_963741505.1 of uncultured Alphaproteobacteria bacterium. GTDB lineage: Bacteria > Pseudomonadota > Alphaproteobacteria > Rhizobiales > Hyphomicrobiaceae > JAKFWF01. The sequence continues at coordinate 152,707 of CAVUIJ010000014.1, read as the reverse complement.
GCACTCCAGCGGATACCGGCGGAGCTCTATGACGCGGCTCGCGTGGACGGCGGCAATGCTCTGCAGCACTTCCGCTTCATCACCCTGCCGTGGCTCGCTCAGCCATTGCTCATCGTTCTCATTCTGCAGACCATGTCGGCAATCCGCGCATTCGATATCATCTATGTCTTGACCGCGGGCGGTCCGGGGACGGCGACGACAACGCTCTCCTGGAAGACTTATCTGACGACGTTCGACAGCCTCGATTTCGGCATGGGCAACGCCTATGCCTATTCAATCAGCCTCATCACATTCGTCCTCGCGATCGGGTATTTCCGCGTTCTGTACCGCAGAGGCGAGTTCGAGGCATGAGGCAGCCCAAGTCAAATCCGGGGCCGGGTCTCCAGTCGCGATGGCGGACGTCGCTGTTGATGCTCGGCGGAGGCATTGTCGTGCTCTATGTCCTGGCCCCATTCTCTTGGCTGGTACTTACCAGCTTCATGCACGAGCGCGATGCACTGTCGGTCCCGACGCAATGGATACCGACCGACATGACATTGGAAAACTATCGGACGTTTTTCAGCCCGTCGGGAACCAGGGCGGTCGTCGGCAGTCGGGCCGCCGAGCAGACGCTGCCGAGCATGGCCAATTCGCTGATCGCGGCAGGTGCTACGGCGCTGATCAACGTGGTGCTCGGATCGTTAGCGGGATACAGCCTGGCGCGAATTCGCTTTCCCGGCCAGACCTCACTGCTGCTGCTCTACGTCAGCTCACGAATGGTGCCGGGTGTTGCCCTCATTGTTCCGCTGTATCTGACCATTAAGACGTACGGCCTGCTCGACAGTTTGGCGGCACTCATCATCACCTACCTGACGTTTACGCTGCCGTTCACGATCTGGCTGCTGAAGAACTACTTCCAGAGCATCCCGCGTGAGTTGGAGGAAGCCGCTCTGGTCGACGGCTGCAGATGGTACCAGATGATTTGGCGCGTGCTCCTGCCGGTCGCGGCGCCGGGCCTAGTGGCGGCTGGGATGTTCGCCTTCATGACGGCGTGGAACGACTACCTGTTCGCGGTCATCCTGACGAGCACGATCGCTTCGAAGACGCTTCCCGTGGTCGTGGCCGGTTTTGCCACCGACGTCACGACCGAACGCACATTGATGGCAGCCAGCGGCGTAATGGCAGTGATCCCGCCGCTGGTCCTCGCTTTCGTCTTCCAAAAGATAATCGTCCAAGGGCTTACAAGTGGAGCTGTAAAGGGGTGATCGCCGGATGCTCCGGTGGCCATTCGCGTGCTGACAATCGGCAAGGGAGAAAGCGTCATGAAGTCAGTTCAAATACCGCAGCTGGAGTTGTCGCGCCGTAGCTTTCTGAGGACGGCAGCCGTTACCGGTGCAGGCGTCGGCCTCACCGGCCCCAGCCTGATCGACCGGGCTGAAGCGCAGCAGAAGACGGTCACCTTCGCGGGCTGGGCGTTCGAACCGCAGGTCGTGGAGGCGAACGTCAAGCGCTTCATGGAGCAGAACAAGGATCTTGCGGTGAAATACACGCCGCTCGACCTGCAGCTCTACAACGAGAAGATGGTGGCGCTGTTCAATGCGGGAACGGAGCCGGACTGCTTTTATGTCCGGGATTCCAACCTTGGCGCCTGGGTCGAGGCCGGCTGGGTCCAGCCGATTGATGGCTTGCCGAAACTCGACGAGCTCAACAAGGACACGTTCTCGTTCAATCTCGATGCGATGAAATACAAGGGCAAGCAGTACGGAACGCCCTATTACGGCGACATCTACGTCTACATGTACGATCAGGCCGCCTTGAAAAAGGCAAACATTGGCAAGGTTCCAATCACCCTCGACGACCTCAAGACAGCGGCCTTGGAAGTGAAGAAGGCCGGCATCGCCAAGCATCCCATCCTCAAGGGCTTCAAGACAAACGTCGATGGCCTTTCCGAATTCTGGTCGATGGTGTTCGCATCGGGTGGCCGGCTGTTCAACGACGCCCTCGACCCGGTCTTTCCGAACGAGGACAAGACCGCCGTCGGGGTGCTGGAATGGCTGGTCGAGGCCATGCACAGCTGGGACATCCTCGATCCAAAGGGTCTCGAACTCGATGAGACGCAGGCCCGCGATGTCTATTTGAGCGGCCAAGGCGTCTTCACCTCGAACGTGGGCAACGTGATCCCCCGCGCCAATAATCCGGAGCACAGCAAACGGGCCGGCGACATCAAGATGATGAAGTTCCCCGGCCTAAAGGACGTCGGCCGCGGGCCAATGGGATGGTCGCGTCTATATTGCATCGGCGCCAAGACCAAGGCCAAGGACGAAGCATGGCGCTTGATCTACTACATGGGCGGCAAGGATGGTGAAGGCAAATACTACTCGGCGAAGGACTGGTATCTGAAATACGGCGTCGGATATGCTTTCAAGTCGATGGACAGCGACCCCGAGATCGTCGCGTTCCAGAAAAAATCCGGTTACGATCCAGAAATTCGCGCGCAGCAATACGGAACCGCAAAGGCGCGCGAGAACATCGGTGCGCCCTGGTACAATGATTGGGATCGCTTCACCCAGGCGCAGGTTCAAAATGCCCTCTTGCGCAAGGTGAAACCGCTCGAAGCGCTTCAGGCGTCGGCAAAAAAGGCGCAAGAGCTGAAGAAGGCGGGCTGAGCGGCAAACCATTTGAGCAGGGTGATCCATGCACGTCGTCGAACGAAAAGGTAGCGGCCCACCGGTTGTCTGTGTCCACGGGTATTGCCAGTCGTCCACGTTCTGGGAGCCCACGCTCGATCGTCTCGCGAAGATCGGCGTGCATGGTCTGGCCGTCGATCTGCCCGGCTTTGCCGCCTCGGCGGCCGAGCCGGGGCCCTACACTATGGAGGGCCTCGCCGATGCGCTGGCGGCATTTCTCGACGTTCGCCGAATTGATCGCATCGTTCTTGTCGGCGGATCGATGGGCGGGGTGGTTGCCCAGCACTTCGTCTTGCGACATCCCGACCGTGTGTCGCGGCTACTGCTGGCAGCGACGGGGCCCTACACGGCCGATCCCGCCGGTGCGCTGGCCAAGGCTGCCGTGATGGAAGCCGGTCCCTGGGATGAAGCAACCGTCACGCCCATCGTCAACGGGTTCTTTTACAAGCCGCCGCCGGCGCCTGAGCTTGCGCGCTTGCGTCAGGTAGCGCTTATGGCCAGCAAGACGGCTGCGGTCGAGGCCGCGCGGTCAAATGCGACATCGCGAACCTTGGATCGGCTCAAGGAGATCCGGGTTCCGACCCTCATCATTCAGGGCCGTCACGATCGCGCCCGTACCCCCGGGCACGGCGCCGAGATGCGCGATCGGATCGCCGGTTCCCGCCTCGAAATCATCGAGGACGCCGGACATACGCCGCACCTCGAGCAACCCGACAATTTTCACCGGATTGCCATGCCGTTCCTTGTTGCCGATCGCTAGCAAGGAACCGAGACGGGAGACCTATCGTGCCGCCCCAGGATCTCAGGAACAAGGTGTGTTTGGTGACGGGCGCCAGTCGCGGCATCGGAGCTGCGGTGGCGCGTGGGTTCGGCGCTGCCGGTGCGTGCGTTGGCGTCCACTACAATACGGCCCGCAATGAAGCCGAGAGCGTCGCGCGCGATGTGGTGAGCGCCGGTGGCCGTGCTCATCTCCTGCAAGGAGATATCAGTCAACCGGGCACCGTCGACCGCCTCCTGGAACAGACGGTAACGGCATTTGGCCGCCTCGACATCTTGATCAACAACGCAGGCGATTTGATCAGGCGTTATCCCGCCGCGGAGACACCCGATGACTTCTTCGATGCGCAGATTGCCACCAACGTCAAGCCGGTGTTCGTCGCGTGTCGCGGCGCTATTGGCCAGTTCCGCAAGCAAGGGGGCGGCGGCGTCATTATCAACCTCAGCTCGATTGCAGCGCGCACCGGCGGTGGCGGTGGCTCCTCGCTCTATGCCGCCTCGAAGGCTTTCGTCGCAACCTTTACCCGGGCGCTCGCCAAGGAAGTCGCCGGCGAGGGCATCCGGGTCAATGCGGTATCTCCCGGCGTCATCGATACGCCCATGCAGCATCGCACGACCCCGCCCGAACAGATTACGGCCGTCATCAACGCCATTCCGATGAAGCGAATGGCAGCAGCCGGGGAGTGTGTCGGAACGTTTCTCTATCTCGCATCGAATGAGCAGAGCGGCTATGTGACCGGCCAGGTGATCGAAGTAAACGGCGGGCTGCTGATGCCCTGACTACTTGCCCGATCCGAGCGCGATCGGTTTCGATCGCAGCGCGAACCGGTCTTTTCGACTTGATGCGCTGCAGCAGCGAGCCTCAATGAGCGCGTCCGTTCGAGCATTGCCAAGTAAATGCGGATATGGAAGCCTGTTGGCATCGCGCCTCACGAAGGAGCCGCACCATGCGGATCGGGTATATTGGCATTGGGCTGATGGGGCACGGTGCAGCCAAGAACATACTGCTCAACGGCCATACGCTGACGATCCTCGGCCATCGCAATCGTGCGGCCGTGGATGATCTGGTTGCACAAGGCGCGGTCGAGGCCAAGACCGCAGCCGAAGTGGCCCGTGCGTCCGATATCGTATTTACCTGCGTGCCCTCTTCGGTGGAGGTCGAGCGCATCGTCCTTGGTGCCGACGGGCTATTGGCCGGTGCCCATCCGGGGCTCATTCATGTCGAATTCCACGACGGCTGATCCCAACTCGACGCGCCGCCTCGGCGAGGAATGGACATCGCGCGGTTGTGCAATGGTTGATGCTCCGGTTGGACGTTCGCCGAAGGAGGCGGAGGCCGGCAAACTCAATACCTTCGTTGGCGGTGATCCCGATATCGTTGCCAAGGTCAGACCAGTCATTGCCTGTTATGCAGACACGATCATTGATGCCGGGCCACTTGGTAGTGGTCACATGCTGAAACTCATCAATAACTTCATCTCGATCGGAACCTGCGCGGTCATATCCGAAGCCGTGGCGACCGCAAGTAAGCTCGGAATGGACCTAGCCAAGGTCTATGAGGTCGTCTCTTCGGGCGGCGCCAATAGCGCGATGTTCCAGATGGTGATGCCGTGGGCTCTGGAAGGCGACGACAGCCGGCTGAAGGGCCCACTGCGGATTGCCGCCAAGGATATGCGCTTCTACTGCCGACTAGCCGAGACCGCACCCGCCACGGCATTCATCGCGCAGGCGGTCAATCAGACCTATCAACTCGCCCTTCTACAGGGGCATGGAGAACGGTACATGCCAGTGCTTCCGGGCATCCTCGCAGGGCTCAATGGGGTCAAGATCAGAGACCTGCCATGAACCGGCGGCTCGGCCTCGTCGCAGATCGACGAAAACGAACTTCGGTGCCTGCAAGGTCTGGTCAAGCGCGATCGGGAAACGTCGCGGCGCCCTGCTATCATGATTGACGGTCATACCCGCCAACACTTGGGAATTGCAATGATTGAGTTTGGTCTCAGCCCGCCCGCGGAGCTCTATCAATGACCCTCTTGCGCGCCAACCCAGTCCGAGAAAAACTGGACCGGGGCGACGCAGTCTTCGGCCCAATGGCATTCGAGTTCTTCACGCCGGGGCTGATGCCGCTGCTCGGGCAGGCGGGCGCCGATTTCGTCATACTCGACATGGAGCACAGCGGCGTCGGTCCCGACACAATCAAGGCGCAGCTCGGTGCGGCGCGCGGCACCGGCGTCGTGCCGATCGTGCGGGTGCCAGGCTCGGCTGCGCATCTCATCGCGCCCATGCTGGACGCCGGCGCGCTCGGCATCATGGTCCCGCTTGTCGAGACACGCGCCCAAGCCGAGGCCATCGCTGCATGGTGCCGCTATCGGCCTCTCGGCAAGCGCGGCCTCGGCTTCTCGGTCGCCCACGACGACTACGGCACCGGCGATATCGGAAAGAAGATCGGCGAGGCCAACGCGCGCACGCTCGTCATTGCGCTCATCGAGTTGCTGACCGGCATCGAGAACGCGGACGAAATCCTGTCGGTACCTGGCATCGACGTTGGCTGGCTCGGCCATTACGACCTGACCGACAGCATGGGGATTGCCGGCGAGTTCGAGCATCCGCGCTTTGTCGCGGCGGTTGAGGTACTGCTGGCAGCGGCCGCGCGCCACGGCAAGGCGGCAGGCTTCCTGGCGACATCGCTGGTGCAGGCGCGGGTCTGGCGTGCCAAAGGCTTTCGTTGCCTTGGCTATGGCACCGACGTCGGATTGCTGCGGGACGCCCTGCGCGGCGGAATCACGGCACTGAAATCGGACGAGCAGGCGAAAGCGGCTGGGCCAAGGCTCCCACGCAAGAAGCGATGACAGTCCTCGCGGCGTTCGGGCTCGGCGCCGCAACTGGCAATGCAACAGAGCCCCTGGGAGGACGTTCGAATGAGACCGATTCTTCATGCACTGACCGCCGTGCTGACCGCCGTCTTTGCAACCGGCGTCGCCGTTCCGGCCGAGGCGCAGACCACACTCGAAAAGATCCTGAAGGACAAGAAAATCAGGATCACTGCCGAAGTGACGTCGCCACCCTTCGGCATCCTTGACAAGGACGGCAAACCCGACGGCTCCGAGATTGGTGTGGCGCGGCAGCTGGCCAAGGACCTTGGCGTCGAGCTAGAACTCGTGCAAGTGACGGCGCCGCAGCGCATCCCGGCCCTTCTCGCCGGACGCGCGGACGTTGCGATCTCGTCGCTATCAATTACGATCGATCGCGCCAAGACCGTCGCATTCGCCAATCCGCATGGCGCGCTGAGCATCGTGATCGCGGCCCCGCAAGATCTGGCGATCAAGGGAGCGGCCGACCTCGCCGGCAAGCGAATCGGAATCACACGCGCGACCCTGGAGGAGGCGACGGTTCCGGGATTGGCGCCGAAGGACGCCAAGATCGTCTTTTTCGATGATATCGCCGCGACCATCCAGGCCCTGCTGTCGGGCCAGGTCGATGCCGCCGGTTTCTCGGCATTCGCCGCCAAATCGGTTGCCGAAAGGAACCCGGACAAGAAAATCGAGTCGAAGTTCGTGGTCCGCACAGCCTTCTATGGTGCCGCCGTTCGCCAGGCCGACCATGATCTTCTCCGCTTCCTGAATACCTGGGTTTTCCTGCGGACACAGGACGGCACGCTGGCAGAGATCTATGAGAAGCACACGGGCGTGAAGCTCGTGCCACTGCCGAATTTCTGATCGAACTCCGACGTTTACCTCGGGCATCGCCCGCTCTCCCAGTGGGCGATGCCAGCATGCGCGCTGAGTAGCTTTGGACACGTGCTGGCAGGCCCATGCGCTACGTATTTCAATTCGGTATCGTATGGGATCACCTCGACAAGCTGATCGAGGGGGCGCTGGCGACGCTGTGGATGTCGAGCCTGGCGATGGTCTTCGGCCTCGCCATCGGCGTCGCCGGGGCGTTCCTGCGCAAAGCCGGGCCGCGACCCGTTCAGTGGCTGGTCGCCGCCTACGTTGAATTCTTCCGCAACACGCCGCTTCTGGTACAGCTCTTCATCCTCTACTTCTCGCTGCCTGCGATCGGCGTCCGGCTCGAGGCGGAAACGGCTGCGATCGTTGGACTATCGATCAATCTCGGGGCCTATGCGACGGAGATCATCCGGGCCGGCATCGAGGCGGTCCCACAGGGGCAGATCGAAGCCGGGCGGGCGCTTGGTTTGACGCGACTGCAGATCTTCGGGCTGATCATCCTCCATCCGGCTTTGAAGGGGATCTACCCCGCGCTCGCCAGCCAATTCGTCATCATGATGCTGGGTTCGAGTATCGTTTCAGCGATTTCGGCGACGGAATTGACGGCGATTACGAACTCTCTGCAATCGACCACGTTCCGCGCCTTCGAATTCTACTTCGTCGCGACCGCCATTTATCTCGCCATGGCGCTGGCGGTCAGGTTCGTGCTGGCAGGGATCTATTGGTTCGTCTTTGCCCGCGGGCGACCTGCGTGAGGCCCGGTTGATGCGCACCTTCGGATCGTCGGAGTTGATCTTTGTTGTCCTCGCCCTGCGCTGGACGTTGCTGCTGGCAATGGTTGCATTCGTCGGCGGCGGGCTGGCGGGTCTCGCCGTCGCGCTGATGCGGACCGCACCGTGGGCGCCGTTGCGTTGGATCGCCAGCCTCTACGTCCAGCTCTTCCAAGGCACACCGCTGCTGATGCAGCTGTTCATCGCCTATTATGGGATCATCGTCCTGTTCGATATAACAATCGAGGCGTGGCCGGCCGTGGCCATGGCCTTCACGCTTTATGCATCGGCTTTTCTCGGCGAGATCTGGCGCGGCGCGATCCAGGCGATTCCACGCCAACAATGGGAAGCCGCGGATTGTCTTGCACTCGGCCATTTGGCAAAACTTCGCTACGCGATCCTGCCGCAAGCCGTGCGCATTGCCATCCCGCCGACGGTAGGATTCCTGGTCCAATTGATCAAGGCGACGTCGGTTGCCTCGATCATCGGCTTCGTCGAGTTGACGCGCGCCGGGCAACTAATGACCAATGTTACCTTTCAGCCGATGGTGATCTATCCGGTCGTCGCCCTGCTCTATTTCTGCATCTGCTGGCCGCTTTCGATGCTGAGCCAACATCTTGAAAGGCGGATCGATGCCGATCGTGGCCTTGCGAAGCGTCTCTAAGTCGTTCGGCTCGCATCGCGCGCTCGACAACGTCAGCCTCACCGTCGACAAGGGCGATGTCGTCGTGGTGATCGGGCGCAGTGGATCGGGCAAGAGCACACTGTTGCGCTGCATCAACGGTCTCGACTTGATCGATGCCGGGGAGATCGTCGTGAATGGCCGGCCGGTGGCGCGCGATAGGGCCAGCCTGCGCGCCCTGCATCGCGATGTCGCCATCGTGTTTCAGAATTACAACCTGTTTCCGCATCTGACCGTGGAGCAGAACGTCACGCTCGGGCCGACCAAGGGGAAGGGAGTCCCCTTGGATGAAGCGGTGCGACGCGCCCGCGCGGTGCTCGCCGAAGTTGATCTGTCGGACAAGCTCGATGCCTATCCCGCCCGGCTTTCCGGCGGCCAGCAACAGCGGGTTGCAATTGCCCGGGCGATGGCGATGGAGCCCACTCTGTTGTTGTTCGATGAAATCACCTCGGCCCTCGATCCGGAATTGACGCACGAGGTCGTGAGCGTTCTCGAGCGGCTAACCGCCAAGGGACGGACAATGATACTCGCAACCCACGAAATGGGGTTCGCGCGCAGAGCCGCGACGCAGGTCGTGTTCATGCACGAGGGCAAGGTGTGGGAGCGAGGTCCGCCCGAGGTAATCTTTGCCTCACCGCGAACGACGGAACTCGCTCAGTTCTTGGCCGCCATGAACCATGGTTGATTGAGTTGCGCGGCATTCGATTGGCGCTGAGAAGCCTCCACGATGCAGGGTTGAATGCCGATACATCGCGCGTGGGAGGTGCTGCGATTGCGGCAGGCACCGCTGCGCGGCCGCACTTCGACCGTTCAGGTCGATTGCCGCCGGTCTGGCCGAGTACAGGACTTGAAGCGAACAGGTGAACAGCGGAAGTTAGGCCGAGGGCGAGACCTGCCGTGCCAGCTCTCGCCACAGCGTATGCCGCGACACGCCCAACTCGGCCGCGACCTCGACCTTCGTGTAGTCACCCGATGCCAGCATGACGCGCGCCTTTTTCAGATCCGCCACATCGATGCTCTTGGGCCGCCCACCGACACGGCCGCGCTTGCGGGCAGCTGCGAGCCCGGCGTTGGTGCGCTGGCGCAGCATGTCGCGTTCGAACTCGGCCATGATGCCGAAGATGCCGAAGACCATTTTGCCGGACGGGCTGGTGGTGTCGATCAGGTTCTCCGTCAGCGACCTCAAGTAAAAGCCGGAGCAATAATCCCTCACTGAAGCGGCCGATTTGTTCGGTTGCGCCGGAGCAAAACTGCGGCAGATAGAGCCCTTTGCCTGAGTCGGCAGGGGGCGGGGGATGAAGACAGTGGAGCTTTACGCGCGGGTTCGGCACGCCGTTCTGATCGAGGGGATCAGCGAGCGCGCGGCGGCGGACGGTTTCGGCATCAACGCCCGAACGGTCTCGAAGATGCTGAAGTTCTCGGTGCCGCCGGGATACGTGCGCAGGAAGCCGCCGTTCCGGCCGAAGCTCGACGGGTTCACTGGCATTATCGATGCGATCCTGGCGGCCGACAAGGATCGCCCGAAGAAGCAGCGGCACACGTCGCAAGCGGATCTTCGAGCGGCTGCGTGACGAGCACGGCTTCACGGGCAAGATCACGATTGTGAAGGACTACGTTGCGGGCTGGCGCCAGCGGACGCAGGAGATGTTCGTGCCGCTTGCGCATCCGCCGGGGCATGCCCAGGCGGACTTCGGCGAAGCCATCGGCGTGATCGGCGGCGTCGAGCGCAAGATCCACTTCTTTGCGATGGACCTGCCGCATTCCGACGCGATCTTCGTGGCGGCCTACCCGGCAGAGACGACGGAAGCGTTCTGCGACGGGCACGTGGGGCGTTCGCGTTCTTCGGCGGCGTGCCGCAGTCGATCCTCTACGACAACACCAAGATCGCGGTTGCCCGCATTCTCGGCGACGGCAAGCGGCAGCGGACGCGGGTGTTCAGCGAGCTGCAATCGCACTACCTGTTCAAGGATCGGTTCGGCCGACCTGGCAAAGGCAACGACAAAGGCAAGGTCGAGGGGCTCGTCGGCTTATGCGCGGCGGAACTTCCTCGTGCCGATCCCGGTGTTCGAGAGCTTCGAGGCGTTGAACGCCCATCTGATGGACTGCTGCCGCAAGCGGCTGGCGACCGTCTGCGCGGCCATGACGGAGACGATCGGCGAGCGGCTGGAGCGTGATCTTGCCGCCTTCCAGACGCCGCTGCCGGCCCCCTACGACGCCTGCGAGAAGAAGCCGGGACGGGTCACCTCGCTGTCGCTGGTGCGCTACCGGCTGCAACGACTACTCGGTGCCGACGGCCTACGGGCACCAGAAGGTGCTGGTCCGCGGCTACGTGCATGAGGTCGTCATCGCCTGCGGCGCGGAGATCATTGCGCGCCATCCCCGTTCCTACGAGCGCGAGGACTTCGTGTTCAATCCGCTGCACTACCTGGCGCTGATCGAGCAGAAGATCAACGCGCTCGACCAGGCGGCGCCGCTGGCCGATTGGAAGTTGCCCGAGGAGTTCGCGACGCTGCGGCGGCTTCTGGAAGCCCGCATGGGCAAGAAGGGCAAGCGCGAGTTCGTGCAGGTGCTGCGGCTGATGGAGGTGTTCAAGATCGACGACGTGGCCGCCGGCGTGCGCGATGCCATCGCCCGCGGCGCGGTCGGCTTCGATGCCGTGAAGCATCTGGTGCTGTGCCGCATCGAGCGGCGTCCGCCACGCCTCGACATGACGATCTATCCCTATCTGCCCAAGGCGACTGTCGCGACGACATCGGCGCGGTCGTACATGGATCTGCTGGCCGGAGTGGCAGCATGACCGACACACCGCAGATCCTGCTCGCCCACCATCTGAAGGCGTTGAAGCTGCCGACATTCCTGCGCGAGTACGACAAGGTCGCCCGCCAGTGTGCGGCTGAAGGCGTCGACCATCCGCGCTACCTGATGCGGCTGGCCGAGATGGAGATGATCGATCGCGAGCGGCGCATGGTCGAGCGCCGGATCAAGGCGGCGAAGTTCCCGACTGTCAAAAGCCTCGACAGCTTCGACTTCCTGGCCCTGCCATCGCTGAACAAGATGCTGGTCCTGGAGCTGGCGCGCTCGGACTACGTCGAGCGGCGCGAGAACATCATCGCCGTCGGCAACAGCGGCACGGGCAAGAGCCACATCGCGCTCGGGCTTGGCCTGGCGGCCTGCCAGAAGGGCCTGTCGGTCGGCTTCATCACGGCGTCGGCTCTCGTCCACGAACTGCTCGAGGCGCGTGACGAGAAGCGGCTGCTGCGGCTCCAGCGCCAGCTCGCCGGCTACAAGCTGCTGATCATCGATGAACTCGGCTATGTGCCGCTGTCGCCGACCGGGGCCGAACTGCTGTTCGAGGTCTTCAGCCAGCGCTACGAGCGCGGCAGCACGATGGTCACCAGCAATCTGCCATTCGACGAGTGGACGTCCGTGTTCGGCTCCGAGCGGCTCACCGGCGCACTCCTCGACCGCCTCACGCATCACGTCCATATCCTTGAGATGAACGGCGACAGCTTCAGGCTCGCTCACTCCAAGCGCCGGTCACGCCGCGCCAAGGCCAGAACCGCCGTCAGACGCCGCCCCTCAGGAATGAAGCGCGAAAAGCAATAAGGCCCCCGATATCGGGGGCCCTCTTGCTTGCATCCGTGCTGCACTTTTACTCCGGCAAACCGCTGCAAAATTCCTCCGGCGTTGACACAGCACCCGGCCCTCGGCGGTGAAACGGTTTTCCGACCACGCCTGTTCCACGTGGATCAGCGCGCACTGCCGCGGGCAGTAGAGGAAGTGCTGCAGGGCAGAGAGTGGGATGAGATCGGCGTCATCGGCAGGCGCGTTGCTGGTCATGCGATCGCCTCGATCACTTCGACGCCGGCCGGGATGGCGGCGCGATCGACGGTGATACGACCGGCGTAGTCAGCGAAGCTGCGCGCTGGTTTTTCGCCACCGATGGGAGCGATCTTGACCGCGTCGAACAGTTTGTGCGCGGGTGCGTTGCCGAGGGCCGAGGCGTGCTTGAACACGATCAGCCGGCGGGCGTTCATTTCGCCGCGCGCCGCCGAGCGGTCATGGTCGAACATGTTGGCGAGCGCCTGCCAGAACAGCGCGAGGTCCGCTTCGGAGAAGCCGGTGCGTTCGGCGAGCTTGGCCGAGATGAAGCCATGCGCGCGATAGAGGCCATAGGGGACGATGTGCTTGCGGCCCATGGTGCGGTTCTCCTGCGCTCATCAGCCGTCCGCCTTCTGCTTCTTCTCCTGTTCGTTGGTCGCGGCCATCCGGGTGATGGAGATTTCCAGCGGCACGATCGGCTCGATCGACTGGGCGAAGGTCAATTGCACCGGACCGCGCACCTGACCGCAATTGATGCCGGTCGACATCACCGCGCCGAAGGTGCGGACATCGAAGAAATTGTCGCACATGAACTTCTGCACGCGCCTTGGCTTCCTCATCGCTCTTTGGGATAGCTTCTTGGCTTTGGCGACTTGGTCACCTGGGCGCGCCTCCATGTAGGCCTTCGCGATGCTTCTCGTTCAGGATCGAGCCTTCTTGCACGTAGATGCCGAAGCGGTCTTGCCGGCTTCTTCATCTCGACGAAGTTTCGCACCTTGCGCTTCAGGCAGACGTCGGTGACGAGGCCGCGATTGGTTTCGGGATCGAGCCGCGGCAAGTTGCCGGCGTCGGGATCGCCGTTCGGATTGCCGTTGGTGACATCGAACAGAAGACGAAATCATAGCGGTTCGAATATTGGACATGATCACCTCTGTGGCTTCAGCCGTTGTCGGTGGTTTCGGAATTGGTATCGGCGATGGTTTCGCCGGGCTGTTTCGGAATGAACAGTTCGGACTGCTGGTGGTAATAGCCAACGAAGAAATGACCCTGGTCGGTCAATTGCAGAGACGCTGGAAACGGCATCGCGGCGTCGAGGCCGTCCATGATCTGGCCGATCTCCTTTTCGAGCCTGACCGCCCGGCCGGCTCGCCCTCTTTGCGTGCCGCCGAGAGGTGATCCTGGGCGCCCGTAACAGCAGCGGAAAGATGCGGGTGGGTGCGGACGATGCGGTCGCGATGAATTTGTCGCGCATCGATGCGTTCACCTGCCCGACACCGGCGCGCTGTGCCGCTTCGAGCACGGCGAACAGGCGTCCGAGCCGGTAGCCTCTATGGGTGTTGTCGCGATCCAGGCTCACGAGATAGTCCTCCTTGGGCAAGGTTGACGCGCGCCGCAGAGGGCGCACCAGACAGGCTTTGATGATCGCGGCGCGCATGCCGCCGATGTCGTGGTCGGCGCGGATCCGGCTGATGACCGCGCCGAGCAACGTCGTCGGATAATCGCGGCCGGACAGCACGGCCCGCATCATTTCGCCGGCGAGATTGGGCGGGACAGTTTTCCAGCTTTCGCAGCGGCGCGATTTCGTAAAGCAGCCGCCAGATGGCGGGCGAGTTGGGCATTCCAGGGCCGGGGCTCGATGCGCAGATCGCTGAAATGATCATGAAACGCCTTGCCCAATTGCGCCGAACGTCGTCGCCTCCCAGAACCGCACCGACAGCCGGGCCGCGTTGGGGGCGAGGCCGAGGATGTAGAAGCGGGTGCCTTCGGCGAGATGGAGTTCCGGATTGTCGAGCGGCCGGCCCTGCTCGATGCGCTCCATGACCTCCTGACGCAGTTGGGCGTTGGCGGCATTGTCCTGCTGCTCGGGTGGCTTCGGATCGTTCATCCAGCCGAACACGCTCTCGGCGACTTCGGCCTGCTTCGCATCCGAGGCGTCGGCCCAGAACACCGTGGTCGCATCACCGATCCGGATTTTCTGCGCGCCATCCCGACGCAACAGATCGTTGAGCGCGGTCGTGTAGGCGAAGGCGGCTGCTTCGGAAACCGGTGCGTTGTCGCCCTGTTCCTTGCCGTAGGACTCGAACGATTTCTGATTGAACGACACGATCGATGCGCCGCCGACCTGCGCGTCCCTGACGCCCTTGATCGACGCGTGCATCCGCGAGATCGGCAGGTTCTGGCCGGTGACGAGGCACATTGCCGATGCCGCAGCGCCCGCGACATGGCCTGCGCCCAGATCGTCTGCGCAGCAGGGCGATCATGCAGATAGCCGCGCTCGTCACCGATACGGAACACGACGTTGCTGTCCAACATCTCGGTGGCATGCCGCAATCCGGCGAACTGCTCCGGCTGCCAGCGATCGAGGAATGTCAGGAATACCTGCAGTCCCGTGTCAGTGCTGTCTGCCAGCAAATCTTGTGGTACTCGCGAATCGCCTCGCGATAGCGGTTTTCTTCGATCGGCTCATTCGCTTCTTCGCTGCGCTCGACGCCGAAGACGTATGCGGTCTTGTCCCAAAGGAAGCGGCGGCGGCTTCTTGCCGGCAGTTCGGCGGCTGCGGCACCAGCATCGATACGGCCGGGATCTCTGCCTTCGGTGGTCCGCAGATCGTTCACATCGAGCACCGCGCCATCCTCGCTGGATGATGGCGAACGAAATGTTCTGATAGCTGTAGCCGGGCGGCGCGATCTTGGCGCCTTCATACCCGGCCACGCGGTCATAGTAGCTTTTGAGCGCCTGCAAGATCATCGGCCGGTCTCCCGCCAGAATTTCGCGACGTCGATGATGCCGTCGACCATCATCGGGCGGTAGAAGAACGGCGCCTTGTCGTTGGCGAAGTCGATGTCGTAGAGCATCCAGCCGAGGTCCTTCTCGCCGGTCGAGTTCGCGACTTCGGCACCGCGCCTTCGATCAGCGAGAAGTCGGCGGCGAACTCGCGGGTGCCGAGGCACGGCTGGTGGAAGCACTGCCCCTTGGCGGCGCGGCGGGTGAACATCTCGTGGTGCTTGGCCTGGTTGTCGTCGGTGCCGGCCTTGGCGTGCACGATGTCGAAATGCGCCTCGATGACGTAGGCGACGTCGCGCAGGATGGTCGACGGCGCGCTGCTGGCGATCCTCGTCGACGACCAGCGCCAGGCCGTCGAGGCGGCCGGAATTCATCGCGCGCTTGACGTTCGCCTCGCTGATCTTCGAGCCGACCTCGTTGCGGCGGATGCTCTCGAAGCGGATCGGCTTCAGGACATGGATCTTGTCGATCGACCCAGCGGATCGCCGGCTTCCAGTAGATCGCCTCGAGGATGCCGCGCGCCGCCGACGGCGTGATCACGTCGTAGCTGACGCGTTCGGCTTTCATTTCGGGGCGGGTGAAGCAGGCACGGTCGCCCGCGACGTGCAATCGAATGCCGTAGGACATGGCAACACCCCAAAACGCTGCAAGCTGACCGAGGAAACCCTAGGTTAGTCTGTGCGCCGATTACGGATGATAGGGCAGTTATCCCTGTGATCCACAGGGCGACATCAAAACAGGTTGTCTTCCGCCGCGCGCCGTGTCGGGTCGCTCCAGTCGACGCCGAAATCCTGCGAATAGAGCTTTGTCGATACAAGCACGACGAACTGCTCGTCAAAGCGAGCGGGATGCGCCGGCTGGATGCTGCCGGCCGCCCGCAACTTCGCGAACTCAGCCTGCGGCACGTTGACGATGTAGGGCTGCAGTTTGCGGGCGACGCCGCGGATATCATCCGTCGTCGCCAATGCCGCGATGAGGGCGCGCGCCTCGTCATCTAACGGGATGATCACCGGCTCCATGACGCTGTCGATCATGCGGAAAGCGTTGGCCACGTCCTCGAACGGCAGCACGGCGCCTCGCGCGCGCGTTCGTTGAGCAGCGCCAGAATGCCCGGCTTGTCGAGGCCGTCGTCGCCGCGCCCCTGCATCTTGTGCCAATAGAGTTCGTCGAAATAGCTCTCGATCGCGGCGAGGCTCAGCGGATCTTTGCCATGCGGCCCGCGCAGAACGCTGCGCGCCGCCGCCTCGTTGGCGCGCAATTCGCGGATGCTGTTGCGCCCCTCGATCTCGAACAGCTGCACGATCGACTGCTCCTTGTCGCGCTTGCCCTCGCGATTGCAGCGGCCGGCGGCCTGGGCGATCGAGTTCGAGCCCGGCCATTGCGCGATAGACATGGGGAAATCGATATCGACGCCGGCCTCGACCACGGTCGTCGCCACCACGCGGCATGGGCCGTTTGCCAACGCCGCCTTGATCTCCTCGAGCTTCAGGCTGCGATGCGCGGGACACATCAGCGCCGACAGATGGAACGTGTTGGCCGGATCATGCGCCTGCAGCGCCAGATACAAATCGCGGGCGTGCGCGCGCGTGCCGACGATGCATAGCACCTGTTCGTGCCCGCGCAATTCCTCGACCAGGTGCTCATCAGTTATCGCGCTTGTCGGATTTCCTCACCGTCACCCGCCGCATCGTCTCGTAGAGCCGCTGCGGGTCGTCGACGATCTCGCGCACGTTGATGAGCCCGCCGTCGAGCCCCTTGGCGCCGCCCGGCCGCACGGCTTCGAGTGCCGGTTGCGTCGCGGTGCACAGCACGATGCTGGTCGCGTAATTGCGCGCGAGTTCGTCGAGCATGGCGACGCACGGCCGCAACAACGTCAGCGGCAACGTTTGTGCTTCGTCGAGAATGACGACGCTGCGGGCGATGTTGTGCAGCTTGCGGCATTGGCTCGGCCGGTTCGAGAACAGGCTCTCGAAGAACTGCACTGAGGTGGTGACGACGATCGGCGCATCCCAGTTCTCGGTCGCAAGCCGCATGCGCTCGCCGGCCTGCAGGCTGCTTTCGTCACCGGTGCTCATTGCGCTGCGAGCGCTTCCTCCTCGCGAAACGCCGAGTGGTGCTCGATGACGTGGCCGGCCAACTCGGGCCCCAGTGCCTCGCGGAATACTTGCTGCCGTCTGCTCGATGATGCTGGTGAATGGGATGACGTAGATCACGCGATCGAGGCCGTGCTTCACGGCATGATCGAGTGCGAAGGTCAGTGACGCCAGCGTCTTGCCGCCACCGGTTGGAACGGTCAGCGAGAACAGGCCGGGTGGCTCTGATGCCTTGGCGCGGGCGGCGCTCAGAATCTTTGCGCGCTCTGCGTTGACGCGCCGCTGCCCCTCGATACTGGGACACTGCAATACTGATGCCGCCTTCTCCGCCATGAAGTAGTCGAGCCGGCACTTCAGAACTTCGAGTGACTGCCAGTCACCGCGCGGTGGCAAGGGGCGGCCATCGACACGAGTATAGAATGTTTCCGTGTCGAGCCGGTCGGCATCAACGAGCGCGGAGAACAGCATGCGCGTGAGCACCGATAGCTGGAACCCATTGCGCAGATCACGGATAGACTTGTCCGGATGCGGTCGCAGCGGTGGTGCCGCCAGGGACGGCGGCAATGCCAAATCGCTGATCCCAGTTCATCACTGCGGGAATGGTGTACTTCTTATCGTCCAGCCGGTCTTGCAGCGTTCCGCCGCCGCCGGCCCCGTTGGCCAGTCCCGCGTGGTGCCCGGCAATTACGTAGGCGAGCAGCTGTCCCAGCGGTTCACACCTTGCAAACCTCTGTGCGGCGACCCGCGCACCAACGGTCGAATGATCGACCCTGATATTCGCGCCATGCAGCTTGCGTTGGAACTCATCCGAATACTTGCCAAGATCATGCAATAGCCCAGCCACCTCGCCCAACGCGGCAGCACCAAACTTGTCCGCATGCTTCCTGGCCAATGCTGCAACTTGCCAGGCATGATCTGCCATGCTCTGCCAATTTGTGTCCGGCTGTCCTTCAACGGAATGCGCGTAGACTGCAGGCGCGGATGTGCTCATGGTTTGGACTGTAGCGCGAGGGACTCTGTCTGCCCAGACGGCTGAGACTAATGATTCTTGCACAAAGCTCAGTCCGCGAACGCGCCTGCGCGCCAGCCGCTGCACACGGTGTTTGTGGTCACCAGCCAGAAGGCCCGCGCGATGAATTGTAGTGTCCGATCAGCAGCGCCAATTCCCTGGAATCATCGCGTTGACCGTCAATAAATTCTTCGCGCAGAAGATAAGGACCAAGTAGGACAGCCTCAGCCCGGCGCGCAGGACAATCCGCCTCAACACGGAACAGGCAAAGAAGCCGCCGCATTGCCTGGACTGCGTGGTCGTGCATGAGCTGTCGCACCAGCTCGTGCGCCAGCACAACGATAATCCCTCGCCCTGCTGGATAGGCACCTTCCGCAATGGCGGACGATCCGGGGCCAACTCAATGCTGCGCCGCTTAGCCATCAACAGTGGGGCGGCATAAAGTAAGGTTGAGTTTGGGCAGCATGACACTGCGCTGATGGCCGATTGCGCATTCCGGGGAAGCCGATGGCGGCACTGGCAAATCGAGGCGGATCAGCCTCAAGTTGGACTACAGATAGGCGAGCTTGGTGCTTGCTATGTGCTTGCCAACAGGGGAGCGCATCGCAAGGATTGTTCTGTAAATTATTGATTTAACTGGTGATCCCGGCAGGTCTCGAACCTGCGACCTAGAGTTTAGGAAACTCTCGCTCTATCCAGCTGAGCTACGGGACCTGCGCGTTCGCAACCGCAACCATCTAGCACGGAATGGCCACTGCCGCCAACCCGCGGCCCTCCCAGGTGCGGCCGGCGGCGGCGTCTGCAAGGATGTCGCGAGATGAAGCGTCGATCGCGCCATTGCCGGCATGTATTCCGCGTGCAGCCGCCTGCTCGCGGCCTTCATGCTTGCCGGCTTGGCATCACTATTGCCGTCGCCGGCCGCGGCCGAGGAAGAACGCACCGCCTGCGCGCTGGAGCCGGGCCCAACGCGCGCGGTGACGAACGTCATCGATGCCGAGACATTGACGCTCGACGACGGCAGCGAAGTACGCCTGATCGGCGCGCTCAGCCCGCGTTCGCCCGACGCCGCGCTGGAGGTATCGTTCTGGCCGCCTGAGCGCGAGGCGAAGGCCGCCCTCGAACGCCTGATCCTCGGCCGGTCGGTGACGCTCGCATTCTCCGGTCGCCGCGCCGATCGCTATGGCCGAACACTGGCCCACGTTTTCCTCGAGCCGGATGCGACCGGCGAGCGGGTGTGGGTGCAGGCGAGCCAGCTGAGCCAGGGCTATGCCCGCGCCTTTGTCGTCAAGGACAACGCCGGCTGCCTGCGCGAACTCGTGGCGCACGAAGCGATCGCCCGGCATGCGCGGGTGGGGCTATGGGCGCACGCCGCTTATCAGGCGCGCGACGCTGCCCGCGCCCAGGATCTGATGCGGCTTCGCAGCACATTCCAGATCGTCGAAGGTGCGGTCACGGGGGTGATCGTCGGCCGCGCGGCGCTGATCCTGCGGTTCGGCCCCGAGGGCGCCCTGCCCGCGCGCGGTAACGACGCTGCGGCCGAGGACGGGACGCCGGCGCCGCGTGGGTTCTCGATCGCGATCAAGCCGGCAATCGCCCGGGCCTGGTCGGCGGACGGCCTCACCCTCGACCAGACGCTCGGCCGGCGGCTGCGTCTGCGCGGCTGGATCGAGCGGCGCGGCGGGCCGGCGATCGAAATTCTCGATCCGCATCAGATCGAGTTGGTTGACGCGCCCCAACCGACCGCCGTTGCCGAGGAGCCGCCACCGGCGCCACGCCGGCGGTCGCGCCGTACAGCGCGTCAATCAGCCGCGCTCACGCCGCCTGCGCAGTAAGGGCGCGGCACAAAGAAAATGCGCCCGCAAACTCTCCGTTGCGGGCGCATCTGTTCGTTGCGCGGCGAAGCCTTGAGTGCGGCTCAGGCCGCCTGAACTTCCTCGTCGCCTTCGGCGGCGTCGGCCTCTTCCTCGGCGACGCGACGGCCCTTGGCGCTCCTGGACAGCACCTCGGTGATCTTCTGCACGGCACCGCGTTCGTCGAGCTTGTCGACGGCGGCGATCTCGCGCGCCATGCGGTCGAGGGCGGCTTCATAGAGCTGCCGCTCGGAATAGGACTGCTCCGGCTGCGTCTCCGAGCGATAGAGATCGCGGACCACCTCGGCGATCGAAATCAGGTCGCCGGAGTTGATCTTCGCCTCGTACTCCTGGGCGCGGCGGCTCCACATCGTGCGCTTGATGCGGGCGCGACCCTTCAGCGTCTCCATGGCACGCTTGACGATCGCCTCGTCGGCGAGCTTGCGCATGCCGACGCTCTGCAGCTTGCCGGTCGGCACCCGCAGCGTCATCTTGTCCTTCTCGAAGGTGATGACGAACAGCTCGAGCGCCATGCCGGCGATCTCCTGCTCCTCGATCCCGACGATGCGGCCGACGCCATGCGCCGGATAGACGATGAACTCGTTGGTCTTGAAGCCGTGCCGGGTATTGACCGGCTTCTTCGCAGCCGTGGCCGCCGCCGCAATTTGCTGCTGGCGCTGCAGCTCGAGCGCCTTGGCGGCCTGCTGCTGCGGCGTGATTGGCGGGCTGGAAATACGCTGCGCCGCCTGCTTGGCGACGGCTGCCGGCACGCTCTTGGCCACCGTCACGGCCGGGGTCACCGCGGGGCGCGCATGCGCCACGATCTTGGCGATGTCAACCTTCGGTGCAACCGGCTTGGCGGCGACGACTGGCTTCTTCGCCGGCAGAACGGTCGGCTTCTTAGCACTGGGCTTCAACTGCTTTGCCTGCTTGACAGCGGCCTTGGCGGTCGGATGCTTCTTGGCGACGGCAGCTTGGGACCTGGCGGTCGACTTCACGCTGACAGTCTTCGCCCCAGCTCTCTTCATGGTCTTCTTGGAAGTCTTCGCCGCCTCCTTTGCAGTCTTGGTGGCGGGCTTCGACGCCTTGCGGGCTGCGGTCGACTTGACTGCAGCTGTCTTGGCGGAAGCTTTTTTCTTCTGGGGCATAGATTGTCATCTCACTCTATAGGGGCACGTGACGGATATCGACCGGGCTGCATCCCGCAGCCGGCCAAGCCGGTGAACACGACCGGCTCAGCGCCCACCGAGAACAGCCCTTTCGAAAAGCCGGAATGGCTATCGAGTGGATGTCCGCGACCGCCAGCTGCCGGTGAATCTTGCAGATCACGAGCGCCGACGCTGTCTTGGCGATGGTCTTTCGTCGAGTGATCAAGTTCCTTGCAAGACCGCGACGCCAATACCTAGCCCTGATCCAAACGGCTGCAAAACCGCGAAGACCTCCTCACTTGGCTGATCCTCGCGTTCCTGTTCGTCTCCACGCCTCTCGACTGCGGCACAAGTAACACAATTTTCATGGAAAAAGAAGGGCCAGCATGCGGCAGACTGCATGGCAGCCAAAAATTCATCGATAACTGCAACCTATGCGTGCGCCCAGACGTCACGAATTCGCCGATGTAGAGAAATTTCTCAAGAACATTGTTCAAGTCTCTGCAGGCGCCACGGGTCAAGGCAATTTTGCCTTGCAGAATCAACTAATCACCGGTGCCCGGCTTGTCCGAGAAGTACTTCTCGAACTTGCCCTTTTCGTCGCGATACTTGTCGGCGTCGGGCGGCGCTTCCTTCTTGGCGGTGATGTTCGGCCATTTCTCAGCGTATACGCGATTGACCTCCAACCACTTGTCGATGCCCTTCTCGGTGTCCGGCTTGATCGCCTCGACCGGGCACTCGGGCTCGCACACGCCACAGTCGATGCATTCGTCCGGATGGATGACGAGCATGTTCTCGCCTTCATAGAAGCAGTCCACCGGACACACTTCGACGCAGTCGGTGAACTTGCACTTGATGCAATTGTCGTTGACGATGAAAGTCATCTGCGTCGTCGTCCCGGGTCGAAGGCTATCACGTACCGTTTACGCGGCGGCATGGTTGCGCCGCACGATGGTGTCTTGTCGCAAGTTCAAGCCCGGCCCGTCAACGCCGGATGCGCCGGAATGGACTTGGCCGCGATGAACCAAGCTGCAAACGCTCGCCACAATCATCTGGTGCATTCCGGCCTGTTCGGCAAGCCGCATCGGAGACCCGCTTGGCCAGGCGAACGCTGATCTGCTCATGCGCGACGGCGATGCTGTCGTTGGCGACAATGGTCGCTGCCCAGCCCGTCGACGGCTGGATGGGGGACGACGAGATCCGCAAGGCCTTTGCCGGCGTCACGATCAATGGCGTCTACGTCGATGGCGTGAAGTTCACCGAAAACTATTTCGAGAACGGGCGGATCGCCTACCGCGATCCGCGCAAGGCGATGACTGGCCGCTGGTCGGTGGTCAACAAGTCGTTCTGCACGCTCTACGACGGCTACGTGGTCGGCGGTTGCTTCAAGGTCGCACGCCACAGTGCCAATTGCTACGAATTCTACTTCCTCACCAGCAGCGAGAGCGAGGCGGCGAAGCTTGATCCTGGAAGGCCGAGCTGGACCGCCCGCGGCTGGGACCGCGCAAAGCCGGCCACGTGCGACGACAAGCCGAGCGTGTGAACACCGTGGCTGCTCGCGGTTGCCGGCCTCAGCCAACCTTTTCCGGCTCGACGGCGCGGCGGTAAAGGTGCCACGAGGCATGCCCAAGCACTGGCAGGGCCACCAATAGACCGGCAAAGGCTGACAGGATCGAAATAGCGATCAATAAACCGATCAACCCGCACCACAGTGCCATAGTCCAGGGATTGGCGATCACCGTCTTGACGCTGGTAATGATCCCGGTGACGAAGTCGACGTCGCGGTCGAACAGCAGCGGGAACGACACGACCGAAATCGAGAAAATGAAGAAGGCGATCACGGCTCCAGCCAGGTTTCCGATCAGCAGGAACATGAGCCCCGAGGGCGTAGTGAACAGCTCGTTCAACAGCTGGTCGTTGAGCGGCTTGAAGCCGAGAAAGCCGAACGACAACAAAGCCGCGATATCCATCCAGATCACCAGGGAGAAGGCAGAGATCAGCGCCATCCAACGCAAGTCGCGCGACCGGGTATCCCAAATCGCCCGCCACATCGCCGACCAGGAAAGCGGTTGGCCAAGCTCCAGCCTTCGACTGACGTCATAGAGCCCGGTCACAACGAAGGGCGCGACGAGGACGAAGCCCATGGCCATTGGATAGGCGAGATAGGGTAGCTCGAATTGCCACAGCAGCAGCAGTATCAACCAGCCGCCGGCGGCGCAGAAGGCGCCGATCGCGAGACCGAAACTTGGCGCCGCGCGAAAGTCGCGGATACCCGCTCCGAAGGCCTCCACGAGATCCTCTGTGCCGACCCGGCGCACCGCCGGTGCCGCCGGGATCTTCTCGGGTGGGCGTACCGCGCCACCCGGGGCCATCTCGTTCATCTGCGCCCCCATTGTTATGGCTGCAGGCGTGTCGGCGGCGCCAGACGGCGTGCGCTACTCATCGACTGGTGCGACGCTTGTCTGGATGCAGTGTCTTGCCCAAAATGTGTTCGTCGCGACCGATCACGTGTGAACCCGAGCCGACAATCAGCGGATCCGGCTCCTCGACGACCTTGAGGTTCTTCTTGGGGTAGGGAAGCGTCGACAGAAAATGCCGCATGCAATTGAGGCGCGCTCGCTTCTTGTCGTCGGACTTGATGATGACCCACGGCGCGTCGGCGGTGTCTGTATAGAAAAACATCGCTTCCTTGGCTTCCGTATAGTCGTCCCACTTGTTGAGCGATGCCTGGTCGATTGGCGACAATTTCCACTGCTTGAGCGGATCGGTCTCGCGAGCGGCGAAGCGACGTAGCTGCTCCTCGCGCGTCACCGAGAACCAGTACTTATAGAGTTGGATCTTCGAGTGCACGATCATGCGCTCTAGGTCAGGGCACTCGCGCATGAATTCGAGATAGTCATTGGGTGCGCAGAAACCCATCACACGCTCGACGCCGGCACGATTGTACCAGGAGCGGTCGAAGAACACGATTTCACCGGCCGCCGGCAGGTGTTGCAGGTAGCGTTGGAAATACCAGAGCGTGCGCTCGCGCTCGGTGGGCTTTTCGAGTGCAACGACCTTGGCGCCGCGTGGATTGAGATGCTCCATGTAGCGTTTGATGGTGCCACCCTTGCCGGCGCCGTCCCGGCCCTCGAACAGCACAACGATCTTCTGCCCTGTCTCTTTGACCCAGCTTTGCGCCTTCAACAGCTCTATCTGCAGCTTACCCATTTGCTCGAGATAGACCGAGTTGCCCATGCGGGATTTGTATGGGAATTCACCGGTCTCGAAGGCGCGGCGGATGCTGTCGGCGTCGTGCCGCGAAACGCTCGGCCGGCGATGAATAATGGATGCGTCCGGTATCGGCGTCGCCGCGGTGAGAAGGACATCTGCGGTCGCCGCGCCTTCGACCGCAACTACTTCCGGCGCTACATCGCCGGGTGCAGGCGACTCGAATGGCGCAACGCCGCCGCTCATATTCTCGCGCTTTGCCATTGCAGCACTGACCTCCCTGGACCAATACTAACCAGAGCCAACGCGCCGCAGCGACGCTTTGATCTCGATCAATGCGCACTGCCGACGGTAGCCGTCGTGCGGATTGCCTGGTCGCGTTGCTGGACGCACGTTTCCGGCGGTAGAGTCATGTAACGGCGACCCGGAAGGCCTGGACGCAGGGGGACCAATCGGTGATCTGTGGCCGCTTCCATCTCTTTGACGAACTCGAGCCTGTATGATCGACCAGTCGGCTGCCGCCGCGGCGCACATGGATCGGATCTATCGCTACCAGCGTCATTTCTACGACGCGACACGTCGCCATTTCCTGCTCGGGCGCGATACCCTGATCACCGGCCTACGGCCGCCCGACGGCGGCACTGTGGTCGAGGTCGGCTGCGGCACCGCCCGCAATCTGATCCAGGCGGCGCACACGTACCCGATGGCGCGATTCTACGGCTTCGACATATCGAGCGTGATGCTGGCGACCGCGCGCAAGAACATCGCCGGCGCCGGGCTCGCCGAGCGCATTCACGTCGCCAAGGGCGATGCGACGAACTTCGATCTCGATGCCATGTTCGGCTTCGCCGCCGCCGACCGCATCTTCATCTCCTATGCCTTGTCGATGATCCCGTCCTGGCGGCAGACGCTCGATTGCGCCAGCCGGCAGTTGGCGGCTCGAGGCTCGCTGCACGTCGTCGATTTCGGCGGACTCGAGGGTTTTCCGGCGCTGGCGAAATCCGCGCTCTATGCCTGGCTCGCCCGCTTCTCGGTGTACCCGAGCGCCGATCTCGAGGCCGAATTGCGCCGCCTCGCCTTGGCCAACGGCCTCGATGTGTTCGTCGCTCATCCCTATCGCGGTTATGCCACCTACGCGGTGCTGCGGCGCAATTAGCGGCGCCATGCTATCGATGCGGCATGCCAACGAGGACGTTGCCCATGTTGCCGATCGCGCCTGATGGATTGATGACCGTGCCGCCGGGCAAAGTCGCAACCATCGTCACCTCGCTCGAGATGACGACTGCGCCAGTGCCGCCACTCGCGCCGACGCGCCCCCCCGGCGCGATGCTGGCGCGCATCGAGCGCCCCGATCTCGACTGGTATCGCCGGCTGTTTCGCAAGGTCGGCGAGGAATGGCTGTGGTTCTCGCGACTGCGGTTGTCGGACGCCGAACTAGCCGCGATCATCCATGACCCGGCGGTTTTCGTGCACGTGCTTGGGGTGGAGGGCACCGAAGCCGGCCTGCTGGAGCTCGATTTCCGTCAGGACAGGGTCTGCGAGATCGCGTTTTTCGGCGTGACGCCGCCGTTCATCGGCCGGGGCATGGGTGGCTATCTGATGCGGGAAGCGATCGCGCGGGCTTGGTCGCAACCGATCGATCGGCTCTGGGTGCACACTTGTACCCTCGACCATCCGGCGGCGCTGCAGTTCTACCGCCACATGGGCTTTCGCGCCTACCAGCAGCAAGTCGAGATCGCCGACGATCCGCGGCTCGCGGGCGAGTTGCCGCGCAGTATGGGCCGGCACGTGCCGGTTCTTTGATTGCCGCTTCCAGCAGCGCCTCGCGGCGGCGGCCGACTGCGGCCGGACGGCGCGGCTGCCGGGCGGCGGGACTACATCTCCCGGCCGTCCATCTTGGCGGCCATGACGGCGATCGTCTTGGCGTAGACCTCGGCCTTGTTCCACTCCTGGATCACGGCGTAGTTGGCCGATCCCGGCTGCCACGACTGGCCGGTAACCCAGCCCTTCTGCTTGAAGAAGTTGGCGGTCGAGGCCAGCATGTCCGGCGCCGAGTGGATCAGGTCCTTGCGGCCGTCGCCGTCGAAATCGACCGCGTACTTGACATAGGATGACGGCAGGAACTGCATCGGTCCGATCTCGCCGGCCCAGCCGCCCCGCAGCTGCGAAGCTGGCATATCGCCGCGCTCGATGATGCGCATGGCGTTGAGCAGCTCGTTCTGGAAGAACTCCGATCGCCGGCAATCGTAGGCAAGTGTTGCCAGCGAGTTGACGATCGACTTGCCGCCGTTGCCATCGCTGCCGTAGTTGGTCTCGAGGCCCCAGATCGAGACCAGGATCGCGCCCGGTACGCCGAACCGCTTCTCGATCCTCTCGAACAGCTGCGCGTTCGCCTGCAACTGCCGCTGCCCCCGTGAGATCAGCGATTTCGACACCCGCTTGGCATAAAAATCCTCAAATGAGAGTTTGAACGAGCGCTGCGAGCGATCGAGCCGGATGGTATTGCCGTCATAGGACAAGCCCGACAATGCCGCGCGTGCCGTTGCCGCCGAGATCCCCTGCGCCTGCGCCTTGGCCTGGAACTGTGGCACCCAGGCCTCAAACCCCGAGCCATCGTTGCCGCAAGACTGCGCCGCCACGATCGGCGACGTCGCGCCGAGCGCCAGGAGCATGCCGGCAACGGCGCCAGCGCCGCGATTGATCTTCGAGTAAAGGCTCATCGGTGTTTTCCAACTCGTTTTACGGTCAGCGTAATTTGCCGGTGGACTAGTACCCGGAATCACACATGGATAGTACACCTGATCGCGGATCCACGAGGCGATCCGCAAGGAGCGCGCCGAAGAGCGTAGCCCAGACTACGGTCGAGGCGCGCGACGCCGCGGGGCCCGTGGGCCGCGACCTAAGCGGGCGACCGAGGATGATCGCCGGCGTCATGCTGGAAGCATGCCGTCCGCATGACGCGCCGCTTGTCCGATGGGGCAACATCGGCCGGCGCGGCGCTTCTTGCCGGCGAGCATCCTCGATCGTCATGTGTGCTATCCATGTGTGATTCCGGGTATTAGCCTCGCATGCAAGCAGTGATTTCGGCTAGCCGAGCGTCATATGCGGCGAATATCCGGGCAAAGCCAAGGCGTTGGTGGCCATCTTTCAAATATGCTAATCGAGCCGCTATGAGCAGAAAACGCGTCGGAATTCTGATCTCGGGCCGCGGCTCGAACATGATGTCGCTGATCGAAGCCTGCCGGAAACCCGATTTTCCGGCCGAGATCGCCGTAGTGATCTCGAACCGGCCGGAAGCGGCCGGGCTCGAGCGCGCGGCGGCGGCCGGCATCAAGACGGTGGCGATCGACCACAAGCAGTTCGCCTCGCGCGTGCCGTTCGAGATGAGGCTTCATGGTTCACTGCTAGATCACGGCGTCGACCTCGTCTGCAATGCCGGCTTCATGCGATTGTTAACCGGCGGCTTCGTCGACCGCTGGCGCGATCGGCAGCTCAACATCCACCCGTCCCTGCTGCCTGCCCTGCCAGGCCTCGATACCCATGTCCGCGCCATCGACCAGGGCGTGATGATCCACGGCTGCACGGTGCACTTCGTGCGCCTCGAAATGGATACCGGGCCAATCGTCGCACAGGCTGCAACCGGCGTCATGCCCGATGATACCGCCGACACGCTGGCGGCCCGGGTATTGGCCATGGAGCACGCAATATACCCTCACGCGCTGGGCTTGGTTGCCGGGGGGCATGTGCGGATCGAGCACGAAAAGGCGATTGTTTCCGCCCCCGTTGGCGTCCCGCAAACGCTGATTTGGCCGCCGCTGTTGACGAACCATTAACTATGGGCCTGCGGCCGGCGGTCACGTCCGGCGCCATTCGCGCCCGATCGTGATATAGAGCGACGCACATTCGTCGAGGTCCTCGTGAACGCCATGACCGCTGCCGCACCGTCCCTGTCTCACGCCCAACAGCTCGGCGAGGAGAACTCGATCTGGTTCCAGCTGACGCCACTGATGAAAGCCAGTGGCAACCCGATGCTGACGCTGATGACGATGGGTGAGCGCTACGGTGGCGTAATTCCCGTCAATCTCGGTGATCAGCGCGTGGTATTGCTCACCAAACCGGAGCACTTCAAGCGGGTGCTGGTGACCAAGGTCGACGACTACATCAAGTATTTCGACGGCCTCAAACCGATCTTCGGCAAGGCCATGATCACGCATGACGGGGTCTTGTGGCAGAAGATCCGCATGCCGCAGCAGCCGGCTTTCCACCCGGACATGTTCGCCGAGTACATTCCCTACTTTCTGGCGGCGATCGACGCCAAGATGAAGCTGTGGCGCGATCTGGCGAAGTCGGGCCAATCCTTCGAGATGGTCGAGCAGACCTGGACGCTTGCCGCCGACATGATCTGCAAGGCGCTGTTCGATCGCGACATGCCGTTCAATCCGCACTTCGTCTTCAAGTGTGTGAAGACCTACACTGATGTGATGAACCACAAGGCGATCCGCCTCAAGAAGGTGGCCGGCGAGGAGTTCGAGATTACCGAGGAGGATCCGGCCAAGGCGATGGAAGCCTGGTGGAGCGTGCCGCCGGCGGTCATCGCGGCCAATCCAAGGGAAATGCGCGAGCGCACCCTGCTCAAGATCATCGAGCAATGCGTCGCCGATCCGGCGATCCCGGAATTCGACCAGCAACAGGCGATCGACGAGATCAAGCAATACCTGTGGGCCGGCACCGAGACCACCGCCCTCACCCTCGCCTGGGCCATGTACCTGACCTCGAAGCACCCGGAAGCCGCCGACCGCATCCGCGCTGAAGGGCAGCAGGTCTATGGTGATCGCGCGCCCACCGCTGCCGACTATTCCGCGCTCGCCTACACCCGCGGCGTGATCCAGGAGACGATGCGGCTCTATCCGCCGATCTGGGGCCTGATCCGCACAGCCGCCAAGGCCGATGAGATCGACGGCAAGGAGATCAAGGTCGGCGATCGCGTGGTGATGTTCTGCTACGGCGTGCACCACAATCCGAAATACTGGGATGCTCCCGAAGAGTTCCGGCCCGAGCGCTTCATGGGCAACCAGAAGCGCGTGCCCTACACCTACATCCCGTTCGGCGGCGGCAAACGCTCCTGTATCGGCGGCGCCATGAGCCAGGTCGAGAACACGCTGGCACTGTCGATCCTGTTGCGTAGGTTCCGGCCAGAGTACGTCGGCGTCGAGCCGCCCGGCATCAACGCGACCGTGACGCTGACGCCCAAGGGCGGTCTCCAGTTCAAGATCCACGAGCGGGCGTGAGGCGAGGCGCGCCGGCTGCCGGTGCCACGCTCGACCTTCAATCGCCAGCGCTGCTGGTGCACTCGAGTGCCTTCACCTCGGCGTCTGTCATGCCGAGCACGTCCTTGAGGACAGCCGCGGTATCCTCCCCCAGCAGCGGCGGCGCCTTCCGCGCGGTGGTGTCGTGGCTGGCCATTCGCACCGGATTGGCGACGACGGGCAGCGACCCTGCTGTGCCATGCTCCAGCGTCCGTTTCATATGTCGGGCCTGCACCTGCGGGTTATCAAACACCTGATCGATGTTGTTGATCGGGCCGCAGGGAACCGCCAGCGGTTCGAACATCGCGATCCACTCCTCGGCGGTCCTGGTCTTCATCGCGGCGATGATCTGTGGGATCAATTCGGCCCGGTTGACGATCCGGCCGGCGTTGGTGGCAAAGCGCGGATCGCCCGGTAGTTCGTCGAGACCCGCTGCCTTGCAGAAGCGGGCGAACTGGCCGTCGTTGCCGATCGCCAGAATGATGTGGCCCCTGGCGGTCGCGAACGCCTGGTATGGCACCACGGTCGGATGCGCGTTGCCCATGCGGCCGGGCACGGTGCCGGCGACAAGATAGGTCGAAGCCTGGTTGATCAGGCTCGATACGGTTGCGTCGAGCAGCGCCACGTCGATGTGGTCGCCCTCGCCGGTGCGCTCGCGGCGGACCAGCGCCGCCAGGATGCCAGCCAACGCATTCATGCCGGCGATCTGGTCGGAGATCGCGACGCCGACTTTGACCGGGCCGCCGCCCGGTACGCTGTCGGGCTCGCCGGTGACGCTCATCAGCCCGCCCATGCCCTGGACCAGGAAATCGTAGCCGGCTCGCGGCGCGAAGGGGCCGGTCTGGCCGAAGCCGGTGATCGAGCAATAGACGATGCCGGGGTTGATCTCACTTATCGAGGCGTAGTCGAGGCCGTACTTGGCGAGCCCGCCGACCTTGAAGTTCTCGATCAGCACGTCGCACTTGACGGCGAGCTTGCGGATCAGCTCCTGGCCCTGTTTGGTGGCCATGTCGATTGTCACCGACTTCTTGCCGCGATTGGCGCACAGAAAATAGGCCGAGAGGCCGGGATCGCCCTCGGACGGCAGTCTTGCGAACGGCGGGCCCCAGCCGCGGGTGTCGTCGCCTTCGCCCGGCCGCTCGACCTTGATCACCTCGGCACCCATGTCGGCGAGGAACTGCGCCGCCCACGGCCCCGCCAGCACGCGCGACAGATCGAGCACACGCAGATGCGCGAGGGGAGCAGCCATGTCGTTGTTTCCTCTTCCTGACCCGGGGCGATAACCGGTACCATGGCTGCACTGCCGGGCAAGTAGGGACCGCGTCGACCAGTCATGAACCAGCAATTCCGCCCGGCGCGTCCCACCGACGATTTCCTCGGCGCCGGCGATCCGGGCGCCATCGAGGCGATGATCGAAGCCGGCAGTGCCGGTCGGTCGTCGTTAGCGACACGGGCCTCGCCCGGCGGCTACGGCGAGGCGGCACTCGTCGAGGCCTTCCGGCTGCGCGGTTTCCTGGCCGCCGACCTCGATCCATTGCGGCTGGCGCCGTCGGTCGCGATACCTGAACTCGATCCGGCGCAGTACGGCGTCACCGCCGCCACGCCGCTGGTCGCCCGGCTGCGGGCGGCCTATTGCGGCGCGATCGGCTGGGATTTCGGTCACATCCGTGACGCCGATTGCCGCCGCTGGCTCGCAGCCGAAGCAGAGAGCCGGGCTTGGTCGCCGCTCGCTGCAGCCGAGCAGGCCTATTGCCTGTCGCTGCTGGCACGCACGCATGCGTTCGAGGCAGGACTGGCGCGCCGTTTGCCTGGCGGCAAACTATTCGGCATCGGCGGCGCCGAAACATTCAACGTCCTGGCCGACACGGTGCTCGTCGAAAGCGTGCGCCTCGGCGTCGAGGAAGCCGTTATCGGCGGCATGCATCGCGGCCGCTTCAACCTGATCGCCAATGTCTGCGGCAAGCCGCTGACGCCACTCGTCGCTGAAGTTCTCGGCAAGCCGGCGGTGCCGGAGGGCCTCGGTGTCTCGTCGGACGTGTCCTATCACCTGGGGTATTCCGGTGACCGCGAGATCGCGGGGCGACGGTTGCGGATCTCGGCTTCGGCGCACCCCTCGCATCTGCAGCTGATTCCGATCATCACCCAAGGCCGCGCGCGGGCGCGACAGGCAGCGCGCGGCCCGGCCGGGCGGCGGGCGATTCTGCCGCTGCTGCTGCATACCGACGCGAGCTTCGCCGGCCAGGGGTTGGTCGCCGAGATGTTTCAGCTGTCGAAGCTCGCGCCCTTCGACCTTGGCGGTACCATCCACATCGTGATCGACAACCAGTTGGGCTTCACGACGGACCCGCAGGACGCCCGCTCGGCGAACTTGTGCACCGATATCGCGCGACTGGTCGAGGCGCCAGTGATCCACGTCAACGGCGACGACGTCGAGGCGGTCTATCGGGCTGGCCTGGTGGCGGCTAACTGGCGGGCGAAGTTCGCCTCAGACATCGTCGTCCGACTGGTGTGCTACCGTCGCCCCGGCCACAACGAGATCGACGAGCCGCGCTTTACCCAGCCAACCATGTACCGCGCCATCGACGCGATGGCGCCAGTGCATGAACGCTACGCCGCAACAATCGAGAACGGTGCGGCGATCGCGGCCGAGGCGTCGGCACGGATGGAGGCCGATCTCAAGGCTGCGTTCGATGCCGCGAAGTCATATGCGGTCAACAGCGCCGACTGGTTCGGCGGCGCCTGGAGCGGCATGCAGCGCGGCACCGTTGCCGACATGCTGGCGCCGGTTGCGACCGGGCTGCCAGAGGCGGAACTGCGCAAGCTCGGCCGGCTGATCACCGAGGTTCCAAGCGATTTCACACCCGATCCGAAGGTCGCGAAGTTCCTGGCTGAGCGCCGGCAGAGCTTCGAGGATGGCCGCGACATCACCTGGGCCGCAGCCGAGACGCTGGCGCTGGCGTCGCTGTCGAATGCCGGTGTGCCGGTGCGATTCGGCGGCCAGGATGCCTTGCGCGGCGCGTTCACCCAGCGGCACTTGCAGTTGCATGACGCCAAGACCGGCGCCCGGCATCTGGTGTTGCAGCCGGCGGCACGCGATCCGGTCAACCTCGAAGTCCACAACACGCCGCTGATCGAGCACGCGATCCTGTGCTTCGAGTACGGCATCACCATGGATGACCCGCGCCGGCTGAACATCTGGGAGGCGCAGTTCGGCGAGTTTCTCAATATCGCGCAGCCGGTGTTCGATCAGTGCATCGCCTGCGGCGAGGATCGCTGGCTCAGGGCATCGGGGATCATCATCCTGCTGCCGCACGGCCTCGATGGCGGCGGACCGGATCACTCGACGGGGCGCCCCGAACGGCTGCTCGCCGCCTGTGCCGGCGCCAACATCCAGGTCGTCAACGCTTCGACGCCGGCCAACTATTTTCATCTGCTGCGGCGCCAGATGCTGCGCGATTTCCGCAAGCCGCTCGTCATCCTGACGCCCAAGGCGCTGCTCCGGCACAAGGCGTGTGTGTCGGCACTCGCCGACTTTGCAGGCGAGACGCGGTTCCAGGAGCTGATCACCGACGGCCCGGCGAAAGGCGCGGAACGCGTCATCCTGTGTTCGGGCAAGGTCGCCTACCTGCTGGCCGAAGAACGCGCCCGCCGCAAGCTCGACGAAGTGGTCACGATCCTGCGCGTCGAGCAACTGCATCCGTTGCCCGCGGCTGCGATCGCAGCAGTGCTGGCGGCGCATCCCAATGCCAGGCTCGTGTGGGCAGAGGAGGAGCCGGCCAACATGGGTTATCACACCCACCTCGACCGCACGCTGGAGCGCATTGCCGGTCGTCCCGTGGTTCGCGCCGGCCGCCCCGCCGCAGCCACGCCGGCGAGCGGCGTCAAGTACTGGCTCGAAGCCGAGGAGAAGGCGTATCTGGCGGCGGCGTTCGAGTGAGTGTGGGGCATTCACGGAGAATGCGGAATGCCAATGCCTATGGAATACATGTACGCATCCAGGGACTTCGACAGGTTTCTGGATGATGCGCAGCAGAGCCTGTCGCTCGCGACGCGCCACATGACCTATACCGCTGTCCAGGCGGTCCTCACCGTATTTCGGCGCCGGCTCTACGTCGGGCAGGCCGTGTGCTTCGCGCAGGTGTTGCCGCCGATATTGCGCGCGATCTTCATCGACGAATGGAAGCCCGAGGTGCCGCCGGTAGGGTTCGCCGATAGAGCGGTCCTCAGCAAAGAAGTGCAGTCCTACCGCGGCGACCACAACTTCGCTCCCGACAGCGCCATCGTCGACGTGGCGGCGGCTCTGCGCCGCCACGTCGACGTTAGAGTGTTCGACGCCCTGCTAGCTCGCCTCCCTGCCGGTGCGGTCGACTATTGGCGTGTGCCCAACTCCTGATCAGGGAGAACTTAGCCCCTTCACTCGCTCTTGATGTTGTTGTCCTTGATCAGCTTGCCCCAGCGGGCGCGCTCGCCCGCGATCATCGTGGCAAATTCCGCGCGGCTCGAGCCGATGGTCTCGGCATGCAGCCCGCCGAGCCGTTCCTTGACTACCGCCTCGGTGCAGGCCTCGCGTACGCTCGTCTCGATCAGATCCTGGATCGGTTGTGGTGTGCCGGCCCTGACGCCGACGCCGAACCAGGAGGCGGCCGAATAGCCGGGCACGGTGTCGGCCACCGGCGGATACTCCGGCGCCGTGGTCGAGCGCGTCGGCGAGGTGATGCCGAGCGGCTTGACCTTGCCGGCGCGCGCATGGGCGATGATCGAGGGCAGGTTGTCGAACATCAGGTCGACCTGGCCGCCGAGCAGGTCGTTCACCGCCGGCGCGCTGCCCTTGTAGGGGATGTGGGTCATGTCGGTGCCGGTCATGCTCTTGAACAACTCGCCCGACAAATGGATCGTGGTGCCGATGCCGGACGAGGCGTAGTTGAGCTTGCCCGGGTTGGCCTTGGCGTAGGCGATCAACTCAGCCACCGAGTTCACCGCGAGATCCTTGCGCACGCACAGCAGGTTCGGGAAGCTCGTGACCTGGGACAGCGGCACGATGTCGTTCAGGGCGTCGTAGGGCAGCTTGTCGTAGAGGAACGGGTTGGTGGTGATGTTGGGCGGCACGATCAGGATCTGGGTGCCGTCGGCCGGCCCCTTCGCCACCCGGTCGATACCGATGTTGGCGCCGGCGCCAGGCACGTTCTCGACGATCACCGATACCTTCCACTTGTTCGCCAGCCGGTCGGCGATGAGCCGGCCGACGATGTCGGTCGCGCCCGCCGCCGGGAACGGCACGATGACCTTGATCACCCGGCCCGCCGGATAGGCGTCCTGGGCGCCGGCGGGGCTTGCCATGCTGGCGAGACCCGCGGCGGCGATCGTGGCGGTAGTGCTCGTGGTGAACGTGCGGCGAGTGATCTTGTTCATGGCGTTGCGGTCTCGCGGTTCAGGGATACTCGATTGAATGATAGCGTCTGCTCGTTATCTGGCAAAGGCACGAGAGCGACGGCTACGGCAGCCTATTCGCCGTCATCCTCGCCACCGCGCTGGAACTTGTCGGTGATGCGACGATCGCGCTTGGTCGGCCGGCCTGTGCCCGGCTCGCGGGCGGCGGCCTGGGCCGGTGAGAAAACGCGTTCGCTCGGCTCGGACGGCGGCGTCAGGTCTTCGATCAGCAAGGCTGCCTCCGCCGGCGGTCCCCGACGGGTGCCGAGGTTCGCGACCTTGAGGATGCGAACGCGCGAGTGGGCCGCGACCGTAACCACGTCGCCGATCTTGAGGCCGTGGCTCGGCTTATCGATCTTTTCGCGGTTGATGCGCACCTTGCCGGCGGTGACGAGTTCGGCGGCCATCGTGCGCGACTTGACGACGCGGGCGAACCACAACCACTGATCGACACGGCGCGCGGCGTTGCCGCCCGCCGGTGTGTCCTGGTCGCGCTGCGTCATGCGCTGCTCAGCCCTTGTTGGACGGCTCGCTCGCGCCCTTCGCCATCGCCTCGCGCAGGGCCATCAGTTTGGCAAACGGCGAGTCGGGATCGATCGCGCCCGCTTTCTTGGCTGGCGCCGACGAGATCACGTTCATCGGCACGCGACGCTCCTCGCGCTTGCCGTGGCCGCCACGGCCGCCCTCACCGTGTGGCCGGTCGCCACGGCCGCCGCCGCGCTGATCATTGGGCCGGCCGCCACGGCCCTGGCTTTCGCGTCCCTCGGGTTTGGGTTCGCGGGCGCGATAGCCGCGATTGGGATCGTCGGTCTTGGGCTTGTCGCGGTTGCGGCCGCGATCGTCACGGCGATGGTGCCGGCCCTGTTCGCGCTTGGTCTCGGCGCCGACCTCAGCCGTTGCAGTGGCTTCAGTCGCCGCAGCACTTGCTTCGGCAGGAGCCGATGCCCCTTCGGCCGCAGAAGCGGCCGGCGCCGCCTCGCGGGCGCGATAGCCGTCGCTGCGCGGACGGTGGCGCTTGCGGCGCTCGCCCTTTGGCTCACCTTCACCGGCGGTTGCATCGCGCTTGGCGCGCTCGGGACGGTGGTGATCGCGGCCGCGGCGGCGCGGACGCCAGACCTCTTCCATCTCCGGCTCGGCGGCGATGGCCGCGCCTTCGACCGGGCTTGCGGCAGCATCCTCGGCCGGTGCGTCGGTTGCAACGACCGTCGGCGTTGCGGTGCCGGCTTCAGCGACAGGCTCGGTCGGCGCTTCGATCGCCACGGTTTCAGGCGCAGCTGCGGTGGCTTCGACCGCAGCGGTGGCTTCGTTTGCAACCGGCTCAGGCGACGCTGGCGGCGCAGCCTCGGCGCCGACTTCGATATCGGCCGACGCCGCAGCGACCTCCGCCTGCGGTGCGGGCGATGCGACAACCGACTTCTTTACCCGCTGCTCGTTCCAGAAACCGAGCGTTTTCAGTACCTCGCCGAGTTCCTCCGGCGAGCAGCCGAGGATCGACATCATTTCCGGGATGACGCGGAAGGCGCCGTCGCCGGTCGACCCCTTGGGCGGCGTCGCCGATGGATTGTCGGCCGGCGCGCGCCAGGCGATCAGCGGCCGGATCAGATCGGCGAGCCGCTCCAGTATGTCCATTCGCACTGCGCGCGGGCCGCACAGATGATAGCCGCAGGCGCGATAGAACGGTTCCGGCAGCGCCGTGTCGACGATCTGCGAGGTGAGCCCGGGACGCGGCGGCTCGGGCAGCTGGTCGAGCGCCAGGCCGTGCGCCTCGGCGCTCTTGAGCAGCCACAGCACCAGGCGCAACTCAGCCGCCGCCGGCTTCAGCAGCAGCGGGAAGTAGATGTTGAAGGCGCCGAAGCGGACGCCGTACTTGCGCAACTGCGCCCGCCCCGTCTGCTCCAACGACTTCATTTCCTCGGTCACGCTTTCGCGCTTCAGCACGCCGAAGTTCTCGGTCAGGCGGAAGGCGATGCCACGCGCAAGGCCAACCACATCCTCCGCCTTCGACAGCTCGACCAGCGGCTTCAGGCGCACCGATATGATCTCGGCCATGAAGGCATTGAGCCGCTCCTGCACCTTCTCCTTGTCGGGGCCCTGCAAATGTTCGTCGACCAGCAGGACGACCTGCGGCTTCAACGGATCCTCGCCGGGCTCGAGCCGCGCGATCTCCTCGTTGCGCCATAGGATACGGCAATTGCGCGACAGCTTGAACGCGTCCGACTTGGCCGAGGCGACGCGGCGTGCGCGCATCGCCAATTCCTTCGACAGCACCTGCGCCGCGGCATTGCGCGAGGCCTTGCCATGGATGCCTTCGCCCTGCGCTTCCGGCGTGAAGCGGAAGCCGCGCAAGCGGCCGATCGGATGGTTCTCGACCCGGATCGCGCCATCCTCGGCGATATCGGCGTTGAGATCCTCTTTGAGCCGCATGCCTTTCATCAGCGCGCTGGTCTTGGCATCGACGAAGCGCTGCGTCAGGCTCTCGTGCATGGCGTCCGACAGCGTGTCCTCGATGGCGCGCGTCTTTTCCTGCCAGTGCACCGGATCGGCCAGCCAGTCGGGGCGGTTCGACACGAAGGTCCAGGTGCGAATGTGCGACAGGCGCTGCGACAGGGTGTCGATGTCGCCGTCGGTGCGGTCGGCGAGCGCCACCTGCTTGGCGAACCAGTCCTCGTCGATCTTGCGTGTGCCAGTCTGGATTGCCTTGTACAGCGTGGCGACCAGCTCGGCGTGGTTCTGCGGCGAGATCTTGCGATAGTCGGGCACCTGGCAGACGTCCCAAAGGGCAGACACCGCCGCCGGGCCGCGGGCGAGATCGGCGATCTCGCGGTCGCCGCTGACGGTCTCGAGTGCCAGCACGTCATCGGCCATGCGGGCGCGCACGAGGCGCGCGTGTCCCGGCATCTGCCGCAGACTTTCGCGCAGGCCGTCGAGCGAGGAGAAGTCGAGAATGCGATTGCGCCACTGCAGTACCTTCAGCGGATCGAAGGTGTGTTCTTCGAGGCGCTGGACCAGCTCGGCATCGAGCGGCTCGACATCGCCGGTGACGCCGAAGGTGCCGTCGTTCATATGGCGGCCGGCGCGGCCGGCGACCTGGGCGAGTTCGGCCGGCGTCAGCATGCGGTGGTTCTGGCCGTCGAACTTGCGGATGCCGGCGAGCGCGACGTGGTCGACGTTGAGGTTGAGGCCCATGCCAATGGCATCGGTGGCGACGATGTAGTCGACGTCGCCCGACTGGTAGAGCGCGACCTGGGCATTGCGGGTGCGTGGCGACAGGGCGCCGAGCACGACGGCGGCGCCGCCCTGTTGGCGGCGGATGAGCTCGGCGATGGCGTAGACTTCTGCCGCCGAGAACGCCACCACGGCGGTGCGGCCCGGCAGGCGGGTAATCTTCTTCTGGCCCGAATAGGTGAGCTTTGACAGCCGAGGCCGCGAGATGAAGTTGGCGCCAGGAATCAGGTCGGCGATTGTCTCGCGCATGGTGCCGGCGCCGAGCAGCAGGGTTTCCTGCCGGCCGCGCGCATGCAGCAGCCGGTCGGTGAAAACGTGACCGCGCTCGGGGTCGGCGGCGAGCTGGACTTCGTCGATGGCGACGAAATCAGCGTCGATCTCGCGCGGCATGGCCTCGACCGTGCACACCCAATAGCGCGCGGTGTCGGGTTTGATCTTCTCCTCGCCGGTGACGAGGGCGACCTTGTCGACGCCGACGCGGGTGACGATCTTGTCGTACACCTCACGCGCGAGCAGTCGCAGCGGCAGTCCAATGAGACCGGAATCATGTCCCAGCATGCGCTCGATGGCGAGATGGGTCTTGCCGGTGTTGGTGGGACCCAGCACAGCCGTGACATTGCGGCTGCGCGCTTCGTTATTGATCGACATTGAGCGTTCCGAGCCTATTGCGGCGAGTTTATCTGGGTGGCATTGCAGAGGCGGGCCGCCAGATCAAGCGGCTTTCGCATCACAGCACGCGAGCGCGGGCGGCATTCGGCGATCATCCCGGCTGAGTTGGCTCAGTGGACGAGGGCAATCTGCTTCTGTTCCGGCGTTATGATATCCATCCGCTGCAGCAACATGGTGGCGGTGCCGTACTTGGTCACGACGGTGATGCGGTAGGGTACCAGCAGGTTGGCGCTGGGAACAGGCCGCAGGGCGACCTCGGCGCTGCTGTTGTTGACCATGCTGCGCATGTCCTCGGTGTCCTTGTAGCCGGCAACCGGGATATACCGTACCTTGCAGATGTAGCCGATCGGCGGCTGACCGCTGGGCCTGGCTTCCGGCACCTTCTGCTGCCCGGCCGAGGACGTGAGCAGATCGAAGCGCTGTTTGCCGTCGAATATCGGGATCTTGCGGCCGCATGGCGAACCTCCTTTCGCCCGGGTAGTGATCATCACAGCAGCCAGCGGATCGACCACGTTCTTCAGATGCTCGGGCTTCAGCGGGACATAGTGCGCGCCGCCTGGCGCGCTTGGCGGGATGATGTTCAGATTATTGACGCCAGCGTCCTTGAAACCCATCCGCACGCTCAGGTGCTTGGTGTTGCCGATCACCGCCTTGCCCTGGCTGCTGAAGGTGTAGGCCGCCGGATGCGGCTCGTCGCCGGCGAGCTTGCCGCTGCCATTGAGCTTGCTCGACCAGGTGTAGATCAACGGTACCTTGATGGTTGCGCTGCCGTTGATGGTGTATTCGGTGCCGTTGATCTGGCTCTCGAAATTGAATTTTCCAAGCTCGCCGAACCCAGTGAAATTGAGCGTGTAGACGGCGGAAACCTTGGTCGGCCATGGCGGCGTCGGCTCGGCACCGGCAGGCACGGCGAGGACGCTCGCAACGGCCGCCACCGCTGCCCGCATCGTGCCGGCGGTCGTGATCGTCATTCGCAATACCAGCCCCGTAATAGAACCTGCCCTGCGTGCGGCTTGCCCAGAATGCGCCGTTAGGTCTGGTTTTGGTCGAATCTATGTCAGCGAGGGTCACAAGCAGAAGTTAACCAGAGTTTGCCGGCGGCCCGGGAATCATACCTGTAAGGCGGACGATGCCAGTTTCGGAAACGCTTGACGCGGCATCACGGCCGACATAAACACAGCCGATCTTTGCTGCGGGCACGTGTGTTCGCGGCCGCTTATCCCGTGAGATATCCCGAGCGATAATGCGAACCTTCAGCCCGCATGGCCCTGCTGCCAAGCGCTAAAAGGAGTTGGTTGCCATGACGCGGTGTTGCGAGTTGTCCGGCAAGTTGCCGCTGTCCGGCAATAACCGGAGCCACGCCGAGAACAAGACGCGGCGCAAGTTCCGGCCCAACCTGTGCAGTGTCAGCCTGATCAGCGATGCGCTGGGCGGCCGCCGCTTCCGTCTGCGCGTCAGCGCGCATGCCTTGAAGACGGTCGAGCATCGTGGCGGCCTCGATGCCTACCTGATGAAGGCGAGCGACAGCGAGCTATCCGAGCGCTGCCTGAAGCTGAAGCGCGACATCGCCAAGGCCAAGGCCGAAGCCGCCGCTGCGGCGCCAAAGGCTGCCTGAGCCGATCTGGCGGCGCGAACGAGCGATATTCATCGGGTCCGGCCGGCGGATATGCCAGCCGGACCCGTTTTGTCTCAGTGCCTCGTGACCGCCTGCGTCGTCGGTGCCGGCTGATCCTTGAGGGCGAATTGCAGGAGCACGGTGCGCTGCAACAGACTATTGAAATT
This sequence comes from uncultured Alphaproteobacteria bacterium, assembly GCA_963741505.1. Classification (GTDB taxonomy): domain Bacteria; phylum Pseudomonadota; class Alphaproteobacteria; order Rhizobiales; family Hyphomicrobiaceae; genus JAKFWF01. Next base: position 111,759 of record CAVUIJ010000014.1, on the reverse strand, counting down.
GTTGTCTGAAATCATCGTCAGAATGGTTTCGCCGGTGGCCGAGCGGTGGACGCCGAGCCCTTCCAGATTGTCGATCTCGAAGCCCATGTCGGCCTCGAGCAGGATCTCGCCCTCCATCACGGTGCCGGCGTCGATCTCAGATGGATGGAAGCGGCGCAGACGCACTTTCACGCCCTCGTACCAGGCGGACCAGCGAAAGCGGCGCTCCAGCACCAGCAGGCTGCCATCGGCCAGGCCGCGGCAGTCGGTCAGATCGAAGCCATCGATGTTGCGCAGGGTGAGCGTCTTCCAGGCGCTGGCCGAGGCCTGCCTGCCGGCCGGCAACATCCAGCCGGTGTGGCGGGTTTCGCTGCGATCGGGGAAGCGCTCGGACAGTGTCACGATCGCATTCTTGTTCGGCCCGCCACGCAGAATGCACACCGACTCCAGTGATTTGTTCGGCGACTGGCGGCGCACCTCGGGCGGCAACGCGAGATAGCCGGTCGGCGCGCCTAGACCCTTGTCGGTGATCGGAAAGCGGCCGATACGATGGTTGCGCTCGAACGAGATCAGCACCGTGCCTTTGGCGAGGCTGCCTTCCAGCATCACCGCGCCTTCCGGGTCCCTATCCCGGTTCTTGACCAAGGTCTGGCCGCCGATGCCGGTAATCGGTCCGGTGAGGGCATCGCGCAAGTCGGACGGAGCCGAGCCGTCGTAGTTCAACGTCGCCGTCATCCACAATCCGGCATCGGAAATTACCAACAGGCGGCGGCCGTCGGGATCGATCTCTAGCGCCGACCAGCCACCGAATTTCGATGACGGCGAGGTCAGCACCAGGCCGCCACGAAATTCGAGCTTGCCGAAGGTGCGGCGTGCCGGGTCGGACTTGGCGAAATGGGTGATCCGCTTGGCCTCGACATCGATGCGTTCGACCACCGCTTCGGCAACCTCGGGCTTCGGCTCTGCCTGGCCGGGGTGCGAAAGCCCGATGGCCGCCGCCAACAGTGTCATCGGCAGGCGCTTGGAGATTGCGATCGGGCCAAAGGCGAAAATGCAGCGCATCTGGTTCTCGTTGACGGCTCATCGGCCGGTAGGATGGCCCGGCATATCGGCTTGGTCGAGGCTGCGTCGCACGCAATACTGGCTACAAGAAGTCAGGTTCGAGCCGGCGTTGTTCGGGTTTGTACCCGCGCCGGGGGATCGCCAGGCCAAGTGTATTTGGCCTCGCCGCCGGCCCATAATCCACCATGGCTTGTCGGTGCCGGCTGCGCCCTGCTTCGCACCGGCGGCATCGATTGCCGCGGCCGCGCGCGGCTGCGAGGCTCGGCCGCACCCGCGGCTTTCGAGCGTCCCGGCTTGTTCGGCGTCGCCGCTGTTGGAAGGGAAGCCTCGGCGGTTTGGATTTCCTGCTCCGACCCGGGCTCTCGAGTGGACGCCTGCTCGACGGCCTCGCTCACCAACACACTTTCAATCGGGCTCGAAGGCGGCAGCACGGCATCGGCCACGGACTTGCCGGCAGCTGCGTCCGAAGCCGGGGATGCACCTTGATTGAGCCCGTAGACCCGGTGCCGGTCGATTTCGGTTTGCGACCAGGGTTCGGGTTTGCACGAGCAGCCCTGGACCAGCGTCTTGCGATACTTGAACGCGGTCGGCAGCCGGCTGTAGGCACGGCCGCTGAGATCGACGGCGTTCTGCATCTGCCCGCCGGTGGTCGGGTAATGAAACAATTTCGCTTCGGCATTGCAGCTCGACGAGCATACGTTGGCATCGCGGTAGAGCTTCGAACGCGGGGCCGAAAAGCTGACCGGCCAGTAGTAGCCGTCGCACAGGCGCACGCAGACCGTGTGATAGCCGCTGCGGCCGTGCTCTTTGCTCGAGTGCCTGCCATCATCATCGTTGCCCCGGTGCGGGCGGCCGACGGCATGGTCCGCAATTGGCCGGCCGCCATTGAACCCGCCCGGGGCCACGAGGCGATTGGCGGCGGCATGGCCGGCCGGTGCCTGATAGACCGGCTTCGGCGAGCCGAACAGTGTATCGAACAGCGATTGCGCTTCGGCTCGTTGCGCGGCCGTAGGCAGTCCAAGGATGATCAGCGCGGCAAGCCATTTGCCGTGCACAGGCAACGATGAACGCATGGAAGCGGTACCCACGCCAACGCGACGCCCACGGCGCCCCACAGGCGGATAGCTATGCCTGATCAGCCCTAACAATTTGCTGAAGCCGCAGCTTCAGCGGGCGGCGAACACCCGCTGCTGCCAGTCCGCATTGCGCACCGGACGCGGTGCTTCCCCGCCGCCTTGGGGACCGGCGCCGAGACGCATGCGACCGGTGCTGGCCAAGGCGAGCTTTTCGGGGGCTGGCGCCGCCGCGATCGGCCGTGGCGGTCGCGCTCTTGCCATCATCGGCGCGGGCACCGACGGGGCCGTCGACAGCGCCGCATCGGGCTTGGTCGCCGCGGTGTTCAGTATCGCGACAGTGGGAGTTGGCCTCTCCTGCAGCTTGATTTCGGCGCGCTTTGCCGGCTGTTCGGGACCGGCTGTCGCCGATGTTGCCGGCAACTGCGCCTTCTTGAAGTTCTTGGCGGGCTTTGTTGATTTTGCTTCCAATTCGGCCTGTCGCAGCGTCTTCGTCTTAGCCGCTACTTCGGCATACCCGCGATGCCGCTCTGTCGCCTCCTGCTCCCAGGGGTGCGGATTGCACTTGCAAGCCAGGTCGAGCTTCCGGCGGAACTGGAATGCCGTCGACAGCTTCTTGTACGGCTGCCCCCTGAGATCGACCATATCGTCGGGTTCTTGCCCCGGATTGCGGTAGACATAGAGCTTTGCCGGCGACGAGCAGCTGCGCTCGCAGGCCCTCTGGTCATTGTCGAAGCGATCGCTGGTGGTGGCGAAGCTGACTGGGAAGAAATAGCCGTCGCACAGGCGAACGCACATCGTGCGATGCGTCCTGGCGCCGTCGCCCGTAGCCGGCCGGCCGTCTACGCCACCATCATCGCCCGCATTGCCGGATCCGGGCAATGACAGCGGCAAGCCGAACACGCCCTGGGGCGGCGGCGCGGTGTCACCGCCGAGCTTCGACTGACGAGCGCTACTGCGTTCGCGCTCCTGAAACGTCTTGCGCAGGTTTGTCACCCACTCGTCGCCCTCGAGGACGGCGGACGCGGTAATGATCGTCGATGCGGCACGTTCGCCGCCTAGCGCCATCAAGCCTGCAACCGGGGCGGCGGCCCGCTCGACGACGGTCGCCGCCATGCCGGTGATACCGAATATCAGCAACGATATGAACACGATGTAGGCAGCAACCGGCGCAAGGGCCGGTAGTCGCCAACGCAATCGGTACGTTCTTGGGCGGGCTCGGCGCATGACGCGGCACTCAACTGAACGGCTGCCGTAGGCGAATGATTTCGGTACATCTACCTCCCAGCACCCGTTGTGCCAACTCCGAACCCCGCATATCAGTATCACAGTTACCTTGGCGCCAAGCGAATGGCACCGTCGAGGCGTATCGAAACGCCGTTCAACATGATATTCTCGGCGATGTGCACGGCGAGCGCGCCATACTCGGAAGGGTTCCCGAGGCGGGAGGGAAACGGCACGGTGGCGGCCAGCGAGTTGCGCGCCTCCTCCGGCAGGCCGTCGAACATCGGGGTGTGGAACAGGCCTGGCATTATAGTGCAGACGCGGATGCCGCTCTGGGCCAGGTCGCGGGCGACCGGAAGTGTCATCGCCATTACGCCACCCTTCGAAGCGGCGTAGGCGACCTGGCCGATCTGGCCGTCTTCGGCGGCGACGGACGCGGTCGAGATGATGACGCCGCGCTCGCCGTCGGGCTGCAGCGGCGTCAGCGCCATCATGCCGGCGGCGCACTTCGCGATCATGGTGAAGGTGCCGACGAGGTTGATCTGGATCACCTTGGCGAAGCTCGCCACGTCGTGCGGCTCGATCGCGCCGGTGTCCTTGACCTTGCGGACGATGCGCTTGCCGATAGCGATGCCGGCGCAGTTGACGACGATGCGCTCCTGGCCGTGGGCCTTGCGCACGGCGACGAGTGCCGCATCGACGCTGGCCTCGTCTGTCACGTCGCACTTGGCGAAGGTGCCGCCGATCTCCTTGGCGACGATCGCCCCTTGCGCCTCGTTCAGATCGAAGATGCCGACTTTCACGCCTTTGCCCGCCAATGCCCGCGCGGTTGCCGCGCCGAGGCCGGAGGCGCCGCCGGTGACGATGGCCGAGACGTCGTTGCCGAGGATCATGGGATAGGCTCCTAAGTCGGTTGCGGCGGCTCTGACGCCGGATTATCGAACCCGTTCTTAGGCTTGCCGAGGCCATGCCGTAAAGCCCTCGGGCGATGCGCGATTGGCGGTTGTCACGGCCCCGCCGGAGCGCTTTGCTGGAACCGTCCCCGCCTCTCATCCCAGGAAGCACGCCATGGCGCACAACGGCCTGATCGATCTCTACAGCGACACCCAGACGCGTCCCTCCGCCGGCATGCGCCGGGCCATGGCCGAAGCCGAGGTCGGCGACGAGCAGCGGGGCGAGGATCCGACCACCACCCGGCTGCAGGAGCGGGTCGCCCAACTGCTCGGCAAGGCGGCGGCGGTGTTCCTGCCGTCCGGCACTATGTGCAACCAGATCGCGATGGCGGTGCATTGCACCGCCGGCGATGAGATCATCGCCGCCGACACCGCCCACGTGTTTTCCTCCGAAGCCGGCGGCACGCCGATGCTGTCGCGGGCGCAGACCTGGCCGATCAAGGCCGACATGGGGCTGTTCAAGGGGACGGACGTGAAAGCTGCGTTGCGCGATCCGTCGAGCCGGCACAGTCCGCGCTCGCGGCTATTGTGCGTCGAGCAGACCGCCAACATGGGCGGCGGCCGAGTATGGCCGCTGGCGCAGATCGAGGAGGTGGCCGCGGTGGCGCACGGCGCCGGCCTGAGCGTCCACATGGACGGGGCGCGGTTGATGAACGCAGTAGTGGCGTCCGGCGTCGCGGCCAAAGACTTCGCCAAGCACTGCGACAGCGCCTGGATCGATCTGTCGAAGGGGCTCGGTTGTCCGGTCGGCGGTGTGCTGGCGGGGACGAAAGACTTCATCGCCCAGGCCTGGCGCTGGAAGCAGCGGATCGGTGGCGCCATGCGTCAGTCCGGCGTGATCGCGGCAGCCGGCCTTTACGCTCTCGACCACAATGTCGAACTGCTGGCGCAGGATCATGCCAACGCCAAGCTGCTGGCCGACCGCATCGCCGGCATCAAGGGCCTGAGTCTGTCGAACGGCCAGCCTGAGTTCGAACATCGTATTCTTCCGCGTCGAGGCTGCGGGCAAGACAAACGCCCAGGTGTGCGCCGAACTCTTGAAGCGCAACGTCCGCATGGGCGCCTTCGGCGGCCCGACCGGCCGCATCCGTTGCGTCACCCACCATGACGTGTCGAAGACCGATGTCGACCGGGCGGTTGCCGTGCTGGCGGAGGTGATGCGCTAACTAGATCGGTGACATGTCACCGATCAGTGGAAATCCGGTGTACGCATGGGCGCGGCTGCGGCGGTATGGGCGCGCGTGTCAGAGACGGTGGAGGCGCGGATCATCGAGGATACGGCTGCAGGGCGTCCAACACGGCTCGCTCCGGCGGATTGGGTGAGCGGCGATAGTCCGCGGCTGGTCCTAGCCGTGGGCCAGCCAAAGGCGTTAGAGGCGCTGTTGGTGGAATTGAAGAAGGGTCCATTCTCGGGACACGACTTTCGCAAGCAAGGCAAAGAGTTGAATTGAGATCTGACTCCCTTCTGCCGATGTCCCGGTGGGTTGCGGAGTTTGAACGGCAGTCTCGACAACAGGCGATTTCTCAGGTCAGAAACCAAGCTGTGCTGGACACTACCGGAAATACCTCAACCGCGCAGACCGACACCGTCGTGCCTAATGAGGGCGATCCCATTATCGCCGTTAAATCGAGTGGAAAAGAAATGTGGAAATACTATAGCAATCGCGATCCAGAAACAACTTGGGTCGTCCCTCGGCGAATCGGCGGGCGAACCGGGGAAATTGTTACAGTGACGCCGCATTGCGTTGCGGAGAGCGATTTTGGCGTCAAATTGGGATGGGTGGGTCTAAAGCGATTCGTAGTCTCGATGGTTTATCAATATCGCGACCATATCGTGCATTATAGTGTCAATTCTGTTTATACGGAAGTATCGATAAAGACCCATACGCTATGCCCTTACCCGGCGCAATAGCATGCGATCTGACCTTGACGAGGTATTGCATGCCGCACACGGCAAGAGCCGACACGTCGAATTGCCCGAAGCCAGTGTCGGTTCGAGCGCGGTTAGTGCCATCCGAGGCTGACGCCGGCTGTCAGGCGCGTCGGGCGGCGTAACACGCATGCGCGCGATCCAACAGCACCCGGATCTGGCCGGAGCGTCGGAGGCTTCACCTGTTCGAATGCTGACTCCGCCCGATCAGACCAGCCTGATGTCGGGCACGCTGCGGAAAAGACGCAGCCGTTCAGTATGTGGGCGTGTCGAGATCAGCGCGCGTCGCGAACGCATCTCCGCCATGCCTCATCGCATCATGCTTCGGTGTCAGACTGCGTGGACCGGCTGCACAAGCTGCGCGCCGCGCTGGCTTGAGTGACGTGAGCCGCTCGCAAGCGTTCATCGATGAAGCTCTCGTGGCGCGCCGGATGGCCGGTTCCTCTGAGACAACGGTTCCGCCCGTAGGATATTACGGGACAGTCGCCGCGTCGTTGACTACCAGCTTCCCAGCAGTCCGATCAGCCGACGGCGACCAGCTGGGCCGGGCCGCATTGAGGACCGACCCAAATGCGCAAGCGCAGCTGGCCTCGAATCGCGACGCCTGTGCGGCCAGGATGCCGAAGCACATTTGCGCTAGACTAGTCTCAGTCGCTTCATGAAAACGCAAGTGCCCGCCGCCTGGCCAGAGGGCAGGGCAATCGCATGATGAAGCATGTCGGACTGCGACACGACGCGCTAGCATCGCCGACTGCGGAAGCGGCACTTGGCGCGCCAATCCCGACTAAGAACTGTTCACGGCCGCGACATGGCGCGCCAACCGACGCTGGAAAGTGGCAACGCTATGGCTTGCGCACGATGCTTCAGACTATAAACTTCATCGACCAATAGGGGCAATTGTGCCGGAAAGTTGGTCTATAGACTATCTGAAAGCAATCTGAGAGCTAATTGGCGGAGGTAGTAATATGGCTAGTCAGGGAAACACAGTCGTTGCGCGGGCGATATCGGATGCATTGGCTTTCGGATTTAAGTCGCAGGATACGTCGCTCCTCCGCCTCGTCCCATTAGTGTCTACCATGTCGGCGTCGGGTTCTGGCACCGCCGTGTTCTTTTCTGGTGATGGCAACCGTGCGCTTGCGGTTCAATGCGTTCAATACCTCAATGCCTCTGGCCAAGGCGGGTATGGGTTTTGGACATTACAGGTTGCTCACGTCGCCCTAAGTGCCCCTGTCTTGGATAACAAACCTCTAGTCTATATTGCAGCGGCAATGATGGGCGCCGAGGCGAACCCAGCGAATGGAGCGATTGTTTTTCGCACTACGGGGACAGTCACCGATTTTGACTGAAGCCCCGCCGGTACTGGCATTCGGCGGTGATCGGTGACTGTCCGCCGCGCAGCCTTCTGGAGTCTAATCGATGACGGACACCATCACGACCGACCGCCTGCTGCTGCGGCCGCCTGATGGCCGATGACGGCGAGCGGCTATTCCCGCTGTTCAGCGACTGGGCGGTGATCGAGTGGCTGTCGGCGCCGCCATGGCCCTACACCCGCGCCGACATGGACGCCTTCGTCGCGCGGACGATCGGGGCGAGCGCGCCCGATCGCGAGGTCTTTCGCGTCATAACCTGCGACGGACTGCCGATCGGCGGCATCTCGACGCGGTTGCGGCCGGCGAGCCATCTGCAATCGGGCGACGGGCCGAACATCGGCTATTGGCTGGGCACCGCCCATTGGAAACGCGGCTATATGTCGGAGGCCGCCGGCGGCCTCGTGCGCCATATTTTTGCATCATCCCTGGCGGATACGATATACTGCGGCGCTTTCACCGGAAACTCGGCGTCTTTGCGCGTGCAGTCGAAGCTCGGCTTTGCCCGCGAAGGTGAAACGATACTGCGTTCGAACCCGCAAGGCCGCGACCTCGCGCACATCAATACCAAGCTGACCCGACGCGCATTCGCAGCGTCCAACCCCTGGAAATCGCAATGAACTCTCGTCCCACCGGCCGCCCGTTCTTCTTCGCCCCGGGCCCGACCAACATTCCCGATCGCATCCTCAATGCGATGAACAAGCCGACCATGGATTTCCTGGCGCCGGAATTCTTGAGCATCCACGCCCGGGTGCACGACGGCATCAGGCGCGTGCTCAAGACCAAGCAGCAGCTGTTCATGTATGCGGCCAACGGTCATGGCGCCTGGGAGGCCGCACTCGCAAACACGCTGAGCCCCGGCGACAAGGTGCTGTCGCTGGAGAGCGGCTACTTCTCGGTCAACTGGGCACAGATGGCACGCGAGCTCGGGCTCGAGGTGGAGGTATTGCCGGCCGACTGGCGCCTCGGCGTCGCTCACGATGCACTCGTCAAGCGGCTGAAGGCCGATGCCAAGGGCGAGATCAAGGCGATCCTCGTCGCCCACAACGAGACCTCGACCGGATTGATGACGCCGCTCGGCGACGTTCGCCGCGCCCTCGACGAGGCCAAGCACAAGGCCATGCTGTTTGCCGATACCATCTCCTCGCTGGGCTCGTTCGACTTCCGGATGGACGAGTGGGGCGTCGATGTCGTTGTCGGCGGCAGCCAGAAGGGCCTGATGATGACGACCGGCATGTCGTTCACCGGCGTCAGCGGCAAAGCCTTCGAGACCTCGAAGCACGTCAAGACGCGGCGCAGCTACTGGAACTGGGCCGACATGCTGAGCCGCAGCCCACAAAAATTCCCCGGCACGACACCGGTGCACATGTTCTTCGGTCTCGACGAGGCGATTGCCATGATCGAGGCGGAAGGGCTCGACGCCATCTTCCGCCGGCACCGCCGCTACGCCAACGCCACGCGCGCGGCCGTCGCCCACTGGGGTGGCGGCGCCAAGAGTGGCGCCACCATCACCGAAGCCGGCATCACGGGGGCGATCAAGGGCATCGAGCTCGTCTGCGCCGATCCGAAGCGGGCGTCCGATTCGGTCTCGGGCGTACTGCTGCCTGACGGCCACGACGCCAACGCTTTGCGCAACTTGACCCAGAGCCGGTACAACATGTCGCTCGGCGGTGGCCTCGGCCCACTCAACGGCCGTGTTTTCCGCATCGGCCACATGGGCGATCTCAATGAGCCGATGATGCTTGGCGCGTTGGCGACGGTCGAACTCGGGTTCAAGGCGGCGAAGGTGCCGTTCCAGTCCGGCGGCGTCGATGCGGCGATGAAAGCATTGCTCGACGGCTGATTCTTGGGCGGCAAAACAAATTGCACTGAAATTGACTGTTGGCGATGTCCATGCAGACGCCATTCACGCCGATACGCCACTAATTGTTTACTTAAGTCCCGGACCGACTTGGGCTAAGGCTTCGCGCAATCGAGCCGGCGCTTTATTCGGGGCGTAGACGACGTCGGCCGGACAGCGGTGTCCGTGGCGCCCGAGCATTGCGAGGAATACACACGATATGTCACGAGAAGCGCAAAACGATGCCTTCGCGCGCACCTCCTTCCTGAACGGAGTGAACGCCGCCTATATCGAAGAGATGCAGGCGCTCTACGAGCGCAATCCCGGTGCCGTCAACGACGAGTGGCGCCTGTTCTTCCAGTCGCTGCACGAGGAAAAGCAGGACCACCCGCAGGACAGCGAAGGCAATGGCCACGGCGGCCCATCCTGGGGCCGTGCGCTCGAAGAACTCAATGCCGGCGGCAATGCCGACCTGATGTCGGCGCTGACTGGCGACTATGGCGAAGCCGAGCGTGCCATCGGCAACAAGATCAAGGCGCGCGCGGCGACCTTGGGCCATGACCTGTCGGCAGCCGGTTCGTTGCGCTCGATCCAGGATTCGATCCGCGCGCTGATGCTGATCCGGGCCTACCGCGTGATGGGCCACCTCGTTGCCGATCTCGATCCGCTGGGCCTGACCGAACGCAAGGTGCACAAGGAGCTGCGCCCCGAGACCTACGGCTTCACCGAGGCCGACCTCGACCGGCCGATCTTCATCGACCGGGTGCTCGGGCTCGAGACCGCGACGGTGCGGCAGATCCTCAAGATCCTGCGCCGCACCTACTGCCGCAAGATCGGCGTCGAGTTCATGCACATCACTTCGCCGGCGCAGAAGTCCTGGATCCAGGAGCGCATCGAGGGCGAGGAGAAGGACGTCAAGTTCACCAACGAAGGCCGCAAGGCGATCCTCAACAAGCTGATCGAGGCGGAAAGCTTCGAGAAGTTCGCCGACGTCAAGTACACCGGCACCAAGCGGTTCGGCCTCGATGGCGGCGAGGCGATGGCGCCGGCGCTGGAGCAGATCATCAAGCGCGGCGGCCAGCTCGGCGTGAAGGAGATCGTGATCGGGATGGCCCACCGCGGCCGCCTCAACGTGCTTGCCAACGTGATGGCGAAGCCGCTGCGCGCGATCTTCAACGAGTTCAAGGGCGGATCGTTCAAGCCCGACGACGTCGAAGGCTCCGGCGACGTCAAATACCACCTCGGCGCGTCGTCAGACCGCAGCTTCGACGGCAACAACGTGCATCTGTCGCTGACCGCCAATCCGAGCCACCTCGAGATCGTCGATCCGGTGGTGCTGGGCAAGGTCCGCGCCAAGCAGGACCAGCACAAATGTACCCCCGATGACCGCCGGGCGGTGCTGCCGCTGCTGATCCACGGCGACGCGGCATTCGCCGGCCAGGGCGTCGTCGCCGAGTGCCTCGGGCTGTCAGGGCTCAAGGGCCATCGCACCGGCGGCTCGATCCACTTCATCATCAACAATCAGATCGGCTTCACCACCAATCCGCGGCTGTCGCGCTCCTCGCCCTATTGCACCGACGTTGCCAAGATGGTCGAGGCGCCGATCTTCCACGTCAACGCCGATGATCCGGAAGCGGTAACCCACGTCGCCAAGATCGCGACCGAGTTCCGCCAGAAGTTCCAGAAGCCGGTCGTCATCGACATGATCTGCTATCGCCGCTTCGGCCACAATGAGGCGGACGAGCCGTTGTTCACGCAGCCGCGCATGTACCAGGCGATCAAGGCGCACCCGACCACGGTTGCGATCTACTCGAAGAAGCTCATCGGCAATGGCACTTTGACAGAGGCCGAGATCGAGGAGATGAAGGCGCGCTATCGCACGCACCTCGACACCGAGATGGCCGCGGCCGATGGCTACAAGCCGAACAAGGCCGACTGGCTCGATGGCCGCTGGTCCGGCTTCGCCACCATCGACGACAAGGCACAGCGCGCCAGCACCGGTGTCGCGATCGATATCCTGAAGGAGGTCGGGCGCCGCATCACGACACTGCCGATTGATTTCAACGCCCACAAGACCGTGCAGCGCCTGTTGGACCGTCGTCGCGAGATGGCCGAGCAGGGCGAAGGCATCGACTGGGCGATGGCCGAGCACCTGGCGTTCGGCACGCTGCTGCGCGAGCGCATGCCCGTTCGCCTGTCTGGCCAGGACGTGGAGCGCGGCACCTTCTCGCAGCGCCACGCGGTCGTGATCGACCAGGTGAGCGAGCGCCGCTACACGCCGTTGAAGTACGTCTCCCCCGACCAGGGCCGGTTCGAGGTCATCAACTCGATGCTGTCGGAGGAGGCGGTGCTCGGCTTCGAGTACGGCTATTCGCTCGCCGAGCCGATGGCGCTGACGCTTTGGGAGGCCCAGTTCGGCGACTTCGCCAACGGTGCGCAGGTGGTGTTCGACCAGTTCCTGTCGTCAGGCGAGCGCAAGTGGCTGCGCATGTCGGGCCTCGTCTGCCTGCTGCCGCACGGCTACGAGGGCCAGGGCCCGGAGCACTCTTCGGCCCGTCTCGAGCGCTATCTGCAACTTTCGGCGGAGGACAACTGGCAGGTCGCCAACTGCACCACCCCCGCCAACTACTTCCACATCCTGCGCCGGCAGCTGCACCGCAAGATCAGGAAGCCGCTGATCCTGATGACGCCGAAGTCGCTGCTGCGGCACAAGCGCGTCGTCTCGCGGCTCGACGAGATGGGCGAGGCCACCTCATTTCGCCGCGTGCTGTGGGATGATGCCGATCCGATCAAGGGGCAGCTGGCGCCGGCTGCGGTCAAGCTCAGGCCCGACGCCGAAATCCGCCGGGTGGTGATGTGCACCGGCAAGGTCTACTACGACCTCTACGAAGGGCGCGAGGCAGCCAAAGTCGACAACGTCTACCTGCTGCGCGTCGAGCAGCTCTATCCGTTCCCGGCGCGCTCGATCATGAAGCAGCTTTCCCGCTTCCCCAATGCCGATGTGGTGTGGTGTCAGGAGGAGCCACGCAACATGGGCGCCTGGACCTACATCGAGCCGAACGTCGAATGGACGCTTGGCCAGATCCACGCGAAGGCGAAGCGAGCGCGCTATGTCGGTCGCAATGCTTCGGCGTCGACCGCAACGGGCCAATTGTCCCGCCACTTGGCCGAGCAGAAATCGATCGTGGCCGAGAGCCTGGCGGCTTGAAGGATCGCGAATAGAATTGCATTGGACCAACTCAACAGGCCGTCCCCGGGGACGGCCTCATCTTTGGAGACCTAAAGGACTATGGCGGTGGAAATTCGGGTTCCGACATTGGGCGAGAGCGTGACCGAGGCGACGGTCGGCAAATGGTTCAAGAAGGCCGGCGACACGGTCAAGGCCGACGAGCCGCTGTGCGAGCTCGAGACCGACAAGGTGACGGTGGAAGTGCCGGCACCGGCCGCCGGCGTGCTCGGCGATATCGCGGTCAAGGAAGGCACGACGGTGGCGGTCGGCACCGTGCTGGGGACCATCAAGGAAGGGGCGGCCAGCGTTGCCGCAACCGCACCTGCCGCGGCTCCGGCAAAGGCCGTCGCACCAGCCAAAGCAGCGGCGCCCGCACCCATGCCGCCGGCGCCCGCCGCCCGCAAGATCCTGGAGGAGAAGGGTATCGCGGCCGCCGACGTCGCCGGGTCCGGCAAGCGCGGCCAGGTGCTGAAGGAGGACGCGATCGCCGCCAGTGCGAGGCCGGCCGCTGCGCCGTCGCAGGCAGCCGTCGCCTACGTGCCGATGGCGCCAGCACCGGTGCCAGCCTCGCAGATGCGCGCGCCGGCGCCTGCCAACGATGCGGCGCGCGAGGAGCGCGTGAAGATGACCCGCCTGCGCCAGACCATCGCCCGGCGCCTGAAGGACGCGCAGAACACCGCTGCCATGCTGACGACGTTCAACGACGTCGATATGAGCGCAGTGATGGCGATGCGCAGCCAGTACAAGGACCTGTTCGAGAAGCGCCACGGGGTGAAGCTCGGCTTCATGAGCTTCTTCGTGAAGGCCTGCCTGCAGGCGCTGAAGGAGATCCCGGCGGTCAATGCCGAGTTGGACGGCACCGACATCATCTACAAGAACTACTACCACATCGGCGTCGCCGTCGGCACCGACAAGGGCCTGGTGGTGCCGGTGGTCCGCGAGGCCGACCGCCTGAGCCTCGCCGAGATCGAGGCGCAGATCGCCGGCTTCGGCAGAAGAGCGCGCGACGGCAAGCTCGGCATCGAGGAGATGCAAGGCGGCACCTTCACGATCTCGAACGGCGGCGTCTATGGCTCGATGATGTCGATGCCGATCCTCAATGCGCCGCAGTCGGGCATCCTCGGCATGCACCGCATCGAGGAGCGCCCGGTGGTGCGGAGCGGCCAGATCGTGATCCGGCCGATGATGTATCTGGCGCTCAGCTACGATCACCGCATCGTCGATGGCAAGGAAGCGGTCACCTTCCTGGTTCGCGTGAAGGAGTGCCTCGAAGACCCGCAGCGGTTCGTGTTGGAGCTTTAAGGCGGTGTCGTGCCACGCACTATTGTTCACTCCTGTTCTCGCATTCTGGTGATTGTGGCATGCCGACAGTCGCGACGGTTGATGGTGTCAAGATCGTGTTCTATGCAAACGAGCATCCGCCGCCGCACTTTCACGCAAAATTTGCTGAGCATCAGGCAGTGATCGATATCGAAAGACTGGAAATCATCGAAGGATCTTTGCCGGCTGCCAAGCGCAAAAAGGTGTTGAGCTGGGCAGCATCAAGACAGGCAGAGCTGCGCGCGGCATTCGTGACTGCGACGGCATTGAAACCGATAGGTCCGATCAAATGAGAAAGAAGCTTCCGCGCATCAAGAGGGCCGAGCCAATCTTGCACGGGGTGCTGAAGATCGTATTTCTGGATGGCTACGAGGGCATCGTCGATCTGCGGCCGCTGATTGCCAAGGGCGGCGTATTTACATGGTTGCAGAAAGCCAAGAATTTCCGGAGCCTGAAGTTGGATGACTTCGGCCACTCGATCAGCTGGACCGACGCGAAGGGCTACGAAATCGATCTTGGTGCCGACAGTCTGCGTCGCGATTGCGAGCGGCAGGCGGAAATCCACAAGCTGATGGTCATTTGAGACCAGTTCGGCCATCCACAACCGCAGTCAACGAACTCGAGCGACACGGCATGTCCTACGACCTGATCATCATCGGTGCCGGCCCGGGCGGCTATGTCTGCGCCATCCGTGCGGCGCAGCTGGGCTTGAAGACCGCGATCGTCGAGAAGAACAAGACCCTCGGCGGCACCTGCGCCAACATCGGCTGCATCCCGTCGAAGGCGCTGCTGCATGCGACCGAGCTGTTCCACGAGGCTGGCCACGGCTTCGCGGCCTTCGGCATCGACATTCCGGCACCGAAGCTCAACCTTGCCGCCATGATGAAGCACAAGGCCGATACCGTTGCCGCCAACGTCGGCGGCGTCGCCATGCTGATGAAGAAGAACAAGGTCGACGTTCACACCGGCACCGGCACCATTATCGCCGCCGGCAAGGTCGAGGTCGCGAGCGAAGACGGCAAGAAGACCACCCTCGAAACCAAGTCGATCGTGATCGCCACCGGCTCGGAAGCGGCGCAGTTGCGCGGCGGCGACGGCCACCCGATCGCCTTCGACGAGAAGATCATCGTGTCGTCCACCGGCGCGCTCGAGCTTGATAAGGTGCCCAGCCACCTCGTCGTGGTCGGCGCCGGTGTCATCGGCCTCGAATTGGGTTCGGTGTGGAAGCGGCTCGGCGCCAAGGTCACGGCGATCGAATTCACCGACAAGTGCCTCGGCACCACCGATACCGAGGTCGCCCGCCAGTTTCAGCGGCTGATGGAGAAGCAGGGCGTGACATTCCACATGTCCTCGAAGGTGACCAAGGTCGAGAAGGCGGGCAAAGGCGCCAAGGTCACGTTTGAGCCGGTCGCGGGCGGCGCTGCAACGGCTCTCGAATGCGACGTGGTGTTGATCGCTACCGGCCGCGTACCCAACACCTCCGGCCTCGGCCTCGAGAAGATTGGCGTCGCGATGGAGCGCGGCCGGGTTACCATCAACGATCACTTCGAAACCAGCGTGTCCGGAATTTATCGCCATCGGCGACGTGGTGCGCGGCGCCATGCTCGCCCACAAGGCGGAAGAGGAAGGTGTCGCCATTGCCGAGCGCCTGGCCGGTCAAGCCGGACATGTGAACTACGATTGTATCCCAGGCGTGGTCTACACCTTCCCCGAGGTCGCCACGATCGGCAAGAGCGAGGAAGAGCTCAAGGCCGCTGGCATCGCCTACAAGGTCGGCAAGTTCCCGTTCATGGCCAACGGCCGGGCGCGCGCCAATCGGACCACCGACGGTTTCGCCAAGGTGCTGGCGGATGCGACAACTGATCGCGTGCTCGGCGTGCATATCATCGGCGCCGGCGCCGGCGAAATAATCCATGAGGCCGCCGTATTGATGGAGTTTGGTGGCTCGTCCGAGGATCTTGGCGCGCACCTGCCACGCCCATCCGACCATGAGCGAGGCGGTGAAGGAAGCCGCCCTCGCGGTTGAGAAGCGCGCGATCCACATGTAATCCTAGCGCTGCGGGCGTGGGTCGCGTCTGCATTGGGTCGTCCGACTATGGAAAAGAGGGTGTCATGCTGCGCCGTTCGATGTTGACCGTTGTCGCGGTCGGCCTGATGGTTTCCGGCTGCGACTATATTCCGGCCTCCTGGTTGAAGAAGATCACCGGCACTACCACCGTTAGCACCGGCAGTCTGTCCAACAACTCCTTCAACGGTATCGTGCAGGCGGAGTTCATCGTTCCTTCTGAAGCCCGACGACAACTTCCGTGACATGAAGCTGTTGTCGTCGTTCTCCTACAAGGACCCGCGCGGCGTGATCTGGGAAGTGCCGGCGGGCTACGTCACCAACGGCGCCTCCGTGCCGTGGGGCCTGTGGAACATCGTCGGCGGACCCTATGACGGACCCTATCGTGACGCAGCCGTGATCCACGACTATTACACCGAGTTCAAGCTGCGGCCGTGGGAAGACACGCACCGCATGTACTACGAGGCATCGATCGCCCGTGGGGTCAGCGAGAATCGCGCTTCGATCATGTATGCCGGCCTGCTGGTCGGTGCCGACCGCTGGGATCCGCCCGCCGCCACCGCAACCGCTCCAAAGAAAGCGCAGATGATGCCTGATGGTTTCAAGCTGGCGCAGGTGCCGCCGCCGGCAACCAATAAACCGATCGCGCCAGGAGCGACGCCGTCGGCCAAGGAGCAGCAGATCTTCAACGAGCTGAAGGCCTGGATCGAGAAGGAAAAGCCGACGCCGGACCAGATCGCCAAGAAGGCGGACGAGTTGCGCAAGGCCGCCGGCATGCCGGCGAAGAACTCGCTAGAGTTGAGTACGCGAGGCTGACCGGCCTCGGTGCTACAATCGTCTACATCGGATCGCGGCCATGGTGTGGCGTCGGCTGATCATCGTCTGGCTTGGCGCGCTGCTGTGTTTCGGCGTTTGGCCGCACGCGCGAGCGGCCGAGCCTGACGACAAACAGCGCGCCGCCCGCATCGATGCACTGTTCGCCGAATTGCAGGCGACCAAGGATGCCGCGCGTGGCCAGGCCGCCACCGCGGAGATCTGGCAGCTGTGGATGCAGTCCGGCCGCAGCGAGATCGATGCCATGACCGGTGAGGCCGTCGCTTTCATGCGCGTCGGAGCGCTGCAGGCCGCTCGCGATATCCTGGACAAGGTGGTGGTGCAGGCGCCCGACTACGCCGAGGGCTGGAACAAGCGCGCCACCGTGCTGTTCATGATGGACGAGCACGTGCTGTCATCGGCCGACATCGACAAGGTGCTGGCGATCGAGCCCCGTCACTTCGGAGCGCTCGCCGGCCAAGGTCTGATCCACATTGCCGCCGAGCGCTGGAAAGAGGCGCTCGCGTTCATGCGCCGCGCCGCCGCGATCAATCCGTACCTGGCCGAGCGCGAAACCCTGATCCCGGCGCTGGAACGCAAGGTCGAGGGCGTGCCGTTGTAGCAACACGCCCTCGGGGTCCGTGCTCAAGCCGCCTTCTTCTGCACCACCTCGCCGTTGAGCACGAGGTGGCCGTCCTTCACCGTGATGCGAACGGTATCGCCGTCCTTGATCCGCCCGGCGAGGATCGCCTCGGCGAGGTTGTCCTGCACATTGCGCTGGATCACCCGCTTCAGCGGCCGCGCGCCGTAGGCTGGATCGTAGCCCTGGTTGGCGAGCCAGGTGCGCGCCGCATCGTCGAGGTCGATGGTGATCTTGCGATCGACAAGCAGCTTGGCGAGGCGGCCCATCTGGATATCGACGATCCCCGCCATCTGATCCCGCTTCAAGCGATGGAACAGGATGATGTCATCGAGGCGGTTGAGGAACTCGGGCCGGAACTTCAGCTTCACCTCCGCCATGACGTATTCGCGCACCGCGTCCGAATCCTCGCCCTCCTTCTGGTTGACGAGATATTCGGCACCGATGTTCGAGGTCAGGATGATCAGCGTGTTCTTGAAGTCGACGGTGCGGCCCTGGCCGTCCGTCAGGCGACCGTCATCGAGTACCTGGAGGAGCACGTTGAACACATCAGGATGCGCCTTTTCGATCTCGTCGAACAGTACCACCTGGTACGGCCGCCGGCGCACCGCCTCGGTCAGCGCCCCGCCCTCGTCGTAGCCGACGTAGCCCGGAGGCGCGCCGATCAGGCGGGAGACGGAGTGCTTCTCCATGTACTCGCTCATGTCCATGCGGATGAGTGCTGTCTCGTCGTCGAACAGGAATGCGGCCAGCGCCTTGGTCAGCTCGGTCTTGCCGACGCCCGTCGGCCCCAGGAACATGAACGAGCCGATCGGCCGGTTCGGATCCTGCAGGCCGGCGCGGGCACGGCGAACTGCGGTCGAGACCGCTTCCACCGCCTCCTTCTGGCCGATGACGCGCTTCGCCAGTGCCTCTTCCATCTTGAGCAGCTTCGCCCGCTCGCCTTCCAGCATGCGGTCGACCGGAATGCCGGTCCAGCGCGACACCACCTGCGCGATGTGGTCGGGCGTCACTGCCTCCTCCATCATCGGCGATGTCTTGCCGTCATCGGCTTCGAGTGCCTTGAGCTTCTTCTCCAGCTCCGGGATGATGCTGTAGGTAAGCTCGCCGGCACGCTGGTATTGGCCCTTGCGCTGCACCTGCTCCAGCTCGGTGCGGCGCGCTTCCAGCTCCTCCTTGAGCTTCTGCGCGTCGCCGAGCTTGCTCTTCTCCGCCTGCCAGCGCTGGGTGAGCGACTTCGAGCGCTCGTCGAGGTCGGCGAGTTCCTTCTCGAGTTTCACCAGCCGGTCGCGGGAGGCAGTGTCGGTCTCCTTCTTCAAGGCTTCGCGCTCGATCCGGAGCTGCATCAGCCGGCGATCGATCTCGTCGAGTTCTTCCGGCTTGCTGTCCACCTGCATGCGCAGCCGCGACGACGCCTCGTCCATCAGGTCGATCGCCTTGTCGGGCAGGAAGCGGTCGGCGATGTAGCGGTTGGACAGCGTTGCCGCCGCCACGATCGCCGAGTCGGTGATGCGCACGCCGTGGTGGAGCTCATACTTCTCCTTCAGGCCGCGCAGGATCGAGATCGTATCCTCGACCGTCGGCTCGTTGACGAACACCGGCTGGAAGCGGCGGGCAAGTGCGGCGTCCTTCTCGACGTGCTTGCGGTACTCGTCGAGCGTGGTGGCGCCGACGCAATGCAGCTCGCCGCGGGCGAGGGCCGGCTTCAAGAGATTTCCTGCGTCCATCGAGCCTTCCGCCTTGCCGGCGCCGACGATGGTGTGCATCTCGTCGATGAACAGGATGATCTTGCCGGCTTCCGCGGTGACCTCGGACAGCACGGCCTTCAAGCGCTCCTCGAACTCGCCGCGGTACTTGGCGCCGGCGATCAAGGCACCCATGTCGAGCGACAACAGCTTCTTGTCCTTGAGGCCCTCCGGCACGTCGCCCTTGACGATGCGGCTCGCCAGGCCCTCGGCGATCGCGGTCTTGCCGACGCCGGGCTCGCCGATCAGCACGGGATTGTTCTTGGTGCGCCGCGACAACACCTGGATGGTGCGGCGGATCTCGTCGTCGCGGCCGATCACCGGGTCGAGCTTGCCGTTGGCGGCGGCCTCGGTGAGGTCGCGGGCGTATTTCTTCAGCGCGTCATAGGACTGCTCGGCCGAGGCGCTGTCGGCGGTGCGGCCCTTGCGGATCTCGTTGATGGCGCCGTTGAGGGCCTGCGCGGTGACCCCGGCGTCGGCCAGGATCCTGCTTGCCTCGGAGCCCTTCTCGAGGGCGATGGCGAGCAACAGCCGCTCGGCGGTGACGAACTTGTCGCCGGCCTTGTCGGCGATTTTCTCGGCCGCGTCGAATAGGCGGGCGAGGTCTGGCGCGAGATAGACCTGGCCGGCCCCGCTGCCGGAGACCTTGGGCCGCTTGGCCAACGCCCGCTCGACAGCTGTGAGCGCATCCTTCGGTCGGCCGCCGGCACGCTGGATGAGACCGGCTGCGAGCCCTTCCTCGTCATCGAGGAGAACCTTCAAGACATGCTCGGTGGAGAACTGCTGGTGTCCCTCGCGGACCGCCAGGCCTTGCGCCGACTGGATGAAGCCCTTGGCGCGGTCGGTATACTTGTCGAAATTCATGTCGTCCCTCCTATGCAACGCCTCCCCACCCAGATGGCGTGGCGAATGCGCCCGAACCCAATTGCATGCACAAGTCGGCCAGCCCTGACGGCACCGGCCTCATCGCAGCGCTTATGTGGGGGGCGATGGCCGAGCTGCAAAGAGGGGAGCGTCGTGTTTACTCGCCCTTGTCGCGAGGTGCGGCAAGGCGTAGCGGCTCGCCCTCGAATTGCTCGATCAGGCCGACGAGCTCGTCCGGCTCCAGCTCCTTGATCAGGTCGGCGACCTTCTTCACCGCCGTGATCTTGCGCTCGAAGTTGGCGATGTCCAGTCCATCGGCCTCGAGGTTGGCCTTGCGCGCTTCGGCCAGCGTCTTCTCGGCCTGAGCGATGACGAGGGCGGTGTCGGCTTCGAGCTTCTCGTTCTCGAGGCCCTTGGCGCGCAGCCGCTCCTGCACGTTCTGCAGCGCCTTCGAGCCGACCGAACGCGACACCTGCCGCATCGAGTGCTGGCTCTCGACGTCGGCGATGCTGTCGAGCAGCCGCGATACGGCGGCCGACAGCTTGGCGCGCAGCTTGGCCGATTCCTGCCGTTGTTCGTCGCTTCGGCGAAACCGTCCGGGTTCGGCAATGGCGACGGTCGAGCGGCCGCGCCGCAGCTGCTCGTGGACCACCAGGAAGGTGTCGATGATGAGGTCGGTGGCCTTCAGGGCAGCCGGCGTGTTGAGGATCGTCGCCAGCCGGGCCACACCCTTGACGGTGAATACGTGCGGCAGGTAGCGCGCGCCGCCACGGCCGGTATTCGAGGTCGCAATCCGCGACCTCAAAGCCTCGGCCTCCGCTTCCGACAGCCGAAACGTATGCGCAACCGTGAACTTCTCGGAGTTGCGGGCGACCGCCTCGTTGATCCGCTTGGTCTCGGTGCCGAAGGCTTCGGCGACGACAGAATCGAGCATCACCCGCTGTCCGCGCAATTCGATGACGTCGCCGCTGCTGCCGCCGGGCATCGCCGGAAGGGTCTTGCTCATGGTTGCCGCTCGGTTGAACTGCTCACCCCGCGATTGTGCCACACAGTTAGCGGACGTTGGCAATTTCCGCGCGCGACCGCGATCTTGCGCGGCCCCACTGGCGCTGCTTAGGTAGCCGGAATTCAAGGGGGTGCCATGCCAGTTCTGAAGACCTCGATCAATCCTGCGACCGAAGAGTTCAAGACCAATGCCAAGGCCATGCAGGCATTGGTCGATGATCTTGCGCAAAGGCGCGCCGAGGCCGCTGTCGGCGGGCCGCAGAAGCTGCGCGAGCGGCATGTCGCCCGCGGCAAATTGCTGCCGCGCGATCGGGTGCTCGGGCTGATCGATCCTGGCTCGCCATTCCTCGAGCTGTCGCAACTCGCAGCCTTCGGCCAGTACTCGGGCGACATCCACGGCGCCGGCGTCATCACCGGCGTCGGGCGCGTGTCGGGGCGCGAGGTGATGATCGTGTGCAACGACGCCACCATCAAGGGCGGCACCTACTATCCGATGACGGTAAAGAAGCACGTGCGCGCCCAGGAGATCGCTTGGGAAAACCGGCTGCCCTGCGTCTACCTTGTCGACAGCGGCGGCGCCAACCTGCCGCATCAGACGGAAGTGTTTCCCGACAAGGATCATTTCGGCCGCATCTTCTACAATCAGGCGCGGATGTCGGCGGACGGCATCCCGCAGATCGCGGTCGTGATGGGCAGCTGCACGGCTGGCGGCGCCTATGTGCCGGCGATGTCGGACGAGAGCATCATCGTGCGCCGGCAAGGTACGATCTTCCTCGGCGGGCCGCCGCTGGTGAAGGCTGCGACCGGCGAGACGGTGTCGGCGGAAGACCTCGGCGGCGCCGATGTGCACACGCGATTGTCGGGCGTCGCCGACCACTATGCCCTCAACGACAATCATGCGCTCGAGATCGCGCGCTCGATCGTCGCCAACCTCAACACCGTGAAGCAGATCGACATCGCGACGCGCGAGCCGCGGCTGCCCGAGTACGACATCGCCGAGCTCGGCGGCGTCATCCCCGCCTCGCTGATGACGCAATACGACGTGCGCGAGGTGATCGCCCGCCTCGTCGACGCCTCCGAGTTCGACGAGTTCAAGGCCCTGTTCGGCACCACCCTCGTCTGCGGCTTCGCGCATATCGAAGGCTTGCCAGTCGGTGTCCTCGCCAACAACGGCATTCTCTATTCGGAGAGCGCGCAGAAAGCGGCGCATTTCATCGAGTTGTGCGGCCATCGCCGGATTCCACTGCTGTTCCTGCAGAACATCACCGGCTTCATGGTCGGGCGCGAGGCAGAGGCCGGCGGCATCGCCCGTCACGGCGCCAAGATGGTGACGGCGGTCGCGACCGCGAGGGTGCCGAAAGTCACGGTCATCATCGGCGGCTCGTACGGCGCCGGCAATTACGCCATGTGCGGCCGCGCCTATGATCCGCGTTTCCTGTTCACCTGGCCCAACGCCCGCATCTCGGTGATGGGCGGCGCCCAGGCGGCGGGTGTGCTGGCGACCGTGCGCCGCGAGAACATCGAAGCGGACGGCCGGACCTGGAGCGCCGCGGAGGAAGCGGCATTCAAGAAGCCGATCATCGAGCGCTACGAGGCCGACGGCCACCCCTACCACGCCTCGTCGCGGCTGTGGGACGACGGCATCATCACGCCAATGGAAACGCGCCGCGTCGTGGCACTGTCGCTCAGCGCCGCCTTGAACGCCCCGATCGAAGGCCCGAAGTTCGGCGTGTTCCGGATGTGAGTTTCCATTCGCGGCGGCAGCACCGGGTGGATGAAATAGAAGTGCCATTGTTGGTTCTGTCGGCATTTTCGCTTCGAGTTTCTGGAATTGCCGTCTTGGCGATAGTCGATTGCGTCGGACGAGTTTGCGACACACTTGGCGCGCAACCTCGCGGCAGCGATCTCAACAATTCAAGTTCTGTGAAATGTGACAGCCCGCAGTCGCGCAGCCAAGGACGAGCCAATCGCGACCGCGCGCGTTCGGCTTGAATTCGCAAAGCCCGGACCAACCCTTGGCCTTACTGCCAGCGCAACTCGAACGGCGTCACCTGCATCGAGGTCGATTTCGGCACGGTGTTCGCTGCCTGTCCGCTCGCGCCGAAATGGACGTCGGCGACGACGCCGCGGAATTGCGCACGGTCGTCGCCGCGGACCGCGAGCTTCAGGTCCTCGTGTTGGAGCTTGCCGTCGAGCCAGATGCGCAGGATGCCGTCGTCGGCGCCGGGCTGGTTGAGAACCAGTTCCTGCTCGATGCGAACCCAGCGACCGCGGGGCAGGGCCAAGCCCTCGGGATGGAGGTCGAAGCCGATCCCTTTGGGCTGCGCCAAGGTCACCGCCCGGGCGCGCGCAGCACCGGTCTCGCCCCAGCTGTTGCGGATCGAGAAGCTGCCTTTCTGCGCCGCCGACGGTGCATCCGCGGTCTCGCCGCCGAACAGGCCCGGCAGCACGCCGCCGCCGCCGAATTGGAAGTCCGCCGGCAGCCAGATGTTGTAGGTCAGGCAGGCGGCACGCGCGGTCGCGATCTTCGGTACCAGCCAGGTGAAGCCCATGCCGCTTTTGGGCTGGGCCTCGTCATCGGGTTTTGGCGTGATCCTGGGCAGACCGATCTGCATGGCGACGGCCGCCGGCCCATCCTTCACCGCAACGAGCTTCAGGTTCTCGAGCAGCCCCCAGTCGCGGCCGGCGAGACGCGCCTGCAGGTCGGCGGTGGCGATCGGGTCGCCCGATTTGTCCTGCAGGCCGAACAGGGTGCCGTGCTCGAAGCGCTCGCTGCACTGGGCGATGATCTCCTTCGGCTTCATGCCGAAAACCGCCAGGGCAACGAGAAGAATTGCGACGCCGATGCCGGCCGCCTGCATCAGCAAGGCATTCGAGATCTTGTTCGAGGCCTGCTTCACGACACCAGCATTTTGCGCCGGCGCACGTTTTGCGATCGTCTTGACAGCCATGGCTCATACTCTCCGGATCACGCGCGCAAGGCGCGATTGATATTGTGCAGCAGGGGATCGACAAGGGTTGGCGGCGCCGGCGAATGGTGCTGTTACAACCAGGGTGTCGAGCGGCATCGCAAGCAACCTTGCGGGCACAGGCTGTCGCGCCTGTTTCAATCGTTTCCTGGGGCAACACATGGACGCCGATCCGAACCGCACGCTGCGCCGGTGGGATCACCGGCGCGGTTACGCTTTCGACAACCTTACCGGCAAGATCTAAACGATCAGCGAACCGGCATGGACGAGGTCATCCAGGTTGGAGGCGTGCAGGCCGTCGCCGAGCCCAGCACCGACGAAACCGCTGCCTGCATCGGCGACGAGGGCGTCAGGGCCGGCGGACAGGGTCGCTGCATCGCATGGCCATGCCGGTGTTGGCCGCGGCACCGGTCAGACCAGGATCTGACCATTCGCCAGCATATGGCTGGCCGACGTTTCATGCACCCCCATCAGGTTGACGAGGTCGAGGAACGACGTTCCGATCTGGACCGAGACGAGCGTGCCCTGCGCGCTGTTGGTCAGGTGCACGACGCTGTCGAGCGGTGACGTCGGGAATGCCTTGACGAATTCGTGCAGGTCGAGCGTGTCGCCGGCACCAAAATCCGTGATCATGTCGGCACCGAGGAACTTGCCGCCGGAAAATACGTCCTTGACGAGCCAGTCGTAGGTGTCGTTGCCGGCTCCACCGGTGAACGTATCGGCGCCACCCATGCCGCGGAAGGTGTCGTTGCCGGCGCCGCCGTCGAAAAAATTGGCGCTTTTGCCGCCGACGAAATTGTCGTCGAATGCGGTGCCGATGACCTTTTCGATTTCGGACATTGTGTCGCTGGTGAACCCGAGGATTGTCTTCTTGCCGGCATTGACGCTGATGGCATTGCTGGCGCCTGTGTAGTCAAGCGTGTCGAAGCCCGCGCCGCCGACGTAGTTGTCCTGGCCAGAACCGGCAAAGATATAGTCGTTGCCGTCGCCGCCGTTCACGCTGTCGTTGCCCGAGCCGTCATAGATGACGTCGTTGCCAGAGCCGCCCTCGATCTGGTCATTGCCGGCGCCGCCAAGCAGCGTGTCGTTGCCGGCGCCGCCGTAGATCTGGTCGTCGCCTGCGCCACCGTCGATCCGGTTGTCTGAGGCCGAACCAGTGAGCGTATCGGCGGAGGCGGAACCGATGATGCCCTCGATCGAGACGAGCTTATCGGTGCCAAGCCCAGAGGCGGTGCCCCTGGACAGATCGACCGTCGCATTCTGAGTGGCGAGCGACATGTTGATCGTGTCGTAACCGGCGCCGCCGTCGTAGGTGTCGTTGCCGAGACCGGCGTGGAAGGTATCGTCGCCGCCGTTGCCGTAGACGAGATCGTTGCCGGTGCCGTCGATGAGCATGTTATTGCCGGCGCCGCCGACAATCTTGTCATTGCCGGCGCCGCCATCGAGCGTGTCGCTGTCGGTACCCTGGGTGAAAGCGACGTTCAGCGCCGCCGACATCGTTGCCGTCTGTCCGGTGGTTTCGTGCGATGTCGCGGTCACATTCAATGTGAAATTGGCCGCGGTCGACGACGTTACCGAAAGGCCAGAGAGCTGGGCTTGCGTCAGGGTCCAGGAGCCGTCGGTGTTGTGGGTGCCGGCGGAAAGCGCTGCGCCCGATGGCACGCCGGTGATCCTGATCGACGAAATGTTCTCGGAGCCGTCGAGGTCGGTCAACGCCGTGCCAATCGACAATGCCACTGTCTTGGTCGCAGCCGGGCCGGTACCCGAGATGGTGTCGTCGCCATCACCGCCGGAGATGAAGTCGTCGCCGGTGGTACCGGTTAGAACATCATTGCCGCTCGTGCCGTTGAGCGTGATGCCCGCGGACGCGAGGCTATTGGCGACCGTCAGCGTGGGTGCATCCGCGACGGCGCCGATTGCGACGCCGATCTGCTGCGAGACGAGGCCGCCGTGCCCATCGGCGACGGTGATGCTGAATGTATCGGAACCGCTGTAGTTAGCG
The DNA here is from genome assembly GCA_963741505.1 of uncultured Alphaproteobacteria bacterium. Lineage (GTDB taxonomy): Bacteria > Pseudomonadota > Alphaproteobacteria > Rhizobiales > Hyphomicrobiaceae > JAKFWF01. Next base: position 85,679 of record CAVUIJ010000014.1, on the reverse strand, counting down.
GTCGCCGTGTAGGTGTAGGCGCCGGTCGCGGCGTCAAGCACCAGCGCGCCATGCACCGGCCCCTGGGCCAGCGAATAGCCGAGCGTGTCGCCATCGACATCCGATGCGACCACCTGGCCGGAGACGGCAACGTCTTCCTGGGTGGCGAGCGCGACGGCGGCATCGGCGGCCGGCGCGTCGTTGACCGGCGTGACGCCGACGGTGACGGTCTGGGTCGCCAGGCCGCCGTTGCCGTCGGCAACCTCGACCGAGAACACGTCGGCGCCGTTGAAGTTGGCACCCGGCGTGTAGGTGTAGGCGCCGGTCGCGGCGTCAAGCGCCAGCGCGCCGTGCACCGGCCCCTGGGCCAGCGAATAGCTGAGCGTGTCGCCATCGACATCCGATGCGACCACCTGGCCGGAGACGGCAACGTCTTCCTGGGTGGCGAGCGCGACGGCGGCATCGGCGGCCGGCGCGTCATTGACCGGCGTGACGCCGACGGTGACGGTCTGGGTCGCCAGGCCGCCGTTGCCGTCGGCAACCTCGACCGAGAACACGTCGGAGCCGTTGAAGTTGGCACCCGGCGTGTAGGTGTAGGCGCCAGTCGCGGCGTTGAGCGCCAGCGCCCCGTGCACCGGCCCCTGGGCCAGCGAATAGCTGAGCGTGTCGCCGTCCGGATCGGTCGCGCCGACGCTCGCGGTGAAGGCGGTGTCTTCCTGCGTCGAGACGGCAACGGTGGCGTTGGCGACCGGTGCCTGGTTGAGGAAGAAGCTGATCGGCTTCTCGACGCCGTCGAGCATGACCTTCACGCCTTCGATCAGGCTGACTGTGACGCCCAATGCCGATAGCGTGAGGCTGGCGCCGGAGGTCTGCGCGCTCTGGGCGGCAAGCGAACCGGCCGCTGCGGCCTGCTCGGCCATCCAGGTCTTGAGCGTGTCGAGGTCGCTGCGCATCGCAGCCGTCAGCGTCGCTGAGGACAGTTCCAGCACGAAGGTGTCGTTGCCGGCGCCGCCGTACAGCGTGTTGACGCCAGCGCCGCCGTACAGCGTGTCGTCGCCGGTGCCACCGTTCAGAGTGTCGTTGCCATCGCCGCCATAAAGGATGTCATTGCCGCCATCGCCAAACATATTGTCGTCGCCGGCTTCGCCATAGAGCGTATCGTTGCCGCCGCCGCCGAAGAAGCCGTCGTTGCCGTCGCCACCATAGAGCGTGTCATTGCCGGCATCGCCAGTGAGCGTGTCCACGCCAAGGCCGCCGTAGATGATATCGTTGCCTGCACCACCATTGATCCGGTCATTGCCCGCGCCGCCGTCAATTAAGTCGTCGAGCGTCGTGCCGACGATGACGTCATTGACCGCGGTGCCGTTGATCACTGCCATGACTACCCACACTTCGCTTGGATTACCGACGCATAGCCTAGTAAATTGCTATCCTGATTTGACCATGCTTAACATGTAAGTTGAAACATATCGTTCAAACGACAAAGGGAATGAATATTGAAATTGCCTGAATATTGAAATGTTCCGGTAATAATCCAGTAACGGTATTTCGAACGCCGGCGCGAACGCGCCCACGCCGAATTTGCCAGCCTGGTGCGAAGCCGTTGCGGCAGTCCAAGGCCGTCATGCTTTAGCGGCGATGATCGCCTTCGCCACGCGTGCGAGACGGTCGGGCGGGGCGATGTTCGGATCAGCCCTCGGCGGGCAGGATCTTGCCGGGATTCAGGATGTTGTCGGGATCGAGGGCGCGCTTGATCTGACGCATCAGATCGACACCGGCGCCGTGTTCGTCTCGCATGTACTTGGCTTTACCCTGGCCGATGCCGTGTTCGCCGGTACAGGTGCCATCCATCGCGAGCGCCCGGGCGGTCAGCCGCGACAGAAACTCTTTGGCCGAATCCACCTCGTCCGGACTGTCCATGTTGATTAGCGGCTGGCAGTGGAAATTGCCGTCGCCGACATGTCCCGCGATCGGCGAAATCAGGCCTAGCTCCTTTATGTCATTTTGAGTTTCCACCAGGCACTCGGCCAGGCGGGAGATCGGAACGCAGACGTCGGTTGCGATCGCCTCGGCGCCAGGGCGCAGCGCCTTGGTCGCCCAATAGACGTCGTGGCGCGCCTTCCACAGTCGCCTGCGGTCTTCCTCCTTCTCGGCCCACACGAAGCCGTGCGCGCCCTCGCTTTCGGCAATGGCCTTGAACTGCTCGACCTGATCGCGCGCCGATACCGGCGTGCCGTGGAATTCCAGAAACAGGGTCGGTTTCTCTTCCAGGCTCATCTTGGAATACGCGTTGAGCCCCTTGATCATTAGTTCGTCCAGCAACTCCATGCGGGCGACGCCGAGGCCGAGCTGGATCGACTGGATGACCGTGTTGCAGGCGGCTTCGCTGGTGTCGAACGTGCACACAGCGGCCAGGATCTGCTCGGGAATACCATACAGCCGGACGGTCGCCTCGGTGATGATCCCGAGCGTGCCTTCCGAGCCGACCAGAAGCTTGGTCAGGTCGTAGCCCGCCGCGGACTTGCGGGCGCGGCTCGCGGTCTTGACCACCGAGCCGTCGGCCATCACCGCGGTCAGACTAAGCACGTTCTCGCGCATGGTGCCGTACTTGACGGCATTGGTACCAGAGGCGCGGGTTGCGGCCATGCCGCCGATCGTCGCCTCCTCGGCGCCGGGATCGACCGAGAAGAACAGTCCGAGGTCACGGACATAGTCGTTGAGCGCCTTGCGCGAGACGCCGGCTTCGACCACGCAGTCAAGATCACGCTCATTGACCTTCAGGATGCGGTTCATGCGCGAGAAATCGATCGATAGGCCGCCTTCGGGCGCATTGGTGTGGCCTTCGAGTGACGTTCCGGCACCAAATGGTATGATTGGCAAATGATGCGCGCGGGCAATGCCGACTATTTCGCGCACCTCTTCGGTGTTTTCGACCCACACCACCGCCTCGGGCGGCTGGTTTGGCAGCCAGGTCAAGGTGTGGGCATGCTGGCGGCGGATCGCTTCGCCGGCTTGAAGCCGTTCGCCGAAACGCTGCCGCAGTATCGAAATGGCCGTCTTGCGGGCTTCAGCGCCGTTTTCGCGTGGTGCCGTGGTGGTGCTTGCGGCCATGATATCTCGTCCATCGTTTGGAGGTTGAAGTTCCGGCTGGCGCAGCAGCCGATTGCCTTCAAGGCTAGTGCCGTCGTCGCCGGCACGCAATTGCGGCGCATGGCATGGCGGCCGCCAGCCCGTGGCAGATTGGCCATTGGCCAAGCGGATTCGCTGCAACTCATGTCCGACTTTCGAGCGTGACCCGCCTTCCTTTCCGTTTACTTTTCATTTACCACAGGCGGCTGAAGCCGGGGGCTTCGCAGTTCAAGAAGGGAGTTCCAGTCATGTTTCGTAGGCTGTTCGTGGCGTTGCTTGCCATGGCCGCAGCTGGCGTTGTCGCCACTGCTGAAGCCCAGCAAGGTAATGATAATTGGGTGCTGCTCGGCACCAAAGACGTCGACTTGAGGGCCGGCAACGACACCATCGATGTGTCCAAGGCACGCGGCGATTACCGGGCCATCCGCATCAGAAATACCGGCGACGACATCGTCATCAGCAAGGCTCGCGTGGTCTATGGCGACAACACCGCCCACGTCGAGGACCGCACGATCAACCTGTTGAGTGGCGAGCGTTCCCGTCCGATCGACACTCGCGCCAACGGCAAGTTCGTGGATGCTGTCGCCGTCACCTACGGCGCCAACACCAAGGGCGGCACGTCGACCATCCAGATCTGGGGCCTGCAGGGCAACTCGCGGGCGACCCGCACCGCTGGCGCCACGACGCCGACAAAGCCCGGTGACACGACCCAACCGGTCACGACGGCGCCGACCAACTCGGCCGCGACACCTGCCGCTCCGGGCTCTGCTGTTGCCCTTGCTGGTGGCGACGTGCTGTTTGGCACCCAGTCGGTCGGCTTCGGTGTCGACCGCGACGTGATCCGCGTCGGTGCCGAGATCGGCAAGTTCGACAAGATCCGCCTGCGGGTACTCGACAACGACATCTTCCTCACCGAACTCAAGGTGATCTACGCCAACGGCGAGCCGGACACCCTGGCCGTCAATGCCGAGATCAAGCAGAACAGCCGGACCAACTGGTTCAACCTCAAGGGCGACCGGTTCATCAAGGAGATCCAGCTCGGCTACCGCTCGCGTCCCAACTTCAAGGGCCAGGCGCACGTCGAGGTCTTCGGCCAGTATGCCGAGGGCTGGCTCGCGCCCACCGGCGAGGGTCGCAAGTTCAACCTGGGCTGGGTGCTGCTTGGTGCCCAGACCGCCGACTTCTTCCGGATCAATACCGGCAAGGCCGGTTTCGACCGCGATATCATCTCGGTCGGCCGCAACGAGGGTGGCTTCAAGAAGGTCCGCGTCCAGGTTCGCGATCGTGCCATCACGCTCAATGAACTGCGCGTGGTCTACGCCAGCGGCCAGGAAGACATCATCCCGGTCAAGGCCAAGGTCGAAGCCGGCTCCACCTATGGGCCGATCGATCTCAAGGGTGGCTCGCGCGCGATCAAGGAGATCGTGGCGTTCTACCGCTCGCGCATCTTCGACAAGAACGCAGCCGGCCGCGGCAAGGCCGTGGTCGAGGTCTGGGGTCAGCATTGACGCCAGCGGGTAGGTGGCTGGCGCCACCTTCCCATTCAGCTTTCAGCTGCCAACAGGGTCGCCTCAAGCGGCCCTGTTTTTTGTTTGGCGTGCCGACCCCACCCCTGTGAGAAGGTCTAGTACCCCTTGCATCGTTGCTGCCTGTGTCTCACTTGACGCGGGCGCGAGCGCAAGGGACGGTGCTGGCACGATGAGATATTCGCCCCGTATGCGAGGAGCGTTTGACGTTGGCTAATTCCCCCACCCCTGGGGCGACTGCGCGCGGCCCGCAGATCGTGCGGACGCTCCTTGACCTGCGAGCGCTGACCCGCTCGTGGCGGCAGGCCGGCGAGACAGCTGCGATCGTGCCCACCATGGGCGCGCTGCATGACGGCCATCTGGCGCTCGTGCGAGCCGGGCAAGCCCGCGCCCGCCGCACCATAACGTCGATCTTCGTCAACCCGACCCAGTTCGCGCCGCACGAGGATTTCTCGCGCTATCCGCGCGACGAGGCCGGCGACATTGCCAAGCTCGCCAGTGTCGGTTGTGATGCGGTCTGGGCGCCGCCGGTCGAGGAGATGTATCGCCGCGGCGCCGCGACCCGCATCGTGCCGAAGGGCGCCGCACTGGGCCTTGAGACCGATTTCCGGCCACACTTTTTCGAGGGTGTGGCAACGGTATGCTGCAAGTTGTTCACCCAGTCGCAGGCCGACTTCGCGATTTTCGGCGAGAAGGACTACCAGCAGCTTTGCGTCGTCCGCCAGATGGTGCGCGACCTCGACTTGGCCATCGAGATCATCGGCCTTGAGACCGTGCGCGAGGCGGATGGCCTGGCGATGAGTTCGCGCAATCGCTACCTGACGCCGGAGGATCGCAAGACGGCGCCGCTCCTGCATCGGACGATCGTTGACGCCGCCGCCAAGGTTCGGGCAGGCGGGGCCGTCGATGCTGCAGAAAAAGCGGCCGTGGCGACGTTGGAGACGGCCGGCTTCAAGGTCGACTATGTCGCCGTGCGGGATGCCGAGACCCTGGCCAGGTGGGAGCCGGAATCGAACCGGCCGTGTCGTGTCCTCGCTGCCGCCTGGTTGGGCAAGACGCGCCTGATCGACAACGTCTGAACAGCATGAGTGTGCCCCCCGAGCCACTGCTCAAGGTCCGCAATCTCGATGTCCGATTTCGACTGCCGGATGGTGAGCTCCAGGCGGTGCGGCGGTTCGACCTCGATGTCGGCGCCGGCGAGACGGTGGCAATCGTCGGCGAATCCGGTTCCGGCAAGAGCCAGGCGATGCTCGGCCTCATGGGATTGCTCGCCGGCAACGGCACCGCGACCGGTTCGGCACGCTATCGCGGCGTCGAGCTGATCGGGGCGTCGGCCCGCGAACTCGATCGCTACCGCGGTTCGAAGATCACGATGATCTTCCAGGAGCCGATGACTTCGCTCGACCCGCTGTACCGGATCGGCCAGCAGATGGCGGCGCCGTTGCGCCGGCATGGCGGGCTGTCGCGCAGTGCCGCGCGGGCGCGTGCCCTGGACTTGCTGGAGCAGGTGCGCATCCAGGACCCAGCGGCGAAGATCGACGCCTATCCGCACGAGCTGTCGGGCGGCCAGCGGCAGCGGGTGATGATCGCCATGGCGCTGGCGCTCGATCCCGACCTCTTGATCGCCGATGAGCCGACCACCGCCCTCGACGTCACAGTGCAGGCCGGCATTCTGGCGCTCCTTGCGGAGCTGCGGCGGCGCCTCGGTCTCGCGATCATATTCGTCAGCCACGACCTCGGGCTGGTTCGGCGCGTCGCGACGCGCGTGCATGTGATGCACCTCGGTCGCTGTGTCGAGAGCGGCCCGGTGGCCCAGGTATTCGATCGGCCGCAACACGACTACACCCGCCGGCTGATCGCTGCGGCACCGCGCGGCAGCAAAGGGCCGGTTGCTCCCGATGCAGCGACGATCCTCGATGCGCGCGGCGTGCGAGTCGAATTTGCCGGCCGGCGCCGCTTGCTCGATGCGTTGCGCGGGCGGCCACGGTCATCATTCGCGGCCGTCGATGGCGTCGATCTGGCGGTACGCGCCGGCGAGACCCTCGGCATCGTCGGCGAATTGGGCTCCGGCAAGTCGACGCTCGGCCGTGCCGTTATGCGGCTGCTGCCGTCGGCCGGCATGGTGCGGTTCGAGGACCGCAGCCTCGAACGCCTCGATCGTGCGCAAATGCGGCCGCTCAGGCGGCACATGCAGGTGGTGTTCCAGGACCCCTACGGCTCGCTGTCGCCGCGGCTGACAGCGGGCGAGATCGTAGCCGAGGGCCTGCTCGTTCATGAGCCGGCGTTGTCAAAGAGCGAGCGCGACGCTCGCGCGGCGGCAGCCTTCGCCGAAGTCCAGCTCGATTCCGAGACCCGCACACGCTACAGCCACGAGTTCTCTGGTGGACAACGGCAGCGATTGGCAATTGCCCGGGCGCTGATCTTGAAGCCGAAACTGGTGGTGCTCGACGAGCCGACCTCGGCACTCGACCGCAGTGTGCAAAGCGATATCATTGAGCTGCTGCGCGATCTCCAGCAGCAGTACGGGCTCGCCTATGTGTTCATCAGTCACGATCTTTCGGTGGTGCGCGCGATGGCCGATCGCATCCTGGTGATGAAAGAGGGGCGGGTGGTCGAGGCAGGTTCGACGCAGCAGATCATGACCGCGCCGCGCGAAGCCTACACCCGTGAGCTGATTGCGGCGGCGTTCCTGGAGCCGCTCAAATCGTGACAACGATCAATCGCGCGCGATAGCGATGCAGGAGAACGCTACCTTGGCTTCGGTCGGGACACCGAAGCGGGCGGTATGGCGGGCAGGCAGGCCGTTCGGGAAATGCTTCACGTATTCTCGGTTGCAGGCATCGTAGTCGGCCGGGTCGGTGATCAGCATCGACACCTGGACGACGCGATCGAGGCTGCTGCCGGCTTCGCACAGGATCTTGGCGATGAAAGTCAGCGCGTTGCGCACCTGCTCCTCCGGCGTGTCGCCACGATGGACGCCGCGTGCCGGATCATGCGGTGCCGAGTGCCCAGACACGAACACCATTCCGCCGGCCCGTGTTGCTCGGCTGAACGGTCGGGACGAGCCGGTTTCGGGCCGGCCGAAGAATTCGATCATGGTGTGGCTCCTCACGAGATATCTGGCGGCCGGTTTCGAACACAGGTTGGGTCAAGCTATCCTGCGCGACCCAACGTGCACGGGCAGCGCCAGCCATGTTGGGTCGCGCTTCGCTTGATCCAACCTACAGATTCGGACCCTCCGCCGCGCTCAGGCGCGCCTTGTGCTCGGCAACGAACGCGTCGTAGCGGTCCTCGGTGATGGCCTGGCGGATCGCGGCCATCAGGTCCTGGTAGAAGGCGGTGTTGACCCACGACAGCAGCATCGCGCCCAGGTACTCGCCGGACTTCATCAGGTGGTGCAGGTAGGCGCGGGAATAGTCGCGCGCCGCCGGACACGAGCTTGCGGCATCGAGCGGCCGCGGATCGTCGGCGTGGCGCGCGTTCGACAGATTGACCTTGCCGCCCCAGGTAAACGCCTGACCGTGCCGGCCGGACCGCGTCGGCATCACGCAGTCGAACATGTCGATGCCGCGCGCCACCGCCTCCATGATGTCGACCGGCGTGCCGACCCCCATCAGGTAGCGCGGTTTGTCGGCCGGCAGATGCGGCGTGGTGCCTTCGAGGGTTGACAGCATCACCTCGTGGCCTTCGCCGACCGCAAGCCCGCCGACCGCATAGCCATTGAGGTCCATCGCGACGAGTGCATCGGCCGAGCGCTGGCGCAATTCGAGATCGGTGCCGCCCTGGACGATGCCGAACAGCGCCTGCCCCGGCTTGGCGCGGGCCTCGAACGCCCGCTTCGAGCGCTCGGCCCATCTGAGCGAAAGTTCCATCGCCGCGGTTGCCCGCTCGCGGGTCGCCGGCAGCTCGATGCATTCGTCGAGCTGCATCTGGATGTCGGCGCCGAGCAGGCTCTGGATCTCGATCGAGCGCTCCGGCGTCATCTGATGTTTCGAGCCGTCGACGTGCGATCGGAAGGTGACGCCGTCCTCCGACATCTCGCGCAGGTTGGCGAGGCTCATCACCTGGAAGCCGCCGCTGTCGGTCAGGATCGGACCCTGCCAGCGCATGAACTCATGCAGTCCGCCGAGCCGGGCAACGCGCTCAGGCCCGGGTCGCAGCATCAGGTGATAGGTGTTGCCGAGCACGATGTCGGCGCCGGCCTTGCGTACCTGCTCGGGGTAGAGCGCCTTGACCGTGCCAGCGGTGCCGACCGGCATGAATGCCGGCGTGCGGATGATGCCGCGCGGCGTCACGATTTCGCCCCGGCGGGCGCTGCCGCTGCAGGACAGCAGGCGGAACGAGAAGGTCGGCGACGAGTCAGGCATAATCAATTGCCGAGCAGGATATCGAACAGGGTCTTCGGCTTGCCGCCCTGCCGTTGCTGCTGCGAGCGTTGCTGCTGCGAGCCGCCGCCCCAGCCCGACTGCGCCCACGGCGCCCACGACGGCGTGCCCCTGCTGCTGCCTTCATTGCCCGAGGATACGCGTCTGGACTGCGGCGCGGCGGCAATCGGGGATTCCTTGGGTTTCACGGTTCGGACGGTGAATTCGTCGGTGACACCATCGATACTGGCGACGGTGAGCCGACCCTCGTCCCACGTCCACTGCGACTGCCGCTCGCCCACGCGATGCGGCAGGATGCCGATGATCGACGAGGTCTGGGTATCGACAATCGCGACCTGCTCGATTTCCAGGTTGCCGGTGCGGCCGGAAGCGAATCGCAGGGTTCCGATGCCTTGCTGCGGCGCCTTCCTCAACTCCCAGTCCAGCACCTGCGGGTTGCCCTCGCCCATCATTTCGAGCGGTACGCGCAGGCGCGGGAACTCATCCGAGATGCCATAGAAGCGGCCGGCGCGCGAAATCACGCGCCAGCGGCCTAGGCCGGCGCCGGCGACTTCGCCATCGCCCGAGTTGTCCTGGCCGGCGCCCAGGCGTTCGAGGCCTTCGGCGGCGTCCTTCAGGCCGGGTTTCAGTACGAGGGCGCGCCGGTAGCTGGCGATCGCCTCGTCGATGCGGCCAAGCGCCTCGGCGACCTCGCCCTTCGCCCATTGCGCCACCGCCCGGTTGGGGTCGATGCGAAGAGCCTTTTCGACTTCCTTGACACCGAGTTCCGGCTGGGCCGTGAGTTTATAGACGAATGCCCGATAGGCGAACGCATTGGCGGCGCGTGGGTCGATCTCGATGGCACGGGCAAGATCGGCCTCCGCCTCCTCGAATGCTTCGGCCTTTGCGTGGGCGAGGCCGCGCTCCTGGTGTGCCGCCACCGAACGCGGATCGAGTTCGATCGCGCGGGTGAAATCCTTGATCGCCGACGGCGCGTTGCCGGTTGCGAGATAGGCTTGGCCGCGAAGCACGAACAGCTCGGCATTGCCGGGCTCAAAGGCGATGGCACGGCTCAGGTCTTCGACCGCTTCTTCGAATTTCTCGACCTCGAACTTCGCTTCGGCACGGGAGCGATAGGCGATGCCGAAACGTGCGTCGCTCAGCAGCGCACGCGAGAAATCACGCATCGCAGCGAAGGGGCGGGATTCGGCCAAGAAGGCGCGACCTCGCCCGGCGAGCGGCGCCGCGCCCGCCGGCATCAGTTCGATTGCCTTGGTGTAGTCGCGGATCGCCTCGGCGGTCTGGCCGAGCCGCATGAACGCACCGGCGCGATTGTGGTAGGCCACCGCATAGCCGGGCGTCAGCAGGATCGCGCGATCGAAATCCTTGATCGCTTCCCGCGCCTGCCCCAATGCGAGCAGGACGTTGCCGCGATTGTTGTAGAGCGCGGCATATTCCGGAAAGAGCTGCGCCGCCCGGTTGAAATCCTCGATCGCGAGGCGGGATTGACCGAGCCGGCCATAGGCGACGGCACGATCGTTGAGCAGCGCCGCCCGGCGATCGTTCGACAGGCTCGTATCTTTCAGCGCCTCGGTGAAGGCGGCGACCGCCGTGGCCGCACTGCCTCTTGCCAATGCGGCAGTTGCCTCCTGCGCCTTGGCCGGCGCGTCCGACTGCGCTTGCGCCGGGCCGATCGAGCCGGCTGCGGCGGCAACAAGCGCCAAGGCAGCGATATGAACAATGCGCGGCATGGCTGTCGTGCGGCGTCCAGGTGCGGCAGAGCCGCGGTTGTCTCGAGCCCAGATGGGTCGAATTCGCATCCTCGGTCAATAGCGATGCATTGTGGCAGGCTGTGGCATTTATCCCGCCGCCTCGGCTGAGGTCGGACCGCTGCTGCTTACGCATGGATCTATTTTGTTAATCAGTATCAAATGGTTGACTTGTGCACTGGAGTGTCTGCCGCTGCGCCGGGATAGGCGACAGCGCCACAGTTTGTCCGCTAAGGTTGGGCAATAGTGTCAAGTCGGTCGAAAGCTGAGATTGGTGAGCAGGGCGGGGCATGATGTCGGAGGCAGTGCGCGTCGGTCAGGAGACCGAAACCCCGATCAACCCCTACAGTCTGCTCGAGGCCGTCAACAATTCGAGCGATACGGCCCATACCGCCTGGCTTATCTTCCTCGGCCTGATGACTTATCTGATGATCGCGGTCGCCGGCGTGACCCACCGCGATCTACTGCTCGAGACACCGGTGGCGCTGCCGCTGCTGCAGGTGAGCATCCAGCAATCGCAGTTCTTCCAGTTCGCGCCGATCCTGCTGGTGCTGTTCCATTTGGGCGTGGTGTCGCAACTGGTGCTGCTGGCACGCAAGACGCTCGAATTCGACCGATCGGTGCGCAGGCTCGAAGCTACCGAATTGCGTACCCATCCGCTGCGGCTCGAACTCGACAACTTCTTCTTCGTGCAGGCCGTGGCCGGCCCCCACCGCAGCTATGTCATGAGCGCATTCCTGCACGGCATGACCTGGCTCACTCTCGTCGTGCTGCCGGTGATCCTGTTGCTCTTCGTCCAGATCCGCTATTTGCCTTTTCACGACGTGACGGTGACGTGGGCGCATCGCATCGCGCTGGTCGCCGACATCGGCATGCTGGTGCTGATTGGCATTTTCCTGACCCGCGCCGAGACGTCCTTTCCAGCCGCTTTCTGGCGGTCGGGCCGGGACCACCCGTTCACCTTCCTCGGTACGACGATGCTGCTGGCGGTGGTCGCATTCTTCTCGTTCTTTGTCGCCACCATCCCTGGCGAGACGCTCGATCGGATGGCCGGCAATCTCGGCTGGGCGGGGGGGCAAGAGTCCGTATCGCCAGCGGGTGTCCGCCTCGCCAGCCAAGCGATTTCCCCTTCTGCCACCGGCTTTTCCCTGCCCTTCGCGGCTGCCCGCGCCGACGGCACCTTGTTCGGCGTGTTCCATCGCAACCTGATGGCGACCGACCTCGATCTGGCACCGGCGAAGGACGGCAGGAGCGGCGAAAACAGCTTGGTGCTGCGCGGTCGCGATCTGCGGTACGCACGGCTCGACCGCACCGATTTTCATGGCGCCGATCTCACTAACGTCGATCTCGACGGCGCGAGCCTCGTCGGCGCCAACTTGAACGGCGTGCGCATGCAGTGTGCCGACATCAATGAGTTGTACCTCTCCGATAATCGTGCGACAGCGCGTTGCGCGTCGGCGCGCGGCGCCAACTTCACCCGCGCCAAACTGAAGGAAGCGCGCCTGGCCGGCATCGATGGGCAGGGTGCTCGGTTCGAGGAGGCGAACCTCGAGGCCGCCGACTTGTCGTACGCCGTCCTGTCGGGCGCAAACTTCTCGAGCGCTCACCTGGGGCGGACCGACTTCAGCGGTGGAGCGCAGCTGCAAGGCACAAACTTCCTGCTGGCCAGCATGCAGGGTGCCGACTTGAGCGGTGCGATGCTCTTTCTCGCCGATTTTTCCAGCGCCCAGATGCAGGCGGTGCTGTTGAGCCACGCCGATCTGCATGGTGCGCTGTTGCGCGATGCCGACCTTGAAGGCGCCGATCTCGGTAATGCCAAGCTGCAGGGAGCGGATCTTAGCCGCGCGCGGCTGACAGCCGCCGATTTGCGCGATGCTGCTGTTTGGATGTCGTCGCCGGGGGCGGATGAGGCGCTGGGTCTCGCCGACTTGTCACAAATCGTCGTAAAGCCACTCGACGCGATGGAGGTTGCCCGGCTCAAGGGCAGCATCGACAAGATCGTCGCCGGGCCGCTGCAATCGCAGATGCGGGAAGGGCTCGCCGGCATCATGAACATTGCCGATAGCCAGAAGTGGTCAGGATCGATGGCGGCGCTGAAATGGCGGTCGCAGCAGGCGCTTGCGAGCGGCGCTGGGGGTGAACGCTACAAGGGCCTGTTGACTGAGCAACTGGCCCGGCTGATGTGCAGGACGCGGTGGAGCAGTGGGGCCGTGGCGACCGGCGTTGCAAAGCGCGCTCTCGGCCAGACCTTCCGCGGCGATATCGGGGTGATCTATGACCGCTTGCGCAGCAGTGAATGCCCCGCCGCCGAATCCGTCTCGCGCAAGACGCTGCGTGATCTGGCCGATCAGGTCGAAATCGCACGAGGCAATTGATTAGGCAGCACCCCCTTGCGCTCACCACCAGACATGCTACATTAGAACGAAGAGAGAACATTAACCTTTGCCGAAAGCCGTGGACAAGACCGATCGACAGATGCGGGCGGCGCGTCGGCCAAGCTAGGCTTATGCAACCCGATTCGCGCGCAGCTTAAGGCGTAGTGCCGGGGCGCGGCAAAGTCCGGAAGGAGTTTCAAATGGCTGGTTCTGTGAACAAGGTGATCCTGGTCGGCAACGTCGGCAAGGATCCGGAGATCCGGCGCACGCAGGACGGGCGGCCGATCGCCAACCTGTCGCTCGCCACCAGCGAGAGCTGGCGCGACAAGAACACCGGCGAGAGGAAAGAGAAGACCGAGTGGCATCGCGTCGTCGTATTCAGCGAGCCGCTGTGCAAAGTGATCGAACAGTACGTCAAGAAGGGCGCCAAGCTGTACATCGAGGGCGCGCTGCAGACCCGCAAGTGGACCGACAAGGACGGCGTCGAGAAGTACTCGACGGAGGTCGTGCTGCAGGGCTTCAACGGCACCATGACCATGCTCGACGGTCGGCAGGGTTCCGGCGCCGGTGCCGGCATGCAGGAGGATGGCCAGGCGAGCTACGGCGCGCCGGACAGCGGCTATGGTGGCGCCTCGGGCGGCGGCTACAGCGAGCCCAAGCGCGGCGCGGCCAAGGGCGGTGGTAGCGGCTCGAAAGGCTTCGACAAGCCGCTCGACGACGAGATTCCTTTCTGATCGAAGCCGAATGAAATCAAGCACCCAGGCCCGACGACGATCGGGCCTGGAGTGTTTCGTCGATCAACTCCGGTAATCCGAGTTGATCTCGACGTAGTCGTGGGTCAGGTCGCAGGTCCACACCGTCGCGGCGCCGCCGCCGATGCCGACGTCGACACGAATGGTGAGTTCGCCGTTCTTCATGTAGGCGGCGACGGTCTTCTCGACGTATTCCTCGGCACGCTCACCATTGCGGGCGACGATGTGGTCTCCGAACCAGATCGACAGCTTATCGCGGTCGGCGGCTTCGCCCGATTTGCCAACCGCCATGACGACCCGCCCCCAGTTCGGATCCTCGCCGGCGATCGCGGTCTTCAGGATCGGCGAATTCGCGATCGAGAACGCGATGCGGCGCGCGGCGCGGTCATGCTCGGCGCCCCACACCTGAACGGTGACGAACTTGGTCAGGCCCTCGCCGTCCTTGACGATCATAAGCGCGAGATCGTGCATGACGGCGCGCAAGCCGGCCGCAAAGGCGCCGCAGGCAGCGTCGGCCATGTCCGAGATCATGGGCGCGCCGCGCTTGGCCGCAGCACCGGTTGCGAAAGCCAAGACCGTATCGCTGGTCGAGGTATCGCCGTCGACCGTGATGCAATTGAACGTCTGGTCGGCGATCGCCGAGACCAGTCGCTGCAGCAACGGCTGGGTGATCGCCGCATCGGTGAAGATGTAGGCGAGCATGGTCGCCATATCGGGCGCGATCATGCCGGCGCCCTTGCAGAAGCCGTTGATGGCGACGTTGACGCCGCCGATCTGCACCGTGCGGCTGACGAGCTTGGGATAGGTGTCGGTGGTCATGATCGCGCGCGAGGCCGCATCCCAGGCCTCGGCCTTGGCGCTCTTCGACATGCCCTCGAGCAGGTGGGCGAACTTGCCCGCGTCCATCGGCTCGCCGATGACGCCGGTGCTCGACACGTAGATGTCGTGCGGCGCGGCGCCAACCGCCTTGGCCGCGGCCTCGGCGGTGATCTGTACCGCTTCCGCGCCGCGCTTGCCGGTGAAGGTATTGGCGTTGCCGGAATTGACCACCAGCGCGCGGGCGCGCCCGGCTCTTCAAGGCTTCCCGGCACCAGAGCACCGCTGCCGAGCAGGTTTTGGATTTAGTGGTGACACCGGCTGCCACCGTGCCCTCGTCGAGCACGGCGAGGAGCAGGTCGGTGCGGCCCTGATAGCGGATACCGGCCTCGGCGGTGGCAAAGCGAACGCCGTCGATCACCGGCACCTGGGGCTGCGACTTGGGGACGAACGGCGAAACTTTGGCGGCCTTGGCCATGGCGAGACTCCTGTCGTGGGCGAGCTATGCGATCAATTGATTACACGCTCCGGAAGTCGTGCGGTATGTGTTGCATGAAATTCGATGGAGGAAATGACGCATGGCCGCCGAACGTGGAGCCACCGAACGTCGCGCCCGCCGCAAGTCGGAAGCAAGCGCCGGCGTGCCGCAGACACCCTGGGGACTGGTGCGCAACCCGTTGCCGCCGCTCGAGTTGCTCGACGAAGAGGGCATGACCCGGATCGAGAACACCGCCTTCAAGGTGCTGGAGGAACTGGGTCTCGAGTTCATGAGCGACGAGGCCTGCCGCATACTCGAAACCAACGGCGCCAAGGTCGATCATAGGACCGGGCTCGTGAAAATGGACCGGGAGCTGGTCAAGTCGTTCATTGCCAAGGCGCCGCAGCAGTTCCGGATGTACGCCCGCAACCCCGAGCGCAATCTCGTCGTCGGCTCCAACTACATCAACTTCGGCCCGGTCGGCGGTACGCCCAACGCGTCCGATCTCGATCGCGGCCGGCGGCCGGGCGACTTCGAGGCGCAGGTCGAGCTGATCAAGCTGCACCAGTCGCTGAACTGCCTGCACACCTGCGGCGGCTCGATGGTGGCGGCGCAGGACCTTCCCGTTCCGAGCCGTCACCTCGACCAGCATCGCGCCCAGGTGCTCTATTCCGACCGCGTCTGGGGCGGCAGCGCCATCGGCCGCGATCGCATCAAGGATGCGATCGAGATCGCCCGTATCGCCCGCGGCGTGCCGCTGGAGCAGCTGCGGCGCGAGCCATCGGTGTCGACGATCATCAATACCAATTCGCCGCGGCGCGTCGACAAGGAGCTGTTGTCCGGCCTGATGGAGATGGCCGAGAATGGCCAGGTCGTTTGCGTCACGCCGTTCACCCTCGCCGGCGCCATGAGCCCGATCACCATCGCCGGCGCGCTGGCGCTGCAGTCGGCGGAGGCGCTAGGCGTTCTCGCCTTCGTGCAGATGGTGAACCCGGGCAACCCTGTGATCTTCGGCGGCTTCACTTCGAACGTCGACATGAAGACCGGCGCGCCTGCATTCGGTACGCCCGAGTACGTGCGCGCGACCATCATCGGCGGCCAGATCGCGCGGCGCTACAAACTGCCCTATCGCGCCAGCAACGTGAACGCATCGAACGCGGTCGATGCGCAGGCGACCTACGAGAGCGCGATGTCGCTGTGGGCCTGCATCATGAGCCACGCCAACTGGATCCACCACGCCACCGGCTGGCTCGAAGGTGGCCTCGTCGCCTCATACGAGAAAGTAATTGTCGACGCAGAGATGATTGAGACCATGAAGGCGTGGATGACGCCGCTCGACGTCAGCGAAGAGGCGCTGGCGTTCGATGCCATCGCCGAGGTACCGCCGGGCGGCCACTACTTCGGCGCAACCCATACCTTGTCGCGGTTCGAGAATGCCTTCCATCGGCCGCTGATTTCCGACATCCGGCCATACGAGACATGGGTCGAGGCCGGCCGGCCGGATGCGACGACGCGGGCGCACGCTATGTGGAAGCGGCTGCTCGAGAACTACCAGCAGCCTGCGTTAGACGCCGCACGCGCCGAGGAGATGGATGCCTACATCGCCAGGCGGCGCACCGAGATCGCCGCGCGGGGGCTCAGCTGAGGCCGTCGGGCAAATATAGCAAGTTTAGCGAGTTTAGCGAAAATCCTGCATACATTGATAAACTCACCTAACCTCACTCAATATGGATGAAGTTCGCAACCCCTTTGCGCCGGGTGCCGGCACCCAGCCGCCAGAGCTGGCGGGCCGCCAGCCGATTCTTGATCAGGCAAAACTGACACTGGGCAGAGCCGAACTTGGTCGGCATGCGAAAAGCTTCATGCTGATCGGCCTTCGTGGCGTCGGCAAGACCGTGCTTCTCAATCGAATAAGTCAAATGGCAGCCGAACGCGGATTCCATGTCGTGCTGGTCGAAGGCGTCGAGGACAAGAAGCTTCCCGATCTGCTGCTGCAGCCGCTGCGCCAGCTCCTATTGGCGCTCGACGCGCTTGGCGCCGTCAACGAAAAAGTGAAGCGCGGACTTCGCGTGCTCAAGAGTTTCGCAAAGTCGGTAAAGGTCAGGGTCGGCGAGTTCGAGATCGGCCTGGGGATCGATGGCCAAAAGGGCGTCGGCGACAGTGGCGATCTCGAGAGTGACTTGCCTGAATTGTTCATCGCTATTGGCGAGGCGGCCAAGGCCCGCAAGACAGTCGCGGTGCTGCTGATCGACGAGCTTCAGTACCTCAGCGAGGTCGAGTTGAGCGCCCTCATAATGGCGATCCACAAGGTCAATCAGCGAGGACTGCCGCTGGTACTCATTGGCGCAGGCTTGCCGCAGCTCGTCGGTCAGATGGGAAAATCGAAAAGCTATGCCGAGCGTCTGTTCGACTTTCCAACGGTCGGACCGTTGGCAGCAAAAGACGCCTATACGGCCATAGTTGAGCCCATCTCCAAGGAAGGCGAGAAAATTGCCAAGGCCGCGGCAGAGGCGATTGTGACCGAGACACAAGGCTACCCGTACTTCTTACAGGTCTGGGGCTACGAGTCGTGGAATGGCGCTGCCAAGTCGCCAATTCGGGTCAAGGATGTCGAGGCGGCCAAGCCCAAGGTGCTGAAGTCGCTCGATGAAGGCTTTTTTCGTGTCCGCTTCGATCGCCTGACGCCGAGTGAAAAGGCCTATCTGCGTGCCATGGCAGAGCTTGGTGCCGGGCCACACCGATCAGGTGACGTCGCCGACATCCTCGGCGTCAGAGTGCAAAGCGTAGCACCCACGCGCAACAGTCTGATCAAGAAGGGAATGATCTACAGCCCGGCGCACGGTGATACGGCGTTTACAGTGCCGTTGTTCGACGAATTCCTCAAACGGCAGATCCCTGTGCATGACAAGCCCCGACCACGGCCCTGAAATGAGGGCGCGGCGGAAACCCCGACTGCGCCGTTAAGGCTGCAGTGAGAACTCCGCCGCGCTAATCGCTGGGTACGCACAACCGGAAGCCTCAGCGATTGGGAGTATGCACCGCCAAATATTGCAAATTTGCAAACAGATTCGCCAAAACAGGCCGAAGCCGGTCTTGCGGGCCGGTCGATCGTTCCGCTCTGCTCGCTCTTGCTGTCCAGCTCGCCGCGCCAATCAACGGGCTTCGTGGCGACCATCCTTGGTCGCCTCTCTGTGGCGTGGATAGAGCAGCCACGCCACCACCGGAATGACCAGGAAATGCGGCACAATGCGCATCGTCACAGACAGGGTTTTCGCCGCTATGCCGGGCACGATGACGCGCTGGTGCCAGCGAAGTCCGCGGTAGGTCGCAGCCGCGACGTTCTCGGGCGAAGGCGCCGGCACGAGGTAACGGTAGAACGAGGTTTCAGCGTTCATTCGCGCGTGAAAACCCGTCTCGACCGGTCCGGGCGTCACCACCGCGACCTTGACGCCGGTGCCGCTCGTTTCGTAGGCGATGGCCCGGGTCAGGGATATGACGTAGGCCTTGCTGGCATAGTAGGCGGCTTGGAACGGCCCGGGGGCAAAGCCGGCGAGCGAGGCGATATTGATCAGCGCGCCTTGGCCGCGGGCGACCATCGCCGGCAGAAAATGCCGCGACAGGCGGGTCAGCGCTGCGATGTTGCATGACACCAGCGCTTCCAGGTCAGCCGCCGGCATGGCCTCGAATTCACCCGACAAGCCGAAGCCGGCATTGTTGACGAGAATGTCGACGTGCAAGCCGTTTGCCTGCATGGCGAGTTCGATCTCGGCGGCGGCTTCGACACGATTGATGTCGCAGGCGAGCGCCAGCGCTTGCGCCTGGAAGTCCTGCCGGATGCCGTCGACCGCCGCCTGCAGCAGCGCTTCGCGGCGGGCGACCAGCACCACCACGTGTCCGGCTTTAGCGAAGCGGCGGGCGATGGCGAGGCCGATCCCTTCCGACGCGCCGGTGATGACGGTCGCGGGTCTGGTTGTAACCGGCGCGCAGCCCTGTTGGCGAACGACATGGCGCCGCGACCACAGATCAAGCAGCCAAAGCAGCGGATTGGTCATGCCGCCTCGCGCGTGATCGGTTTTGCCTTGAGGCGACCGTCCGGCACCTCAAGTCGATCCGGGCCGAAGCGCAGGGCGAAGTCCTGCCGGATGTGCCGGGCAAGTTCGCTCGCGGCATCCGACTGGCCCGTTGCCGGCAAATAGAGGTTGACCCGGTAGTCGGGCAGTGCCGGCAGATTGGCCGATGGTCCCAGCAGTTCGAGATATTCCGGAACGGTTGTTCGCAGCATCGCCGCGACCGCAAGTCCGGCCTTCAGCGTGGCATATGTTGCCTCCATGCTGTCGGCGTCACTCACCACCCGCCAGTCGCGCCCCGCTTCCTGCAGGGCCTTGATCACTTCCGGCCGGAACTTGCAGTGCTTGGAGCCGAGCGAGACCGGCAGCGGATCCTCGCGGTAGGCTTGCGAGGCGTTGCCGCCGACCCAGATCAGTCGGTCGCGCATGAGAGTTTCGCCGTAGGCGCCGCAGTCGATCTCGGTGGTGAGCGTCAAGTCGATCTTCTTAGCGGCGAGGTCCTCCAGCAGCAGCTTCGAGCCCTTGCAGATCAGCACCACGCGCACCCGCGGCATCACCTTGTTGAATTTCTGCAGCACGCTGGGGATCAGGCTCGACACGGTGTCGTGGGGAACGCCAAGGCACACGTCGCCCTCGAAATCGGGGGTCGTCATCTGGCACCAAGTCTCGTCGTTGATCGCGATCATGCGCTGTGCCGGCCCGAGCAGCCGCTCGCCGGCCGGCGTCAACGACAGCCGCTTATGCTCGCGCTGGAATAGTGGATCGCCGAACAGGTCTTCCAGTCGCTTGATTTGCTGGCTCACTGCCGCCTGGGTGCGGCTCAGCAACCGGCTGGCATTGGTGACGCCGCCGCTTTCGACCACTGTCACAAACGCCCGCAGCAGTGCCACATCAATGTCTCGGATCATTTCTGGGCTCTCCTTCGGCGAGGTATAAATAACGAAACGTGATGATAAAGATAAACAACATTCGTTTTCATTATGCAAGAGGCTCGCGTACATATTGCGAGCTGGCGCCATTGGGAGCGCCTTCTGCCGAAGGAGACGGGCCATGACCCGCACAATGAGCACGATGACGTCGACCGGTACCGTCCCAGCGATCGCATGCGCAACCGTGCGCGGCCAGCAGACGTCCGTCTTCGCCCGCCTCTGGCTGGTGCTCAGCGTGTGGCAGGAGCGGCGTGCTCTCACCCGGCTGGACGAGCGAGCTTTGAAAGATCTCGGATTGTCGCCAGCCGACGTCGACGGCGAGGCGACCCGTTCGCTATTCGACCTGCCGGAGCGGCGGATTTGACCATCTAATTCTCCGCGACCCAACATTCAAAGTAGTGGGCCACGGATCGAAGAAGGTGACTTGAGCCACGGGCTGCCGCTTCCACGGCAGCCCTTTTTGCTGCGTGCATTCCTTGCGCTGGTGGCGATGCGGCGCGACAATTAGCCGTCAACGGCAATTGCGAGGAAGCCCCATGCTCAAGATCTACGGCCGACGCAACTCGATCAACGTGCAGAAGGTGATGTGGACGGTCGCCGAATTGGGGCTGCCGCACGAGCGCATCGATGCCGGCATGAAGTTCGGTGTCGTCGGCGAGCCCTGGTACGGCGATCTCAATCCCAATCGACTTGTGCCGACCATCGACGACGATGGCGTGGTGATCTGGGAATCGAATGCCATCATTCGCTACCTCGCAGCCAAGCACGCGGCGGGAACGCTGGCGCCGGCAAGTCTGGTTGGCCGCGCCCGGGCAGACATGTGGATGGACTGGCAGCAGAACACGCTGATGCAGGGATTGAGCCCGGTATTCCTCGGTTACATTCGCACACCGCCGGAGAACCGTGACATGAATGCGATCAGGCAAGGCGAAGCGCTGACGGTGAAGGCCCTCGCCGTTCTCGATGCGCATTTGAAGGGTCGTACTCATATGCTGGGTGAGAATTTCACCATGGCCGACATCCCGGTCGGTGCCGCTGTTCATCGCTGGTATGCGCTGCCCGTTTCGCATCCCGAAATGACGAACCTGCGCGCATGGTACGAGCGGCTGCAGTCGCGGCCAGGATTCAAGGAGCACGTGATGCTGCCGCTGTCATGACCATCTTCGACGAACTCAAGGTCGACTGCCACAATCACATCCTGGATCCGCGGCGATTTGCCTATCAGTCGGATACGCCGTACCGACCGGCTGGACAGGAAGTCGCGACGGCGGACCAGTTACGCCTGGTAATGGACACCTATGGCGTGCGGCGCGCGTTGATCGTCGGCCCGAATTCAGGCTACGGCATCGACAACCGCTGCCTGCTCGATGCCATCGCGCGCAGCGATGGCCGGGCCAAAGGCATCGCGGTAGTGCCGCTCGATTGCGGCACCGCCGAGTTGAACAGACTGAAGCGCCAGGGCATCGTCGGCATCGCCTTCAACGCCACGTTCCAGCAGCACAGCGTCGGCTACTACATAGGCACCCGCGATTTGCTGGAGCGCCTGGCCGACCTCGATCTGTTCCTGCAGATCCAGGTCGCGGGCGACATGCTGGCCGAAATGATGCCGCTGATCGATCGCAGCAAAGTGCGCTTGCTGGTCGATCACTGCGGCCGGCCAATCATCGCCAATGGCGTGACGCAACCGGGGTTCCAGGCGCTGCTGGCGCTCGGCCGATCCGGCCGCGCCGCGGTGAAGTTGTCGGGCTATCAGAAGTTCTCCGAACAAAGCTACCCGCATGACGATGCTGTGCCTTACGTGCACGCACTGATTGACGCCTTCGGGGTCGACGCCTGCATGTGGGGCTCGGATTGGCCGTTCTTGCGCGCCACCGAGCGGATCGACTATGGGCCGCTGCTGACGCTCACCGAGCGCCTCTTTCCCGATCCCAGCGTTCGGCGCAAGATCATGTGGGAGACGCCGTGCCGCCTGTTCGGCTTCGACCCAATCGTCTGAAGGAAAGCGAGGCCACCATGACATTGCTCGTCACCGGCGCCATGGGCCACGTCGGCTTCGCCATCGCTCGCAAGGCTGCTGCCGGCGGCAGAAAGATCATAGCGCAATACCGCTCGCAATTCCAGGCCGATGAGGCCTCGACGCTCGGCAAGTCCGTGAAGTGGGTGCGCTGCGATTTATCCGACGGCGCTGCCGTCTCGGAGATGACGCGCGAGAACAAGGTCGATGCCTGTATCCATTCGGCGGCGATCTCGAACGAAGCCTACGCGCGGCCCGAGCCGCTGCGCGCGATCGAGACGAACGTCGGGGCGACCGCCAACCTGCTCGATGCCGCGCGGGTGAACAAGTGGCGCCGGTTCGTCCTGGTCAGCACCGGCTCGGTATTCCAGAAGCGCCGGGATACCACCTCGCCCATTTTCGAGGACGCCGCGCCGGAACCGGCCAACGTCTACAGCACCACCAAGGCTGCCGCCGAGATGCTGGTGCGGATGTACCGCAGCGAGTACCAGTTGTCGGCATCGGCGGTGCGCATCTCCTGGGTCTATGGCCCGCCGATCGTCACCGACAGCCCGACGCGCGGCCCAATCCCGTCCTACCTGATGCGGGCGCTGAGGGGCGTCGCGATTGATGAGGGCGGCGGCGATTTCGCGGCGAGTTTCACCTACATTGACGATGTCGTTGACGGTTTGATCGCAGCGGCGGCGGCAAAGACGCTCGATCATGCGATCTACCACCTGGGACCCGGCGTGAACTTCGACGTGCGACAGGTAGCCGCCGCCGTGCGCGCAGCCTGCCCCGGCGCCAACATCAAGCCTGGCACCGGCACCGAGCCTTGGACCAAATACACCGCCGTCCGTGGCCCGCTCGCCGGTGATCATTTCAGGCAGGATACCGGCTTTGCGCCCGCCTTTTCGCTCGAAGCCGGCATTGCCGCCTACGCCGGCTGGCTACGGAAGAATATGAGTTTGGGTTGAGCAAATCAAAAGTTGCTTGCGTATGTCGGGTCTCGCCAGAGGGCTCTACCCGACGCGATCTACCCCGACCCCGGTTTCCAGTCGCGCCGCTTCGGATCGAAATTCTTTTCGATGCCGGACCAGCAGTCGACGTAGGCCGACTGCAGCTCGGGCAACTCCATCGCCCATTTCGTGACCCGCTGCGGCAACCTGGTTTCGAACATGAAGGCCATGGTGTTGTCGAGTTTGTGCGGCTTCAAGTCGGCAGCACTCGCCTTGGCAAAGGCCTCGGTGTCCGGTCCGTGCGGCAGCATGCAGTTGTGCAGTGAGAAGCCGCCCGGAACGAAGCCCTGCGGCTTGGCGTCGTACTGGCCATAGATCAGGCCCATGAACTCGCTCATCACGTTCATGTGGTACCAGGGCGGGCGGAAGGTGTTCTCGCCCACCATCCAGCGGTCGGGGAAGATCACGAAGTCGATATTGGCGGTGCCCGGCGTTTCCGACGGCGCGGTCAGTGTCGTGAAGATCGACGGGTCGGCATGGTCGAACAGGATCGGTCCCACCGGCGAGAACCGGCGCAGATCGTACTTGTAGGGCGCGTAGTTGCCGTGCCAGGCGACGACGTCGAGCGGCGATTGGCCGATCTCGGCCTGCCACATCTGGCCGCCCCACTTCACCGTCATGCGCGAGGGCGTCTCGCGGTCCTCGTAGGCGGCAACCGGGGCCTTGAAGTCGCGCGGGTTGGCGAGGCAATTGGCGCCGATCGGGCCGCGCTCCGGCAGGGTGAAGGCGCCGCCGTAGTTCTCGCACAGGTAGCCACGTGCCGGTTCGCGGCCATGCAGTTCGACCCTGAGCTTGACGCCGCGCGGGATCACCGCGATCTCGCCCGGCTCGATGTCGATGATGCCGAACTCGGTCCACAAGTCGCAGACGGCCCTGTTGCGCGACGAACATCATCTCGCCGTCGGCATTGTAGAAGTAGTCGTCGACCATCGAGCGGGTGACGAAATAGAGGTGCGCCGCCATGCCGTTCTGACCGCTCGCGTCGCCGGCAGTGGTGACGGTGCGCACGCCGTCAAGGAAGGTCAGTTTCTCTGACGGGATCGGCACCGGGTTCCAGCGCATCGGCGCCGGCGGCACCGCGACCTCGACGCACGGCGCGGATTTCCACAGCCCGGCATCGATCTCGCGAAAGCGGCCCCAGTGCTTGACGGTCGGGCGGATGCGATAGAGCCACGAGCGCTCGTTCGAGGCGCGCGGCGCGGTGAACGGCGAGCCCGACAGCTGCTCGGCATAAAGGCCATAGGCGCAGCGCTGCGGCGAGTTCCGCCCGATCGGCAGTGCGCCGTCGAGCGCCTCGGTCTCGAAGCCATTGCCGAAGCCGGTCATGTATTTCGGCGTGGTGGCGGTGATACTGGTCATCTGATGGGTCCTGTTAGATCGACGCTGGCAATATCCCCACTGCTGCCTTCCCGGAACGCCCACGGCAGTGGGCGTATCCGGGATCGCGTCCTATCGATGGGACGCGGTCCCGGGTCTCGCGCGTACCGCGCGCTCGCCCGGGAATGCAGTTGTGAGAGTGGCAACACTCATCGATGCCTCCTCGAATTCGGGTGCGCGGGTTGCGCGCTGTTTGCGGCAAGTGTGACTTGGGATGCGGGACGGGGCAACAGAACGAGGGGGACATTCACCGATCCGCTCGCCGAGCCTGCGAAGGTGTCGTTTCCAGAATCGGTGACCGTCCACAGAGGCACCCAGAGACATATTTGGTGTTTATACAAGTCATTCAATCCGTCCGTTTTGTGCTCATGCCACTGATTTTCATTTCGACCCCATGCGATCGAGGGGTGCGAGGTGGCCGGAAGCCGCGAGCGGTCTTCCGCAAGGATATTGGAAGCGGCAACGGGCCACCTCACGACAGGATTTTAGGCCTACCCAAAGCATTCCTCCGGATTACGCCCGGACGCCGGGTTCCACGACGCTGGTTTGGCGAGCCTCGGTAGCCGGGACCGCGTGTCCCGCTGTACCTACCGACCTGTAACCGATCCGCCGTCAAAAGGTCGCCACCGGTTGACGGCCCCTCTTTCGCATCGGTCGAGGGGAAGTATCGCACGGGGTGCAAAGCGTGGATAAGTTTGCCGCGCGGGAAGCTGTGAAATGGTGAATTCGTGAGGTCGTGAGTGGTGAGATCGTGAGTGGTGAGTGGTGAGTGGTGAGTGGGGAGATCGTGAGTGGTGAGGTGATCCGTTGGCAGATAGCTTGGCGTCTGCGATCGACCGACGCCCCCTCAACTTGCCTTCCCGGACAGCCTGCGGCAGCAGGCTGATCCGGGATCGCGTCCAAGGCGTGGGGCAAGGTGGTCGCCCACCCGTTGCCGACGCGGCCCCGGGTCGAGGCGCTATCGCGCCGCGCCCGGGGAGGCAAGTTGAGGGAGTGGGGTCGGTCGGGGACAGTCACCGATCTGGAAAATCGCAAGCCGCTACAATCAGATGATCACAATCGGCAACTGTCCCCGATTTCCTCTGGCACCATCGCGGCCTCCCCACAACCGTCATCCCGGCGCAGGCCGGGACACACGACAGGCATCAGCGGGGCGGTGACGGCTGCTCGAAACGCGGCTTGCTTCGACATCAACAGCGCCAGTTTTTGGGGGAACACCGGCGAGGTAAACCTTCGTCGGCGAACACACCTCGAGCCGTCATCCCGGCGCAGGCCGGGACACGCGACAGGCATCAAGTGCGCAGTGTTTACGGCTGAGATGAAGGCGCTGAGGCTGCAGTATTCCACCGCTTGCAATACATATTCGGCAGCTTGTCGATCGTCCCGGCCTGCGCCGGGATGACGGTTGTGGGGAGGTTGGCGGCGCGGATCACCGCTGTTGAAGCGAGGCCACCAGGAGGGGACAGTCACCGATCAGCAAGTGGAGCCCGCAACGGCAGGGTTTCAGTCAAGATCGGTGACTGTCCCCGGCAGCGCCGGCAGCCAACGCAGGCCGGACGGTCGCCCGCAGCGGTGACTGTCCCCTACCCCACCCCCGCCGCGTGCCTCCCCGCAATATACCCGAACGTCATGCCCGGCCCCAGCGTGATGCCGCCGCCCGAATAGTTGCCGCCGAATATGCTCGCCATGTCGTTGCCGACGGCGTAGAGCCCGGCGATCGGCTGGCCGGTGCCGTCGAGCGCGCGGGCGAACTCGTCGGTGCGCAGGCCGGCGAAGGTGCCGATGTCGCCCGGCACCACGCGGACCACGTAGAACGGCGCCTGCGCCACGGCCGCGAGGCACGGATTGGGCTTCACTTCCGGATCACCGTGGAAACGGTTGTAGGCGGTGGTCCCCTTGCCGAAGGCGCGATCGGTGCCTAGCAGTACGTCGGCGTTCCAGGCGGCGATCGTCGCCTCGAGCCCGGCGGCGTCGATGCCGGCATTGCGGGCGAGCTCGCCGATGCTGTCGCCCTTGATCAGGTAGCCCGACTGCAACTGCGATTTGTAGGGCAGCGGCGCCGGCTTGACAAAGCCCAGGCCATATTTGCGCAGCGTCCGGTGATCGACCAGCAGGAATGCTTCGGCGGCCTGGCCCGGCGGGCACGCCTTCACCATCGCCTGCACGAAGTCGTGGTAGCTGTTGGCCTCGTTGACGAAGCGGCGGCCGGATCGCGTCACCGCGATCACGCCGGGCTTGCCGCGATCGATGAAATGCGGGAACGGCGCCTTGGTGCCGTCCTTGCGCACGACGAGGCTGGTCGGCGCCCAGGCGCCGGCATTGGGATAACCTTCGATGGCGCGCGCGCCGGCCGCTTCGCCAAGCCGCAGGCCGTCGCCGGTGTTGCCCGGGCTTGCCGCCGACCAGTGTTCGCTCTCGCCGGCGTTGTGGTTGTAGACCTGGCTGCGTCGCGCGATGTCCTGCGGGAAGCCGCCGCAGGCGAGCACGACGCCACGGCGGGCGATGATCTCGCGCACCCCTTGCGGCGTCTGCACGATCGCGCCGGTGACCTTTCCGTCGGCGTCCTTGTTGATC
The DNA here is from genome assembly GCA_963741505.1 of uncultured Alphaproteobacteria bacterium. Classification (GTDB taxonomy): domain Bacteria; phylum Pseudomonadota; class Alphaproteobacteria; order Rhizobiales; family Hyphomicrobiaceae; genus JAKFWF01. The sequence goes on along the minus strand of CAVUIJ010000014.1, from coordinate 58,532 downwards.
CGGCGCAGCGGACTGTCGAGCCAGATGGTGACCTGGCGATCTTTGGCTGAGCGGTAGAGCCGCGCCGCCAGCGCATTGCCGTTGGTCAGCGTCATGCCGCGGCCGTGGCGGGCAACATCGAGGGCATGGCCCGCGAGGCGTCTTGCTACGTACCACGCCGACTCGAGCCGCTCGGTGGCGCGATAGAAGTGCCACAGCTCCTTGCCCGAGCCGATGGACAAGCCATAGAGCGTCAATTCCTGCCGCTGGCGGCGCAGCTTGGGCAGGTCGTCGCCCATGATGCGGGCGTCGACCGGGTCGGTCAGGATCGAGCGTCCGCCCTCGGTGCCGCCGGGCGCTGCCGGATGGTAGTCGCAGAATGCCGGCGTGGCGGTGAAATGGACGTGCGTCTTGTCGTGCATGAAGGCGACCATGCGCGGACCTTCGCTGAGGAAGGCATCGACGCGGGCTTCGTCGAACTGGTTGCCGGCTTCGTGGCGCATGTAGGCGCGGGCGGCATCGACCGTGTCCTTGACGCCGGCCGCGATGCTCGCCGGATTGTTCGGGATCCACAGGTAGCCGCCCGAGATCGCGGTGGTACCGCCGAACACCGCTTCCTTCTCGACGACGATGACATCGAGGCCGTGGCTCGCCGCTGTGATCGCCGCCGTCATGCCGCTGGCGCCGGAGCCGGCAACGAGGAGATCACACGTCAGGCGAGGCACGGGCGTTGTTTCGGCGATCGCAACCGTGGCTGGGCCGGAATTATCCATCAGTCCAATCCTCTGCGACTGCCGTGATTCAGGTACGAAGCACAGCTATGCACGGACGCGCCCCTGTACTTGTTCGTTGGTGTGACCGGTCGGATCCGGCGACGGGCCCGAAAATGACGATGCAGACGGTGGAAGGCAAGCGGCGCTTGCGACGCGGTGGCGATTCATCGCCGATCATCCGGCATCGGACAGGTGGGGCGTACTGCGGATGGTTGCTCGCAAGGAATGCGTTTCTGCGGTCCGGGCCATGGACGCGCTGCCGCTGCTTTTGCTGAAATGGCGCGATTGGCCACCTGCCTCGCAAACAACACCGCGTGCTACAAATGGCATGCGTCGCGCGAGTTGTTCGGCAATGATGGGGAATTCGATTGCGAAACCGCCAGCAATGAAGCGAATGGACTTCGCCTGACATGGATTGGAATTTCGTACTGTGCGGCTTCGTGGTCGGCACTCTTGTCGGCTTTACCGGCATGGGTGGCGGGTCGGTGATGACGGCGATGCTGATCCTGTTCTTCGGTGTTCATCCCGTCACCGCCGTCGGCACCGACCTGCTGTTCGCGGCGGTGACGAAATCGGTCGGAGCGCGGGTTCATTCCGGCAAGGGTAATGTCGCATGGCGCGTCGTCGGGCTACTGGCGCTGGGCTCGGTGCCCGGCGCAATCATGACCTTGCTGGCGCTATCGCAGATGCCGTTGCATGACCCGATTCTGGCGCAGGTCATCAAGGTCGTCATCGGCTGCGCGCTATTGTTTTCCGGATTGAGCATGCTGTTCGGACGCAGCCTCGTTGCGACCGGCGAGGCGGTCAATGGTGACGTCGGACTATCGGCAGGGAGGGCGGTGCTCACCGTTGCGCTAGGGCTGCTGCTCGGCGTTCTGGTATCGTCGACATCGGTCGGCGCCGGCGCAATCGGGCTGGTGGTGCTGCGTCATCTCTATCCCCACATTCCACCGGTTCGCATGGTCGGCTCGGACATCGCCCACGCAGTGCCGTTGACGCTGCTTGCCGGCAGCGGCCATTGGCTGCTCGGCGACGTCAACTGGTCGATGCTGGTGGTACTGCTGGCCGGGTCGATCCCGGGCATCATGTTAGCCAGCCACTTCGCCCACTGCATCGCCGAGCGCTATCTGCGATGGGTGCTCGGCTTGTTGCTGCTGTCGATCGCCCTATCCTTGCTGGTGATGTGAGGCGGCGGCGTACCCTCGACATCGATCCCGTCCCGCGCCAACATGTGGGGCTGAACGCGCGCTTCGAGAGGATGATCACTGCCATGGCCGGAAACCTGTCGTTCGATGCCTTGAAGGCCGCCGTCAAGGCCGGCGAGATCGACACCGTCGTCGTTGCCTTTGCCGACATGCAGGGCCGCCTGATCGGCAAACGTTTCCAGGCCGAGTTCTTCGTCGGCGGCGCTTATGAAGAAACGCACGGTTGCGACTATCTGCTGGCCAACGACATCGATATGGAGCCGGTGCCGGGCTACCAGGCGGCGAGCTGGGAGAAGGGCTACGGCGATTTCGTGATGAAGCCGGACCTTTCGACGATCACACGCACGCCGTGGCTGGAGGCGACCGCGCTCGTCCTGTGCGACGTCCTCGACCACCATCATCATGACGTACCGCATTCGCCGCGACAGATCCTGAAAGCCCAGGTCGCCAAGCTCGCGCAGCGCAACATGCGCGCTTATCTCGCCTCCGAGCTCGAGTTCTACCTGTTCGACGAGAGTTTCGAGAGCATTGCGGCCAAGCGTTTCCACGGTCTGAAAACCTCGGGCAGCTACATCCAGGACTACAACATCCTGCAGACCACCAAGGAAGAAGGCGTCATGCGCGCCATCCGCAAGGGGCTGCAGGGTGCGGGCATCCCGGTCGAGAACTCGAAGGGCGAATGGGGGCCGGGTCAGGAGGAGATCAACGTCAAGTACTCCGATGCGCTCGAGATGGCCGACCGGCATGTGATCCTGAAGAACGGCATCAAGGAGATCGCCTGGGCCCAAGGCAAGGCCGTCACCTTCATGTCGAAATGGCGCTACGACCTTGCCGGCTCGTCGGCACACGTGCATGCCTCGCTGTGGGATGCCGCCGGCAAGACGCCGCTGTTTCTCGACAAGAAGGCCGAATACGGCATGTCGGCGCTGATGCGCTCGTTCGTCGCCGGTCAGATCAAGTATGCCGACGACATGACCTATTTCCTGGCGCCCTACATAAACTCCTACAAGCGTTTCCAGGCCGGCACATTCGCCCCGACCAAGACGGTGTGGAGCCGCGACAATCGCACCGCCGGCTTCCGTCTGTGCGCCGAGGGGAGCAAGGGCATCCGCATCGAATGTCGCATCGGCGGCGCCGACCTCAACCCATATCTCGCGTTCGCGGCACTGATCGCGACCGGCATGGCCGGCGTCGACGAGAAGCTCGAGCTCGGGGCGCCGCACGCCGGCGATGCCTATGGCGGCAAGGCGCTGCCGGAAGTGCCCAAGACGCTGCGTGAGGCCACAGCTGCCCTCGATCGCAGCGAGCTGTTGCGCAAGGCGCTCGGCGACGCGGTGGTCGATCACTACGTCCACACCGCCAAATGGGAACAGTTCGAGTACGATCGCCGCATTACCGACTGGGAGCTGATGCGTGGATTCGAGAGGTATTAACGGCAGTGTGGTATTAGGCCCCGGCCGCGCCCATCTGGCGGGCTGGCTGTGGCGCAACCGCAGGATGAGCTACCAATGATCGCCTTGGTGAATTTTTTCTGGGAGCTTGGTCCGACTTGGAGCTGGTTGCTGCTGGGCGCGCTGCTGCTCTGTCTCGAGATCGTCATGCCGGGCGTGCATTTCGTCTGGTTCGGCTTCGCCGCCATCATCGTCTCGATGGTCGTGTTCGCGACCGGTATCGCCTGGGGCTGGCAGCTTATTGTGTTCGCGCTGACCGCCGCATCGTTCGTTATTTTTCTGCGTGGCTACGCCAGTCCATTGCGGTTGCGCAGCGACGAGCCTGATCTCAACGTGCGCGGCCATCAGTACATTGGACGTACGGTCGTGGTGGAGGACGCAATCACCGGCGGACGCGGCAAGGTACGCATCGGCGATACCACGTGGACCGCCACCGGACCCGATCTGCCGGCCGGCGCGTCGGTCAAGATCACCGGCGCCGACGGCATCGTACTGGTGGTTGCAAGGGTATGATGCAGGCGGTGGCAGGAAGCAATTCTTGTAGGGTGCAATAGCGAAGCGTATTGCACCGGCCGCTTGTTCGGTGGTCGCGTCGGCGGAATATGCTGCGCTATTCCGCCCTACGGCATTTGCGCAATCTGCTCGAGCCCGCCCTCACTGCCGGACGCGCGCGCCGATCCGCACTTCGTCGGCGTTGTAGTTGCGGCTGTTGTCGGTCGAACTGAATGCGGTGTGCTGATATTTGCCGAATAGGATGACCGCGTGATTTAGGAAGTATTCGAAGCCGAGCGTCGACTTCCATTCGTGCTCGTTGAGGCTGACGCCCTCGTAGTCCTGCGTCGTGTAGCTCAAGCCCGCCGAGCCGATCAGGTTGCGCTTGAAGGCGTGCCGCGCCTCGGTGCCGAGCTGGTGCGAGAAGGCGCCGCCGGAATTGGCCAGTGTCGTCTCGGTCACGTCCGTTCGGGCAGTGAACATGAACGAGGTCAACGCGTCGTAGCGCCAGGCCAGGTTGGCGTCGAACAGAATGCCGGATATGTCGCGCAGGCGGGCATCGTCCGGATGCTGCGTGCCGTAGCCGGTGCTGATCTCGCCGCGGACGCGAGCCCCGACATTTCCGAACGAGATGCCGATGCGGTAGCGCTCGCCGATCGAGTTGCGGCGGATGCCGTCGGACAGCGCCGCGGTCTTGTAGTCGCGCTGGTTGAGACCGGCTTCGACAAAGGTGAACAGCGCCGGCTTGAACTCCCAGGTGGTGCGGACGGTCTCCTCGGTCGCGCGCAGGTCACGGTCGTCGTTCGAGATCGAGCCGCCGCCGACGGCTTCGCTCGCGCCGTAGGCCGCCTCGCTGACCGAACCGCGCAGCTGCAGGCTCAGCCGATTGAAGCGGTGGTTCAAGGTGGCAGCGAAGCGGTCGGTGGTGATGTCGGCGCGATTGGCAGCCGTTGCCGGCGCGCTGATCGATGAGCGACTTTCCTGGGCGACATCGCGCGAGACCAGGGCCTCGATGTTGGTGCGTCGTGACAGGTCGAGCCGGCCACGGGTCTCGATGGCGTAGGCGCGGTCGTTCTCGGTGGTGAATTCGTTGAACCGGCTGAAGCTGCCCGTGGCACGGAATTCGAGCGCGTGCGTTCGCCAATTGGAGACGAGGCGGGCGGACGGACGCACGTCGAAGGCGATGTCCGAGCGCGCTCTTGACGAACGGAACACGTTCGAGACATAGCTCGACCCGAGTTCTGCCTCTGGCAGCAGCACGAAATTGCCGAGCCGAATACCGCGCGGATCGAACGGCTCGAAGCGGAACAGACGCTCCGGGCGGCGGTCTAGGATCGGATCGACTTCGGCCTGGAATAGACGCGGATCGAAGCCGGCCGGTGGGTTCTCGAAGATGGCAATGTCGTCGGCCGAGCGGCTGTCGTTGATCGTGGCGTCGCCGCCATCCTGCGGCGAAATCGGCTCGCCGGTTGCGATTGCGCCGTCTTGGTCCTGCACCGGCCCGTCTCGGGTGATGAGATCGCCATCGCGCGCGGCACGGCGCAGGCTAATGAGGTCCGGCGACAGCATGGCGTCGCTGTCGCCGTTTTCGCCAGCTTCGACACCATCCTGCTGCGGATCATCAGGCATCGGGGCCGGCACGCTCGGGCCGCGGCGCGGCTCGCCAGCGGCGGCTGGATCGAACGGCGCAGGCAACCCGCCCCGCCGCTGCTGCACTTCCTGGGCGCGCGGCGGCGGATTGATGGTGGTGATCGTGGTGGCTTGCGCCCTCGCCGGCCGCGGATCGACGATCAGCCCCAGCAGGGTGATCGCAGCGAAACCCAGGCCAAACCAGGCGAATTGTCTGCCGACGTTCAAGGCGCGCCCCGCAGGCCCGAATCAGTGGAGGAACGCGGAACGATTGCGGCGGAGCCTAGGAACAGTCGGTTAACGTTTCGTTTAGGAAAGGGGGTGACGAGGCGAGTGCGGACATTGGCCGCTCCAACCCATCCAATATCCGAGCACCCGAATACTACGCGCTGAGCCGCTCGATCGCGACGGCGGTGGCTTCGCCGCCGCCGATGCACAGCGACGCGACGCCCTTCGTCTGCCCGCGCTTTTGCAGTGCCGACAGCAGGGTGACGATGATGCGCGTGCCGGACGCGCCGATCGGGTGGCCGAGCGCGCAGGCGCCGCCGTGCACGTTGACCTTGTCGTGCGGCAACGACAGGTCGCGCATGGCGGCCATGGTGACGACCGCGAACGCCTCGTTGATCTCGTAGAGATCGACATCCTTGGGGCTCCAGCCGATCTCGTCCAACAGCTTCTTCATCGCGAACACCGGTGCGGTGGTGAACCAGGCCGGTGCCTGGGCGAAGCTCGCGGTGCCGACGATGCGGGCGAGGACTTTGAGCTTGCGGCGCCGTGCTTCGGATTCGCGCATCAGCACGACGGCTGCGGCACCGTCCGAGATCGACGACGAGTTCGCCGGCGTCACCGTCCCGTCGCTGCGGAAGGCAGGCTTCAGCCCCGGGATCTTCGCCGGATCGGCGGTGAACGGCTGCTCGTCCCTGGTGACCTCCACGGAGCCCTTGCGCGACTTCACGGTCACCGGCGTGATCTCTGGCGCGAACGAGCCGTCCTCGTTGGCGGTCTTGGCTCGCCTGAGGCTCTCGATCGCGAACGCGTCCTGCGCCTCGCGGGTGAACTGGTAGTGCGTCGCCGTGTCCTCGGCGAAGGTGCCCATCAGCCGGCCCTTGTCGTAGGCGTCCTCGAGGCCGTCGAGAAACATATGGTCCATCGCCTGGGCGTGGCCGAGACGGGCGCCGGACCGCATCTTCGGCAGCAGGTAGGGCGCATTGGTCATGCTCTCCATGCCGCCGGCGACGATCACCTCGCGCGGCCTGGCGTGTAGTGCGTCATAGGCCTGCATTACGGTCTTCATGCCCGAGCCGCACATCTTGTTGACGGTGGTGCACGGCACTGCATCGGGAATGCCGGCGCCGCGCGAGGCTTGCCGCGCCGGCGCCTGGCCGAGGCCGGCCGGCAGCACGCAGCCCATCAGCACCTCGCCGACGTCGTCGGCCTGGATGCCGGCGCGGGCGACTGCCGCCTTGACCGCGGCGCGAGCCGAGTTCGGGCGCGGTCGCCGACGCGAACATGCCCTGGAAACCGCCCATGGCAGTCCGCGCCGCGCCGACGATGACGATTGGGTCGGAGGTGGTGGTCATGGCTGGGTTCCTCGCAAGTCTCGCTCATTCGATCCGTTCAATATACTATAGCCCAGGGCCCGCGGCTGTACGCAATGATCTTGGCCCGGCAGCGGCATCCGCTCCGGGGTATGCGGGTCTTTTCGATCCGGGCGGATACCCGGGACAGCGGGACGGCGACGCGCCGCCTTGTTTAGTTTGGGCAGGGAACTTTTCCCCTCTCCCCGTAGCGCCATTCGCGCGTGCGGGGAGAGGGTCAGGGTGAGGGGCGGCACCGCGAAGACTTTCACCACTGCGGGCTGGGCTGGATGCATGTGGCGCGACGAAAAAAAGGCGCTTGAGCAAGCCGCCGCCCCTCACCCTCGGCCGGCAAGCGGGCCGGCCTCTGCCCTCTCCCCCGAAGCGGCGGGGGAGAGGGCAAGTGCGGCGAATGGGGATCAAGCGTCGGGTGCGGAGGAAACCAAAACGTCATGGCGCCCCTCAAGGTAGGGTAAGACCTCCGCCCACAAGAGCCAATTTGCCCAAAGCGCATCGACGACGTCGATGCCGTAGGCTTCCGCAAACACGCGAAAATCATCTGAAGTAGGGTTCAGATAGAGGTGGCTCACCCATTCAGCGTCATTGCCTGAACGGGTCCCAAACTCAAGCGGGGCCACCTGAAGCTCGTACTCTTTCAGGCTGGTGTTTCGAAGATTGACGATCGCTATCAATCTTCGGTCATGTTGAAGTTTGGGCTTGACGACCATCCACCGAGATCTAACAGGCTCGCTCGTGGAGTCGCGATTTTCAATAATATGCCACATCGCCCGCAGCAGCGTAATTGAAGAAACCCAATGAAGGCGCCATCGGTGGTCATTGCCATTTAGGGCCGCCTTCAAAAGGATCAGTGCGTCGTGCGCATCCCGCAAAACTAGGCGAGCCGACAGTTGCGCGATTTGTGTCATTGGTTATTCTCACCTTGGCAATAGCTTAAAGCACTGGCGCGGGCCGCGGCGCGTGTTTCACTGCCACTCCACTGGTACATGCGCCACCCCACATGCTCATCTATTGGATTTAAATACGGGATGTCCCTCCAATCACCGAGTGGCTGCAATAGGCTGAGTGGCGGACGCTGCCACCCCCCAAACCCTACAGCGGATTGAACCGCGGCTTCGGGGTGAAGCGCAGATAGCCGACGTTGGCGCCGAGGCGCAGGCCGAGGCCGGTGCGGATCGGCGCCAGGATCAGCGGCCCCTTCTTCAGGATGGTGACGCCGACGCCGCCGACCAGATAGGCCGAGCCATCGACGCCGCCGAAGCGCTGCAGCATGTCCTCGGGCTCGACCAGCCCATAGATCAAGATCATGGTGCGCGAGCCGGTGAGGCCGAAATCATAGCCGACCGACGGGCCCTGCCAGTAGATCTTGCGCTCGCCGTGGGTCTTGGTGACGAGCGTGCCGTCGCCATAGCGCAGGCCGGCGAGCAGCGCTGCACCACCCTCGGTGCCGAGGATGTAGCCGGTCGGCCGGCCGTAGCTCTTGAACATGTATTCGATGACGGCGGCGAGTTCGGCCGAAATCGTGCCGAAGATGCCGCGGCCGGCGGCGCGGATGTCGTCGACGGTGAATTCGAGCGTCGCCGGATCCGCCGGTACCGGCGCCGGCAGCGGCGCGCCGGCCGGCGGCGGCACGTAGGCGTCGCTCGGGCGCATGGCGGTCGTCGTCTGCGCGTCCCAGGCGGGCTTGGCGGCCGGCCGCGGCGGGGCCGCGGTTGACGGTTGTGCGGCTGCGGGCGCTGCCTGCTTCGGCTCTGGCGGCGGCACCGCCGGTGCCGCGGCGGCAGGTGCCGCGACCGCCGGCCGCGCGTTCTTGAGCTCAGCGTCGAGCTTGGCCGAGACGTGCGCGGCCTTGGCCGTGGTCACCTCGATCAGTTGCGCCGCCACCGCCTTGAGTTCGTCGATCTGCTTGCAGGAAGGGGCGCTGCTGCCCGATTGGCCGAGCTTGTCGATCTGGCCGAGCAGGTGGCTTGCGGTCTCGTCCTGGACCTTGGTTTCGTCGTCTTCCAGCAGATCGAGACCCTTTTCCTCGGTCTCGGCGTCACTCCAACCCTTGAGCTTGGCGAATTCGCGCAGCCGCGAGCGCAGGCGCGTCTGGCTGTCGACGTTGATCTTTCGCAGCTTGCCGCTCATGTCGGAGATGACGGCGGCGATATCGGACTGGGCGCAGGTCTTGCCCGTTGTCTGCGCCGGCGCCGGCGGTCCCTGCGTCAGCATCAGGCAGCCGATTGCTGCAGCTATGACAGATCGCTTCATCGGTCTGCCTCCGTCCTCTGCAACGGCTGGTGCGGCAGGATTGGCCTGCGCAGCATGATATGTTGAGGCAACGCCGAAGCGGCGCCAAATCCGTTGTTGCACCGCGCGGTCAACGCAATGCGAGCATCGCCGCCCCGATTGAATCGAGAGCGAAAGCCTGGCCGATCACCCCGAGAGACGCACAAAAATCGTTGACTTGAGGGCGGCCGTTCGCTCCTTGGGTGCAGATTAGGTGATTAAGACAGGAGTTCCAAGCCATGCCGGACAAGTCCACCGCTGCTCCAAGGTTCGATACGCTGGCGATCCATGCTGGCGCCACGCCCGATCCCTCGACCGGCGCCCGCGTGACACCGATCTACCAGACCACGTCGTTCGTCTTCAACGACGCCGACCACGCGGCGAGCCTGTTCGGCCTGGAAGCCTTCGGCAACATCTATACCCGCATCATGAACCCGACCCAGGGCGTGCTCGAAGGCCGTATCGCAGCACTCGAAGGCGGCACCGCGGCGCTGGCGGTGGCTTCGGGCCATGCCGCGCAGTTCCTGGTGTTCCATACCCTGCTCGAGCCGGGCGACGAGTTCGTCGCCGGCCGGCAGCTCTACGGCGGCTCGGTCAACCAGTTCAACCACGCCTTCAAGAAGTTCAACTGGAACGTCGCCTGGGCGGATTCGACCGATCCTGCGAGCTTCGAGAAGGCGATCACGCCGAAGACCCGCGCCATCTTCTGCGAGTCGATCGCCAATCCCGGCGGCATCATCGTCGATCTGCCGGCGATCGCGGCGATCGCCAAGAAGCACGGCCTGCCGTTCATCGTCGACAACACGCTGGCCTCGCCCTACCTGTGCCGGCCGCGCGAGTTCGGCGCCGACATCATCGTGCACAGCCTGACCAAGTTCATGGGCGGCCACGGCAACTCGATCGGCGGCGTGATCGTCGATTGCGGCACCTACGACTGGCTGGGCGCGAAGCACCGCTACAAGACGCTGGTCGAGCCCAATGCCTCCTACAACGGCATGAAGCTCGCCGAGACCTTCGGCAACTTTGCCTTCGCCATCGCTTGTCGGGTGATGGGCCTGCGCGACATGGGACCGGCGATCGCGCCGCTCAACGCCTTCCTGATCCTGACCGGCATCGAGACGCTGCCGCTGCGCATGCAGCGCCATTGCGAGAACGCGCTGGCGGTTGCGCAGCATCTGGAAAAGCATCCGGCGGTGTCGTGGGTGCAGTACGCCGGCTTGCCCGACAACAAGTTCCACGCGCTGCACAAGAAGATCTGCCCCAAGGGCGCCGGCGCGGTGTTCACCATCGGCCTCAGGGGCGGCTATGATGCGGGCGTCAAGCTGGTGCAGGGCCTGAAGATGTTCTCGCATCTGGCCAACATCGGCGACGTGCGCTCGCTGGTCATCCATCCGGCTTCGACTACGCACCGCCAGCTGACCGACGAGCAGCGCAAGGCGGCCGGCGCCGGCAACGACGTCGTGCGCCTGTCGATCGGCATCGAGGACAAGGCCGACATCATCGCCGATCTCGACCAGGCGCTGGCGAAGGTTTAAGTGATGCGCATACGAATTGTGATATTGATGCTGTCAGGCGCGTTGACGGCATGCGCCGCCATCGCCGCCGCCCAGCAGCACGATCCGGCGGCGCACAATCATTCGAAGGCAAATGAACAGGAAGCGCGTATTCTCGTGCCGTTGCCGCCGGAACTGACGGCGCACATGCTCGTCAACATGCGTGATCATCTGGTTGCACTGCAGGAAATCCAGCAGGCGTTGTCGAGCGGCGACACCGACAACGCTGCCAAGATCGCCGAAAACCGGCTCGGCATGACGTCGCTGGCGTCGCACGGCGCGCACGAGGTCGCGAAGTTCATGCCGGTTGGCATGCAAGAAGCCGGCAGCGCGATGCATCGCGCTGCGAGCAAACTTGCGGTCGCGGCGCAAGATGCCGGTGTCACCGGCGACATCAGGCCGGCGGTATCCGCGCTGGCCGACGTTACGGCGCGGTGCAATGCGTGCCACGCCGGCTATCGGGTCAAGTGAGGCGATCGTCGGGGTTCGCGCGAGCGATCGTCACTTGACGCAACGGGACCTCGGCGCGCGACATCAACGCACCGCGAACGGCGCCATGTAGGGGCGGCCGTGCGGCACGCCGCCGATGACGACGCCGGCCGGCTTCAAGTGGATCTTGCCGGTGCGCTTGTTGTTGCGGGTATCGACGAACTCGACCGGACCCTCGACCACCTCCAGCATCGACACGTCGGCCGGTGCGCCGACCTGCAAGGTGCCGAGCTTCGGATTTCGATTGATGACCTTGGCTGGCGCCGAGCTCGCCATCGCCACCACCTGCTCCATGCTCAGCCCCAGGTTCAGGAACTTGCTCATCACCCAGGTCAGGTACGGCATGCCCGGCGAATTGCCCGAGAACACGTGAATGTCCGACGAGATCGTGTCGGGGCCGGCACCTGCCGCCATCGCCGCTTCGCAGATGGTGTAGTCAAACGAGCCGCCGCCGTGGCCGACGTCGAACACCACGCCGCGCTTTTTGGCTTCAAGGGCCGCGGGCAAGAGCTTGCCATCCTGCACGATGTTGGTGAATTTTCCTGCGATATTTGGCGCGCCTGAGTAGGCGTGGGTCAGCACGTCGCCCGGCCGCAGCGTATCCAGAATCTGGCTCATCAGTTCCGGTGTCTCGACGCCACCGATGTGGCACATGATCTTGGCCGGCGTGCCGGAGCGCTCGCAGGCGAGGATCGCCCGCTTGAGCGGCTCGAGGCCGTGTTTGGCGACGACGTTCTCCGACATGCGGACCTTGGCACCGAGCACGATATCGGCGTTCTCGCCGATGGCTTTCGCCGCAGCATCCACCTGGGCGAAGTCGATATTATAGAGTTCCGGCACCGGGAATCCGGTCAGGCCATGGTTGGCGATGTGGACGAAGGCGTAAAGGCGGGTGCGGGTCTGGGCGACAATGGCGCGGCGAAAGATCGCGAAGTTGTTGGCGCCGGCATCGCCGGCTGAAACCGCGGTGGTCGACGCCTGATAGGCGATCAGTTCGTCGGCTGGAATGCCGATGCCGGAGCCGTAGGGGAAGACGTGGCTGTGCAGGTCGACGAGGCCCGGTGTCACCGTCTTGCCGGCTGCCGACAGCACCTTGTCGGCGCGGGCGGCCGGAATATCGGCCTCGACCGCCTCGATCAATCCATAGCGGATGCCGATATCGCGTTTCGCCTTCAAACCCTGGCTCGGATCGAGAACGTCGCCGCCCTTGATGACGAGATCGAACTTGTCGTTGGGACCCATCGCGGCGCGCAGCGAGCCTGAGGCGGCGAGGGCGGCGGCGGCGCCGGCACCGGCCAGGAACCGGCGGCGGGATGTTTGATGCATGTCGACTTCCTCCGTTGGGCGTTGAATTTTTCCTGCAGCATGCGCTCCTTCGCGCTGCCCGACAATCGGCATCGGCTCGTTTCACCGCATCGTGTCTCGCAGAACCGAGAACTTATGTTTATCGCTCGGCGGCGGAACCGGCTGCCAAGCGGAGATAAGGTGTTGAACCGATCGGGTAGGCTCTTCGCGGCATCGCCGGCACTTGGTCTTGCCGGCGCTGCGCTGATGCTGCTGGTTTGTGCGGGTGTGAGCGCCATCGCCCGCCCCGCGCTCGACGTTTATGTCGCCACCGCGCTCGTTCATGGCGCGGTCTATCTGGCGGCGGTCGCCTATGTGCTGCGGCGCCGGCGCGTCGGTTCGATCTGCTGCTGGTCTTGGGCGTCGCCGTGATCCTGCGGGCGCTGGCGATGACGGCGCCGGCGAACCTCACTACCGACTGGCTGCGCTATGTCTGGGACGGCCGCATTCAATGGGCCGGGTTCAATCCATATCTGTGGGTGCCGGCCGATGCCGCCCTCGCCCATTTGCGCGATGCCGTGATCTACCCCGACATTTATCTCAAGGAGACGGCGGTCACGATCTATCCGCCGGTCGCCGAAATGCTGTTTGCGCTGGCCGTTCGGGTGTCGGATGGCCTGCGCGGCATCCAGGTGGTGATGGCGATGGCGGAAGCGGTGACGATCGTGGCGCTGCTGACCTGGCTCAGGGCCGACGGCATGCCGCGCGAGCGAGTTGTGATCTACGCCTGGCATCCATTGCCGATCTGGGAGTTCTCCGGCATGGCGCCATATCGATAGCGCCGCGATCGCGCTTCTGATTGCTGGCGATCCTGGCCGTCGTGCGGCAGCGGCAAGGGCTTGGCCGGCGGTCTGCTGGCGGCGGCGTTCGCGACCAAGTATTTCCCGCTGGTGCTGGCGCCGGCGCTATGGCGGCGCGGCAACTGGGCGATGCCCCTGGCTTTCCTGGTGACAGCTGCGGCGCTGTATGCGCCCTACGCTTGGACGGCCGGCCGCAACGTCATCGGCTTCCTTTGTCAGATCACCTCGATAACGAAGGCTATGGTGCCGGCTACGGCTTCCACGTCGTTTGGGTGCTGCGCGATCTGGAACTGTGGGCACCGTCCGGCCGCGTCTATGTCGCAGTGATGCTCGTCCCCCTCGGCGCGCTCGGGCTTTGGACGTTACTGCGTCGCCCGGCCGATGAGCTGCGCCCGGCTCATCTCGTGATCCTGGCCGCGGCCTTCGTCTTCGCGACCTCGCCGCACTATGCGTGGTATTTCGGCTGGCTGGTGCCGCTGCTCGTGCGCCAGCTATCGCCGGCGGTGCTTGGCCTGACGCTGCTGGCGCTGTTGCAGAATTATCCGGGCAACCCGCAGTGGGCGACGCCGACATTCTTCTACGCCACCATCTTCGGTGGCTTCTTTGCGATGGCTATAATGGAACTGCTCTGGCGCCTGCGCAGCGCGAAATGATTGCGCCTCGTTATTCGTCAGCCAACGCTGACGCGGATACTAAACGAAGCTCATCACATTTTGCCGCTGCTGTCGCATTCAGCTTGAAATGTATTCACGACGAGCGCATGTTGTTTGCGACGATAGACGAGCGCGACGCCCTGTCACTCGGCATCCTGCCAGTGGCGCAAGAGGTAGAGCAGCGGCAATTTGCTGTTCCCACGCGAACGTCCTATCGTCGCTGGTCTCTCGACGTAATGGAGGAGCCATGGATCCGCCGGGTCAGAGAAGCAGACTTCGCCAGGATGCGGAGTTACGGATCGGTTAGTTTTCGCGATTGAGTGCGACAAGACCGAACCGCCCAATTCACAATCTGGAGTTAAAAACGCGACCTATGATTTGGGTCGATGAGACGCTGGTCTTAAACCGGCAAAAGCATCGCATGATGCAGCCCCGCCGCGAAACGCAGGCGGGGCTTATTTGTTGCTTAGCGACAGGCCAGCCACCGCTCAGTCACCGCTCTGCCGAGTAACCGCCTCACCCTTTGGTCTTGACGTAGCTGCCAGGTGCATCCTCGATCACGCCGAGCTTGGCGCCCGGCACGCGGGCCGGCACCAACGCGCCCGACTTCGGCCCCAGCCACTTCACCCAGTGCGGCCACCAGGAGCCCGGCGTCTCGGTCGCGCCCTTGACCCAGTCGGCGAAGTTGGCGGCATTCGATTTGTTGGTCCAGTACTGGTACTTGACCTTCTTCGGGTCGGGCGGATTGACGACGCCGGCGATGTGGCCCGAGCCCGCCATCACGTACTCGACCGGGCCGCCGAACATCTTGGCGCCGATGAACACCGACTCGGCCGGGGCGATGTGATCCTCGCGCGCGGCGAGCTCGTAGATCGGGATCGTCACTTTCTTCACGTCGAGGCGGGTATTGGCGAGCGTCAGCTGGCCCTTGGCGAGCTTGTTCTCGTGGTAGAACTCGCGCAGGTAGAAGTTGTGATTGGCCGCCGGCATTCGGGTCGAATCCTGGTTCCAGTACAGCAGGTCGAACGGCAGCGGCTTCTTGCCCATCATGTAGTTGTTGACCACGTACGGCCAGATCAGGTCCTTCGGCCGCAACAGGTTGAACACCGTCGCCATGCGGCTGCCTTCGAGATAACCCTTCTCGGCCATCGTGTCGGCGAGGATCTCCAGCTGCTCCTCGTCGATGAACAGCTTCAGATCGCCCGCCTTGGTGAAATCCACCTGGGTGGTGAGGAATGTCGCCGAAATGTACGGGTCATGGCCGCGCGCCGCCAGATAGGCGAGCGTCGAGGCCAGCAGCGTGCCGCCGACACAGTATCCGACGACATTGATCTTGGGCTGCCCGGTCTCGCGCATGACGGCGTCCGTCGCCGACAGCACGCCCTCGCGCATGTAGTCCTCGAAAGTCTTGTCCCGCAACCGCTCGTCCGGGTTCACCCACGACATGATGAACACCGTGAAACCTTGGGCGACGGCGAAGCGGATGAACGACTTCGGCTGCGTCAGGTCGAGGATATAGAACTTGTTGATCCACGGCGGCACGATCAACAGCGGTACCTCATGCACCGTGTCGGTGGTCGGCGAATATTGGATGAGCTGGAACACATCGTTCTGGAACACGACCTTGCCGGGGGTGACCGCAAGGTTGCGGCCGACCTCGAAGGCGGACGTATCGGTCTGGCTGATCTTCAGGATCGGACCGGATTTCTCCAGGTCCTTGAGCAGCTGATCCATGCCCTCGACCAGGTTGCGGCCGTTGGTTGCGAGCGTCTCGCGCATCACTTCCGGGTTGGTCGCCGGGAAATTGGTGGGCGACAACGAAGCCGAGATCTGGCGGATGAGGAAGTCGGCCTTGTGCCGTGTGCGCTCGTCGAGGTCCGGTGTCTTGGCCAGCATCTGCTCGGCCCACTTGGTGGTCAGCAGGTAGGCCTGCTTCCAGTAGTCGTAGTAGGGGTTTGTAGACCATTCCGCGTCCCGGAACCGCGCGTCGCCCGGCTCCGGCTTTGACCACCGGCTCGACCGCCTCGCCCATCAGGCGGCGCATGGTGCCGTTCCACAGCTCCATGTAGCTCGAGTAGAGCTCACCCTGCGCCTCGGCGAGCTTGGCCGGTTCGGTCATCCAGGCTTGGCTGAGTTCGGCCAGGGTCTTGCTGGTATCGGTGAAATCGGGTGCCGGCCTGCCTTTCGCTCCCGGGGGCCCGGATCGCTCGAGGTAGGCCGCGAAGAACTTGCCGCCATCCTCGATCAAGCGCAGCATGTTGCGGGCAAATTCGTCCGGATCGTTGAGCCGGTAATCGGGCAATGCATCGAGGCCGGCGGTCGCGACGGGCGCCTTGCTGCGGGCTGATTTCGAAAGTGCGTCATTTGGCATGGCTGGCGACTTGCTGATTGGGTTGGCCGGGGCGATTTTCAATTCGTTTCGAAAGGCGTGACGGGCGCAACCATCCGGTCAAGGAGACCGCCGGCCGCGCTCGGTTAACAGGCAAGACCGGTCTCGCCCACCGATTCCATTTTAGTTTCAAAAAGTTCTGCTGTCCTCATCGAATTGAACCTAGTACCCGGAATCACAAATCCCCGGCCGCCCGAAGGGTCGCGGCCCCTGGGCGCCCGCTGCGTCGCGCGCCTCGACCGTAGACCGGGCTACGCTCTTCGGCGCGCTTCTTGCGGATCGCCGCAGGGCTCCGCGATCAGACGTGCCAGGGATTTGTGATTCCGGGTACTAGCGCCGGCAGTGGCAAAAGTCGAACATTGCGAGCCTGTACTGGACGAAGCCGGCGGACTGGCCGTACACACAATCGGCCGGGACATGGGATTCGACAGGCACCCGGCCGCAAACACCAGGAGGTTGTACGACCGTGATCGAGGATTTCCACCGGATCAAGCGCCTGCCGCCCTATGTCTTCGCCGAGGTCAACCGGATGAAGGCGGCGGCGCGAGCTCGCGGGGCGGACATCATCGACCTCGGCATGGGCAATCCCGACATGCCGACGCCGCAGCATATCGTCGACAAGATGGTCGAGACCATCGCCAAGCCGCGGACCCATCGCTATTCGGCATCGAAGGGCATTGCGGGGCTGCGCAAGGCGCAAGCCGCTTACTATGATCGCCGCTTCGGTGTGAAGCTCGACCCGGAAACGCAGGTGGTGGCGACGCTTGGCTCGAAAGAGGGCTTTGCCAACATGGCCCAGGCGATCACCGCGCCTGGCGACTTGATCCTGGTGCCGAACCCGACCTATCCGATCCACGAGTTCGGCTTCCTGATTTCCGGCGCCGCGATCCGCCATCTGCCTGCGAGCAACGGCGAGCAGTTCCTGGCCGGTGTCGAGCGCGCCGCCAAGCACTCGATCCCGAAGCCGCTCGCCATGGTTCTTAGCTACCCGTCGAACCCGACCGGCATGGTCGCCGACCTCGACTTCTATGCCGCCGCCGTCCAGCTCGCCAAGCGGCTCGACATCATCATCCTGTCCGACATCGCCTACGCCGAGATCTACTTCGACGGCCATCCGCCACCCTCGGTACTGCAGGTGCCAGGCGCGATCGATGTCGCGGTCGAGTTCACCTCGCTGTCCAAGACCTACAACATGCCCGGCTGGCGCATGGGCTTTGCGGTCGGCAACGAGCGGCTGATCGCGGCCTTGGCACGGGTGAAGTCCTACCTCGATTACGGCGCGTTCACGCCGATCCAGGTGGCGGCCGCCGCGGCTCTCAACGGCCCGCAGCAGTGCGTCGCGGAGATCCGCGAGACCTACAAGGTGCGACGCGACCTCCTGGTCGAGAGTTTCGGCCGTGCCGGCTGGGACATTCCCTCGCCGCCGGCCAGCATGTTCTGCTGGGCGCCGATCCCCGAGGCCTACCGTGAAATGGGCTCGGTCGAATTCGCCAAGCTGCTGATCGACAAGGCCGACGTGGCGGTGTCGCCCGGCCTCGGCTTCGGCGAATACGGCGAAGGCTTCGTGCGCATCGGCCTCGTCGAGAACGAGCACCGCATTCGCCAGGCCGCGCGCAATATCAAGAAGTTCTTCGCCGGCGGCACCGAGGGACTGCACAATGTCGTGTCGATGCCGAAGCGGTCCGTTGACAAGGCGGCGCGGTCGGCATCATGAGCACAACGTTTTCCTCGCAACCATTGCGTCTGGGTGTGGCCGGCCTCGGAACCGTCGGCGCCGGTCTGCTGCATCTACTGGAAGTCAACGGCGCGCGCATGGGCGCGAGCCTCGGCCGGCAGTTAAGAGTGACGGCGGTGTCAGCCCGGACGAAGTCCAGGGACCGCGGAGTCTCTCTCCAGGGCGTGCGCTGGGTGGCGGATGCGACCAAGCTCGCCGTCGATCCTGAAATCGACGTGTTCGTTGAACTGATCGGCGGCGCCGATGGGATTGCCAAGGCCGCCGTCGAGGCCGCGCTCAACGCCGGCAAGCACGTCATAACCGCCAACAAGGCGATGCTGGCGATGCATGGCACCGAACTCGCCCGCCTGGCGGAAAAGAAGGGGGTCGCGCTCAACTTCGAAGCCGCCGTCGCCGGCGGCATTCCGGTGATCAAGACGATGCGCGAGGCACTGGCCGGCAACCGGGTCAGCCGCGTCTACGGGATCTTGAACGGGACGTGCAACTATATCCTCACCCGGATGCAGGAAGAGCATCTCGCCTTTGACGTGGTGCTGAAGGAGGCCCAGGCCAGGGGCTACGCCGAAAGCGATCCCACCTTCGACATCGGCGGCTTCGATACCGCGCACAAGCTCACGCTGCTGACGGCGCTGGCGTTCGGCACCAAGGTTGCCTTCGACAGCGTGCACATCGAAGGCATCCAGTCGATCACGCAGGCCGACATCGAGGCAGCCGACGACCTCGGCTACCGGATCAAGCTGCTCGGTGTCGCGCTGCAAACCGAGTCCGGCATCGAGCAGCGCGTCAACCCGACGCTGTTGCCGAAGGACACCGCCATCGCCGAAGTGGCAGGGGTTACCAATGCGGTCGCCATCGATTCCGACTTCGCCGGCAATCTCCTGTTGGTCGGGCCGGGAGCCGGCGCCAAGGCGACGGCATCGGCGATCGCCAGCGACATTGCGGATATCGCAGGCGGCTTCATTCTGCCGCCATTCGGGGTGCCTTCGTCGAAACTCGCGACGCCGAAACGTGCGCCCCTCGGCCGCCACCTCGGTGCGTTCTATGTCCGCCTCGATGCGCACGACCGCCCCGGCGTGATGGCCGCCATCACCAAGCGCATGGCCGAGCAGGAGGTGTCGCTGGAGAGCATCGTGCAGCGACGCCCGCGCAAGGCGCTGCCAGGGATCGGTGCGCGGCCGACGCCGGGGGCGCAGATGCCGGTCATCTTGATTACGCACGAGACCACGGAAGCGGCGATCCGCAAGGCGCTCGACGGCATCGAGAAGGACGGCAAGGTGGCGGGCAAGCCGCAGACCATCCGCATTGAGAGACTATGAGAGCGACAAGGGTCACAGTTGCGGGAGACCGCAAAAGGGGAGCGCAAGATGAGCACGACACCGAATGAAAAGGTCCGCGGCGAAGGCCTCGACCGCGTTCTGGTTCTTGAAATCGCCCGCGTGACCGAGGCAGCCGCAGTCGCCGCGGCCAAGCTCGTCGGCCGCGGCAACGAAAAGGCTGCTGACAAGGCCGCAGTTGACAGCATGCGCCGTGAGCTTGGCCGGGTGAATATCGATGGCACCGTCGTCATCGGCGAGGGCGAGATGGACGAGGCACCGATGCTCTACATCGGCGAGCGCGTCGGCACCGGCAACGGTCCGGCAGTCGACATCGCCGTCGATCCACTGGAAGGCACGACCATATGCGCCAAGGCGATGCCGAATGCGCTCGCGGTGCTGGCGATCGCCGAGCGCGGTGGTTTGCTGCATGCGCCAGACATGTACATGAACAAGATCGCGATCGGGCCGGGTTACCCGGACGGCATCGTCGACCTCGACGCCAGTCCGAGGGACAATCTGACCGCGCTCGCCAAGGCCAAGGGTGTGCCGATCACCGAGATCATGGCCTGCATTCTGGACCGGCCGCGGCATGCGGAGCTGATCAAGGCGGTGCGCGATTGCGGTGCCGGCGTGCAGCTCATTCCCGACGGAGACATTGCTGGCGTGATCTGGACCACGGATTCGAATGAAACCGGGATCGATATCTACATGGGTTCGGGCGGCGCGCCGGAAGGTGTGCTGGCGGCCGCCGCGCTGCGCTGTATCGGCGGCCAGATCCAGGGCCGACTGATGCCGCTCAAGGACGAAGAGCGCGTGCGCGCCGAAAAGATGGGGGCCGATGTCAAGCGCAAGTACACGATGCAGGACATGGCGTCGGGCGACGTGATCTTCTCAGCCACCGGCGTTACCAGCGGCTCGTTGCTGCAGGGCGTGCATTTCCGCGGCGATTTCGCCGAGACCGAAACCGTGGTGATGCGCGCCAAGACCGGTACCGTTCGGCGGATCAAGACGACGCTGCGCCGGCCGTTGCCGTGATGCTGCGGGGGCGACGCCGGTTGCCCCTCATTTTATCAGTCCGGCGAGGCGCGGCAGCGTCAGGCTGATTTCGGGTATGCAGATGATGATCGAAAGCCCGATCAGCAGGGCGACGATATAGGGCAGGTAGGTCGGGAAGTGTTCGCCGACCGAGATGTTGGCGAATTTGAGCGCCATCAGCAGCCCGACACCCATGGGCGGAAGGAACAGCCCGATGCCGACGGCCGCCGTCTGCACGATGTTGAAGTGGATCGGATCGATTCCCATCTCTTCTGCAATCGGGAACACCACCGGGATCAACACGACCGCCGCCGGCAGGCCTTCGAGGATCATGCCGAACATCATCGAGATGAAGGCGGTGACGAACAGGAATGCCCACGGGTGGCTCTTCAGCGGCCCAAGCAGTTCACCGAGAAGCTTCGGCACACCCTGCACGCCCATCAAGTACTGGAAGATCGAGGCGACCGCGAGCAGGAACACCACGGCGGCGGTCAGGATTGCGCTGTCGTAGGCGATCTTGCCCATCTCGCTCCATGTCACGTTCTTGTAGTAGAGCTTGGCGGCGAGGAAGGCGTAGGCTGCGACGACGGCGCCGGCCTCGGTTGCGGTTATGACGCCGAAGAAGAAGCCGCCGAGAATGACGATCGGAACCACCATCGGCACCGCGGCCTCTCTGGCCGCCTTGGCGAGGCGGACGAGATCCGGCTTGGCGTCGACCGGCCAGTCGTATTTGCGGGCGCGCAGGTACACGAGAATCATCAGACAGATCATGATCACGAACGCCGGGAAGAAGCCTGCGAGGAACAGCGTCACCGCCGACGTATTGGTCACCTGCGCGATCACGATCATGAAGATCGCCGGCGGCACCAGCATGCCCATGGCGGTGCCGGCGGCGATCATCGAGGCGCTGTCGGCCTTCTTGTAGCCGGCTTTGGTCAGCGGCGGCATCAGCGAGGAGCCCAGGGCCGATACCTCGGCCATCTTAGATCCGCAGATATCGGAGAAGAAGTACGCAACCACGATCACCGACATGCCGAGGCCGCCCTTGACCCAGCCGACCATGGCGCGGGCCAGCTCGACCAGGGCGTGGCTCATGCCGCAGCGTTCCATCAAGCCGCCGGCGAAGACGAATGCGGGAATTGCGAGCAGTACCCAGCTTTGCGAACCCGACACCAGCGCCGATGGCAGCTGTTGCATTGGATAGCCGCCGAGCCAAAGTCCGGCGATGCCGGCGACGCCCAGCGAAAAGACGATCGGCATCGACAGCAGGATCATCACGACGAAGACAACGGCGATGGCGAACAGCAGCATGCCTGGAACCTCAGTGGAGGGCGTTGGGATCGTGCGCCGGCGGCGCGATGATCGTCGATACGGCATAGACCGCGATTAGAATGCCGCCGACCACCGCCGAGGCGTAGAGAAAAGCCAGGCTGATCTCGAGGCCGGGGGTGGCCAATGACCAGTTGAGGCGGCACAGCGTCACCGCGTGCCAGGCCGCGAGGAGGCCGATGCCGGCGATCAGCAGGTGATTGAATATGTCGATGGCGCGCCGCATGCCTTGCCCGAGTTTGGGCGTGATGAGGTATAAGGTGAAGTGCGAACGGCTGCGGATGCCAATCGCCGCGCCGACGAGGGTGAGCCAGGCCAGCGCCATCTCGCCGATCTCCTCGACCCAGGTGAACGGCACCGGGTCCCAATCCATGTAGCTGGTGATGCCGCCGACGACGTAGCGCAGGAACACGCCGATCAGCAGATTGATAATGGCGAGCGTGATCAGCGCGGTGACCGCGATCTGGGGAATGCGTTCGAGAGTTTTCATAGGGGCCTGGGCGTTCATCCCTCTCCGGCCGTCCCAGACGGGGAGAGGGTCAGGGTGACTATAAGCGAGGAGGATTGGGGCGGGGCCCGTAGGTTGGGTTAGACCGCCCACTTGCGGTCGTAACCCAACAACTTGGCACCACTCGCGGAATGTTGGGTTACGCTGCCCAAGCGGGCAGCTAACCCAACCTACACCCACGCGCGGAGCGGCAGTGCCACATTACGCCTTGAAGTTCTCGATCTGGTCCCACAGCGCGCCATACTGGCTCTTGTAGTTGGGCCAGATCTTCTCCTTGGCGACCTGCCGGAACAGATCGACCTTGGCTTCGACCACGGTCATGCCCTTGGGCTCGAGCAGCGCCTTGGCCTTGGCGAAATTGTCGACCGACTCGGTCGCATCGCGGATTTTCTGCTGCGCTTCGCGGCTGACATCCATGATCAGCTTCTTGTGCTCAGGTGACAGATCGTTCCACACGCCAAGGTTCATCACGTTTACGGTCGGGCCGTAATTGTGGAACGTCAGCGAGGCGAACTTCGACACCTCGTAGATCTTCAGCGCATCCATGTTGACGATCGGCAGGTCGCCGCCGTCGATCACGCCCTGTTTGGCCGCCGCGATCACCTCGCCCCAGGCCATCGGTACGGCGTTGCCGCCCAGCCCGCTGATGGTATCGCCGAAGACTTTCGCCTGTTGCACACGGATTTTGCGGCCGCGCAGGTCCTTGGGCTCGACGATCGGCGCTTTCGACGTCCAGAAGTGGCGGAAGCCGTAATCGAAGAAGCACAGCGTCTTCAGCTTGTACTTGTCCTGGAAGGATTTATCGAGATCGTCGCCGATCCGGCCATTGAACATGGCGTAGGCCGAGGCGTAGTCCTTGACCAGATAGGGCACCAGGAACACGCCCATTTCGGGGAAGATCGTGGCGGCGGCGCCGGCCGGATTGCCGATCGCGATGTTGCCCGACTTCACCGCATTCATGATCTCGAGTTCCTGCGGGATCAGCGTCTTGCCGAAGAACTGCATGTCGAGCGCGCCCTTGGAGCGCGAATTGGTCTCCTTCGCCATCCAGTCGAAGGCGACAGCCGCCGACTCCGGGATCGCGTTGATGTGGGCGAACACGAGTTTCTTGGGCGCGGCCTGTGCGTAGAGCGGCGCGCGGCCGCTGGCCAGAATGGCCGCCATGCCGGCCGATCCGGCCAGCAGGTGGCGGCGTGTCAATCTTGACTGCGAATTGGCGCCTGTCTTGCGCGAAGTCATGCGGGTTTCCTCCGTTTGCGATCGTTGTCCGATGCGCTCTTGGCATTCGCCGGCGCATTTCGGTTGCGACTATAGCAGGCGATTTGGCGTGCGCTATCCACCATCTGCGCGCATGCCGTGCCTTTCGCGCACAACTCAAAAGCCGTACAATAATGCGGCATTCCCGACCAATATCCGCTCCCGAACCGCCGCGTCGGGAACCCAGTCGGCGAGGTGGTCGGTGAGGTCGCCGTCGTTGGGCATCGGGATCGGGCAGATCGGGTGCGGCCAGTCGGTACCCCAAACGATGCGGTCGGGGCGGCGGGCCGTCAGGGCGTGTGCGAACGGCGTCACATCGGCGTAAGGCGTCGCTTTGCGGGCGGTGATGCGATAGGGCGCGGTGAATTTCACCCAGCAGCGCCCTTCGGCGAAGTAGTCGAGGAACGCCTGGTACTTCTGGTGTGTGACGCCCATGCCGGCTGGCATGTAGCCGAAGTGGCCGATCGAGATGTCGACCGGCAGCTTAGCGATGCCGTCCATCCAGTCGTCCATCTGGTGTACGTGCGCCAGGAACTCGATGTGCCAGCCGAGCGGCTTCAATCGGTGCGCCAGTGCGGTGATCTCGGCGAACGAGGCGAACGGATTGCCACCCGGATCGGCGATGTTGACGCGGATGCCGCGCGCGCCCTCGTTGTGGAAGGCTTCCAGCATCTTGTCGGTGACGTCAGGCTCAACCGCGATCACCGCGCGCATGCGGTCGAGGTTTTTCGATACGTAGTCGAGCATGCAGCGGTTGTCGGTGCCGTAGACGCTGGGCTGAGTGAGCACACCACGAGAGACCCCGAGCGCCTGGTGCAGCGCCTCGTAGGCTTCAGGCAGCGCGTCCGGCGGGGTGTAGCCGCGCCTCGGGTTCCACGGATAGTTCGGCCCGAAGATATGGCCGTGGCTATCGATGCTGCCAGCCGGCAGCGTCACGCGCGACGGCCGCTTCGGGGCGGGATCGGGCGGCGGACAAAGTTTCATGAATTTCTCACGCTTCGATACATTGCGGCATCGGATGGCCGCTCGTTCTGCTGGTGCCTGGCTCAGCCTGGCACCTCTTTCACGCACCATGTATTGTGGTGCGATCTTGTCGCGGGCGAAACGCTCGGCGACAACGCTGCAGCGACCGCAGCCCGTCCGGCAGCGTCGGGTCAACGGCTGTCAGCTTCGCATGTCGTCGAAGCCAAGGAAGGTCGTGAACGCTTCGACGGCGAGCTTCTCCGGCATCAACTTGTTCTCCGGCGCGTTCGGGTCGGCGAAGCCGAGCGAGATGCCGCAGGCGAGAAGCTCGTTGTCATCCATCGGCAGGTTCTTGCGGATCACTTTGTGATACCAGTTGAACGCTGCCTGCCCACAGGTATCGAGACCTTCGCCGCGAGCCCCGATCAGGATGTTCTCGATGAACATGCCGACGTCCATGAAGGTGCCGGTGGCGCAGCGCCGGTCGAAGGTCACGAACAGGCCGACGGGGGCGCCGAAGAACTTGTAGTTCTCGAGCATCTGCTTTTCGCGCGCCGCCTTGTCGTCGCGGGCAATGCCGAGGATGGCGTAGAGCTCATGGCCGAGCTTGCGGCGGCGACCGATGAACGGCTCGACCCAGTTGACGGGATAGTAGTCGAATTCCGGCACATGACTGTCGGCCGGCTCACTGGCGATCGCAGCCAGGATGTCGGCCGAGATCTTGTCCTTGACGGCGCCGGCCACGACATAGACTTTCCACGGCTGGATATTGTGGCCCGAGGGCGCCGTCGCCGCGCCTTCGAGGATGCGGGTGATACTCTGCATCGGCACCGGCTTCGGCAGGAAGCGGCGAATGGAACGGCGGGTCATGATGGCGTCGTGCACGTGCATGTGAGGGCTCCTTCGGAGATGGCTGCGTGAATGGTGCCTCAGCGCGCGCCACCAGCGCCGAGGCACCGCTGCGTCCGTCGTTTACTTCACGTACTTGCGGAAGTCGGGCTTGCGCTTCTCGTTGAAGGCCTTGACGCCCTCCCGGCTCTCGTCGCTCTCGTAATAGAGCTTCAGCGTCTGCATGCCCATGGCGCCGATGCCGCGGATGTTCTCGCTGTCGGCGTTGAACGAGCGCTTGGCGATGGCGATCGCGGTCGGGCTCTTCTCCATGATCTCGGCGCACCACTTGGTGACCTCGGCATCGAGCTGGTCATGCGGCACGACGGCGTTGACGAGGCCCATCGCGAGCGCTTCCTGCGCCGTATAGCGGCGGCACATGTACCAGATCTCGCGGGCCTTTCTTCTCGCCGACGATGCGGGCGAGGTAGGCGGTGCCGTAGCCGGGGTCGACCGAGCCCATCTTGGGGCCGACCTGGCCGAAGATCGCCTTCTCGGATGCGATGGTGAGATCACACATCGTGGCGAGCACGTTGCCGCCGCCGATGGCATAGCCCTGGACGCGGGCAATCACGGGCTTGGGCACGTCGCGCAGCAGCGATTGCACTTCCTCGATCGGCAGGCCGATGGTGCCGCGGCCATCGTACTGGCCCTCGTGCGCGCTCTGGTCGCCGCCGGTGCAGAAGGCGCGATCACCGGCGCCGCCGAGCACGATGACGCCGACCGCCTTGTCCCAGCCGGCACGGCCAAGGGCGTGGATCAGCTCTTCGCAGGTCTTGCCGCGGAAGGCGTTCATCACCTTCGGCCGGTTGATGGTGATGTGTGCGGCACCGTCTTTGACTTCGTACAGCAGGTCTTCGTAGGTCATGACTGGGC
Organism: uncultured Alphaproteobacteria bacterium; assembly: GCA_963741505.1. Classification (GTDB taxonomy): domain Bacteria; phylum Pseudomonadota; class Alphaproteobacteria; order Rhizobiales; family Hyphomicrobiaceae; genus JAKFWF01. Next base: position 32,002 of record CAVUIJ010000014.1, on the reverse strand, counting down.
GTTCCCAAAGTTGTGAACCGTGTTGGCGGAAATGATTGTCGTTGGAGCGGAACGGGTCAGAGCCAGCGCTTGCGCCGGCGGAACGATTTCAGGTTCTTGAAACTCTTGCGGGCGTGGCCACCGCCGCCGAGGTAGAATTCCTTGACATCCTCATTGCTGGTCAGTGCCTCGCGCGTGCCGTCGAGCACGACCTTGCCCAACTCCATGATGTAGCCGTAGTCGGCGACGGCGAGCGCCATGTTGGCATTCTGCTCGACCAGCAGCATGGTGATGCCGAGTTCCTTGTTGAGCCGGGCGATGATCGCAAACACTTCCTGCACCAGGAGTGGTGCCAGCCCCATGCTGGGCTCGTCGAGCAGCATCATTCTGGGCCGACCCATCAAGGCGCGGCCGATGGCCAGCATCTGCTGTTCGCCGCCGGAGAGATAGCCGGCAAGCCCGGTGCGTTCCTTGAGGCGCGGGAAATACGTGTAGACAAGTTCGATGTCGCTGTTGATCTCGTTGTCGCGGCGGGTGAATGCGCCACAGCGCAAATTCTCGATCACGGTCATGTCGGCGATGATGCGCCGTCCCTCCATTACCTGGAAGATGCCGTTGCGAACCGTTTTTTCCGGCGACTGATGAGCGATGCTGTGGCCGTCGAACTTGATGTCGCCGGCAACGACCTCGCCGTCCTCGGAATGCAGCAGGCCGGAGATCGCCTTGAGCGTGGTCGACTTGCCGGCGCCGTTGGGCCCGAGCAGCGTGACGATCCGTCCCTTCGGCACGTTCAAGCTGACGCCGCGCAGCACCAGCACCACGTCGTCATACACCACCTCGATATTCTCGATCGAAAGCAGTGCTGGGTCGGTTGCTTTTGCGGTGGATGGGACTGCTGTGGCGGCGGCGGTCATGGCGGTCCTTGGCAGGCAGAAGCTCTAGTCGGCAGTGGTGGGATCGGCCCCCCTTTCCCTCTCTCCCGCCATTTCGGGGGAGAGGGCAGAGGCCAGCCGATGGACCGGCTGAGGGTGAGGGGCGGCAGCTTGCTCGAAATCAGCAATGCTGGGCTTGGTGGTCATTGTTGTGAGAGCTGAACAAGCGGCCGCCCCTCGCCCTAACCCTCTCCCCCTACGCGCAAGATGCGCCAGGGGGAGAGGGGATAATAGTGCTCAGTAGCCATGCCACTCCGGCTTGCGCGGCACCTTCTGCTCGGCGATCTTCTCGAGCTTGATCACGCCGGAAGCCGCAAGCTCCGCGACCTCACCCTTCTCGGTGTCGCCACTGACCGAGGCTCTTCCGATGTTGACGGTATCGACCGAGCGATGGTCCGTGTTGCTCCAGGTGACGGGCGCACACATACCGTCGAATCCTTCCGGCACGAAGTTTTTCAGCAACTCGAGGGCCTCCTTGATGCCGGGGCCGTTCAACTTGCCGGCCTTGTCGGCAATCTTGAGACCCTCGGCGAGGTGCAGCACCTGGCAGGCACCGATGGCGTAGGGGATCGGCCGGTAGACCTTGCCGGTCGGATCGGACATCGCCGAGATCTCGCTGAACTTCTTCATGCCCGGCACACCCGAGCCCCATTGCGGCTGCGCCAGTACCATGACCAGGCCGTTGACGCCCTTGCCGATGGCCTTCATGCCGGCCTCGTCCATGCCCCAGACGTTGGCCATGAACTGCACGTTGACGCCGACGGTCGAGCACGAGCGCACAAGCGCCACGTTGGCACCAGTGGTGTTGGCGAGGAACGCGTAGTTGGCTCCGGATGACTGCAGCGCCAGACACTGCGCCTTGAAGTCACCGCCGGCCAGCGCGTACTGGATCGAGGGGATCACGTCGAAGCCGAGTTCTTTCGCCAAGGTCTCGCCGGCTTCCTTGGGCGCCAGCGGATAGGGGTGGTTGTCGCCCATGTGGATGTACTTGGGCTTGCCCTGGCCGCCCTTCTTCTTCCAGTCCTCGGCCGCCCACAGGATGAGGCCGCGCGCGCCGTCGGAATAGGACGGCTGGCCGAAGAAGTTGTACGGCGCCGGCTTGATCTTGCCGTCCTTGGCCTTCTGGCTGGTTCCGGAGGGATCGGTCAGGTGGCCGGAGAACGAGAACGAGAAGTATGGCATCTTGTCCTCGGCGATGAAGCCGACCATGGCTTCGGTATCGTTGGTGCCGTAGCCCAGAATGGCGACCGCGCCCTCGTCCTTCCACTTCTTGTAGAGCTGGATGCCGCGCTGGGTCTGGTAGCCGTAATCGACGATCTCGGCATCGAGCAGCTTGCCGTTGATGCCGCCGTTCTTATTGATCCAGGCGATGGCATCGACCTTGCCGGGGCCGGAGAACTTACCCGTGCTCGAGGTCGCGCCGGTGTAATCGATGAGGTTTCCGACCTTGATCTTCTGCTGCGCCAGCGTCGGCGTGGCAAGCAGCGCTGCCGCGGCGGCCGATGCCAGTAGTGCCGTTTTCAGTCTCATTTCAGTTTCCTCCTTGGGCTTGTTGTCAGTACGAGAACGGATAGAGCTTCCAGTACGCCTTGATCTTGCGCCAACGGGCGGCGAGGCCATCCGGCTCGAAGACCAGGAACAGCACGATGGCGAGGCCGATCGCCATCTCCTTGAGATAGGCGAGGCCCTCGTTGAATGACGCGCCCTGGCCGATGCCGAGCTTCTGGATCTTCTGCACCATGCCCAGCATCACCTCGGGTAGCAGCAGAATGAACACGGTGCCCATCAGGCTGCCCATGATCGAGCCGAGACCGCCGATGATGATCATTGCCAGGAAGTTGATCGACAGCAGCAGGTCGAAAGCCTCGGCCGAAACGAAGCCGGTGTAGTGCGCCATCAGCGCGCCGGCGACGCCAGCGTAGAACGACGAGATGACGAACGCCAGAATGCGGTAGTAGGTCAGGCCGATGCCCATGATCTCGGCTGACAGGTAGTGGTCGCGCACCGCGACCATGGCGCGGCCATCGCGCGTGCGCATCAGGTTGGCGGCGAACAGGTACATCACCACGAGGTAGAAGATCACCACGTAATAGTACTTGCGGTCGCCCGACAGTGTCAGACCGAACAGGTTGAACGGGCCGGCGTTGGCGCCGGCCGCACCGCCGGTGAACCAGTCGGCGCGGCTGAAGAAGTCCTGCAGCACGAATTGCGAGGCGAGCGTCGCGATCGCGAGATAGAGGCCCTTCAGCCGGCCGGCCGGCAGGCCGACGACGAGGCCGAGCAATCCCGTGGCGACGCCGGCCAACGGGATGGCGAGTGCCACCGGCACGCCGAGCTTACCCGACAGGTAGGCGGATGAGAATGCGCCGAAGCCGAAGAAGGCGGCATGGCCAAGCGAGATCTGGCCGGTGAAGCCGACCAGGATGTTCAAGCCCAGGGCGGCGATGCCGTAGATCGCGATCTGGATGACGAGCGCCAGCCAGTACGAGGCCACCAAGGACTGTCCGCCGATCTGCAATGGCAGCAGGCACAGCGCGATCACGCCGATTGAGAGCCCGATACGCGATCCCCGCGTGGGCAAGATGGTGTGGTCGGCCTCGTAGGAGGTGCGGAAGTCACCCGCGGGGCGCATCGAGCCAGCCATTGGATCACACTCGCTCGATATTCTTGGTGCCGAACAGGCCGTAGGGCTTGATCAGCAGGATGAGCAGCATCGCGTAGAACGGCGCGATCGTGATCAGGTTGCCGAACTGCAGGTATTCGCTGTCGACGAACTGCGCCAGCCCCTCCAGCAGGCCGATGATGAGGCCGCCGATCACCGATCCGATGATGCTCTCGAGGCCGCCGACGATCACCGCCGGGAACACCTTGACGCCGACCGCCGACACCGATGCCGACACGCCCGAGACGAGGCCGACGACAACGCCGGCCAGCGCCGACACCGATGACGAGATCGCCCATGCAATGGCGAACACTTGGCGGACCGAGATGCCGAGGCTCTGTGCCACCTGCTGGTCGAAGGCGGTCGCCCGCATGGCGAGGCCAATGCGTGAGAATTTGAAGAAGTAGGCGAAGCCCGCCATGATCACCAGCGAGATGGCGAGGCTCATCAGGTAGGCGCTCTCGACGTTGAGTCCGAGGATCTCGACGCTCTTGGTCGCAAACACCTGCGGAAAAGGCTGCACGAAGACGCCGAACATCCACTTCAGCAGCGCCTGGAAGAAGATCGACAGGCCGATCGTCACCATCACGATCGAAATCACCGGTTTGCCGATCAGCGGTCGCAGCACCACCACCTGCACCAGGATACCGAGGATCGCCATGAACACCAGACAGACCGGGAAGCCGAGCCAGAACGGCAGATTCATCGAGGTGACGAGCCACCAGCAGGCCCAGGCGCCGATGAGGACGAACTCGCCTTGCGCGAAGTTGACCACCTGGCTCGCCTTATAGATCAGCACGAAGCACATCGCGACCACGCCGTAGAGCGCCCCGACGATCAAGCCGTTGACGAGGAGCTGAATGAGTAGCGTCGTGTTCATCGCTGTGTGCTGCCTGATCCTTGGTCTCGTAGTGACTGCTCTTAGGCCGATCGCGCTTGCGCAGGTTGGGGGGTGAGAGTGGCGATCGGCAGGCTGGTGCGGATGCGCTGCTTCGTCCCGTCCTGGAAGGCGATCTCGGTATCGATCTTCACCGTGGTCGCGTCGGAGTAGATGGCATCGATGATGTTGGCGTATTTCTCGGCGATCACGCCGCGCCGCACCTTGCGGGTGCGAGTGAGCTCGCCATCGTCGGCATCGAGTTCCTTGTAGAGCAGAATGAATTTGCGCAGCCGCTGAGCCTCGGGCAGCGATGCATTGACGCGGGCAATTTCGCCGGCGATCAGGTCATAGACTTCGCCGCGGGTGGACAGGTCCGAGTAGGTTGTGAAGGCCATCCGCCGCTGCTCGGCCCACTTCGAGACGATGGCGAACCGGATACAGATGATCGCGGCCGGGAACTCGCGCTTGTCGCCGAGGATCACGGCCTCGCTGATATAGGGCGAGAATTTCAGCTTGTTCTCGATGAACTGCGGCGAGAAGCGTTCGCCGGACGACAACGCCGCCAGATCTTTCAGGCGGTCGATGACGACGAGCTGGCCGCTGGGCTTGATGAAGCCGGCGTCGCCGGTGTGCATCCAGCCGTCGCGCAGGTCGGCGGCGGTCGCCTGCCGGTTCTTGAAGTAGCCGCTGAACATGTAGGGGTGCGTGGTCACGATCTCGCCGACGCCGCTGCCGTCTGGCTCGCCGATGCGAATCTTGTATTCCGCGGTCAGGCCCTTGCCGACGGCATCGAAATCGACCTCGCCGAGCTTTTGCATGCAGTAGATGCCGCCGAGTTCGGTCTGGCCATAGACCTGCAGCAGCGGCACACCCATGGCCATGAAGAACTTGAACGTATCGGGCCCCATGGCGGCGCCGCCGGTGGTCGCAAAGCGCAGCCGCGAAAAGCCGAGCCGGTCTCTGAGTGCGCGTAGAACCAGCGACTGGGCGATCCGGCTCTGGCCTCCCCGCTCGACGGCGCGCAGGCCGAGGGCCAAGCCGCGCTCGAAGATCTTGCGCTTGAACGCGGTCGCATCCATGATCTGCGCCCGCACGTTGGCCGCGATCTGCTCCCAGGAGCGCGGCGCCAGCAACATGAAAGTCGGCGCGATCTCGCGCAAATCGGCCATCACCGTCGCCGGGCTCTCGACGAAGTTGAGCTTATGGCGGCACACCATTGGCTGATACAGCGCCTGGAACTGCTCCACTACCCAGGCCATCGGCAGGATCGAAACGTACTCGTCGTCGGGGCCGAGATCGACGAGATCGCAGTAGGTCGCCGCGTGCCTGATGAAGCGCCCGGAAGTGATGCTGACAAGTTTTGGGTGGGTGGTGGTGCCGGACGTCGAGCACAGCACGGCGATGTCGTCGCCGGACGTGGCATCGACCAGGCTGTCCCACAAGCCCGGCTCGCCGGCCGCAGTCTTGCGCGCCGCCTCGAGCAGTTCGTCGCGGCTGACGAGGCGCGGGTCGGTGTATTTGCGCATGCCGCGCGGATCACAATAGACGATCGCTTTCAGCGTCGACGCCGCGCCGGCCGCGCGCAGGATCTTGTCGACCTGCTCCTCGTTTTCGGCGACCACGACCTTGGCTTCGGAAAACGTCAGCAGATAGCCAACCTCGGCATCGAGCGCGTCCTGATAGATGCCGAGGCTGAGCGCCTTTACCGCATGGGTACCGACCGCTGCGGCCACCCAATCGGGCCGTGAGTCGCCGATGATGGCAACGGCATCGCCTCGCCCGGCGCCGAGCGAGCGCAGTCCGATCGCCCACAGCTTGGCGCGCTCGTGATAGTCGGCCCAAGTGAAGGTGCGCCACAGGCCATGCTCTTTCTCGCGCAGTACGGTGTCGCCACCGTGATTGCGCGCGTTGTATCGCAGCAGCTTCGGCAGCGTATCGTTGGCCTCGACGTGGGCGAACCGGGCTGGGATCATGCCGCCTGCTCCGCCTTCGCGGCGCCGATGACGCCGTGGTCCTGGCCGAGATAGGCGCGCTTCACGTCCTCGTTCACCTTGATCTCGTCCGGCAACCCTTCCGCAATCTTGCGGCCGAAATCGAGCACCATGAGGCGGTGCGACAGGTCCATGACGACGCCCATGTCGTGCTCGATCATCACCACCGTCATGCCCCATTCCTCGTTGAGGTCGTTGATGTAGCGGGCCATGTCCTCCTTCTCCTCGAGGTTCATGCCGGCCATCGGCTCATCGAGCAGGATCACCTCGGGTTTAAGGGCGATCGCGCGAGCGAGCTCAACGCGCTTGCGCAGGCCGTAGGACAGCGTTCCGGCGTGCTCGTTGCGGATATCCTGGATCTCGAGAAAGTCGATGATCTCCTCGACCGCGGCGCGGTGCTCCGCCTCCTCACGCTGGGCGCCGCCGATCCAGTAGGTCATGCCGCGCGCGAAGCCCGTCTTCATCAGATGGTGCCGGCCGATCATGATATTGTCGAGCACTGTCATGCCGCTGAACAGGGCGAGGTTCTGGAAGGTTCGGCCGATGCCCATATCGGCGCGCTTGTTCGCGCCGAGGCGGGTGATGTCGCGGCCCTTGTGAAGTATGCGCCCGGCGGTCGGGCGATAGCGGCCGGAGATGCAGTTGAGGGTCGAGGTCTTGCCGGCGCCGTTCGGACCGATGATGGAGTACAGCTCGCCAGGCAAAATCCTGGCGCTGATGTCGGTCATGGCGCGGACGCCGCCGAACCGCAGGCTGACGTTGTCGAGTTCGAGGATCGGGGTCACAGCAGCAGCGGCGTTCATTGCAGCCGTGCTCCGTCGCAGCATTCGACGCAAGTCACCAAACCCAATGAATTCGGCCTCGTGCCGCGGCACGTCGAGCCTGGAAACATCGCTTCCTCTCCCCTTTCGCCCGTTGTGGGCGCCGTTTCGGCTTTTCTTGGAAGCTGCCACAGGACGTCGGGCAGGTCCACCTCTTGACAACGAGGATGTGATTGATTGAATAGCCAGTCAATAGGCTTTTTCGAGCGCGTCGCGTCGATGCGAAATGCGGCCGGAGCAAAGCAGCCGATGCTCATCCGCAACTTTTCTTCAACCGAGCACGACATGCTGCGCGACGCCGCGCGAAAATTCTTCGAGCGTGAAGTGGCGCCCGATCATCGCCGGCGGGAGAAGAAGGGCGTGGCACTGCGCTCAAGGCGGCAGCGGGCCGGCAAGCAGGGTCGGCGGTGCGTCAATATGCCGGAGGCCCACGGCGCCGCCGCCGTGCTGATCGAGGAGCCGACGCGGCCTGGGCGATCGGGCATCGGTTTTGCGGCACATTCCGACATTGACGCGCCCAATTCCAAGCTGGGTCCGACTCCGGCTAGCCGCGCCGCCAGTCCGACATCAGGGGGCGGCTGATGCATTTCCCCGAGCCCGATCGTGAACGCGCGCGCCAATATCATGCCGCCGGCTATTGGCGCGGCGATACGATCCCGGGGCTGATCGAGCGCGCGGCGACTGCGAACCCGGCGAAGGTGGCCATCCGTGATGCTTCGGGGGCCGCCATCAGCTATCGCGATCTCGTCGCTCACGCGGCGGCGACCACGGGTTATCTGGCCGGGCTCGGCATCGGCCGCGGCGATATCGTCACCGCCTGTCTGCCGAACTGGTGGCAGACGGTTGCGGTGTACCTCGGCGTGCTGCGCTTGGGCGCTGTGGTCAATCCGGTGCCGACCGCCTATGGCCGAGCCGATCTCGAATTCGCGCTCGCCAAATGCCGCAGCAAGGCACTCTTCATCCCCGGTCACTTCCGCAGCGTCGATTTTACCGAGATGGTGGCGGCGATCAGCACTGCTGATATTCGCGATCTGCCTATCATTCGCATCGGTGACGGTGCGAAGGACGTCGGCGTGCCACTGGCCGATGTCCTGGCGCATGCGCCGGCGCCCATGACGCCGGGAATTTCCGCGGACGACCCGGCCGCGGTGCTGTTCACCTCCGGCACCGAGTCGCGGCCTAAGGGGGCGGTGCACACCCACAACACGATTGTGTTCGGCGAGCGTGCGATGGCGTCGGCACTGGCCATCGACGCCAATGACATTGCATTCATGGCGTCGCCAATCTCGCACGCGACCGGCTTCCTGCACGGGGTGGTCATGACGCTGATGACCGGCGGCACGCTATCGCTGCTCGATATCTTCACTGGCGAGGCGGCGGCCCGCCAGATGCGCGAGCACCGCTGCAGCTGGACCATGGGTGCGACGCCGTTCCTTGCCGATATCTCGGGCGCAATTGCCGCCATCGGACACGAGTCTGCCCGACTTGCGCTATTTCCTTTGCGGGGGTGCACCGGTGCCGGAGCCGCTGGTGCGGCGCGCCACCGGCTTGGGCTTGCGGGTACTGTCGATTTATGGCGCCACCGAAAGCCCGCCGCACACCGTCGTGCACCCGCAAGACCCGATCGAGAATGCTTGGCTGTGCGACGGCCGCCCGCTGGCTGGTATCGAGGTAATGATCACCGGCGAAGATGGGCAACCGCTGCCGGCCGGCGAGATCGGCGAGGAGCGCTCGCGCGGGCCAAATACGTTCATCGGCTATCTTGGCGAGCCGCAACTCACCGCCAAGGATTTCGATGCCGTCGGCTGGTATCGCTCCGGCGACCTCGGACGACTGTTGCCGGATGGCTCGCTGCGCATCGTCGGCCGCCTGAAGGACATCATCATCCGCGGCGGCCAGAACATTTCGGTGCGCGAGGTCGAGGACTACCTGCTCGGCCATCCCTCGGTACGGGCTGCTGCACTTGTCGCCATTCCGCATCCGCGACTGGGCGAAACCGCCTGTGCCGTGCTGGTCTTGAAGCCTGGCTGCACACTGACGCTCGACGAGGTCTCGGGCTACCTCGAGGGCAGAGGCGTGGCTCGCTTCAAAATGCCTGAGCGCCTCGAGGTCTGGCCGAGCCTGCCGACAACGCCGAGCGGCAAAATCCAGAAGTTTCTGATTCGTCAGAAGTTGAACGAGACAAAGGACGCTAGCAAACCATGATCAAAGTGACGCAATCGGGCGCCATCGCCACGATCCTGATGAGCCGGCCGCCGGTCAATGCCATCGACCATGCCTTCATCGAGGCACTGAACGGCGCCCTCGACGAGATCGACAAGGCAAAGCCCACCGCGATCGTCATCAAGAGCGATCAGAAGTGCTTTTCGGCGGGTGCCGATCTGGCGATGATCCAGGGCTACTTTTCAAAGCCGAACGGCACCGCCGAAATGGTCGACTACGTCAAGGCGCTGCATTCGGTCTACAACCGGCTGGAGAAATTCGAGGCGGTGACGATCGCGGCCATCGCCGGCCCGGCGCTCGGCGGTGGGCTCGAACTGGCGCTGTCGTGTGACATGCGCGTCGCGACCACTACAGCCAAGGTCGGCCTGCCCGAGGCGCGCATCGGCATGATCCCGGGCGCCGGTGGCACCCAGCGACTGCCACGCCTCGTCGGTCCAGGTGTTGCGGCGCGCATGATCCTCGGTGGCGAAGTGATCGACGGTACCGAAGCCGAACGTCTCGGCGTCGTGCAATGGGTGGTCTTGCCCGGCGATCTCGAGGCCAAGGTTGCCGAAGTTGCCGAGCGCGTCGCCGGCCTCGCCCGCCCGGCGCTGATCGCAGCCAAGGATTGCATGGCCGCTGCCCTCGACCCCGCCGTCGACGGCTTCGCCCGCGAGATCGACAAGCCGCTCACTTTGATGGAGACGCAGGAAGCGCGCGAACGCATCGCCGCCTTCTTCGCCGCGCGCAAGTGATCCGCTTGAAACCTGGACGCCGTCCGCCATGACCGATCAAGCCGGGCCAAGAACCGCTGACCTCGATGCCAACGTCACCGCCATCGTCGAGGACCCCGTATTGGTGCAGAAGCGACGCAGCCAGATCGTGGCGGCGGCGACCGAGCTGTTCTCGACCCAGGGCTTCTATCGCACGACGATCAAGGATATCGCCAAGTTGGCGGGTATCAGTTCCGGCCTCGTCTATCAATATGTGCGCGAGAAGGAGGACGTGCTGTTGCTCGTCCTGCTCGACGTCATCGATGCCTATGCCCGCGAGATTCCGAAGTCGCTGATCGGCGTCGATGACCCGATCGGCCGGCTGGTGACATCGATCGAGGCCTATTGCCGGGTGATCGACCGGCATCGTGCCGGCGCTGTGCTGGCATACCGTTCGACCAAATCTCTGACGCGATCGCGCCGCCAAGTGATTCAGCGGAAAGAGACCGAGACCAACGCGCTGATCGCGGCCGAACTCAAGGCGTGCATGCGCGCCGGCCTCGTCCGCAAGGTCGATCTCGACGTGCTCGTCTACCACATCGTGATGATGGCGCACGCCTGGGCGCTGAAGAGCTGGTACTTCAAGTCGCGGCTGACACTCGACAGCTACATCCGCGAGAACACCGATATCCTGATGGCTGGCGCGTTGACGCCGGCCGGCACCAAGCGTCTCGCCGCCTGGATGCGTCGCAAGAGGTAGAAATAGTGCACATGCTCGATCATGTCTCGATCACCGTCAGCGATACCGCGCGCGCAATGCCGTTCTGGGACGCGGTGATGGCGGCACTCGCCGTTGCCTGCGTCTGGCGCGAGGTCGATGCGGTTGGCTACGGCATCCGCAATTCGGCAATTGACGATCAAAATACGTATCTCACGATACGGCGGCAGGCGGGGGCGGCGCCGGCAGCCTTCGATGCGCCGGGCCGGCACTGGTGCTTCCGGGCACCGAGCCGCGCCGCAGTCGACGCGTTTCATGCCGCGGGGCTCGCCAGCGGTGGCAGCTGCGACGGAGCGCCCGGCCTCAGGCCGCACTATCATGCGTCCTACTATGCAGCCTTCCTGCGCGATCCCGACGGCAACCGCATCGAGGCGGTCTGTCATCGCGGCGCTTGAGCACCAACCTACCTTCGCGGAATTGGAGTTGGCGTGTCGCGGAACGAGCGCGGCTGAAGTTCGCTATCAAGGTCGAACGTGGCGCAGTTCTTGGCGGCCAGTTGCCGGTTCATCGCCTCCAGCACGGCGCGGTCCCTGGCAGTGTCGGCGGCCGGGTCGGCGCCGCGTGTGGTGCCGCCCAAGATCGGCGTCGTCGCCGATTGCGCCGTGCGGGCGATGACACTGGTGCCGCCCCGGACCTCGGCATCGCGGATCTGCAGGATGCGCACCTGCATGCGGCCGGTGAGGTGCTTGCAGTCGAGCGCCAGCTCGTCCTTGCTGAGCTGGTAGGGCTGGCCCGGCTGGTAGGTGTCGGGCGATTTCTGGCCGATCTGCGGTGCCAGGTTCGAGCCCGAATTCTGTGAGCAAGCCCCGATCATCGTCCCGGCCGCAACGAGCAGGGTGACTGGTAACGGTTGGCGACCGCGGCGGCTGGAATCGGATCTCATCGAGGCATAATCTAGTACCCGGAATCACACATGGATAGCACACATGACGATCGAGGATGCTCGCCGGCGGCGTCGCGCCGCTTGTCCGATGGGGCAACATCGGCCTGCGCGTCGCTCCTGGCCGGCGAGCATCCTCGATCGCCCGCTTAGGTCGCGGCCCACGGGCGCCCGCGTCATGCGGACCGCATGCTTCCAGCATGACGCGCGCCTCGACCGTAGTCCGGGCTACGCTCTTCGGCGCGCTCCTGGCGGATCGCCTCGTGGTGCCGCGATCAGGTGTACTATCCATGTGTGATTTCGGGTACTAGCCCCGACAAACCGGCCGTTCTAGGGCGTCTTGCGTTCGATGAGTGGATTGCACTGGCAATTCCGCGACGGCCGTATCAAATTCGCGTCAACGAACCGTCACGGAGTGCAGGCGATGCCACAGACGATCACCCGCAGCGTCAACTCAATGGTCGAGGCCGCCAAGGCCGCCATCAAGGAGTACTCGGCTGAAGATGCAATCGAGCGCGCGAAGCGCGGCGACGTGATGCTGGTCGACATCCGCGATCCGCGCGAGCTCGAACGCGAGGGCAAAGTGCCCGGCGCCTTTTCCTGCACGCGCGGCATGCTGGAATTCTGGATTGACCCGGCGAGCCCTTATTTCAAGCCGGTTTTCGGCGAGGATAGGGAGTTCATATTCTTCTGCGCCGGTGGTCTGCGCTCGGCACTGGCGACCAAGGTCGCGCAGGACATGGGGCTGAAGCCGGTCGCCCACGTCATCGGTGGCTTCGGCGCCTGGAAGAAAGCGGGTGGGCCGTTCGACCCCGGCGCCGCGCAGCCATAGTCGCGTCAATTGGGGAACGTGATCAGGATCTTCATCTTGAGCAGCGCCGGGAAGTAGGTGGTCAGGATCTGGCCCATGCACCACAGCATCACGCCGAGCAGGATGATCGCGGGCAGCGCCGCAAACAGCGCCTTGAGGAAGAACGTCACCAGTTGCGCAAACGGGATTTCCAGCGACGTGACGACGCCGGATGGCACCGGCGGCGGGTAGGCCACGGGTGCGTAGGGGTCTCCAGCGCCGACTTCCGGTGCGAATGCTGGTTCAGGCGGTGGCGCGAACGCATGATCAATCGCCGCCCGTTCCCGCGCCTCCCGCTCGCGAGCCTCGCGCTGGGCATCCCGTTCCCGCCGAAACGTCCGTGGCAGGTCATCGGGGCCGCCATCGGCCAGGGCCATGTGTGCGTCGCTCATCGGTGCAGCTCCACTCGTCGTTTCTCGAACTCCCGGGGCCGTTGCTGCGGGTTGCTCGTCCTCGCCGCGCTGACGGGCGATGGCGCTCGATAACCGAGGGTCGGTGATTTGCTTTTCTGTCATGCGCGTATTCTATCGCTGATCCCAGAATATTGCTATTTTGCGCCGCGAATTTGGCGGATGCGAGGTCGTTTGTGATGCTTGTCGACGAGGTTAGGCGACTGATAAGGACCATCCCGGACTATCCCAAGCCCGGCATCATGTTCCGCGACGTCACGACCCTGATGCGCGATGCCGCGGGCTTCAAGGCCGCAGTCACCGCCATGGCCGCGCCGTTCGCTGCTCAGCGGATCGACGCGGTCGCCGGGATCGAGGCGCGCGGCTTCATTTTCGGCGGTGCCGTGGCCGACAAGCTTGGCTGCGGCTTCATCCCGATCCGCAAAAAGGGCAGGCTGCCCTGGACCACGATCGGCCAGCAGTACACCCTGGAATACGGCGTCGATACGATCGAGGTACACCTCGATGCCATGAAGAAGGGCGAGCGGATACTGATCGTCGACGACCTGATCGCGACCGGTGGCACCGCCGAGGCTGCGGTCAAGCTGATCTCGCGCATCGAGGGCATCGTCGCTGGTGCAACATTTGTCGTCGACCTGCCGGAGCTCGGCGGCATGAAGTTGCTGCGCTCGCATGGTGTCGAGGCGCACGCCATTGTCGCCTACGACGGCCACTGAAATGAGTGATGCTGCGCCGAAACTACCGCCGGAGGCGATGACAGCGGCACTGGCCGCGATTGCCGCCTGGCAGCAGGCGCCGCACGAGCCATTGCGATGTCCACTGTGCGGGGCGCCAGGCCTCACGATCGTCGATCGGTCGGCGCGGCCCTATACCGCCTGGTTCGGGCTCACCTGTACCGCCTGCGGCCTCGCCGATACCATCACATATCCGCTGGGCGGCGCCGGCAATTCCTGGAGCTGAATCGGATGAAAATCAACGGCCGCGCCCACCGAACCATTTGGCTGCGGCCGGACGGATGGTCGGTCGAGATCATCGACCAGACACGGCTGCCGCATGAATTCATCACGCGCACGCTTTCCTCCTGCCTCGAGGCGGCGCATGCGATCAAGGCGATGCAGGTGCGAGGCGCGCCACTGATCGGGGTGGCCGCGGCCTATGGCCTTTGCCTGGCCTTGCGCGCAGATCCAACCGATGCCGGACTGGCCAAGGCCATCGACTTCCTCGGCCAACAGCGGCCGACGGCGATCAACCTGCGCTGGGCACTGGAGGAGATGCGCCAGGCGATTGCGCCGCGGCCGGTGGCCGAGCGCGTGGCGGCAGCCTATGTCCGAGCCGGCGAGATCAGCGACCAGGATGTCGAGACTTGCCGCCTGATCGGCGTCAACGGCCTGCCGCTCATTGCCGACATCGCCGGACGCAAGAAGCCGGGCGAGCCGGTCAACGTCCTGACCCACTGCAACGCCGGCTGGCTCGCCTGCGTCGACTGGGGCACCGCGACCTCGCCGATCTATCAAGCCCATGATGCCGGCATCAAGCTGCATGTCTGGGTCGACGAGACGCGGCCGCGCAATCAGGGCGCAGCGCTCACCGCCTTCGAACTGGGCGCGCACGGCGTGCCGCACACCATCATCGTCGACAACGCCGGCGGTCACTATATGCAGGCAGGACAGGTCGACCTGTGCATCGTCGGCACTGATCGAGTGACTGCCAACGGCGACGTCGCCAACAAGATCGGCACTTATCTGAAGGCGCTCGCCGCCCGTGACAACGGCATACCGTTTTATGTGGCGCTGCCCCACTCGACGATCGACTGGACGCTGCGCGACGGCGCCGACATCCCGATCGAGAGCCGCGCCGCCGACGAGGTGCTGCGGATGCTCGGCCGGCTGGCCGACGGCTCGGTCGCAACCGTCGAGATCGCCGCGCCCGGGTCGCCGGCGGCAAACCCCGCATTCGACGTCACTCCGGCACGGCTCGTCACCGGCTTCATCACCGAGCGCGGAATAGCGCCGGCGACGGCTGCAGGCCTGAGGCAGCTTTACCCCGAGCACCAGGCGTGACGCTGAAATTGCGGTGCAATAACGCAGCCGTCGCGGGCTTCGGCAAGCTTCGCGCAAGCCTCGGCTGCTCAGTGGTACGAAGCGGCCGAATGGATCGTCGGCGGCCATCGAGGGGGGTCTTGCAATGGCTTCGTTGATCGAGCGCGAAATTCCGGGTTTGCTCAATCCGGCAGCGAGGCCCGAGGGTGCGGCGCACCAGTCGCAGCGCATCGAAGGCAAGATCGACGCTGTGCTGTCGCTGTTGAGTGGCGCGGAAAACTTGTCGGACCGGCGGTGGCGCGAACTCGATCGGAGCCCGGACAGCGCGTCTCAGGGCCGTGAAGCGAAGACGCGCTTCGCCGCGCTCGCCGCCGAACTCACCGATGCCCTCGATCGTCGCAACCTGGTGGCGTCCGAACGGCGCCCGGCGTCGACCGGCCTGCCGACGTCCGCCGCCGCGGATATCGACAGGCAGGCCGAATTCGATCGGCTGTGGGATCGGCTGCTGGGGCTCGCGGACGATCTCGCGACGACGCCGGCATCGAGCCTGCTGGAAATCCGAATCAAGGCGCTGGCCCTTCGCGAATTGAGCGAAGAAAAGTCGGACGACATCGTGCATCGGCTTGCGTCCAGCCTCGCCAGCGATCTGTTCGCGCTCAAAGATGGACGCTGAGCCGCGTCTGCATGGCTCATTGTGCCGCATCGAGAACGCGACCGGCAACGGCATCGAGCTTGGCGACGAGGGCCGGGTCGCGCGCGTCTGGCGCGGTGATGATGGCGTGATCGAGGGCGCGGTCGGAGCCGATCGGGCAGGGCGGATGGATGCGCGGGAATGCCTTCGCCAGCCGCAGCACCAGCCGCTGCGCCATCTCGGTATTGTGGTGCATCACCTTGATGATCGAGGCGACGTCGACGTGGGCATGTTCCTCGTGCCAGCAGTCGAAGTCGGTCACCATGGCGACGGTCGCATAGCAGAGCTCGGCTTCGCGGGCGAGCTTGGCCTCGGGCATGTTGGTCATGCCGATCACGGCGCAGCCCCAGCTGCGGTAGAGGTTGCTCTCGGCCCGGGTCGAGAACTGCGGCCCCTCCATGACGAGGTATGTGCCGCCGCGCGTGCCGGAGATATTTTCCGCTTTCATCGCCTTTTCAACCTCGTCGACGAGGCCGGGGCTGACCGGGTCACCCAACGCCACGTGCGCGACGCATCCCGTTCCGAAGAAGCTCTTTTCGCGGGCGAAGGTGCGGTCGATGAACTGATCGGGCAGGACAAAATGGCCGGGCGGGAAGTCCTCGCTGAACGAGCCGCAGGCCGAGATCGAGACGAGATCGGTGACGCCGGCCCGCTTCAGGCAGTCGATATTGGCGCGGTAGTTGATTGCCGACGGCGGCAGGCGATGGCCGCGGCCGTGCCGCGGCAGGAAGCGGATCGGCAGCCCGTCGACCTCGGCATGCAGGATCTGGTCGGACGGCTCACCCCATGGGCTTAAGATCGTCTTCCATTCCGCCTTGGCAAGGCCGGGAATGTCGTAGAGCCCGCTGCCGCCGACGATGCCGAGAATGGATTGAGTCATTTGCGTTCCTGGTCGGTCGTGAGTGGTGATCGAAGAGCATTCAGGGGAGCAATCCTCACCATGATCGATGTAGCAAGCCACACTTGAAGCCGTCTTGGGACCACTCATCACTCACGACTCACCACTCAAGCCGCCAGCCCGCGCTTCCTGAGCAGGCCATCGACGGTCGGCAGGCGGCCGCGGAACAAGGTGTAGGCCTCGTCCTCCTTGCGCAGGCCGCCGGCCGAATAAACGAAACGCTTGAGCTTGTCGGCGGTGCCGGCGTCGAACACATTGCCGGTCTCCTCGAACGCCGCGAAGGCGTCGGCGTCGAGCACCTCCGACCACATGTAGCTGTAATAGCCGGCCGAATAGCCGCCCGAGAAGATATGCTGGAAGTGGGTCGAGCGATGGCGCATGCCGACTTCGCGCGGCATGCCGATGCGGGCGAGGGTCGCCGCTTCGAGCGCCATCGGATCGAGATTGTCGGCACTCTCCAGGGTGTGGAAATCCATATCGACGATCGCCGAGCCGAGGAAGGCGACCGTCTCGAAACCCTGGTTGAAGGTGCGCGCCGCCTTGAGCTTGTCCATCAATGCCTGCGGCATCGGCTCGCCCGTCTTGGCGTGGCGGGCGAAGCGGCTCATGATCTCGGGCGTCGCCAGCCAGTGCTCGAACAGCTGCGAGGGCAGTTCGACGAAGTCGCGCACCACCGCGGTGCAGGCGAGCGAGGGGTAGGTCACGTCCGACAGCAGCCCGTGCAGGCCGTGGCCGAACTCGTGGAACAGCGTGCGCGCGTCGTCGAACGACAGCAGCGTTGCCTCGCCGGCCGCCGGCTTGGCGAAGTTCATGACGTTGACGACGATCGGCCGCCGGTCGCCGTCGAGCTTGTCCTGGCGTCGGTAGGCACTCATCCAGGCGCCCGAGCGCTTCGAGGCGCGCGCGTAATAGTCGCCGTAGAACAACCCGACGTGGCGGCCGGCCTTGTCGCTGACCTCGAAGGCGCGCACGTCGCAATGATAGACCGGAACATCGGGGCGCTCCTTGAAGGTGACGCCGAACAGCTGCGTCGCGGTGTGGAAGGCGGCCTCGATCATGCGGTCGAGCGGCAGGTAGGGCTTGATCGCGGCTTCGTCGAGATCGTACTCGGCGGCACGCACCTTCTCGGCGTAGTAGCGCCAGTCCCAAGGCTCTATTGTGATGTTGGCGCCTTCTTTGGCGGCCATCGCTTGCAGCTTGGCGAGCTCGCCGCGGGCCTTGTCGACGCCCGGCGCCCACACTTTGTCGAGCAGCTCGCGAACGCGCGCCGGCGTCTTTGCCATGGTCTCCTCGAGCGAGAAGTCGGCGTGCGTCTGGTAGCCGAGCAGGTTGGCTGTCTCGATGCGCAGGCCGACAAGGTCGGCGATGGTCCGGCGGTTGTCGGTCGCGCCGTCGGTCTCGCCCCGCTTGACCCAGGCGATCCACGCCTGCTCGCGCAGATCGCGGCGCGTCGAGAAGGTCAGGAACGGCTCGATCAGCGAGCGCGACAGGGTGATGACGTGGCGCCCCGTCATGCCGCGTTCCTCGGCAGCGCCGCCAGCTGCCTCGCGCAGGAATGCCGGCAATCCCGCGAGGTCGGCTTCGGTTTCGAGGATGAGGGTGTAGGCCTTCTCGTCGGCGAGCACGTTCTGGCCGAAGGCGGTGGTGAGCCTGGCGCGGGTCTGCGACAACTCCTTGTAGCGCTCGCGGCCAGCACCTTCGAGCCTGGCGCCGGAGCGCACGAAGCCCTTGTGCATCTTGTCGAGCAGACGCAGCTGTTCCGCATCGAGCCCAAGCTGATCTTTTTGCGCGAACAATGTGTCGACCCGCTTGAACAGCGCGGCATTGGTTGAGATGTTGGTATGGTGGGCAGCATACTTCGGCGACCATTCTCGCTCCAGCGCCTGCAGTTCGTCGTTGGTATTGCTGCTGGAGAGGTTCCAGAAAACGCTGCCAACACGAGCCAGCATGCGGCCGGCCCGCTCCATGGCTTCGATGGTATTGGCGAAGGTCGGTGCCGCCGGATTGGCGGCGATGGCGTCGATCTCCTGATCGTGCAGTCGCATTGCCGATTCGATCGCCGGACCGAAGTGTTGCGGCTCGATATCGGCGAACGGCGGCGCCTCGAACGGCGCGGTCCAGGTTGCAAGCAGCGGGTTGGTGGCGGCGGTCATGGCGCTCTCCGGGGTCATCCAGGCTGTTGCGCGTCATATAGGCAAATTGATTGCGCGCGGCGACTTGGTTCTTTGTGAAAGGCGCAGCGGATTACTTCCGCAGCGAAGAATGCGACTATCAATAAATGTTGATACAACCATTGCGATTCGATCAGGCGCCTGACGCGGCCGGATTTGCATTACGGTTCAGCAGCTGGAAGGGGGCAAGCGGATGGGTCGACACCGCGGTCAAGAGAGCGTTAGGTCCGGCTATCCAATGCGCAGGCAATGGCTGAATAGGATTTTCCTCTGCGCCTTCGTTGACGGAGAGCGGCAGCAAGCCTGGCGATTGCGGCGAGACGCAGGCCCGCGTTGGCTCGACATATCAAAGCAGGTCGATAAACTCTTCCACCGTCAACCCGGCTTGCTCGATGATGTCGCGTAACGTCCTCCCAGAATTCTGCTTGTGTGAACGGGAACCGTCATTTGCCGCTTTGGATCTGATTTGTGGCGCATGCGGTTACTGCCACTTACTCGGATATGTCGAAGCCCGCCCGCCCCAGGGCCCGAATAACAGCCTTTGCGTTTACCGATGGCAGGCGGCTCATGCCGCGTTGACCGTGATCTCCCGAAAGATCGGCCCGTCCGGCGCCGGTATCGGTTCGCCATCTTCCTTGCGGCTTTGCAGGACCAACTCAATGGCATCCTTTGCCATCGCCATTGCCTCGGCTTCATCTGCACCATAGGTCACAATTTCCGGTAACGCGGGCACACGAACGGTGAAGCCCCCTTCAGGTTCAGGCCGCAGAATAACGGAATATGTGTTCGGCATAGCTACACCTGTTAGGCGAAGTTCTGCCTGTAGAAATGCGCCGCCGGACGTCGTCTGTCAATTACTCGACCCGACGCAAAAGGGGCAGCCTCGCGGCCGCCCCTTTCGTATTGCAATGCCGATCGTGGGCGATCAGACAGAGTAATACATGTCGAACTCGACCGGATGCGGCGTCATGTCGGTGCGCGCCACTTCCTGCATCTTGAGCTCGATGAAGGCGTCGATCATGTCGTCGCTGAACACGCCGCCAGCCTTCAGGAAGGCGCGGTCCTTGTCGAGGCTTGCCAGCGCCTCGCGCAGGCTGCCGCATACCGTTGGGATTTTCGCCAGCTCGGCCGGCGGCAGATCGTACAGGTTCTTGTCCATCGGCTCGCCGGGGTGGATCTTGTTGGCGATGCCATCGAGGCCGGCCATCAAGAGCGCGGCGAAGCCGAGGTAGGGGTTGGCGCCGGGATCGGGGAAGCGGATCTCGATGCGCTTCGCCTTCGGGCTCGTCACGTGCGGAATGCGGCACGAGGCCGAGCGGTTGCGCGCCGAGTAGGCGAGCAGCACCGGCGCTTCATAGCCGGGCACCAGGCGCTTGTAGGAGTTGGTCAGCGGGTTGGTGAAGGCGTTGATCGCCTTGGCGTGCTTCAGGATGCCGCCGATGTAGTAGAGGCAGGTCTCCGACAGGTCGGCATACTTGTTGCCGGCGAACATTGGCTTGCCGTCCTTCCAGATCGACATGTGCACGTGCATGCCCGAGCCGTTGTCGCCGAACATCGGCTTCGGCATGAACGTCACCGACTTGCCGTAGGCCTGGGCGACGTTGTGGGCGACGTACTTGTAGATCTGCATGCCGTCGGCCATCTTGATCATCGGGCCGAACTTGACGCCGAGTTCGTGCTGGGCGGCTGCCACTTCGTGGTGGTGCTTTTCGACGGTGACGCCCATCTCCGACATCACCGAGAGCATCTCGGAGCGGATGTCCTGGCAGCTGTCGATCGGCGGCACCGGGAAGTAGCCGCCCTTGGTGCGCGGACGATGGCCGAGGTTGCCCATCTCGTAGTCGGTGCCGGTGTTGGACGGCAGCTCGCTCGAGTCGAGCTTGAACGACACGTGGTGCGGGTCAGAGGTGAACTTGACGTCGTCGAAGATGAAGAATTCGGCTTCCGGGCCGAAATACACGGTGTCGCCGACGCCGGTCGACTTCATGTAGGCTTCCGCCTTCTTGGCGATGCCGCGCGGGTCGCGCTCGTAGAGTTCGCCGGTCGACGGCTCGAGCACGTCGCAGAAGATGGCGAGCGTGGTCTGGGCGAAGAATGGGTCGAGATGGGCGGTCGCGGCGTCGAGCATCAGCGTCATGTCGGACGCTTCAATGCCCTTCCAGCCGGCGATCGAGGAGCCGTCGAAGGCATAGCCGTCGGCGAACACGCCCTCGTCGATGCAGGTGGCATCGGCGGTGACGTGCTGCATCTTGCCCTTGGTGTCGGTGAAACGCAGATCGACGAACTTGACATCCTTGTCCTTCATCATCTTCAGGACGTCGGCGCTTTTGGTCATTGCAGCTCCCCTGCTTTGGCTAACTGTGATGGTGTTGACGTTCAGAACTTCCTATTCGCGCGAAGCGCACGCGGCCGCGAACGAGCAATATCTGTCGCAGCGGCATGTTCGCGTGAAACGTGTGATCAGATCGCGTCCGAGCCGGTCTCGCCGGTGCGGATGCGGATTGCTTCCTCGACGTTGGAGACGAAGATCTTGCCGTCGCCGATGCGGCCGGTCTTGGCGGCTTTCTGGATCGCCTCGATGGCCTTTTCCAACATCTCGTCGGCGAGTACCACCTCGATCTTCACCTTCGGCAGGAAATCGACAACATACTCGGCGCCGCGATAGAGTTCGGTGTGGCCCTTCTGGCGGCCGAAGCCCTTGGCCTCGATCACCGTGATGCCTTGCTGGCCGATCTCCTGCAGCGCCTCCTTCACCTCGTCCAGCTTGAAGGGCTTGATGATGGCTTCGATCTTCTTCATGCGGCGTGCCTACCCAATGGGCTATAGCAGCCCTGGTTGCAAATCTGACGAGAGTATTAAGCATGGCCCGTGCCAGTTGGTAAGCGAAAGATGGAAGCGTTGAAAATCAATAACTTGGTGTTGAACTGCACTTTTCCGCGGCAGCGCCCGGCGTGGCGGCAGATGAAAATGCAGGCATTATGCGCAAATATCTGGCAACGCCAGATGATTGTTGGAACGCGAGGGAGGCGGAAGCCATGTCGGGCTGCGAATTGCTGACCGTCGCCGAAATGTCGCAGGCCGACCGGCTCGCTGTGGCGCAGGGCGTGCCCTCGCTGACGCTGATGGAAAATGCCGGCCGGGCGGTGGCCGAGGAAGCGCAGAAGATGGTGCCACCGGGCAGTCGCATTGCCGTTCTGTGCGGCCCGGGTAACAATGGCGGCGACGGCTTCGTCGCGGCGCGGCTGCTGGCCGAGCGCGGCTTTGATGTCGAGATCGGACTTCTGGTCGCAGCATCGAGCCTGCAGGGCGACGCAGCAGAGATGGGCCGCCGGTGCGTCGGTGCGAAGGTATTCGAAGAATGGGCGCAGCCGCTGTCGAAGCTGCCGCAGGCCGCAGCTGGCCGAAGGCTGATCATCGATGCCATATTCGGTGCCGGCTTGAGCCGGCCGGCGGCCGGCGATTTCGCCGACGCCATCGAGATGATCAATCAAGCCGCGGCCGGCGGCGTGCCGGTGCTCGCGGTAGATGTGCCGAGCGGCATCGACGGCACCACCGGCCAGGCGCTTGGGCAATATGTCGTCAAGGCTGCCCGCACCATCACGTTCTTCCGGTTGAAGCCCGGGCATCTGCTGTATCCCGGTCGCGGCTACTGCGGCCGAACCAGCCTCGCCGACATCGGCATTCCGGCCGAGGTGCTGCGCGCGATCGATCCGGCACTGTCGGCCAACCGTCCGGCCATATGGCGCCCGGCGTTTCCGATGTTGCGCGCCGACGGGCACAAGTACGGCCGCGGCCATGCCGTGGTGGTGTCGGGGCCGGCGCACGCGACCGGCGCGGCGAGACTGGCCGCGCGGGCGGCGTTGCGGGTCGGGGCGGGGCTGGTGACGGTCGCCTCGCCGCGCGATGCGGTGGCGATCAACGCCGGCCAGCTTGCCGCGATCATGGTTGCCCCGTTCGATGATGATGCCGGGCTCGGTCCGTTGCTGGCCGATCGGCGGCTCGACACCTGGCTGATCGGACCAGCCGCCGGCGTTGGCCAAGCGACCCGGAATCGGGTTGCGCAGATCCTTGCCGGTGAGGCGGCCGTGGTGTTGGACGCCGACGCGCTGACGAGCCACGCCGGTGAAGCCGATCGCCAAGAACTGTTCGCAAAAATCAAACAACGTTCAGCCGGGGTGGTGATGACACCGCATGCCGGCGAATTCCGCCGACTGTTTCCTAAGGCCGCAGCGATGGCATCGAAGATCGAGGCGGCACAGGTGGCCGCGGCGGCGAGTGGTGCGATCGTCATCTACAAGGGTGCCGATACGGTCATTGCGCACCCTGACGGCCGCGCCGCGATCAACGACAATGCGCCGCCGACGCTGGCGACCGCCGGCACGGGCGATGTGCTCGCCGGGCTGGTCACTGGACTGATGGCGCAGAAGATGCCGGCCTGGGAGGCCGCCTGCGCCGCCGTCTGGATGCACGGCGAGGCGGCCAGCCAATTCGGTCCCGGCCTCATCGCCGAAGACCTGCCGGAGCTGCTGCCCAAGGTCCTCGCCGAAGTGATCGACCAGCGGTAGTGGCGACAAATGGAAAGCCCGGCATGCGAATCACCCTTTCGCATGCCGGGCTGAAATTACCCCTGAACCTGGCTAGTCAGATCGCGAAGTCGGACTGCTTCTTGCCCTTGTCGAGCTTGGCGACCAGCCACTTCGGCTTGCGGCCACGGCCGCTCCAGGTCTCGGCCGGATTATCCGGATTCATATACTTCGCGGCGACCGGCTTGCCCTTGGTCGAACGGCTGCCGATCAGATCGGAGAGGCCGAAACCGGCATCGTTGGCCATGCTCTCGAACTTTGCCCGCAGGGCGGCGCGCTCGCGCTCCTGCGCCGTCACCAGCGCCTTCTCGACGCGGGTGCGCAGTTCAAGAAGCTCCTTAAGCGTAAGTTTATCGACTTGCGGAACGGCCATGGCTGTAGTCTTTCCCTTTTTTTGAATACGAAAGAATGGGCTTTTCGTTTGCAATAGTTTCGGTGGAAAGACAAGTGCAATTATTTGTTTGGAGCATGGGAAAGTTGCGTTTTCTTGGCTTTGTTGCGTGATTGCTTAATAAGGGCAAATGCGCCCGACCAGCGGTTTGCGATCGGTGGATGGCCGAGCTGCAAAGGTCGCAGCCCACCATCTAGGAGATGGCACTGTTGCAGCAATTGCACGAAGCTCATTTGATTTCACGCGCATCGCGGCGGCGATATTCGAGCAGCATTAGCGGTGCTACGTGCCGGATGATGCCGTGCAGCGGCAATGGTCTGGGCTCCGAGAAGGGCAGCGCCAGGGTGTCCTCGGGGAGGCCGCGGACGGCCGCGGCCAATTCCCGGCCGAGCGCGACGCCGAGGGCAACGCCGCGGCCGTTGCAGCCGGCCCAGGCATAGCCGCCTGGGCCGAGCTTGTGGACGCGCGGCATGTAATCCCAGGTCATGCCGACATGGCCGTTCCAGACATGATCGAAGGCGACCTCGCCGATTTGCGGAAACAGTCGCTGCAGACGTGCGCCAATATAAGGTTTCAAGCGCTCGGCGCGATTGATCGGCAGTGCCAGCGCGCCGCCGGTTATCAATCTCTGGCGGGCATCGAAGCGGGCGAAATAGAGTTCGCCATGGGTATCCGAAATCGCCTGCCGACCGGGAATAATCGTACGGCGGACATTGTCGCCGAGCGGAAGCGTCGACATTTGCCAGGACAGTACCGGCACGACCTCGCGGGCGATATCGGGAGCGAGGCGAGTGGAGAATTCGCCAGTATAGGCATTAGTGGCCAGCACCAGTGCGCGGGCATTGACCTGTCCCCTTTCGGTCGCGATCTGCCAGCGATCGCCCAGGCGAGTGAATTGGGAAACCGGTGAGCGGGCAAAAACCCTGGCGCCCCGTTCCACAGCGACCCGGGCGAACTCGCGCGACAAAGCCAGCGGATTGATGTGGCCGCCGGTCGGATTCCAGAAACCGCCATGCCATTGCGACGATCCGGTCATTTCCCGCAACTGTGCCGCGGAGAGCAATTCGACGGGAGCGCCCCATTTCGACCATTCCCGCACCCGGCGCTCGGCGATCTTCATTCGGCCTGGCGTGTGCGCGGGCTGGATCCAGCCGGTCTGCTCGGCCTCCGCATTCATGCTGTGTTTGCGAGTCAGATCGAACAGAATGGACGCACTGTCGCGAATGAGCCCGACAAAGCGCTCACCGGCTTTGCCGTAGTGGCTGACCAGCATTTCCGGGTCGGCGCGCGAGAGCGTCGGAATGACCTGTCCGTTATTGCGTCCCGAGGCGCCCCAGCCCGGCTCCTGCGCCTCGACCACGGTGACGTCGACACCCGCCTCGCGCAGGTGCAGCGCGGTCGACAGCCCGGTGAAGCCGGCGCCGATCACCGCCACATCGGTCGAGATCGAACCCTCGAGCGAAGGCAGCGCCGGCGCCGGCGCAGTGACGCTCGCCCACAGCGAGGGCGGCCAGATCACGGATGTCGCAGGCATGAGCTCTGATCCGATGTGCGAGGGGGCAATGAGCTATTGAGGCCGACGCCAAGCCACCGCGCAAGCATGGAAATGCGGTTTACCGGCGCCGGTGTTGCGGTGTTTTGTACCGAAATCGGATTTGCGACAACAACCTTACAGTGCCTGGCAGCTCATTCGCAGGGTTGCGCGGCGGCCGCGGCTTGCCTGGCCGGTGGTTGGGCCTTGCAAGTCCATGCAAGCTTGACCACTCTGGTCGCGTCGTCGTTCCATTTGTTCCGCCAACAGCGAAGGTGTCGCCATGGCGCTGTCTCAAGTCATCGGTCTCGATCATGTCGTCGTCGCCGTCCGCGATCTCGACGCTGCTGCCGCGACATGGCGGGCGCTGGGCTTCACCATATCGCCGCGTGGCCTGCACAGCGCGCATCTGGGCTCCGCCAACTACACCATCATGTTCGGGCCCGACTACGTCGAGCTGCTCGGCATCGTGACGCCGACCGAGCACAACGCCGGCACCCGCGCCTTCCTGGAAAAGCGCGAGGGGCTGGAACGATCCGCATTCACCGCGGTCGATGCCGGCAAGGGGGTGGCGGAATTGCAGTCGAAAGGCATTGCCGCCACCGGCCCGCTCGATTTCAGCCGGCCGGTCGATCTGCCGAACGGGGCCAAGACCGAAGCCCGCTTCAGCACCATGCACTGGCCACAGCACGAGCGGCCCGGCGGCATGCGCATCTTCGCCTGCCAGCACCTGACCCGCGACGCGGTTTGGATTCCCGAACTGCAGCGCCACAACAACACCGCCAAGCGCATCGACCGGGTCGAGATCGTCAGCGCTGATCCAAAAACCGCGGCCGAGCACATGGCCCGGCTGATCGACCAGGACGCGGTGCCGGAGGCCGATGGAGCATGGCGTGTGTCCTCGGGCTCGACCCGCGGCGCGTTCGTGTTCATGACCGAAGCGGGCCTGAGGGCGCGCTATCTGGGTCTCGATCTCGGCAACCTGCCGACCGAGGGCGCGATCTCGCTGTGCCTGCGTGTCGATGACGAGGCGGCGGCCCTTGCTGCCGCCGGTCCGGCGGCGAAAGTCGTTGCGCCCGGCCGCGTCGCGATGCCGCCGTCGGCGGCCACCGGCGTGCTGATCGAACTCGCAACCGGCTGACGCGCCTGATCGGCTATCTTCTGCCTTTTACCCCGAAGTGGCGGTGCAGAGGGGGCGCGCACGAAGCTCACTCCTCGTAGCGGGCGCCGAGCTTTTCCATGAGGGCGCGGAAGGTCGGGAAGCTGGTGGCGATCATGGCTGAATCGTCGACCGTCACGGGGTGGTCGCTGGCGAGGCCCAAGGTCAGGAATGCCATGGCCATGCGGTGGTCGAGGTGGGTGGCGACGGTGCCGCCGCCCAGCACGGTCTTGGCGCCAGTGACGGTCAGCGTTTCGCCTTCGATTTTGTGCGGCACGCCGTTGGCGGCGAGGCCAGCGGCAGTGGCGGCGAGGCGATCGCTCTCCTTCGCTTTTAATTCGGCCAGGCCCTCCATCCGGGTATCGCCATCGGCGAACGCGGCGAGCACGGCGAGCACCGGATACTCGTCGATCATGCTCGGCGCGCGCTCCGGCGGCACCCGCACACCCTTGAGCTTTGAGTGGCGCACGCGGATGTCGGCCACCGGCTCGCCGCCCTCCTCGCGGGCGTTGAGCAAGGCAATGTCGGCACCCATCTCTTGCAGCGTGACGTAGAAGCCGGTGCGGGTGGGGTTGACCAGCACGCTCTCGACCGTGATCTCGGAACCGGGCACCAGCAATGCGGCTGCCACCAGGAACGCCGCCGAACTCGGATCGGTCGGCACGATGACATCGCGGCCTTCGAGCTCGGCGTGGCCGGTGACGGTGATGTGCGCCACGCCGTCGCGCATCACCCGTTTCAAGGTGGCGCCGAAATGGCCGAGCATCCGTTCGGTGTGGTCGCGGGTGGCTTCGGGCTCGATCACCGTGGTCTCGCCCGGGGCCTGCATGCCGGCGATCAGGATCGCCGACTTCACCTGCGCCGAGGGCACCGGCAGGCAATATTCGATCGGCACCAATTTCGACGTGCCGCGGAACTGCAGCGGCAACCTGTCGCGATCGGCCGGGATGACGGTGACGCCCATCTGCTTCAGGGGCGTGAGCACGCGACCCATGGGCCGGCGGCAGAGCGAAGCGTCGCCGATCATCTCGACCGTCATGTCGTGGCCGGCGATCACTCCCATCATCAGCCGCGTGCCGGTGCCGGCGTTACCGAAATCGAGCGGCCCGGCCGGCTGGATGAGGCCGCCGGTGCCGCGTCCCATCACCTCCCAGCCCTTGTCCGTCCGCCGCGCCTCGGCGCCGAGCTGGGTGACGATGCGGGCAGTATTGAGCACATCCTCGGCTTCGAGCAGCCCGGTAATGTGGGTCCTGCCGGTTGCCAGCGCGCCGAACATCAGCGCCCGGTGCGAGATCGACTTGTCGCCTGGGACACGGACTTTGCCGGTAAGTGGTCCGGAGCGGGTCGCAGTCAGGGGGCGTGCGGCGGTGGTCGACATGGAAAAAAGGCCCTTCGAAGCGCACCAGCGGGGGCATTCGGTGCTTGACGGACATCAACCGCGCCCACACCTGAGTGTCAACGGTCCTGAACGGTGCTGCCGGCGGCAATGGCTTTGCTTTTGACAAGCGGCCCTGCCCGTGGCAGACGGCAGGCCGATCACAGCAAATCCGAATGCCAATCCGAGGACCGCCATGGCGACGAAAGCAGCCCGTGGGACGAAGCGAACCTGTCAGAGCCAGGATTGCGGCGCCCGATTCTACGATCTCAATCGCGACCCGATCGTCTGTCCGATGTGCGAGACGCCGTACGTGATAGCGCACCAGAGCCTGAGCCCGGCCGCCGCTGCCGCAGCCGCGGCAGCCGAGGAAAAGGCCGCACGCAAGGCCAAGAAGGCCGCCGAGGAGGCGGTCGACGACGTGGTGGTGGCCGAGGGCGAGGAGGCGCTGGCCGATATCGAGGTGGCCGAGGAGCCGATCGCGGCGGAGGGCGACGAGACCTTCCTCGAGGAAGAAGAGGAAGAGGGCGGCGACGTCTCGGGTATCCTTGGCGGCCCGGTCGCCGAGGGCGGCGAGGAAGTCTGAACGGCTTTTGGTTGTCGCTGGCTACTCCGCCTCGCGGAGCCGGCCGCCTGCGACGGAACACCGTCTGTTGCCGGCCAGCGCGCAGAACGCGTGTCGGCCGCGACAACCAAAAATCCCCCTTGCGTATTGTCGCCGGTGGGCATAGTAACCGCTTCGCGCGATGGACTTGCTGTCCCGCGCATGCGAGGACGTCACCGCGGCGCCCTCGATCCCACGATACCGGTTTCGGGGCCATAGCTCAGCTGGGAGAGCGCTTGCATGGCATGCAAGAGGTCAGCGGTTCGATCCCGCTTGGCTCCACCAATTTTCGTTACAAATTATTGAATTCATTGAGTTTTTTTGAAATCTCTGATCCAGCAGCCCACATTTTACCCCGCACGATTCCGGTGCTGACTGTGGCCAAAAGTTGGGCGGATCGTTAGGTCGGCCCGGTTGGCAACTTTGCAGTCCACGTTCGACACTCGAACCTCCTGATCGCTGACCCTATTGTTGTCGATGCGGCTGTGATGTGCAGTCGTGCTGTACAGTGGCAGTCCTCCTCTTGGGCTGCAAGGGAAGCCAAGTCGCCCAGGTGCTGCCGACCGTCGGCGCGACCATCGAGAACGAGGTGGTTGCGCACAGCGCCGATCCTATTGCGGGCGGCTCGCGATCCACGCCCGGACCTCCGACGCCAGCCAGGCCACGCGCCGCACGCCGAGGTGCCGTTGCCTCGGGAAAAGCCCGATCGCTACGTACGCATACAGCGTCGAGCGCGACAGGCCAGTTTTCGCCACCGCGGCCTTGAGGCCCCAGAACTCATCGTCGATACTGGCCGTCCTACTTTCGGGACTCACGTCGATCGTCGGCATCATTACTCCTTTCGAACACGGTTGTTGTCATCGCCCCGACCGCCGTTCGCCAGCTTCGCATCGTGGCGGCCGCCGTCAAATGGGGATTCGCGGGGAAAACCGGGAGCTTGCGGGAAGCGCGAGGAACATTCAGGAAGCTTGCGGTGATTGCCTTCCGAGTTGAGCAATTGAGCGCCCGGAAAAGCGCGCAGCGGGCGAGTGCGTGAGCGCGATGGTAAGGGAGAAACCGCCAGCACGTGAACGATGTATCGCGGTGAAACGCATGCACGACCGGTCAAGCGCGTGCAGAGCGACGCGGAGTAACGAAGATACGATTGCCATTATAACCGTCGTCCCTGCTTCCTCGACTGTGCGTACCAACCTGGCCGCGACAAGGATGAAGGAGAAGCCTGCAACATGCGAAGACGGATTCGTGGCAGCTGCCGCGACGTTCCGCGATCTAAATGTACTCAAACGGTCAGTCGGTCGCGGTCGGCGAGGTCTCATTCGGGCCAGAGTGCGCCGAGGATGGCACACCCTACGCAATTGAGATTTCGAACTTCACAGAAATGGAGAGACCCTTGAGCGGACCCTCGCCGAAGGGGCGAGGGCCGCGCACTACCACGCGGCAGACACTGGCCGCGTGACCGAGCCCCGCCTGCGCTGATGCGCGGGTCTCGGCCCTGCCGGGTGACGATCGCTTCCGCCTGACCACGTGGTTGACGTTATCAGCCGTGAAGCCGCAGACATCGCTGTGGCGGGCGCCGGCCGCGGGCTGTTGAAGTGCAGAGAAATGCCGTTGACACTCCCATTGATCAATAAGCGGATTTGCGCAAGGGCGAGGCCGCTGGACCTCCGCCAGCGGACACTGGCTGGGCCGAGCGACGAGTTGAGGTACGTGGGCCAATCGTCCGCGAGGAGGCAAGAAAATGGTGTAGGGGTATCGCACGAGCGGCAGCCGACGAACATTCAACTCATCGGTAGCGGCAGATGCAAAAGGAAAATCGGCGAGCCCTTCGCAATTGGAGCGGATCATATCCTCGACGCGCTGCGCGGCGGTTGAATTGCGAATTGCAATCGCATCGTAAATCTCGCCAATGTCGCGCCTGGCACGCTCGGCGTAGACGACGTTCATGCGCGATGACGAGCCCAGAAGTTTTGCATGTCGGCGTCGGAAACGACGCGCCCGGCATCGAGATCATCGAGACCTTCGCGCACGAGACGCCGTTCTTCCTCGGTCAATTTGTAGACATCGTCGCCGGCAGCGGCGAACTGCTCCAGGATGTGCGCGGCCTGTTCTTGCCGCTCCTCGGAGAGCTGCTTCACTTTTTCGATGGCTTGTTCGAGCACCTTGATCATATCTGCCATGGTAGCACATCACCCTGTCTCGAAACAGATCTCGCACGCCTCCCCGACCCCACCCCACCCCACCCCACATCAAGTAACGATGGTGGCTAAGTGCTTTTCATACAACGCAAGTGCCTCCCGCATCTCCGGCAGTCGGTCATAGCGATCGTACACGCGCTGGATCGGTGAGCGCGATCCGCTCACATGATTGAGTACCGCTTCGGTGACATCGATCGGAACCCGGAGTCGTGCCATCGTCGTCGAAAGGTATCGGCGGAAATCGTGCACGACAAAATTCTCAACGCCGCACAATTCATCCATCGCTTCCTTGCCGTCGCTCCAGGCCGAATACGGCGTGCCGACGGACGACGGAAAAAGATACTCGGATGTTTTCTTGATCGTTGCCAGGCTCTCGTTGATGAGGTTCGGCAAGACATGCTCGCGTTTATTTTTGGTGAGCGCCGACGGCAGCGTGATCGTCTCCGACGTGATGTAGTCCCACCTCAGTGCACCGACCTCACCGCGTCTCATGCCGGTGTGAATGGCGACGAGGCAGATGTAGCCGTAGGGGTAGCCAAGGTCGATGGCAGCGTTATAGACGCGGGCCATCTCGTCGTCGGAAAGTACGCGGGTTCGCGCAGTCGCGAGGCCCGGTGCCTGGATGTCCTGCAGCGGTGATGTTTTGATAATGCGTTGCCGCGCGGCCCAACGGAAGAAAGTTCGAGCAGCTACGAACACGTGCCGCCGCGTACTCACACTTGTCGACGCATTGTCGACGATGTTCATCAGTTCAACGGTCTTTACCTTGCCGATCGGCTGGCGAGAGATAGGCGCGAGATATTTCAGTAGCCGCTTCGTTTCCTGCGCGGTGCTCGGCTTGTTCTTCAAATCGCAGTGCGTTGCAGTGAAGCGGTCGATCGCATCTTGGACGATCACTTTCGACGTCTCGTCCTCGATGCCGAGTGTTTGCTTGGCGATGATCTTGCGCACGCACGTTCGAGCTTCCGCCAACGTGAGAATCGGGTACCGGCCGAGCATGAGAAAATTGCGCTCAGTGCCGTGAACGAAATAGAAGGTCTTGGTACCGCCTTGCGAGACTTGCACGCAGAGGCCGTCCCGGTCCCAGTAGCGCTTCACGCCTTTGCTCGGCGGTAACAGTGTACGGATAGCCAGATCAGTGAGCATCCAACCGCCAGATCTAAACGCTATCCTCTTCCTATCCTCCGAACATGGCGAGACTGAGGGGTGCGACATGTTGTAACATGCTTGAACTAACAAAACGAAATCAACGCATTAGCGTTCGGTA